>JBCCGK010000046.1:0-83655 GCA_039029315.1 Bacteroidota bacterium | reverse complement strand
TCGCTGTTTTTAGGTGATGTTGATTAATTCTCATTGAAAATTTATTCACAACTGTACACTTTTTATTTTCCTTTGTTTTTAGATTTCTTTGCAACTTTTTGGCGGCAAAAAGTTGCGTAAAAACCGCCAATCGGATGGTCTGGTGCGCTGCCAAAATTCTAAGCCCAACACCACATTTCCGCCCCAGTTCACCGAATTTTGGGGGCCAGCTCGCCTAAACTGGTAAAAGTGTACGGTAAAGAGATTTGAATTTCCATTTTGGCCAAAGTCAAACTAAGAGCCTTGTCTGAGAAAAAAATACCTCCTAAAAATTCTTAGCACAGATTCCAAAACAGTCTCTTAAGAATAAATACAAAGAAATGGAGGTCATTCCCTGGATGGGCACATCCCTCCATTTCTTCTCTTACCTCGGTCTCATTGACCTATCTCACTTGACTCATCACAACCCTGTCGAATATTCTATCGCCCAAATAGGTCCTGATCCATATCATGGGCTTCGCAAACTTTCCTGCTGCATATCTGGTTCTGGGTCGGTCTGCTTTGACCGCTTTGGAAATTACCTTGGCGATCACTGAAGGAGGGGAGGCCATATTGGGTTTTTTATAACTTTCCAGTGTCGCTTTTGCCAACACCTGGGTCAGTTCTTTATAGGCTCCTGCTCCTGAACGATCTATCATTGGCTGTGTCATCACATCTCCAAACTCAGTCGCAATCGCTCCTGGTTCCACTACCACGACATCGATTCCCTTGTCTTTCAGTTCCAGGCGCAGACAATCACTCCAGCCTTCCAGTGCATGTTTGGTTGCATGATAGAAGGAACCCAATGGCGTATACATTTTCCCTCCCATAGAGGAGACATTGATGATTTTGCCTGATTGTTGGGCGCGCATATGTGGAAGAACTAGTTGTGTCAGTTTCACTACCCCAAAGAAGTTCACATCGAACTGCCGCTGCACATCTTCCATGTTGGTATCTTCTACTGCTCCGTAGATCGCATAGCCAGCATTGTTCACCAGCACATCAATCCTTCCCTGTTCTTCGACGATTTGAGTGATCGCTTTTTCTGCCTGTGCATAGTCTGTTACATCTAATTGGATGACATGCCCTCCGGCTTCGAGCAGTGCTTGCATTTTTTCGATCCTTCTCGCTGCACCATAGACGATATGGCCTTCTTTGATCAGTTGAAGGGCACTTTCTTTGCCTATGCCTGAAGAAGCGCCAGTGAGGAGGATAACTTGTTGAGTATTCATTGTCTTTATTTTATCAGTGATTGCTCACTATTTGTGTGAATAAAAAAATATTTGTACTTATTTTTTTGCTAAAAGAGTGTTTATTTTTGATTTTTTGTGAGTAAGTACTCACTAATGTACGAAGAGGTCTTTCAAGGGTTTTGTTTTTTTTATCTTTTTTCAAAAAAATATCAGAAATGATAGGCAAGTTAATTGTAGGTATAAGGTATGCGGTATAGGGCGAGATAGTTAAGAATAAATGCCTGTACAACATCCAGCTCCATGTCCATATTCCCCTTATATCCCTATACCTTTCTCCGAGTCCAAATTGTTCTTATTCCAAACCTGATTCACATATATGGTACATGACCAATCATTCATCATCAGCAACTCAGCTGCATGAATATGAAGTGTCATCCCGAATATTTTTTGCTTGCTTTGCTCACAAAAAATTCCGGGATGACATTGAATCAATCATAAAATTCTCTTATGACTTTAAGCCAATTGCATGGGCAATTCGCGCATTCGCTGACCTGTCAACCGAAATACGGCATTGGCGATGGCGGCTCCAATTGGTCCAAGCGGTGGTTCTCCAACTGCACCAGGTTTGTCGTGATTTTGCAAGAGAACGACATCGATTTCCTTAGGGGCATGCCGCATCTGAGCCATCTTGTATGGACCATAAATAATGGGTCTGAGCGAACCGTTTTTCACGGTCATTTTCTCATACAAAGAAGCACTCAAGCCCATAATGACAGATCCCTCACACTGTGCACGGACCTGATCAGGATTAACCGAAATGCCCGGGTCCATCACACAAGTAACCTTGTGAACCTTAATTTCTTTGCCTTCCACAGATACTTCTGCCACATGGGCACAAGGAGTCGTCGCATCAGTCGAGCAGGCAAAACCCATTGCTCGTCCATTTACAACTTCATCAGAGTAGCCAGATCTTTTTCCCGCTTCTTTAATGACTGCTTTCAATCGTTTCCCAGGACCATCATCTTTTATTTGTGCCAAACGAAACTCAATGGGATCTTTACCTGCTTTTATGGCCAGTTCATCCATAAAGCTTTCAATCGCAAAGGTATTGGCCAGCAATCCCAAACTTCTCCAGAAACTTGTTGCAAAAGGAAGCTTCACTCTCCAGGAGATCGCCTGATAGTTGGGAATCCCTGTATATTGAATCATTCCTCCCCGCCACGCCCCGACATCTGCTCCTAAAATGGCTCCAATACCGGGAGGAGTTAGAGCCGAACCAAACATGACATCTCCACTGGAGACATTGTGTTCGATGGCTTCGATGAGACCATTGTCTCCCAACTTGGCTTTAAGTAGATGATGGGTTGGCGGGCGGAAAGTGTCTTGCTGAAATTCTTCTTTCCGGTTGAAGAAACATTTGACGGGCTTGCCCACTGCTTTTGAGAGAAGTGCTGCCTGTATGGCATTGGGTGTATGCAATCTTCTTCCGAACCCACCTCCCAGAAAGGTAGGTTGGATGATAACATTGTCAGCATCAAGGCCCAATCGATCTGCGACTTCATTCCTTGTGATATTAACAACCTGTGTCGAAATAATCACAGTAGCCTTGTCCGCTTCTACATAAGCCAGCGCACCATTGGGCTCTATTTGTGCATGTGCGCCAATCGGACTTTTGAATTCTGCTGTGATGACATCATCTCCTTCCAATTCACTGTCAGGACTTCCTTCCAGTTGAATATTGACTGGCTCTCCCCTGCCTACTTGTATCATGTCTTCTATATCAGCAGAACTCCACTCTTTGTCGACTTTCCAGTTCACCCGGATTGCACTTTTTGCATTTTCCGCTTCTGTATACGATGTTGCCACAACCCCCACAAAGTCCTTTTCCTTTACAATTTTGACTACTCCTGGCATGCCCTCTGCTGCACTGACATCCGCATCGACATAGCTGGCACCGATCAGAGAAGACCTTGCCACAGAACCATAGAGCATATTAGGCATGGTCGCGTCCATCCCAAAAATGGGTTCTCCTACAACTTTGGCTTTCAGATCTACCCGAGGGACTGGTTTGCCAATGAATGTATAGGACTTGAGATCCTTGAGAGGCGGTGTATCAGGAACCTTCCATTCGCTCACTTCCTTCACAATTTCTCCATAGGTCCGGGACTCACTTCCCGCTTTTATAATACCATTCGCTACTTTGAGCGATCCAAGGTCCGTTCCCAATTGTTTTGCAGCTTCTCCCTTAATCATCTCACGCATAGTGGCAGCAAGCTCTCTTAGAGGCATCCACAAACTGGCTATTGAAGTACTTCCACCTGTACTAGTTCCATCGATATTGCCAGTAGAGGTCGCAGCATGAACGACTGTTATCTGGCTTATATCCACTTCCAGTTCATCAGCGGCCATTTGAGCCATACTGGTAAAGGTTCCTTGTCCCATTTCTACCTTTGGACTATGCAGAATGACCTCATTATCAGCAGTTATTTCAAACCAAATCATTGGGGTAGAGGTATTTCCACTGTAAGGCAATTCTGCGGAGTTGGCCAAGCCTGCTGCTGCTCTTCTGAATGGATTTCTAGCAATCACACCTACTCCAAGTAGAACACCTGCTCCAATGGCAGATCGGAGGAGAAACTTTCGTCTGGACCAGCCTTTTTTCTTTTTATTTTTTGCAGTCATGGTATGGGGATTAGGAATTACTATTTTGGATTTCTGCAGCGCGATGGATCGCTTTCCGCATGCGATAATAAGTTGCACACCGACAAATATTGACAATGTTGTCATCGATATCTTTGTCCGTTGGATTGGGGATCTGATTCAACATGGCAGCTGTGGCCATCATGAATCCTGGTTGGCAATAGCCACATTGCGGGACGATTTCTTCCATCCATGCTTGCTGGACTGGATGTAAGTTGTCTCCATCAGACAAGCCTTCGATGGTGGTGATATGTTTGCCTTCGGCCAGTTTGGCCGGATAGGAACAGGAACGGATGGCATATCCGTCAACATGCAGGGTGCATGCTCCACAAGCAGCCTTGCCGCATCCAAATTTGGTTCCTTTGAGGTCGAGTACGTCTCTGACCACCCAGAGAAGTGGGGTATTGCCATCCACGTCTACGGTTTGGGCCTGGTCATTGATAGTGAATGATATCTTCATGTTTATTATTTTTTATTGGAAAGGTTTTTCGTGATCTAGTTGGCTTTTGATCGTTTCATGTCCTTTCGTCTTGATACAAAAGGACCAAACAATCAAGCCCCGATTCTCGGGAATTCGCTTCGCTCAACACAAACAACCAAGGCCGACCCCACTACCATCCTCTCCGTCCCGACGTATCGGGATGCACCCAGCCGCACATGCTGAAGCATTGTTGTTCATTCCTCTGGAATATGTGCACCAGCTTCTGCCCATTCTTTGACGGCTTTGATATAGTCTTCTTTGGAGACGGGAGGGGTTTCTCGGGGATTTCCTTCCGCATCTACGCCAGGTTCCCATGCCCACAGGACCAGTTCATGTTCTGTCAAATGTTCAACAATTTGTTCCAGGGACCGACCTCCATTTCTTTTTCGATCAAGGATGGATTCAGCGATTTCTATACGTGTCAGCCCTTGCCATCTCATGCTGTAGGGAGCGAGGCTCCATTCTGGTGCACCTGGTACGCCTGACAGGGCATTGTTCTCACTTTGATGACAGGTATTACATCGAAGCGCAGCAACACCATGATTGTCTGCTCCCCTTTGCACGCCAAACTTATGAACATGACTGTCCTCTCCCTGTCGAGGATGATCATCTGATGGATGACAATTCATACAACGCTTATGGGTCAAGACCTGCATCATCTTATCAAAGGCTTCTTCTGAAGCGGCCTCCATCTCTGGTGCAAGCGTGTGTTCTTCTGACTCAGGGAATTCTGGTTTTGGCGGATTGACATCCGGGAAAGCCAATCCCACCACAATGCCTGCAAAAAGGAGCAGAAAGGCTAAGATGAGGATTTTTCCTAGTTTCATATTTGTTGAGTTTTAGAATGGTGGACGGGTCAAATGGTGAGTACTCACTTTTTTTGAATGAATAGTTAAATAATCAAAGATTGTATTTATGCAAGAGAAATTGGTGATAGTCCAACTGACTGTCTGCACTATCTCGCAGCATCTCCACTGAGATGGTATCAATGATTTGGGTCAATAGTTTGGCTTCCTGCTCAGGATTTGCATAAGACAAGTCAGTAAAGGCAACTGTTAGTTTGTCAATCAATGGCTGCATTTTTTCAGGCTTGTGATACTCTTTTTCCCACTTGAGTTTGAACTGAAGTTTCCAGAAATCTTTTTGGCTTCTGCTCAGGGATACATGTGCATGAAAAGGCATCTCTATTACCTTCTTTAATACTTCCTTTGGATCATCTTCCTCAAAGACGGGCAGGAAAAATTGCTGCATTCTCACTTCTGCCTCTCCTACAATGGCATCCAAAAGTCCTTTTTTGTTTCGAAAGTGCTTGAATATCAATCCCTCTGATACTTCAGCTAGTTTGGCAATACGACTGGTTGGTGTAGCATTGTATCCTTCATTGGCAAAGAGTTCCAAGGCAGCAAGTAATATCTTTTCTTTCTTATCCGTCATCAAAAGTAAGTAATCACTCAGCAAATATAGAAGATTTTTTTCTAAGAATCTATTATCGTCCATCTATTCGTCTCGCAAATTAGTTATCGCTGTCAATATATTCTGCTTATCTTCTAGCAATCCATCAGCAATTGCTCTGAAAAAAGTTTGTCTATCCTCCGGATATCCCAATTCAACATCTACAGGAATGCCAATGTTCTCATAATTCTCTCCTTGTGTATCCATATAGATTTCATTGGAGATCGCAAACACCCAGCCATTGGGCAATGTTTTTTCTAGGGCTGTTGACATGGCACCGGAAGTATGCGAACCTATTCTTGTTACATGATTCAAGGACATCGTTGCAATAGCGAATGCTTCTGCGGCACTTCCTGTTTGGGGAGAGGTCAGCACGTATACAGGCTTGGAAAAGGGATCTTGGACACCTTCTATATATAATGATTGTTCAGGGGAGAATTGATTTTTATGTCTCAATTTCTGTTTCGCTACCAGCTGAATTCCAGAGACACAGCGACTCAGTATCTCAAAACTTACGGCATCCTGTCCGCCCCCGTTAAAGCGAATGTCGAATACCAAAGCATCCATATCGGAAAGATCATGCATGACCTGATCCATGATTTTTTGGACACCTTTGACTTCCTTCTCAATATACTCGCCTTCCTCCATCTTGTGAAACGTTTCTACATAAGCGTCCACAAATCCTACATCTTCTATCATAGATGGAGGAATATCCAGATCGGCATACAACCACATGGATTTCACTTGTACAAATCCAATGTTATCGGTGAACTTTCCCCATTGGATCAGCCATGAATCCTTGGTCATCTCTTCTTCCAGATGATGTTTTGCAACCATAGCAGCTATTTGAAAATCTCCGTATTCTGGCAGGCTTTCCTCCTTTTGCACAAGCTCCTGATTATCCTCTTCATCCTCCTCCAAGGCTTCGTAAAACTCTTCTGTTGCTTCCAAATAAGCATGGTTGTCCTTCAAGATTTCCAATGTTTCTTCCAATACCTTGTATAAGTCTTCTTCACTTGATCTTTCACTTAGTTTTCCTCTTTGCTGATGGTAAAGCTGATCCCAATTAAGATCATTCAGCTGAAAAAAAGCATAGTGTTCTTTGACAGTCTCTGCGAAAACATCAAAGTTGTAAAGGGGATTATCTTGCTGTTCCCTACCAAGGTCTTCCCGACAATGATCCGGTAAAGCTTCCCCTCTTGTAAACTGATAGCGGACCACACCTTTTAATAAGGACAAGGTATCTCTATTCAATTCTAAAGCAGGTAGAATTTCCTGAAGATCTGATGCCCTTCCCGGTAAACAGGAAATAGAAGTAATGTCATATAAAGCATAATGAGTACTGTCCTCTATGTGCAAGATCCAACCAGAGCCAATAGATTTCCAGATCCCATTGATAGAGGAAGGCCTTTGTTCCTTATTTTCGCAAGCGAATGTCAGCAAGCAAAGGATTGACAAATAGAAGAAAAGAGGTCGCATATGTTTACTTTCCTCCAAAGACATATAAAATCTCTGGAAGGGTGCCTACACCAAAAAATCTACTAAGAATCAGGTTCCGCTCACCTTCTCCCTAAAACACATGCCGATCCAAAAAGGCATTTCTAAACTTCCCCTTCGGATCAAATTGTGCCAACAAAGCTCGAAAATCTTCCAACTTTTCATATCTGGGCTGCAACACTTCTGGCTCAAAGTTAAAGATCTTGCCCCAATGCGGTTTCACGCCAAATGGTGTCAATTCTCGCTCGATGATCGACATCAGTTTGCGGACTTCAGTCTCATTCTGTTCCCAGGTAAAGTGAATGGCGACGCTATCCTGCTGATAACAAGGACTTATCCAGAACTTGTCAGCTGCGATCATGCGGATTTCGGAGATCATCAATTGCTCCGTCAATTGTGGGCCAAGTTTCTGAACGGCCTTGATGGCTTCCACTGCATGCTGGCGTGGAACAAAATATTCGGATTGCAATTCTTTGCCGCTGCTGGGCGTAAACCCCATTTTGAAGTGCGGCAAGCGATCATACCAGGGACCGGGAACCCCCATCTGATCTGTGCAATTCTCCGCCCCCAATGTGATGATGGGATGCACATTTCGGTCCTGCAGTTTGCCACCAAACCACTCCGGATCTGCTTGTATGGGATTGGCAGGATCTGCTACACGCTTGATCCAAACTTGGTTGATCTCGTCTTTTTGATAATCGGTAAAAAAGCTGACACTGTAACCCGCTCCGGTAACGGCATCAAAATTGTCCAGGACTTCCTGCAAAGGAAGATTCAAATAGATGTCCTGCTGGACAAGGAAAGTTGGTAAGATATCCAGTGTCACCTTTGTGATCGCCCCTACCCCACCCAATCCAACAACTGCCCCCAGAAAAGTCTCTCCATTCTTGTCCCTGGATAGTTGCTGCAATTCCCCATTGCCATCGACGAATTCGAGAGCGGCTACAGCCGAAGACAAATTCCCATTCTCATTGCCGGAGCCATGTGTAGCTGTGGAGCATGCCCCTGCTACAGAAATATGCGGCAAAGAGGCCAGATTGTGAACAGCATAGCCCTTTTCATGCAAAAACACACTCAACTCTCCATAACGAACCCCAGGTCCCACACTTACCGTCATAGCCGCTTCATCGATCGTCATTTCCTGATTGAGCTTTGCCATGGATACTTGTCGGACCTTGCTGTCTGCAATCTTGTTGAAACAATGTCGAGTCCCCAGCATGCGCAGCTTGTCGTGCTGTTTGATCAGGGCCTGAACTTCTGCCACGGTAGTGGGTTCATGCAATACCTGAGTGCTATAGGTGAGATTTCCCGCCCAATTGGTACGGGCTGCTATTTGTTCCATTGCTTGAGTTTCGTCTGTTTGGCAGGAAATGAGCGGAGAGAGCATGCTCCCGGCCACGAAGGCAGAAGAAGTTTTGAGGAAAGTTCGTTTGTCCATAGAAGTAGTAGCAAAGTCGTTGAATGATATAGGCAAGGTAAGTAATCATCTGCTTATCTCCACACAACTGAGTGAAGGAGAAAACGGATCCGATAGAGATTTGCAAAAGAGCAGATTGAGACAATTTTCTACTAAAGTTGAATCAAGACTTTCATGCCAGAAAAAGTGATATCTATTTATTTCGATGCACTCTCGTAATCTTATCGGGATTTCCTCCAAATATTTATACATTTATCCTATCAATACGATCTTCTTTATACAACCACAATCAACTCAATCATGAATTCCATCCTTTTTGATTTCCTCAGAAAAACAGTATTTCTCCTTTTCATCTTGCTCTCCCTTTTCAATGATTGTTTTGGTCAGGTGCTAAATGGCCATTACGGAATTGGCAATCAACTACAAGCTGATACCTTTCCTGGCTATTCTATTATTACAGGAAGTCTGACAATGTCTGGCTCAGACTTATCCCATGTTGATAGTTTATACAGTTTGACAGAAATTCATGGCGATCTCTATATTTTTGGTGCAGATTCCTTGAGCAATCTTGATGGATTATCAAATTTGACACTCATTGGTGGAGACTTATTGCTAATAGCCGGTGCTAATTCATCTCTACAAAATTTAACCAATATTGATGGATTAGCGAATGTCAGCTCCATTGGCGGAAAAATTCAATTTGATCATCCTGATGGTCTTTTGAATGTCGATGGGCTGATCGGTTTGACCAACATTCCTGAGGATTTTTTCATAACCGGTCTAGCAATTGAGAATCTTGATGGATTAGCCAATCTCGATAGTATAGGGGGTCTGTTGTCAATTTCGGCCTGCCCAAATCTCAGCAATGTTGATGGCCTGGCAGATTTGACCTATGTGGGTGGTACCTTCAGAATGTATGAAGAAACGAATATTCCTGCCAATACTATATTGACAAATCTTGATTCCCTGTCCAATTTGACATATGTTGGAAATTC
This sequence comes from Bacteroidota bacterium, assembly GCA_039029315.1. Lineage (GTDB taxonomy): Bacteria > Bacteroidota > Bacteroidia > J057 > J057 > JBCCCJ01. Next base: position 73,902 of record JBCCGK010000046.1, on the reverse strand, counting down.
TTTATCAATCAGTGGTTTTCTTTCTTTGTCAAATGTCGATGGGCTTTCCGGGCTCACACATCTTCAGGAAGGATTTGGAATTTCAAGTCCTGCTCTTCAAAATGTTGACGGATTAATAAATGTCGACTCCATTGAGGGGGGATTTGGGCTTACAGATTGCAGCAGCTTAGCCAATGTTGATGGCTTGTCCAGTCTGAAATATGTCGGTGGACAATTTCGAATTTCTGGTACTAACTTCTTAACCAATCTCAACGGCCTATCAAACCTTAAGACTATAGGAGATAGAATCTTTATGCTAGACAATGCCAGCCTGGCTGATATTTCTGGATTTTCAAGTCTTACCACTATCGGTTCTTCACCTGCTACACCAGGAACGTCTATCATGTCCGTGAGGATTCAGGATCATCCTCTGTTGACCAGTCTGGCAGGTCTTGATAATCTCCAAAAGATTGCTGGCGGCATAGCCATTGTTCAAAATCCACTGTTGACACAATTTGATGGATTCAGCCAGGTAGATAGTTTATACGGTGGCCTCACTGTCCTGAGTAATCATTCCTTACAAAATCTACATGGATTAAGAAATATCCACTATTATGGCTCTTCAAGTATGAATGTCAAGCAAAACTCTTCCTTGAACGATTGTTGCGGTTTGTACAACTATGTGAACAGTGTAGGCCTAACAGAAGCTTCTCAAAAGATTTCTTCAAATGGCAATGGTTGTGATGCAGCAAGTATTCTCGCCAATGGCCCTTGTGGAATCGATGATGAATATTTTCTCTCAGGATATGCGTATTACGACATCAATCTAAATTGTCAAAATGACTCCATTGACTTAGCAGGACAATATGAGATCATTCAAGCGATGCCAGGACCTTTTTACGGGTCGACAGATGAATTTGGCAATTATCTCCTTTCGATCGATACTGGCACCTATTCCATTTCTGTTTTTCCTTCCAGACCAGGATGGCAAAGTTGTACCATAAATATCCAGGCAACAGTTCTTCCATCAGATTCCACAGTCTTTGTCCAGGATTTGGGCATCCACCGGGATAGTTGTCCTGATCTCTCTCTTGAGTTAAGTGGTTTTTGGAGCCGCCGATGTTTTCCTGGAACGATAAGCCTTGATTATTGCAATTGGGGGATCAATCCCACCCATCAGACCAAATTATTCGTTCGTCTTCCGCAGTATCTCACATTACTCTCAAGCAGTTTGCCATTTAGCTATTTGCCAGATAGTACCCTTGAAATAGACATTGGGACCGTTTCCTCCCTGAATTGTGGATCCGTCCAACTACATACAGAAGTTTCATGTAGTTCTATAGAGTTATTGGAGATTGTCCAATGTGTGGATGCCTGGATGGATTCTCCAGATCTTTGTCCTCCATCAGCTCCGAATTGGTCAGGTGCTTCTTTAATGATTCAGCAGGCGTGTCGAGATAGTTTGAATCGCTTTTCTGTAATCAACATTGGCCAGGCTGATATGGCTGATTCAAGTCAGTATAGAATTTTTGCTGATGATGCACTCGTCCAGACAGGTAATTTGTCCCTTCAACAGGGAGATACGCTTCTTTTTGACATTCAGAGTACTGGACAAATGTTTCGCCTGGAAGTAGAGCAGGAAGAACACCATCCACAAAATTCTATGGTATCAGCAGCCCTGGAAGGATGTACAGTAAGCCTGGATAGCCTTAGTTCCAAAGGCTTCCTCGACAATTATCCTCTTCCAATTCGTCATCCTGGTCCAACATTTGCAGCCATGTGCAGGCCGATCATAGGAGCTTATGATCCAAATGACAAACAAGTAGTCCCGCAAGGCTTTGGTAACAATGGCTTGACAAGACCGGGAAGTCGACTTCAGTATCTGGTTCGTTTTCAAAATACAGGAAACGATACTGCCTTTAACATTTTCATCATTGATACGCTTTCTGCTAACCTGGACCTCAGGACTTTGGAGATTGAGGCAACTTCTCATCCATATAGACTGGAAGTGAATGGCTATGAGCAAGCTGTGCTGCATTTTTATTTTGATAACATCCTTCTTCCCGATTCCAATATTAATGAAGCCGCAAGTCATGGCTTCATCCAATTCTCTATAGATCATCATTCTTCTGCCCCTTTGGATACCGAAATCAAAAATTTCGCTGATATCTATTTTGATTTCAATCTCCCCATACGTACCAATCATACCCTCAATACATTATCTCTTTTCCAGGAAGAAGCAATCGGAAGTTTATCTGATATTTCCTTAACATATCTTCCGAATAAGAGTACCAGCCTGGATAACTTTGTATCAAGTAATATTCGTGTTTTCCCCAATCCAGCAAAAAATTTCCTCAAAATATCAGGGAAAGCGATAAAGGATCATTCTCTGGAGATTGAATGGATAAATATTCAAGGGAAGGTCGTTCGGAGGAGCAGGCAGAGCGTATCCTTCGGACCATTTGAGTATGAGGAAAATCTAGAGAATTTCACTCCGGGATTGTACTTTCTACGGATCAATGGAGAAACATCATTCAAAATCATGATTCAAAGATAAAGGTCTCAGAAACTGTTTGAATTGCATGAATTCATCTTGGAGCTACAATTTCCAGAGATGAATTCATGCCACATCTCATTCTCCAAGAATCTATTACCTTTGAGGGGATTTTTTCACATACTGAAATTATGAAACTACTACCCTGCTTGATATCCATCTTCCTCTATTTGGGAATCGCTTGTTCGCCCCCTTCATCTGTCCCTGATCCTGTCCAGAAATCCACTCCTGTTCCATACCCGGAGAAAATCGCTTCCGGCACCATCTATGAAGTCAACATTCGCCAGCATACACCTGAAGGAACCATCAATGCCTTTCGAAAAGATCTTCCACGTTTGAAAGACATGGGCATTCAAATGCTCTGGTTGATGCCGATTCAGCCGATTGGTGAGAAAAACAGAAAAGGCTCTCTTGGTAGCTATTATTCCATCAAAGATTACAAAGCTGTCAATCCCGAATTTGGAAGCATGGAGGATTTCAAGCAATTGGTGAAGGAAGCACATGCGATGGAGATCGCTGTCATCCTGGACTGGGTCCCCAATCATACGGCTTGGGACAATCCCTGGATCACCTCACATCCAGAGTATTATGCAAAGGATGAACAGGGAAACATCACGTATGAGGCGGATTGGACGGACATTGCTTTGCTGGATCATACGAATCCTGGCACCCGACAGGCAATGATAGATGCCATGGCATTTTGGGTCAGTGAGACAGATATCGATGGCTTTCGCTGTGATCATGCCGGACATGAAATTCCCCTCTATTTCTGGGAAGAAGCGACAGCTGCCATCGATCCGCTGAAGGACATCTTCTGGCTGGCAGAATGGGATGGGGCACGTATGCATCTGGAATTTGATGGCACCTATGCCTGGGAACTCTTGCATCTGACAGAAGCAGTTGCCAAAGGGGAAAAAACAGCCAATGATCTGGATGCCTGGGTCAAAGCAGACATTCAGGAATATGGCATGAAGCCTTTCCGCATGACGATGATTACCAATCACGACGAAAATTCCTGGAATGGAACCATCAAGGAACGCTATGGAGCAGGGGGGAAAACGTTCGCAGCTTTTATCTTCACTGCTTATGGAATCCCCATGCTGTATAGTGGACAGGAAGTCGGTTTGAGTCATCGCCTGGAATTTTTTGAGAAGGACAACATTGACTGGTCTGATCCTAATGGATTACAAGACTTTTACAAAAAGTTGGTGTCTCTCAAAGCTGACAATCCTGCCATCTGGGCTGGAGAATTCGGCGGAATGCCCAAACGAATCAATGCAGATGAGCACATTTATGCCTTCCAGCGGAAGAAGGGCAAGAATTCTGTGATCGGGATCATGAATTTTTCAGGTGAGAGTCAATCTTTCCACCTCATACAAGCAGATGCAGCGGGTACCTATACAGATTACTTTAGCGGAGAATCTTATGCCCTTGCCGTAGGTCAATCTCTTGAGTTGACTCCCTGGCAGTATTTGGTGTTTCGACAATAAGAGAGGCTAAGCAGGAAGCCAGTCTGCGTTTTCAAGCACTCAAAGAATTAGAAACTGTCTTAATTTCCCCCACTCTCATGCGAGAGGTTGTCCAGAGTTAGGGCAGCCTCTGACAAAGTCTTGACCTCAAGTCATCTGTCTTTTTTCTCCTTGTCACCTTTTTCAGTGATATCTCAAATATGCCTTTTTGAGGGGGTTTCTGGAGAGTATTTCATTTATAGTTTTGGATCAGTCATAACAGACAAAGCTTTCATCCACATTCAATCCCATAATTACATGAAATATCTATTCTTGTCCTTCTGTCTGATATTCTGTCTGTCTTCACACCTATTTGCAACATCTCCTGCAACCTCTGCCCCTGAAGAAATCGCGCCAGTTGCAGACCATTGCTTTAGCATAGAGGTCTGTTCAGATACCGATTGTTATTATCTCGAAATCTGTGTCAGGACAAACCTCAAAGCCGTCTGGCCAGATGTGCCTAACTATACTGGCAGCACATCTAAAAATAATTCCCTGCTCACGTTGAGAGGACTACCTGAAAAAATGAATGGCCACTCCTTTGATGTTCTTCCCAACACAACTCTGAAAGCGATCAAGGCAAGTAAAAATCCCTTGGCAGGTAAAACAGTCCGCCCTGGAAGTTATACCGTTAGTAAAGGGCGTGCCTTCCTTAAGCTTGGTGATCAATAGTTATTTCCCCTTTTCATTGGTGTTGGAGGTTGTCAACAATTCATGGCAACCCCTAACATTCGTTTTGATATTCTAGCAGAAGAGTTGCCATTTTTGTTTCAGAATGCGCATTTTGCTGTTGTACTGCCTATCTCATCTCTGCATCCCACGATGATAATGATATGAAAACCTGTTTCATGGCTACTTTTCTCCTGCTCCTCTGGCTTCCTTTTGTGAAAGCGCAGGATAATGCTCGGATAGATAGCCTCAAATCTCTCATCTCCGAATCTGATCAGGATTCCCTGAAGATGGAATGGTACAATGATCTTCGCATTCTGACAATTAGAAAGGATGTATCGGAAGCCATGGGGTATGCTGATCAATATCTCGCATTGGCTCAGCAATTAGGTCTCCCCTTCAAGGAGGCATTGGGGCATGCCTACCGAGGCAATATTCATGTAAGACTAGCAGAGTACGAACAGGCCATCGAGGAATTGCTTCTGGCAATTCGATACTTTGAATCGGTGAACGATTCTGTACGCATGGGATCGATCTATAATAGTATTGGGGTATCTTATGAAAAAATGGGGAACGATTCTCTTCCCCTCACCTATTTCAACAAATCTTACTCAATTTTTTCTCACTTAAAAGATTCCAAACGCACAGCCATTGCCCTGAACAGCATCAGTCACATTCATACCTGGCGAGGCGAGTTGGACAAAAGTGATGCCTTATTGAGCAAGGCTGTGCAATTACTGGACAAGAAGCCGGAGTTTCAGGATTACTTTGTGTTGATCAGTCTCAATTTGGCCAATACCAAGATTGATTTGAACAAATTTGCTGAAGCAAACCGTATTTTTCAGTCGATGATGCATCATCCCGCGGCTCAAGACAATTACCATCAAGCAGTGATCAATCAGGGCTTGGGAAAGTCCAAGCTTCGGAGCCATCAATATGAAGAAGCCCTTTCTTATCTCAAGACAGCCCTGCCTCTGGTCGAAGCTCATCATTTTTTTTCCTTAAAAGCAGATCTTCTTCAGTACCTTTCCGAAGCCTATATCGGATTGGGCAAAGCAGATTCTGCTCTCTCCTACTTTGGACAGTTTTACTTCTATCAAGACTCTATCTCCAATGCAGAGAAAAGCAAACATCTGTCCAATGCCATCCAACAATACGAAGCCGAAAAGAAAGATCAGGAGATCCAAACCCAACAATTGGAACTCAAAAATCTGTGGTTGCTGTTATTGGCTGTGGCGTCTGTTCTTGGGATTGGCATCCTCGGGTTTTACCTCCGTTCAAGACAACAGACCTATAAAGCAGATATTCTAGAAGAAAAAAGTAAACGGCTCGAAATGGAAGTAGCCAGCCTCCATCGCGAGAAGCAGTTTGTCTCCTTGCAATCTATTCTGGAAGGTCAAGAAGAAGAAAGACTTCGGATCGCAAGAGACCTCCATGACAATATTGGGTCCATGATGGCTGCCATTAAAATAAAAATACTGACGATACAGGAGAATCTCTCTGTAGTCGAGAATATCAGTGAACAACTAGACAGCATGGTGGGACATGTCTCTGATGAAATCAGGCGGATTAGTCACAATATGACTCCCCTCGCCTTTGGCTTGTCCGGTCTGGAGGGGGCAGTCGTGGACCTATGTCAGGATCTTCGGGCTGCCCGGATCAGCGTATCGCATGACCTACAAGGTCTTGAGCAGATTACTTCCAAAGAAAAAACGATCATGCTGTATCGCATTTTTCAAGAATTGGTGCAGAATATCGTCAAACATGCCCAGGCCACAGAAGTACATCTTAGTACAAGGGTGATGGAGGATATGCTCGAGATCGAGATTCGGGACGATGGGGTCGGCATGCAGGACAACGCATGGGAGGAAGGCAATAGCATGGGCCTTCGAAATGTCAAGTCCAGAATCAATTACCTGGAAGGAGTTGTCACCCTGACAACAACAAATGGTTCACACTTTCATATCTTAATTCCCCTCACAGCATGATTCGGGTATTCATCGTGGATGATCACAAAATTCTGGCACAAGCTCTCTTCGATTACTTGAATACAAAATCCAACCTGGAGTGTATTGGGATGGCACATTCTGGACAAGAGGCTATAGACACAGTTCAGAATCAACAGGCAGATGTGGTCCTGATGGATATCGGCATGCCCGGCATGGATGGCATTCAGTGTACCAAAGAATTGTTGCAGATTCAGTCAGATCTGACCATTGTGGGATTGTCCACCCATAAAGAAGTCAGCATTGTCAAGAATCTCTTCAAGGCAGGTGCAATGGGCTTCGTCTCCAAGAATGCAGATCTTAGGGAAATCCATACAGCCATCGAGCAGGTTCATGAAGGGAAGCGCTATATTGGGGAAGTGATACGGGAAGCCTATCTGTCAGAACTGAGTGCAGATCCAGCTGCCAAGCCCCTTTCATCCAGTTATATTCCCCAGTTGACTCAACGAGAATTGGAAGTACTGGCATTGATTGCAGAAGAGTGTACAACGGAAGAAATTGCCGAAAAACTCTTCATCAGCAAGAATACTGTGCAGACACATCGGAAGCACCTGATCAGCAAATTTGGCGTTCGAAATTCCGTAGGATTGGTATTGAAAGCGCTGGAGTGTAAGTTGATATGATCAAGTAGGTAGATGGACAATATTAGGGTTGATTTTGGGTACAAAGGAAATAGGGGATATAATGGCTTGATTGGTGAGATTTCTCCCTTATTCCCCCTATATCCCTCACACATACATGTGTCCCCTTACTTACAGATCATAGAGGAATCGCAGGCAGAATTCCTCAGATCTTCCGGGTTACATCTACAAACTAAACATCGCTTTGATTCGATTCGATTGTCGGCGGGAGACTTCCACTTCTTCTCCATTTTTCAGGCGAATTTTCAGTTTGCCACTGAACCAGGTGTCAAGGCTATCCACATGCTGTAGATTGATGATCTGTTGGCGATTGACTCGGAAGAACATATCGCCATTCAGGGTTTTTTCCAGGTAATTCAAGGATTTGTGGATCAGAGGTTTTTCACTCTTGAAATATACCCGCGAATAATTTCCCACTGATTCAAACATGCGAATTTCATCCAATTTCACAAACCAACACCTGTCCCCATCCTTGACAAATACCTGCTGCTGGACAGTGCGGATCTTCTGGTCTTTCTTCACAACCAGATTCAGCTTCTGAATGGCTTTTTCCAGGCGTTCGCGCTTGATTGGTTTCAGAAGATAATCTATGGCATTGAATTCGAAGGCCTGGATGGCATATTCATCATAAGCGGTGGTAAAAATCACATGAGGGATCTGATCCAAACTTTCCAGCAACTCGAAGCCATTCTGTCCTGGCAAATGAATATCCAGAAATAAGACATCTGGTTCTTCTTCTGCCAATAATTTCTGGGCCATGTCAGCATCCTCTGCCTCCAGGATTTGATCAAACAGACCAATATCAGCCAGCAGATGCAGCAATTCTTTTCTCGCCAAACGCGAATCTTCTACTACCAGACAAATGGGCATCAGAGGGGAATTTTGATTAAGGCGACAACAAATTCTTGCTCTTCCTTTACTTCGAGGCTGGCCTTTCCATTATAAATCAGGTCCAGTCGCTTTCTGATATTTTCCAGGCCTACACCTAGTTTCTCTCCTAGCTGAGCAGAATTCAGCAATCTTCCGCTGTTTTTCACGATAATGTCCAGGAAGGAAGCTTGTTGGTGAATATGGATTGAGACTGCTCCCCCTTCCTTTTTTTGAGAAATTCCGTGTTTGATGGCATTTTCCACCAGCAATTGCAGAACCATTGGGGGAATCTGAATGGATTGCAAGCCTTCTTCTATGTCCAATTGATACCTGAGTTTGTCCTCATATTGAATCGAAGCCAGTTCCAGATATTGATTGACGATGTCGATTTCTTCCTCCAGCTCTACCTTGAGTTGATCGGTATGTGTGAGCGAATAGCGAAACAGATCCGAGAAATTCAGCAGCATATCTCTTGCGCGATCCGGATCTTCCAGAATCAAGGCGCGGATGTTGTTCAGGGCATTGAAGACAAAATGCGGATTGATTTGTGCCTTGAGCGAGCCCAATTGTGCATCTTTCATTTCTGCTGCCAACTGCCATTTCTCAATCTCTGCCCGGTTCCAGTTGTTGAAATAGTGTATCCAGAAATAGATGAGGTTCCATAATCCAAGCACCAGGAAGAAAATCGTAAAGTTGGAGAAAAAGGCTGGAAGACTCATCAGTCCAGCTTGTGGGAACAGGACATAAATGCTCAGCAATATCAAGCCCATAAATAGCCCTGTCAACAAGAAGGTAGAGACAATCAACAGCAAAAATACTTGTCGAAATCTCCACCTTCTCCAGGGAAGATCCCTGATCAAAAACCGATAAACTGTCGTCAATAGGAAGCCAACGATAAAAGGCAGGATCGCATTACTCAGCAAGAGCTTGAGCGGTAAACCAGCCATCGCCTGAGCCGTCAGATTCGATCCAGCAATGAGCCCCCAGCCCAGTACCTGAGCTTTCCAAAATGCTTGATTTCCGGTTTTGATCATAGGGGAAGTACGGGATTTTTCTTTATTTCTGCTTGAGAATCCAGTCAGAGATGAAACTCAATGCTTCTGGATTGAAGGTTTCTTCGATGTCTGCATACTCAGAAGGAGCTCCAGTTGTAGACTTTTGAAACAAATGATTGAGTTGCTTGAATTCATGGATGGTCACCTGCCTGTTTCTCGCTTTTTCCAGACTTTTTTGAATGCCATTCAGGTTTTCCTTTGAGGTAACCTGTAGATCCAATTCTCCATTGACAGCCAGAACGGGACAGCTCACCTTGGAGAGATAGTCATCTGGCTCGAAGGTAAGAAAGTAGCGAAACCAGGGCGTAAGCAGTGTTTTGACTTGCTGTTGGATGAAGATGCCTTTGTCTCCGATCTCCTTTTTCTGCTCCTCACTCAAGGAAGCAAATTCTTCTTCCAAAAAGCTGGTTAGAATCTCTGATAAGTCTTCTGTTGAGGCCGTCCGATGTTTCTTCACCAAGGAAAATGCCTGAGCTGACGCCTTCTTATTGGTCGCACGCTCTTCCTCTGATGCTCCGCCTGCCTCTGCAATCTTGTCTGTTTGTAGCAACATCAACTCTGGAATCGGAATGCCGGGGCCTGCCAATAAGGCAATGAAATCTACTTGTTCGTTTTCGCTGGCAACCATTGGGGCAATCATGCCTCCTTCGCTATGTCCGGCTAATCCAATTTTTTTGCCATTCATATCTGATCGGGAGGCCAGATAAGCCACTGCTGCCGATGCATCATTCGCAAAGTCTCTACTGGTGGCTGTGCCAAATTTTCCTGTAGACTCCCCTACCCCTCTGTCATCATATCGCAGGACAGCGATTCCTTGTCGGGTCAAATGGTCTGACAGGACTAGAAAGGGACGGTGGTTGAGTAGTTCCTCATTTCGGTTTTGAGGGCCGGAACCTGAAATCAATACCACGACTTGTTCAAACTGTCCATCTGAGGGAATCGTTAGGGTGCCCGCCATTGTATGCCCTCCTTGTGGCACTGTGAAATTGACTGCTTCTTGTTTGTAAGGAAAATCTGTGGGGTCCTGGGGTCTAGGCTTTGGCTCTTCTTCCTCTTTTTTGACTTCCTCTCTGGAAAGACTCAGGGGAAAAGCACCGCCTCCTTGTTTGAATGTCCCTGTGAATCCTTCTGATTCCTCATCCCATTTGCCTTCATAAACCATTGCAAGAGCAGAAGCTTTGAGGGTGAGGGTGCCATTGTCCCAGGTAGTCTCGTCAGTAGCCAGTCCAAATGCTCCCTGATCAGGGCTGTCCATTTTCGTGGAATATTCTTCTCCATTCGATTCAATATGAAATACAACTCTGAGTTTTGCTCCGGGGACTTCCAGGAGTCCGTTCCAGGTACCAGTAATGTCTTGGGCCATACTGAGAATAGGCATGATGCAAAAAAGAATGAATAAATGCTTTGTCATAATGGATTTGATTTTAAGCAAGAATACGATTCTGAGGGCACCGTGCTCTCAAAAAGTGATGAGTGGTAGCTGGAGGGGATGAATGGTCAACGCTTCTTCTGACACTGCCCTCCTTGTCTTTTTGTCCAGGAAAGTATACAGTCTGATTTTGGGACAAAGACATCTTTCTCCTGGATCACATGTGGAGAATTCTCTACCTTCTGAGAAAGAAATAGTATGGATATCACGATTAGCAAAAAAGAGGTGATCAAGGCAATGAAAGCCCTATCTAATCCTGTTGCCCCGCATTTCATTTCTAATACACCTACTTAATATTGATTCGCAGTCCAAAACGAGGTCAAGTCAGTTTCTGACCCATTGAATATGTCTCTGTCGCAAGGGCCATGGATGCCATTTACAGGTACTGCACCTTGTCCATGCGTTCCATCCGAAAATTGCCAGATGGTATAAGAGTTCCATCCACTTGGTAGGACAGGCATTTTGAGGGTTCCGGGAGGAGACCAGGGATAAGCAGATAACCACAGCGGACATTGTTTCAATATGTCCAATTGGCTGGAAGTCGCTCCACTACGAACAATGATGTCTTTACGAGTATACAATAGGGGATAGATATTTGTGGTGTTGTAAATGGTATTGATAACATCCACAACTTCACTCACTGACATGATCCTGCTACCTATATTTTCCCAATCAAGCGCCAACACAGTGTCTCCATCTTTCCCTACATGGTCAAGGAAATAATTGGCTTGCGCTGTACCACCATTGCTACTATCAGTAGACTTAACACCAAAATGGTAAGCCCCCCACAACAATCCTGCTTTCAGGGCTTGCGTTTTGTTCGTGCTATAGCTAGAATCGTTGAGATAGGGGTCTGTTCCCTGCGTGCATTTATTGACAACTGCACGAATGCCTGCCTCATAGACTTTTTGGAAGTCAACTGTCCCCTGGTAATGCGATATATCAAGGACAGAATTAGATTGAGCAGGAATCTCCAGGTTGGGAATGACAGGAAAATCGAAACCAAGCTTCTGAGCTTGCTGAATCGTTGCAGCATCAGCATACACATCCCCTGTTCCCTTATATGTGGGATGTCCAAGTCCATATTTGCTTTGAAATTCCTCGGTTGCAGTAGAGGTGTGCTGCCCCCACAAACTATCGGCTGTCCCTACAATGGTAAAGCCTTGATTGTAAAGAAAAATCTGCCATTGATAGATATAAGCAGATTTAGACTTAGGATTGATTTGATCAAGGGATGTGGCCATAATGATTCATATTCAGATGAATAAGTTAGCCTTTTCATGGATAATTCTTCAAAGTAAAAGCTATTCTGAAGTTCAATCCTTCATAACAAAAGCACATTTCTCACCCCATCGCCTTCAATCGTGCCTGGATCTGCCTTTTCCGAGATCGACTGATGGGAATGATTTGGTCCTGGATGTGCAAATTCATGGGATTCCATTCTGTTACCTGGCAGAGGTTGATCACATAACTTCGGTGGGTTTGGGCAAAACAGCGTGTGGGCAGTTGCTCGATGAGTTTGGACAGTGGGGTTCTGGTGTAGATGGATCTGCCACTCTTCAATTGGATCTCCACATAGATATGATCTGCTTTCAGAAAAAGGATGTCCTTGCAGGAGATCTCCATATGATGTTTGCCATCACTGACGCTTATGCTGCTGCCTTTTTCCTCTTTGGCGGAGGAGACATGTTTGTACATGGCGATTTCGATATTGGCATATAAATTCTCCTTGTTGATAGGCTTGGCCAAATAAGCAGCCGGGAAGGTCTTTTTGGCAAGATTTAGGCTGTCCGAATCGAGTTGGGAGGCCATGAAAATGAAAGGTACAGGATGTTGCTGTTCTTTCAGGAAAGAAGCAAACTCGATTCCATTCCATGAACCTGACAAGTGCATATTGATCAAGACCAAATCTGGATTTGTCTGCGCATACAGATGTTCCGCTTCCTCATAAGTAGTGGCCACACCTGCTACTTTATATCCTTTTTTTAGCAGATATCTTTGGATCAATTCAGCGACCAGAATCTCGTCTTCGACAATGAGAATGTTATAGCTTTGCATCTGTGATAAGGGTTTTGTTGTGAAACAGTTTGTTGGTTCCTTCCAACGATTACAAAGCTCTCTTTCAGGGGCAGGAAAGGCTTTACATTTTTCACCCTATGCTTGTTAATTTTCACTTTTTGGGTGTATGAGGGGGTTTTTGGGGAAAAACTAATGCGGGAAGTGCCTGATTAAAGGATTTTCTGATCAGTCGGGATTATTTCATTTTTCGGTAGTGCAACACATGTAAGGCTGTCATGGTACGTAGCAATGATCGGCAGACCATTGCTAGGTGGGACGTTATCGAAGAGAATGCCTTCCTAGCTACGATAGGCAAAGCGAGAGATGGTCTGCCGATCATCTCTACAAATATTCTATCGGAAGATTAGCATTACAGTTGAACCACTACTCATTTTTCTTGCTAGATACTTCCCTCTGTTTCCACCGTGCCAGGGGAGCGGGCTATAATGCTGGGACCTCTCTCAGGCAAGCCGCGCCCTTTGAAAGGCTTTCTATATTCCTTCCTCTGTCACACGGACCATCTCCCTCCTGAGGGAGATACCCGCAAGGCCATTTTCTAGTGAAAAGCAGCTACACGCTCGCTAGTACAACTTCGTGAGGGGGGATCCCGATATATCGAGACCGAAAAGGGGGGGCAATGAAAAAGCAAGATCAATCTCCAATCACCCACCCGACTTCTGATAAGCCGTCGGGGACATACCAAATTGCTGCTTGAAGCTTCGGGTGAAGTGAGCAGGACTGCTGAAGCCGGTATCATAAGCAATCTCGGAGATGCTGGCCGCTTCTTGTTTGATCAGATCAGCGGCTCGCTGCAGGCGCATCGAGCGAATCAGCTTCCCTGCGGTTTGATCAATCAGAGCACTCAATTTGCGGTTGAGATGATTGACGCTCAAGCCTACTTGCTTGCCCAACACTTCCACGCTGAATTGCTCATCGCTCAGGTTGCTCTCGATGCTTTCCAATACCTTCTTGAGGAAGCTCTGGTCCATGGAGACAGCACTGACCTCATTGGGTCGAATGATGGTGGCGGAACTGAAGCGTTCCCGCAATCGCTTGCGCTGCTCAATCAGATTCCTGATGCGAATCTCCAGTTCTCTGGCATTGAAGGGCTTGAGCAAATAGTCGTCTATACCAAGTTCCAGGCCGGCGATTTTGCTTTCATCGGAAGCCTTAGAGGTCAGCAGGACAACAGGAATGTGGCTGGTCCGCTGGTCTTCTTTCAGGCCTTTGGCGACGCCATAGCCATCCAGACGGGGCATCATGATATCCGAGATGATCAGATCGGGGATAATTTCCTGGGCTTTTTCCAGTCCTTCCTGCCCATCGCTGGCTTCTGACACCTGATAGCCAAAGCTGCGGATCTGTTCCTTCACAAAGGCGCGCACATCTGGATTGTCCTCGATCAGGAGAATGTGCTCTGTTTTCTTATCCTGGTAGGGTGTATTCTCTGTATTCGCAATCGTTTTGTTAGGCAAGGCTTCTGGATTCAAGTGATTCTCTGGAACAGCTGCCTCATAATCCGATAGGTTCTCTGGAATCGGCAAAGCAATCCGGAAGGTCGTTCCCTGATTCAATTCGCTGTCCACGGAGATATTTCCTCCGTGCAGCTCTACCAGCTCTTTCACCAGAGACAGACCAATTCCTGTTCCGGGCTGGGGCTGATTGTCACTGCTGTCTGCCTGATAAAAACGATCAAAAATATAGGGAAGCTGGTTGGCTTTGATGCCGACGCCTGAGTCTGTGATGGCGATGTGTAATTGCTTAGCCTTTTCTTGCACTTGCATGCGGACGCTTCCGCCAGCAGGGGTGAATTTCATCGCATTGGAGAGCAGATTGAAGATCACCCGTTCGATCTTTTTATGATCAAAGGCAGTGTCTAGATCCTGCAAGTTGCTTTCAAAGATCAGATCGATCTCTTTTTCCTCTGCCATTGACTCAAAAGAATAGAGCATGTGTTTCAGGAAAGGAATGGCATCCAGTCGACTTCTTTCCAGTTCCATGCCTCCTGCTTCGATCTTGGCGACATCCAACACCTGATTGACCAGATCCAGCAAGCGGTGCCCATTTCGCCCAACCATATCCAGACGATTCTGAAGCCTCTGATCATCGATGGCTGACTGAAGTTGCTCATTTTGTCCCAGAATCAAGGTCAGCGGTGTACGGAATTCATGAGAGATATTGGTAAAAAAACGGGTTTTCATGGCATCCAGTTCCCGTAGTTTTTCGGCTTCTTTGCGTTCTTGTTCCTTGCGGGCACGCTCCTGTTCCAAAGCCATCTTCTGCTCTTTGATGCGGATGCGCTGGCGATAGCGATACCAAATGAAGCCGCCCAGGCTGAGAAGCAATACAATGGCTGCAATGCCCATGATTTGGTTGCGCAGCGCTTTTTGCTCAGCAGTAGCTAATTCAGACTGGCTGAGATCGTATTGGAGTTGGAGATTCTCTTTTTCCTTTTTCTCCGTTTCATATTTTACACGTTCCTGATTAAAACTCTCCTCCGTCTCGATTCGTAACAAGCTATCCTTTACATCCTGATATTGCCAGAGGGTGCCAAGTGCTTCTTGGGATTTTCCCTGCGATTCATATACTGTTACCAAATTGTACAACGCGATGGATTGGTTCTGGAGGTCTTCTGACTCCCTTGCCAGATCCAATTCTTTCTCAAACCATTTTTTTGCTTCATTTGCTTTGCCCTGTTGCATTTCCAATCGCCCCAGACTATTGTAGGCATCTGCCAGATTATTTGAATTCGCTTCTTGCAAATAAATTACTGCTTCCTCCAGCATTCCTCTTGCAAGGTGAACCTCTCGATCCTGATCTATAAACCATCCTGACAGGCTTACCAGGGTACTGCCAATCATAAAGGGGTCTTCTGTTTGCTGAGCAAGCTCAATCCCTTTTTCTAAATAGGGTTTTGCTTCAGGATATTTCTTCAGCAGAACAAGCGCAGAGCCAATATTGTTGTATGTAATGGCTAACTCCGTGAGATCTCCTATTTCATGAAACAATTCCAGGGCTTGTTCCCAGTATTCAAGTGCCTCATTGTGCTGCCCTTTTTCAGCATACAAATCTCCTATGAGATTGTAGCTATCTGCTTGTTGATAAGTCAGGCCCAAGGCGTCTTGAATTCGCAAAGCCTTGAAGGTATAGAATATCGCCGAATCATTTTGTTCTAACAGGTTAAACATAAATGCTTGATTCGCATATATTCGGGCAATTCCACTACTATCTCCAATTTGCTGATAAACATGCATCGCGCCACTTAAATACACAAAGGCAGAATCATATTTTTCCTGTTCCTGAGCAACCACAAATAAATTGTTCAGGGCGTTTGCCTCTCCTTTTTGATCTCCAATCTGTTGGGCAATTGCCAGGCTTTGTTCGAACCAGGGATGAGCTTCTTCCGTTTTGCCCTGTACACGATAGCAAATGCCAAGGTTATTGGTTGCTTGTATCAAGCCCTTATTATACCCCACCTCCTTACCCAGCTTTATTGCCAATTCCAAAGCCTGATAAGCTGAATCCCATTGATTACTAAGGCGAAAACAACGACCTAGATTGATATAACTGTCTACGATTTGAGGTGTCAACTGTGCTCTTTCTGCCAGGGTCAAAGCCTGATAAGCCAGGGTTTTGGCTTCTTCAACATCCTCTCGGTAGGACAGATAGGCTTGTTGATTCAAGCTATCAATAAGAAAAGACTGAGCAAAAAGATCAAAACCCAAAGATAATAGGCTAATTCCAATAATGTAGCTTCGGAATATTCTCAATTTTTAAATTATTTTGTTCAAGTGTTAATTTTTTCATTAGGTTAGCATACAGATAATGTAAGCTACACGTTTGAATGAAAGTTCTTTCTGCAACCCCCAAATTTCGTAAAAAATTGTCCGATTAACAATCTGAATATTTCGTTTCAAGCCCTAAAACAACACATTATGGCAGAATCAACAGGCCTTTATTTTCAATTCCACGAAGGTGGGTTAAAGTGTAATATTTACGTAGAAGATGGCAAACAAAAATTCGACTATGATGGTCATACATATGAATTTGAAGATGAGGTTAATTGTGAAGATCCTTCGTGGAAGGAGACAGGGGACAATAAGGGAGCGGTGAAAAAAAAGACCAAAGGTACCATAGTCTCCTGTAACAAAGCAAATATTGCCGATCCAGGCTTCTACTTTATTTTCAATTTCGCCAAGTGCAATCCGCCCGAGAAGGTCACGAGTGTAGATGCACAAATCTTTATTGGGATGCCCCATCATGGAGAGGGGTCCGAACATAGAGAGGAAAACCAACATCATGTAACCTATACCATGTATGGAGGAGGAACACTGGAGTTGGATCTGTCCAAACCCATGCGCGTCTTAATTCCCTTTATTGATATCCATTGGGCAAAAGGAGAACATTATGATTGGGATCTGAAATATCGGGTAGAAATCAGATATAATATTGAAACCAAAGAAAATCCACTGGAAACCGTCGATCATGTATTGGAGGGAGATTTGGAGAAAGAATCGACAGCACAGGGTCCATTTATTATCGGCTATTTTCAAGAACACTTGCCAAAAGGGAAACCCTGGCACTTTGAGGAAGATGGGCTCATGATTAAGGACATCATTTATACCAAAGAAGGGGTTTGGTTCAGAATTCATTATCTCGATGCCAGGTCTACGGCTACCTATTTGATGGGAGAAGGCGGATCTTCTACCAACTTTGCGCCCATGCCTACGAACTCGACTGGCGATCGGGTTGATCCTTTTGAATCCTGTTTTCTTCCCTATCCCAGGATCAAGAATGGCACTCAACCCATCAAGAACTGTTATATCCGAGTTCAATATCAAGGCAAAAATTTTGAATTTCACCCACCGCAAGGCTTTGACACCTATGATCATCCATTTGTGATCATGGGGCATGATAAGGCTCCTGGAGCTCCCATTCAGGAAAAGGAAGAATCCGGGGCTGCGGCTGACCTTTCTGAGGCAGTAAGTCATATCAATGAGAAGCCCCCCAAGAGTGCAGAATCTCGATCAGTTTTTGATGAGCCTCAAACATCTTCCTGGTTCAAGCGATTGATCCAGAAAATTCTGCGATTTCTTGGAATTCGGAAGGAAGATGAGAGGATCAGCTGAGGCCATTTGAGAAACAGAGATAGGAGGCAATAGAACACAGAGGTAATGAGTTACAGAGATAATCAGCTGATTAGCAATCGCTCTGTGTCTCCGTGTCTCTGTGTTCGTTCCAACAGGTGAGGCTTGACGATCGTCTTTAGCATGTATTAAACACAACATCCCATGCCTCTCACCTCTCCTATTGTTCCTTACTCTGATGACTGGCCAAAGCGATTTCGAGAAGAAAAGGCTCAATTATCTCAGTTTATTCGTCCTTATTTTCGGGAAATCTACCATGTCGGCAGTACGGCTGTTCCTGGCCTTACTGCCAAGCCTGAAATCGATCTACTGATCATCATTCCTTCTCTGGCACATATTGAGGCCATCAATGAAGGGATGCATCAACTAGGCTATCAGGTTCGAGGGGAATGCGGTTTGGTAGGTCGGCACTACTTCAGCAAGGATGTGGATGGTCAGCGGACACATAAGGCACATGTCTGTGAAAGCAACAATATTCATGGACAACGCTTGCTGATTTTCCGGGATTATCTTCGAGATCATCCGGCAGTTTCTCAGGCGTATGGCGAATTGAAATTGAAACTGGAAGCACACAATCGAGATGGCATTGCTGAATATTTGGAGGGAAAAACAGATTTTATCCTAGAAGTCCTCACCAAAGCTGTGGCAGCAGGCTATGGGCAAACAACAAAATCTTGAATATGGGAGCCAGAGAACGACAGCTCAACTTTCTTAAACAATGTGGCTATCTCATTGCAGTCGACATAGACGTAGAATCTCACACCCTCCTCGCTTGCCTGCTCCTTCTTTCGATCAGCGGTGCAAGTCAGCAACCAGAGGGCAACAATTAATACAACATCGCATTCGCAGCAGGAGCGGCAACAGATTTCTCTGGTTGTAACACCTGCAGCCATCCTTTAACGAATTCTGTGATTGTCTTTTGTTGGCCGCATGTGTTTCGATTGCAACAGGGGTAATGATCAGGATTTGTCAAAAGTTCCGTACATTGAAGTTCAATTATTGCAGGCCAATTCATCTCCTACACATGCCGGACAAACATTCAAGTTTTTTAATAGAAAATCGCCGACGCCGACGTACGCTCCTCCGAGCCGGCTTCTATTCAGCGGCAGCCTGGCCCTTATTGATCGATTTTCCACTTCAATCGTTGGTTCGAAAACGCCTTCCCTTCTCGGATTATCCTTTCCAATTGGGCATTGCGTCAGGAGATCCGGCCGCCGATGGTTTTGTATTGTGGACCCGTCTTGCCCCCAAACCGCTGGAGGGCGGCGGAATGCCATTGATCAATGTCGCCGTCGATTGGATGGTGGCCAAAGATGAAAACATGTCACAGGTCGTAGCTGCCGGGCAGGAGATTGCAACACCGGAGCTGGCTCATTCTGTTCACGTAGAAGTGCAGGGTCTGGAACCGGATCGTTGGTATTTCTACCAATTTAAAGCCGGTGGCGAAGTCAGTCCTGTCGGGCGGACGCGGACAACTCCCGCTAAAAAAGCGATGATAGACAAATTCCAGTTCGCTTTCGCCTCTTGCCAGCATTTCGAATCTGGCTACTTCACTGCCTATGAACACATGCTTGAGGAGTCGCTGGATCTGGTCATCCACCTGGGGGATTACATTTACGAATACGCGGGAAAAGACGGTCGCGTCCGAAAACATATTGGGGAAGAGATCCAAACCCTCGATGATTACCGGCGACGCATCTCTCAATACAAAATGGATCCGGCGCTGCAAGCCGTTCACGCCGCCGCTCCCTGGATCCTCACCTGGGATGATCACGAGTTTGACAACAACTATGCAAATGCCGTGTCGGAAGAGGCGGGCATTGCGCGGGAAGCATTTCTCTTGCGTCGTGCGAATGCCTACCAAGCCTACTATGAGCACATGCCGTTGCGGCGGGCAGCCATCCCGCGTGGGCCGGATATGAAGTTGTATCGCAACATACAGTTCGGCCGATTACTCGAATTCAATGTTCTGGATACCCGCCAATACCGCACCGATCAACCCTGTGGTGATAAAAGTGGCCCACTATGTGACGCTGTATTCGACCCCAAGGCTACGATGCTGGGCACCAGGCAGGAAAAATGGCTGGCAAAACAACTGCGGAGCTCGAAATCCCGCTGGAATGTCCTGGCACAACAGGTTATGATGGCGAGCATCGATCGGGATCCCGGAGCAGGGCAAAGATTTTCCGTCGATCAGTGGCCGGGATACGATGCAAGCCGAAGACGGTTGATGAATTTCCTGGGAAATGAGAACATATCCAATCCCATCGTATTGACGGGTGATATCCACTCCAATTGGGTCAACGAACTGAAAGTAGATTATAGCCGACCTGAAGAAAAGACCGTGGGTGTGGAGTTCGTAGGGACTTCCATTACTTCCGGCGGTGACGGTTCGCTGAAACCGGATGGATACGAGGGCCTCATGCGCGATAACCCCTTCCTGAAGTTTCATTCCCGCGAACGCGGATATGTGAAATGTGTGGTCACCCCCAGCGAATGGAAGACCGATTTTCAGGCTGTCGAATTTGTTACGAAACGAGGAGCGCCATTGATCACTCGCGCCAACTTTGTCGTTGAGCATGGACGAAGGGCAGTGGAAATTGAATGACTACATTAACAATTCAAATTTTCTATGCGAGTTTGAGGTTGAAATACTGGGCTAAATTCTATAACCCATTCCAACCCCTCTGTTCTTTTCAACCTTCTAATGTTAAACTCACTTACATTCTGCAGAGGTTAGTTTGACCTTCTATATTCGCTTGGACTCATTCCGGTTTGTGCTTTAAACAACTTGCTGAAATGATTCGGATATTTAAATCCCAAATCATAAGCAATTCTGCTAACAGATTCTGGTGAATTTAATTACTGTATTTTTGCTTTATCTATGACTGCCGTGGTGATATGCTCTTTGGCACTTTTACCTGTCTCTGCTCTCAGCATGTCACTTAAGTAGTGTCCAGACATATTCAAGGCATCACCACATTGCTGAACTGTTGGAATCCCGGTTTCTAATAATTTTTCGGCGGAAATGTAGTTCTTAATAAATTGTTCGAATTCAGCGATTAAGTCTTTATTTAAAATGGTCCTGGAATAAAATTGACGGTCGTAATACCGATGGCAATATTTTAATATTAGTTCTAAATTTTGGATGATTAGTTCATGAGAATGCCGATCCAAATTCTGATTGATTTCAAAATCGATTTTATTTACCAACTCTTTTAGTGCTATCATCTCCTTTTCGGATAAATGCAAGGCTTCATATCTCCTTTTCCTGCTTTTATGGCTATTCTTAAATCATTGAAATAGATATCTGAAATCTCCAGGGCAACACCCGGTATACCAGACGCTCAAAGAATATGGCAAGATCATTAAAAGCATCTATATCCTTCAGTACGTTGATGACCTGGAGTTTAGACAAATCGTTCAGCGACAACTCAACAAAGTAGAATTATCTAACCGTCTTTCAAAGGCTGTCTTTTTCGCCAATGGGGGAGAATGATTTTCCCAAATAGGCACGAACAACGCATTGCTGAGGCCTGCAAACGACTGATTAAAAGTGCCATCATTTGTTGGAATTACCTGTATGTATCCAATAAGATTGTCAATACAGAAAAGGATGAACAGAAACAGACCTTAATCAGTGTCTCCCAGCATCTAAAAATTGATGAGCCCATCCTATAGTTCCTGAAAATCCCTACCTTTGTTCCAGAGAATCCAACCTGCCATATCTTCATTGTCTCAATTGTCAATGTGTCAATCACATGTCTACCTCATCCGATCAGAAAGTGCAGGCTTTTCTCGACAATCTTCAGATCGTCGATTCTCCAAAATATCAAATCATCCTGGCTGCCAGAGCCATCTTGTTTGAGCAGTATCCCGACGCTAAGGAACGTATGATGTATGGAGGCATCTTGTTTTCGTTGGAAGAAGATTTTGCAGGCCTTTTTGCCTATACCCATCATGTCTCTATGGAGTTCGGCAATGGCTATCTCATGAATGATCCTGAGAAGCTGTTGGAAGGCAAAGGCAAATACCGCAGGCATCTCAAGATAACATCTATGGACCAGCAAACGATGGGAAAACTTGCCTTCTTCGTCCCACAGGCTTATCAGAAACCTTGATAAGTCGGGAAATTCTATGCCTGAGAGAAAGTATAAACAGCTCTATCCTCCCGCCCTTGCTGGCGGGCTCACTGAAACGCCTTAATCCTCACTTAATGAGGAGTTTTTGGAGCTGCATGCCAAGAGTTGTGCTCTCCACTCTGGCGATATATAGACCTGCATCCATAGTTGTTAGAGAAATGCGAAGGGAATGTGTGCCTCTTCCCAACTTCTCATGATGTCGATACACCTCTCGCCCAAGCATATCTGTCAAGACAAGACTGGCTTCTGATTCGGGAACCAGAAATTCTACTCGTACCTCTTCTTGTGCTGGATTGGGTGCCAGAGACAGTTGAAAGACATCTGTCAGGGGATCGTGAATAGCTGTTGTTGTGTCGGTTGTTACGATTCCAAGGATGGTGTTTCGTCCTACAACATAATCATAGGAAGGATCGCCTGAGAATCGTGCATGAGGGCTGATGTTTTCATGCGGATTGATGAGGGCTAGAGCTGGAATATCTATATCAAATTCATAGGTTCTTCCTATTGGAAAATCAGGCACATCCTCAAACTGAAACCTTCCATTTTCATCAGTAAGGCTTTGTCCTATGACGATATGGTTCTCATCTCTCAGGATGATGGGAATATTGGGAATAGGAGATTCTAATGTCAGATCAGGATGGTCTTTGCCTGCGATGACTTGCCCGCCAAAAGTCCCATTCCCTAAAGGATAGGGTTGGTAGGAAGTCATATCGATAGGGATCTGTTGGACCTTGCATCCATTCATTTCCTGTTTGGTGGCCTCATACCAACGCACACCGAAAGGCGCATAGGTCTTGAGCACGTTGTGGTTGGGAATGGTATCAGGACTTGCAGCAATATAGAAGGAGGGCCATCTTTTGTCGCCATATGGATATTCAGAATCAAACAATTGGTTGTAGTCCCACTTCCATTTCCCTGTACTATCGACCTTGATCGTATCTCCCAGAGGATGGTATAAGGTATCTCCATCTGGTGCGCCATATACTTCTATAATTGCTTTGGTAAAGGGAAAATTATCCAGCTTGATAGCTCCGGTAAATTCGCCTACAATCGAGGTGTCCGTATCAATCATGGTATCGAGAACTGTAAAGGTAATGGGTAGTAGTTCCGGACTCAGCGGATTGAATACGGTATCATTGGTGATCGTGACCGACATATCATCAATGGTAAAATCTGATATATTCAGATTGATCGGTGGACAGCCTTCACTGCGCAGAATGGTATCTGTACTTAGGAAGTAAAAGTTCCCATCTCCGGGTCTGTAGCTGCCAAAATCTAACCCAATTCCCAGAATCCCTCCATAATTGTTGATGATTCCGCCTGTTAATTCCACCCCTCCTGAACGAGATTGGTAAAAGCTTTGGGCAAGGGTATCTCCATCTTCATCCAGGGTCATCATCCAGGAGTGCTTGTTGCCATTGCTGCCATGATGGTAGGTACCAGCAATAGCCATTGCTGCCACACTGCTGTCATCAAAGAGATCGACCATCGAGAAGGTATTGTCGATAGGATTGCCATAAGCCTTGGTCCACATGGTATCTCCGAGGAAGTCCAATTGCATCAAAAAGCCATCATCCCCTCTGAGCGGCCGATTCGCAACCCCAGCTACGAGATAGCCTTTGTCATTTTCCACGACACTTTTGCCACTCATCGAGACACCATTTCCGTATTCTTTCACCCATTCACGGGTGCCATTGGCTGAGAGTTTGATGACTTTGGTGCGTACACTGTTTTCCCCCACAATCAAATATCCGCCATCACTTGTTTGGATGACAGAATTTCCTCCTCCCATGCCATGGGTACCTGCCCACTGTACATTGCCATTAGAGTCCACTTTGGTGGCCAGGACACTGCTGTACATCCGTCCTGTCGCGAAAGCTCCTCCATTCCCATCATGCGTCACAGCGCTGAATTGATCCCCGAAACCCGTTCCGGGATCTCCATAGGTATTGGCCCAAATCGTATTGCCATCATTGTCCATTTTGATCAGAACAGGATCAAATTCTAAATTTCCTCCAGGATGGGGCGCATAGCCAGCCACAAAAAAGTTATGTTGGTTGCGGCGGCTAATTCCCCGGGCCTGCTCACCAGATGGCGTGCGGAGGGTTCGGGAATAGATCACATTCCCTTCATGATCCAGGCGAATAATGAGAATATCATCAAATGGCTGGGCAAATCTTGCCGTATAGCCTACTGCTGCATAGCCCCCTTTATTGGCAAAACCACCAACATATACAGGTTGATCGCCATGTAATGTTCCTGTGATTTTATCAAAGATTCCGGGAGGAGCATCTGCATGATTGTGTTTTATCTGACCAAAGGTGCAGAGGATGCTACCAAGAAGAAAGGCCAGTAATAAGAATAGCGTTCCTTGCTTTTTCATTATATGATTTGTTGAGTATTGATGAAAGATTGTTATCGTCGAATGATTAATTTCTCAGTCAAGATTCCTTTTCCTTGAATCTCAATGACAAGCTGATAGAAGCCATCTGACAATTGATGAAGGAACAGGCTGTGTTGCTGGGGACCCGGAGAAAGTGTAATCACTTCCTTGTACAGTTGTTTTCCAGTTATATCCAGAACAGTCAAACTCCCCGCTATTCGAGAAGGACTCTCAAAACTCAGATGCAGGATATCTCTTACTGGATTGGGAAAAAAATTGAAGGAAATATCCTCAAATTGGTCCCGCGATATTCCTGTTGCGGGAGATAAGCGGATTACTTCAAATGGAACGATCATACCTTCTTTGCATTCACTCCCATCTGAAAGGCTGATCCGGCCATACAGAATCGCCGTATCCCCTGTCGCTACCATCTGCTGAAGCAGGGCCGCATCCAGCGCAAAAATATCATTGGGTTGTAGGGAGTAAGTGGTTGCAGCTGGCACATTGACAAATATTGCGGGATTGGAGAGCATTGGATTTGTTCCGATTTCCAGCAGATAATTCTTCTGTTCATTATTGTCTAATCCTGCAGACCAGCTCAAGTCAAATCCTTGCACATGGAAGGTGTTCAGGCTAGGAATTGTGGTAGAGGAATTAAGCGTAGGAGCTTCTGTTGGGATTTCATTAGATAGGGGCAAGATTTGTCCACGAATTTCTCCCTCGGGAAAAGAATCTGTCGAAATATTCATATACAACAGGCCCGCTTTCAAGGCTGCGACTTGCTGCATGGTGAGCTCTATAAAGTTGTCGAACTCTCCATTCAAAGAGTGATAGTGGACAGTCTTCGGGTTTCCTCCAGGAAAAAGGCCTACCATTTCCCCTACTTCAGACCCATTACTTCCAGCTGCGCCCATATAAATGCGACTGCCATCAGGCATGGTTTTTCCTTTCAGGTTTTCAACTTTTCCAGCATAGATCAAGGTGTTCCCAAAGAGATTAAACAAGACTTTCCCGCTGGCAGGAGAACGGACAGGATCAACCTCATTGCTTCCCTTGAGGTTGGCATAAAAGCTGATCCCTTCAGCTGAGGTAAAGGTGCCTCCCAGAATTTCTTCCAACACAAAGTCTCGCTTGACAGAAACCCCCAACAACATCTTTTTGATGCTATCATCCTGACTGCCTGGCAATTGGTACACCGTATCGGCACTGACGCTGATGTCCCCTGACACAGGATCTTCCCGATGCGCGACCTTCATTGTTGATGCTACAGTATCGCCAAAAAATCCTGTACCAATGGTCAATCCTCCTTCAGAATCTATACCTCCAGAAACACCACTGATACTCCCAGCCAGGGTGATTTGATTACCATTTTTCCAGAGATGGATCCCCCCGGAGGCATCTGTCTCATTCGTTGGGCTGGTACCTGTGCCAAAGATACTGGCATAGTAGGCCTGATTGGCTTCTATGCCAATGTTTGCACGAACTTCTTCAGCAAAAGTATCTCCCCGACAGACAATTGCAGCATTCCCTAGCACAAAATTGCTGACTTCCGTAGACGTTATAGAAAATCGATTTTGGTCTGCCGGAATAATCGCTGATTGCGCAAATGTGTCTCCCAATGCTGTCAGTGGAAGGGCTGTTGTTCCCTTTTTTCCAGGTAAACCAAAGACTACTTCCGGCGCCAGGGTATCACCAGGATTAGATGGATTCACTGAGCCTTCAATATGGACTACAGTATCTGTGATACTCACGGCAATTTCTCCAGTAGTCTGATTTCTGGTAGGAGGAACGGCCTGATCTCCAGAGAAAAATCCTTCTAGCCGAATCTGGGATTCAGGAAATATATGCCCTCGAAGATCTGTCTTGGTATCAAATGATGCCGTTGAGATATAGACATACAGCAAACCTTGCCGAAGCTTGGCCTGGGTGAGGCTATCCATCACATATCGATTGAAAAATGGATCAAAGGTTCCACTGGTCGTTGAGCCAAAATCTGGTCCAAAAGTCAAGTCAAACAGTTTGGTGCCTGGCTGGCCAGGTGCGCCACAGTATATAGCCGCTTCCGCGAAGTCTTTTCCCAGGTCATTGATCACCCCAACGACATTCAGAATACTATCTCTTTCGACAAATAAGGTAACTTGCCCGTTGCCTCCCGAACACGTCCGTCTATCTGCATGCAAGCCTGTGAGTCTGGTTCGGTAAGAACTTGTCGCGATCTGTAATTGATCTCGGATTTCACCCATCGGATGTTCTTGGGTGTGGATGGCAATATGGAACATCCCACGTCCCAGAAGATCCTGTTGCTGATAGTTCAGGATTGTGCCATTGTCTCTCAAATTAAAAATGACACAATCATTGACTGTATCAATTTTTGCCGTTAAGGTATCAAGGACTTGTCCTTTTTCGCCTGGTTTCCCTGTACGAAGCGTCGCCATGACAAATCTTTCTTCAACATTCTCCATCTTCACCGTACCCGTTATTAGAAGGTTATTCTGGACAGTAAAGGCTTCA
This sequence comes from Bacteroidota bacterium, assembly GCA_039029315.1. GTDB lineage: Bacteria > Bacteroidota > Bacteroidia > J057 > J057 > JBCCCJ01. The sequence continues at coordinate 46,950 of JBCCGK010000046.1, read as the reverse complement.
AAGGAGCCCTTGGCATCCGAGATGATAGGGGGAGCAACATTGCTACCATAGGTATTGGCGGTATAGGAAGCCAATCCTGAAACGCCGAAATCCCTACCAAGTGCCCCTCGTATGGCTCCACGAACAACGCCACCTTTTTTTGTATACACCACCACAGAGATCGCATCCTTGCTGAAGGCAGTCTTTAGTGCCACAGCATCGTTATCTGAAGAGAAATTGATCGATGAACCAAATCCAATGGTAGCTTTGTGAGGGGCAGCTGGATCAAACATCACAGTTGAATTGATATTTAAGGCTGGTGGAATCCCAATATCAAACCTAGCCTGTCCTGGTCTCAATCCCTGAAGGATCACATCCTGGATCGTATCTCCTGCTTCTACCCTGAGTGAGCCTCCCAAAAAGTTAAGGCTACAATTGGCAGAATCATAGGAAATCCGCATGTCTCCAAGCCCTTGCCCATTTCGGACAGGTGGCACGACATTGCGTGGACTTAGATAGACATTGAAGATCTCGCTCTGAGCAAAAAGGGAAGGGATGCTATTCAGAAAGAATAGCCATATGAGAAAGAGTATTTGCTTTTTCATTGAAAAATTGAGTAGGTAAATTGTGTTTAAATCATTCTTTGGACCAGGTTCAATAGCCTTGCCAAGCTGTCTGGGTTAGCATGCTGTAACATGAATTTTTTTGATACGTTGCAGACCCCCCTTTTCACTTGTCATCCCCTTCAAGCGTTCGGATTAGCGATCATATTTCTGCTTTCCAGGAGAAAAGGCCATTGGGGAATTGATTGTTTTGTGTATGAGGGGGCAATAAGAAAAAACTTATGTTGCGTTACCCTATAGCAGTTGAGCAACCGTCAAAAGACTGTGTTATTGGTAAGATTATGCGGAAATGTTGGGGGCGGAGGTCCGGGAATCTGACCAATCCGATCAGGGTTCAATCGCCGCTGAAGTTCCAGTTTCAGGCTTTCATCCCCTTTGCGCATCGCCCAGTGGTGATTGGCAGAGAAGAGGGGTTTCATGAGAAAAGAGAGGTACTTCAGAATCGGTTTCTCTGCGCTGATTCGCCAATCATAAACGGCTTCAGTATATCCATCTGCCAAAGGGGTAAATGTCCAGGTTCCCGTTCCAGCGAAATCTCCATTCGCACGCAGACTGTATCCCTTCGGAAACGCTGCTTCAGTGACAGTGAATTGCCATTTCAGGGTATAAGGCAGCCAACCTTTGGTGTACAAGGCGACTTCCTTGCCGATGCCCCGCTCGCCTCCAGGCTTCAGGACCTTCACATCCAGATAGACAGATGGCCACCAGACTGCCAATTGTTCGACATCTTCCAGGGTACGATAGACAACTTCAGGGGAAGCCTCCAGACGCCATTTGGTGAGGAAGTGATATTCGTGTACAGACATGGGATTTTCTATTGTCCAATCAGAAGTTTATGCGCAACTGAATGCTGATTGCTGTGAATGCGGAGCACGTACAAGCCCGCTGGCAGATCCGAAGTTTGGATCGTCATGTCATGCTGCCCCAGCGGGTGCCTGATCTTACGGACATAGACCAATTGGCCTTGTCCATTCAGCAATTGGATCTCCAAAGGATGTCTCTCCTGCATCTGAAAAGACACTTGCACCGCATCTCTGGCCGGATTGGGAAATAGCTGAAAATCTTCCAGAAGCAATTCAGGAGCAATCGCCATCGCTGTCCCTGCTTCTTTGAATACATACCCTTTGCCACTGTCAAAACCCAATTCGTCAGATGTCTGTGCTGTACAGAAATAATAGCCAGAATCGAGGGCCACTGCAGTTCCAAAAAAATCGCTCATCGCCACATCAGATGGGACAATTTTTGTTTCATCCCAACTTGTGCCATTGTGCACAAATCGATACAAGGCCCCCCCAAAGGTCACATTGTCGCTATCCCCGGAAGCTGAGATCAGAAGCGTATCTTCCTGAACCGCTACCGCATGGCCGAAAAAGTCACTCGCTCCCAAATCCGAAGAGACAATCTTGTCTACTTCCACCCATCCTGCCGTATCTGTTTTCTGAAACACATAGGCGGCCCCTTCATTCCCCCCACCATGTGCATCCGCTCCTATAATGGCTCTATCTCCATCAATGTCTATTGAGATCCCAAATTGTGCGGTCTGCTGAGCATCACTGGCCTTGAGTTTTTGTGAATAGGTCCAGGTCGATCCAGTATTTTCGAAGACATAGACGGCTCCACTTGCCGAGGCAACATCATCATCTCCACTAGAATAAACCATAGCATACTGTGCACTCATCGCGACAGTCTCCCCAAATCGATCTTCATCATCTGGATCTGGTGCAAATATTTCTGTCTGGGTCCACCCATTGCCATTGAAAGAAAAGATGTAAGCAGATCCGGTATTGTTGGTTCCCATATCATCATCCAGAGGCGCCCCAGCGATGATCTCACTTCCCCACATCGCAACAGAAGTCCCTAATCGGTCTCCGTCTTTTCCATCTACAGCCGTGAGGGTATCCGAAGGCACCCACTGATTGCCGCTTTGTTCGTAGAGATACACACTTCCATCATTGGGGAACAGGACACTATCAGCTTGGGCACCTATCGCAAGCCTGTTCTGCCAGAGAGCCAGACCAGAGCCAAAAGAGACAATTGGTCTGGACCCGTCTGGTTCCAGCATTTGCGTTTCTGTCCATGTTCCATTTATGTTCTCGAATAGGTATACAGCGCCAAAAGCGCCATTGCCAAGGTCTTTGTTCCCGGCAGCGATGGCGGCAACATTTCCATAAAGAGCGACAGCCGAACCAAATCGATGTCGTTCCGCCCCATCGCTGGTTGTGAGCTTCACTTCATTGAGTTGGGCGAAAAGAGTAGATCCTACAAATAGAGAAAGCGCAAAAGTAAGAAGGTATTTATCAGACATGATTGAAAAATTATGAAGGGTTCAGAATTGCAAGGCGCAAAAGATCATGGCCCAAGCATGCTGGGGTCCCATGGTGCGCCTTGCCTAATTAAAAAAGGAACTTTAGGTACATAAGTGGGTGGTCTGAATGTGAGATTTGGACTAAAGGAAATAGAGGACATAAGGGTAGAGATGGCTGTATGCGTACATTTTTTCCCTAAAACCCATAGATTCACAGTCTCCCCCCACCTACTTGGGAACTGTAGTCATAGATAAAGGAGGAATATTGAAGACGCGCCGAATACTTGCCTTGATGTAATCAGGATTCTTTTTGGCCTTTTCAAATGCTTTCAAAATCTTCATATCCTTGAGAACCTTGTCAAGTGTCGCCTTGACCATCTCCAGTTCCAGTGCTGTCAAGGCATCCAATCGTTTGGCATTTCTATCCAGATCCTTGACCTGAGTTTTTTTGTTCCGGATCAAGTTTTCTAAAATACTGACCAGAGTGAAATTGCCAGGCAAGGTGAATTCGATTGGATGTTCGAAGAACATTTTGGGCTTTTTTCCTCCCAACAGAATCATAATCTGGAAGATCGGAGCGAGTTCAGGGATCGGACAAATCGAAGGTTTACTGAGAAGAATGGTTCCGAATAATTCATTGAGCTGAGAGCGGGAAAGGGTATCTCCTTCCATCTGAGAAAAGGTGGTTCCGAGTTTGGCAAGCAAGTCTGTTCTGGCAACCTGTCTCTCCAAATCTGCAGGAGTTGGGACAATGGCACACCTGCCGGCTTGATCGATCAAGCCCCATCCCTCTCCACGTTGAGGGGAAGACAGTTGGTAGTGGTGGATCAATTGATTCAGACGATCCATCGTCTTACTGACATCTACAGGAATGGGCCGATCTGATATCTGATCCAATACCATAAAATCAAAGCGATCCTGAATCGCCAAAGCGAAAGAACAAGCATCAGAAAAGACCTCTGAAAGAGGAATCAGATTGACAAGGATGTCACAAAAGACAAGATCGAAAAGCGGAACAAGATCACTCAATCCCAGGCTTATTCCTGCCATCTGTTGGGTCGATACCATTAATTCTTTGATCTGATCACCAGCGAGTTTGAGGCGATTGGATTCCAGCAATTCGACGATCTTATCCATATTGGCGACAAGATCAGACAGACGAGGATCCAGCTCAGCGAATGATTGGCGAATGCTGCGAAAACGACTGATTGCATGAGGGTTTAGGGTGGTGGTTGCTATTTGCATGACATATTGGATTAAACATAAACAATGAACACAGGTGATTGTCCAGATTCATTTGAACCTGCTCAGGGAAAGGGAAAAGGTGTTGTCAGGATACAGTGTCAGCCAGAGAATGAGTTCATTGACATGCTATGATCATAGAATGGCTCAAAAGTAGAGACTGGTTTTGCTCACAATCCAGTTCAATCTTTGGTCAATGTTTGTTCAAAACATCAGTGTGGGGGCAAAATTGCGAAAAAGTGATCCTGTACGCCGCTTTTGTCAACCCAATTGGTTCATTGGAGTATCTAAAGCATATCAATTTGCTACCTCAATGATTCGAATCAGTCTGAGTATTTGCTTCCTTCTCCTGATAGGCCTGCGATCTTATGCACAATCCTCCAATGGAGAGGCAGAAATCCCCAAAAAACAATACCACACCCAACGCATTCTTCAGGAGCCCCCGGTACTCGATGGAAAGCTCGATGATCCCGCCTGGGAACAGGTTGAGTGGGGAGATGGCTTCATTCAACGAAGCCCTGTTGACAAGGGAAAAGCGACCCAGAATACAGCTTTCAAAATCCTGTATGATGATAAAAATCTCTATATCGCCTATCGATGCTATGACAGTTCTCCCGACAGCATTGTGAAGCGAATGAGTCGGCGAGATGGATTTGAAGGAGATTGGGTGGAAATCAATATTGACAGCTATCGGGACCTCCGAACGGCTTTTTCCTTTACCGCCACAGTGGCCGGGGTCAAAGGAGATGAATTTATCAGCAACAATGGCAACAACTGGGACACCAACTGGAATCCGATTTGGTTTCTCAAGACTCGGGTAGACGCTCTGGGTTGGGTAGCTGAAGTTCGAATTCCTTTCAGCCAAATCCGATTCAGTGATGAAAAAGAACAGGTTTGGGGCATTCAGTTCACACGACGAGATTTCAGGCAAGAAAGTCGATCTGTCTGGCAATACATTCCCAATCAGGCACCTTATTGGGTGAGTGGATTTGGCGAGTTACATGGCCTCAAAGACATCAAGCCCCAGCGGCTGGTCGAACTCCAACCCTATGTCTCTGGTCAATTGGAGACTTTTCCAAAAATCCTTGGCAATCCTTTTTTTGAAAAAGGCAATGCACAACGGGCAAGTGCCGGAATAGATGGAAAGATCGGTGTTACCAACGATTTGGTCTTGGATTTCACCATCAATCCGGATTTTGGCCAGGTGGAAGCAGATCCTTCACAAGTTCGCCTGGATGGATTTGAAATATTTTTTCAGGAACGTCGTCCATTTTTCATTGAGAACAACAACCTCTTCAATTATCAGGTCACCAATGCCCAGACAGGCAATTTCAACTCTGACAACCTCTTCTATTCTCGCCGGATAGGGGGCCCTCCATCGAGCAATCCGCGCCTCAGGGGGGGAGAATATGGGGATGTTCCACAAAACACCACCATCCTTGGCGCGGCGAAGTTTTCTGGAAAAACCCAAAAAGGACTGGCCATTGGCATTCTGGAAAGTCTGACGCAACAGGAGTATGCACAGATCGAAGGCCTCGATGGCAAAAGAAAGGAAACCGTCGAACCACTGACCAATTATTTTGTCGGACGCGTGACCCAGGATTTTGATGGGGGAAATACCGTAGTGGGAGGAATCCTGACCTCAACGCAACGACGACTGAATGGAACTGGATTGGCTGATATGCTGAATCAGCAGGCCCTGACGGGAGGGGCTGATGTCCTGCACAAATGGGACAATCAGAATTGGGAAGTAGGAGGCCGGGTCGTTTTAAGTCAGGTCGCAGGGACCAAATCTTCCATTTATCGAACTCAAACCAACTTTGTACATTCCTTCCTTCGCCCTGGTGTAGATCATCTGGGAGTAGATACTTCTGCGACCAGTCTCACTGGGCATGGGGGCAGCATGCATGTTGCCAAGTATGGGGGAAAATGGCGCTTCCAAACCGGACTTACCTGGCGTTCTCCCAAGCTGGAGCTCAATGATGTGGGGTTCATGCAGAACACAGATATGGTCAGTCATTTTTTCTGGGGTGGCCTGAATATTCAACAACCTTTTAGTGTTTTTCGAAATGCCAGATGGAACTACAATCAAACCCTTGGCTGGGATTTTGGTGGCAATGCGCTCAACAGAAATGTGAGTACCAATGTGCATGGCATGTTCAAAAATTTCTGGAGCGCAGGTGGCGGTGTCTTCAAGGAATTGCTGGATATCTCTACCCGCGCCTTGTTCGGTGGTCCGGCCCTCAGACGACCAATTGGTACGGGATTTTTCACCTATATCAACAGTGATCGCCGCAAAGCTGTCAATGTCAACCTCAACGTGAATTACTACAATAGCCAGCGGAACTTTGTCAAATCCAGAGGGTATAGCTTATCAGTAAATTTCCAGCCAACCAATGCCATCAATTTCTCCCTGTCTCCTTCTTTTAACCGATTTGCTCGTGAATATCAGCACATCACCACCTTTCAGACAGATCAGGGAGGCACCTATATCGGAGGAGCGATTGATCAGAAGACATACAGTCTCACGGCCAGAGCCAATATCAATATTACTCCCAATCTCACCATCCAGTATTACGGTCAGCCATTCATTACGCAGGGCATCTATTCAGACTTCAAGATCATCACAAATCCATTGGCGTTCTATGAAGATCGGCATGAATTGTTGGGAGATCGCTTGATCTATGCACCAGAATCCTCTTCTTTTCTTTTAGACGAAAACCGAGATGGCTCTATCGATTGTGCCAGTTGCCACTTTCGGAAACCAGATTTCAATTTCATCCAGTTTCGCTCCAATCTGGTGTTAAGATGGGAGTACATTCCAGGCTCAGAATTCTATCTGGTCTGGACCCAGGCCAACACCCAATTTGGTGATCCAGAAACGGCCTTCTTGCCCAGTTTTAGGCAATATCTGGTGGGAGAACAAGGCAGAAACATCTTTTTGCTTAAGTGGACGTATCGCTTTTTGCGGTAAGTGATCCATAGCACAACTCAGGAGAATTGCCTATTTTCGGAACCAATATACGCAGTGGATTGACAATTGCGTTTCATTCTTAGAGACTGTTTGGGAATGTGTACTGAGAATTTTTAGGGTGTATTTTTTTCTCAGACAAGGCTCTTTTTTGTCCTCATAGTGGTGCTATGGGAACAAAAAAAGCCACTGAATGAGGAAAAAAGACGCATACAAAAAATAAGTGACAGATTTCAAAACAGTCTCTTAGAAATGGCAAGAATATTCTGGTTCTGTAGTTTCCTTGCTGTAGTCGGATCTCTCCGACTGTCTGCTCAGGTGGATCATCTTGCCATCGCAGATTCTTTTGGAGCATTGAGGGTCTATGACAGTGCCATGCATCATCTCCTCTTCGCCCTGGAACAAACTGAACAAGCTTCTGATTGGGACCAGCATGTTCTCTGCTACCACAGACTTGGCAGATATACGCGTCATCAATATCAATATGAGCTTTCCCGATCCTATGCTGAGCAGGGATTGGCAGCAGCTTTTGAACATCTGGATAGTACGCATCGGCATTTTATTACGCTCTACAATCTAAGGGCAACGGCTTATCTGCACCAGGAGAAGTATGAAGAAGCTTTTCCTGACCTCAAGGAAGTAGAACGACGCATGCAATTCAATCAGGACAGTCTGCCACTCGAAACCGTTGTCATGCACAACAACTTGGCAATGGTCTACACCATTCGGGATGACAAAGCCAAATCCCTGACACATTATAGACTAGCTGCCGAGACTGCTATAGAACTATGGGGGGAGAACAACCTCAGACTCGGTCCTATATACAACAATATTCAGATGATCTACTCCCGTCTTGGAGATGTGAATCAGGCGATGAATTATTTGAATCAAGCCATCAAGATTCATGAATTGAATGATGCGCCTCCAGATCGGTTTGCCCGAGCCTATTACAATCGGGGAGATCTACGCAATAGTTATGATGACCTTCACAAAAAGGCTATTGAAGACTTCGAAAAATCAGATTCTTGTTTCACCCTAGCGTTGGGAGAGGCACATCCTCATCGCTGGCAGATCCAGCAGCATATTGCCCTGGCTTATTGGAAAATGGGAAACATGATTCAGGCAGCCCATACATATCAAACGGCCATTCTGGATATATTCAAAGATCAGAATTGGAGGCGAACCATTCGCACGAATGAGGAAGCTCTTGCCTTTTTGAAGGCATATTATCGATCAGATTTTGTCACAAGATATCTTCGGGAGAGCGACAAGCGGTACTATGCTGGTGTTATTCCGTTACGTCTGGCAGAAATATATGAAAAACAGGACAGTCTGGACAAGGCTGTGCAGCAATACCAGCAGGTCCTGATCAGTCAGATTGATCCTTTTACAGATACCAGCCTTCAGGCCAATCCTGTCAAGCCTGAATACTACCACAATGGCGGTCTTTGCCTTCAGGCATTCAAGGGGAAGGCCCGCATCTTACGACAAAAGGCCAAGGTGCGTCAATCGCTCCCCATGATGAAGACTGCTTATGACACCTACAGAGCAGAGGAAAAACTCATGGATATGGTTAGGAATCTTCCCAGAATGGAACCCTCCATTTTGCAATGGAATGAAAATGGTCGTCTATATTTTGATGAGATTCTGCTTGGCTATCTGGACATGTACCTCATGACAGGAGACTTTCAATATCTGGTCGATGCTTTCAGAATCGTTGAGAAGGCCAAATCATTTGCTTTGTTGCTCACGCTACATCAACATGCTGAATTGCAGGAAGACAACATCCCGGATTCTCTTAAACTTCAGGAGCGGTTGCTTCGAAGCCAAATCATCGAACTGGAAAAACAATCATTTGACAGCCATCTCTCTCAGACCAATGAGCAAAAGGAAGTCCTGGAAAAGCAACTCTTCCGAACCAGAAGTTTGTATCGATCTCTGCTCGACCAACTGACAGAATTGACACCTTCCTACTCAAGATTGCCTACCATGGGATATGATCATCTACGAGAATCCTTTCTCATGGAGCATCCAGAGAGCGCAGTGATCGAATATGTGGTGTATCAGGGTCAATTGGGGGCCTTCGTGTTGATGCAGGATGAACTGCACTGGCAGGCGTTAGGAAATAGCGATTCTCTGGCGAGCTGGATTCAATTGTTCCGAAATGGCCTTCAGCAATATTGGTTGATGAACATCCAGTGTGCCAAATCGTCATCTGGCCCGCTTTGCGCTCAACTCGATTCCCTGAAACAAGTCTCAGCGCAACAAATTATTGAATATGGCTCCCGCCTTTACCAACGGCTGATACTTCCTCTGGAGGAAAGAGATCTTCCTGAACACCTGATCATTGTCCCGGATGGAGCCCTGGCCAATCTACCGTTTGATGCACTCTTGTATCAAAAACCCAAACACCAGACTCGCTATGGGGATTTTGACTATTTGATCAACAAATATGGCATATCCTATGCGCATTCTTCCAGATTGCTTGCGGAACCACCGCCCAGATCCTACACACGACAACAACAACAGGACCTATTGATTATCCGACCATTTGCTGAGCAGGATCAGGCAGAGCAGTATCCAAGATTGATTTTCAGTCAGCAGGAAACGGATTATATTTCCCGATATTGGAGAAGCACACTTCTGTCAGATGAGGCCGCAACCACGGAAGCATTCAGGAATTTGGCACCAAACTACCCTCTGATTCATATTTCCAGCCATGCAGCATTGGACATGTCGGACCCACGTTTTTCTCACATCATGTTTGCAGATGGCCCATTCCGGATGTTGGATGTCTACCTCACGTCCATACCTGCTGATATGGTAGTACTCAGTGCTTGTGAAACAGGCACCGGGAATCTTGTGCAAGGAGAAGGCATTATAAGTCTTGCTCGTGCCTGCACCTATTCAGGGGCCCAAAGTGTGATTGCCAGTCTGTGGCAGGTAGATGATGAATCCACAGCCTCGCTCATGCAAGAATTCTATCATCAACTTGCAGAAGGGCAAAGCAAGCAGGAAGCCTTAAGACAAGCCAAATTGTCCATCCTTGATAGCAGGGATCACATGTTTGCCCACCCGTTTTTTTGGGCTGCAATGATTCCAATGGGAAATATGGAGCCTCTTCCTGCTTATGGCAGAAACAGTCTTCCCTACAGCTGGCTGCTGCTCCTCTTTGGCTTGCTGATGATGGCGCTCCTGTTGTGGCGCAGACATATACGCACAAGCAAAGGAAGAAATCACTGACGTTTTGACCTTCTCCAGCCCTTCCTGTTCTTTTTTGATCAAATAATGTCTCCTGCCTAAGAGATCGTCCTATCCGAAGTTCCTATTGCTTGATCAATTTTCGGGAGCCCAATAATTGATCCTCTACAGTCAAGACCACCATATACATTCCTGAAGGGAGAGTTGTCAGGCTGATTGGCTCATCCTTTAGCACTTGTTGGTGAAGTTGCAGCCGACCTTGTAGATCATATAAGGAAACTGACGGAAGCTTTCCGATCTCAGCATCAAATGCTATAGATAACTGATCTGTAGCTGGATTGGGCAACAAGTCAAAAGATGTCAGCTGATTCATGAGTACCTCATTAGAGGTCGCATACTGATTCATTAGCTGGTTCACTTCTTCCTGGCTCACAGCCCGATCATAAATCAATACATCATCGACATCTCCCAGGAAGGTATTGAAAGAGTTTCCATCTCCTTGTAAAGCAATCGCAAAAGGGGTAAAATTGGATGGTCTTAGGGGGCTGTTGTAAGTGGCCTGAGCCTCAAGCACTCCATCCACGTATAATTTCGCTTCGCTTCCATCATAAGTGGCAACCACATGATACCATACGCCATTGAAAGGTTTCGTTTGAGACTCAATCGGGGGACCTATGTTTCCCAAATTCACGTTCCATCGGATCTGATGAGTTCCGGGATTGATTCCCAGAAAATACCCCCCTCTCCCAAAACCTGGCCATTTGGTGACAAGGGGAATCCAGTCATGGTATAGATTGATAGGATGTATCCACAGAGAAATAGACATACCGCTGGCAGAATCGGCAAAGTTGTACACCGAGGGGTCTGGAATCCCGATATAGGTGCCATCCAGGGACAGGGCCTTATCTGTTCGCCCAAATCGGTCATTTGTTTTTCCGACAAAGAATCCATCGGAATTCATGTGGTGTTGATATCCGCTGGAGTCGCTCAGATCTGCATTGTCAAGGTGATATTCCCCAATCAATCCTTCTCTTGGAATCTGGGAGAATAGGGAAGCCGAGATCATCATCCCGACCATCAGGACGAAACATCCATTGTGTTTTCTAGTTTTCATATCTCAATTCATTTTGGTACAGAAGCAGATATCAGTTGAATTAGACACAGGGAAAGGGAGGAAAAAAGGAAAATCTATTCCATGTTCACTCCTTCTCCCCAAATCAACCTCACTTACGTCTCCTTACTTTGTCACAAGTAACTCAAAATATGAATAGAAGAAAAGGGACAAATCAATGCCGTTCATTTGATCTTGCTACCACTGACCTTCATCTGTCAAGGCCTCTTGCCAGCTCTGGCCAAAGTTGATCATTTCCAGCGTTGCAACGGAGAGTTTGTTCTCCAACTTGCCAAATTTGGTGCGATAGTCTTGCATGCTTCTGCGAATCACTTCCAATGCTTCCTCCCGACCATATGTATGGGTGATTTCACATCTGCGGGATTCTGTGCCAGGCATCTCTTTATAAGTAAGGAAATAGTGTTCCAATCGGCGAATGATGGAAGGGGGGCAATCCGTTATGTCTTCCCATTGTTCGTAGACTTCATCACCTTTGAGGATGGCAATGATTTTGTCATCTGCCTCTCCCCCATCGATCATCCTGAATCCTCCGATGGGTATCGCAGGCACCAGAATATCTCCATGCGTGATATCCCGCTCTGTGAGAACGCAGACATCGAGTGGATCTCCATCACCGATGATTCCTTTTCGTCCGGTTTGTTCCATACAGTAAGCAGCGACCTCATTCATGCAATAGGTTTGGGGCAGGAATCCGTACAAGGCTGGAACAATATTGGAAAACTTTTGCGGACGATCTACCTTCAGATATCCCGTACGTTTATCCACTTCATACTTGACAGTATCTGAGGGTACTACCTCAATAAAAGCCGTTACTTCTTCTGGTGCATCCTCTCCAATTCTTACACCATGCCAGGGGTGAGATTTATAGCGAAGGCCAATCAGTTCCCATATCCGGGTGAGTGAATTTTTTGCCATATCCTATTTTGTCTTCATTATTAGTAGGACAATACTACATACGTTCATGTATTTTATCTACGTTAAAAAAAGCAATACTGTGGCAAAAAACAGGCCATTTCTTCCCAAGAACTTATGATCCCTCCTACAATTTACAGAGATTTCACACACTAGTGGTTCAAGCCATAAGTTCTTGACAATCCAAGTCTGGTCCTTTTGCACTCCACCTGCCTTATTTTTTCGTCAGATAGCACGCTATCTTCCTCAAAAATGCATGGGCGGAGCACAAAAATCCTACGACTTAATGATCAGAAAATTAAGTCTTGAACCACTAGCCCACTTCTTGTTCCCAGAGAATCTTTGCCACTTCCGATACTCCAGCTTTCAAGTATCGTCTATAGGTGGAAAAAGACATATTGAGAAAATCCGCTGTCCGTTCCTGACTTCCCACTGGATTGATAAAGGTTCTGTATAATACTCTGTGATATTTACCCAAAGTTGAGGATTGATTGATCTCAACCATTGCCTCATCTATCAGCTGTTGGAGCTGGCCCATGCGTGCCTCTTCATCTGCCTCTTCGCCTGTATGCTTGATCACAAAACGAGAGCGAATCAAGAGATTGTTGCTTAACTCCTTATTGCTCCCATAATGCTTCAAGGCTTGATGGACTGCTTCCTCAAATTCAGCTTCACTGAGCAGTACCACTGCCAATTTGGGCGTGGTGAGCGGGTCTTGTTCTTCGACTTTTCCTCCTACTTCCCGTTGCCCCAGCAAGTCGAGCCAGGCCAATGGAGGTCGTTTTCGCCAATCGTGATAATACCAGCCAAAGGGTACCTCATTGACAAGAAAGTCAATCTCTTGTACGTGATGCAGATCAGCATAATTGAGTCCTTGTGCCCAAAATTCTGGTTGAATCAGGCACAACATGCTGATGGCGAGTCCAGGCCGAAAATAATATTGCACAACAGCCAGAAATATACTGGATTGCAAATCAGAGACAGCCTGATGGGTGTCTTCTGCCATCCAATACCGAAACAGGACCAGTTGTTCTCCTTCTCTCAGGTGAAAATATTGATTGGCATGACTCAAGAGTTGCCGTACTGCCGGATCGTGATCCGGGGGTTGATGGACCAATGTTTCTGCCTGAATATTCATTAGAAAGGCCACTGCTTCTTTGGCTTCCCGCCAGACCCATACTTCGCTACAAGGATGATCCACCCATTGCTCAAACTGTTGAGCACTTGCCTCTCCTTCGTGTCGGGCAACCATCTTCCTCAGCGTTGGAATGTCTTCTTCTCGCATATGGTCCATCCAATAGGAACTTCCTTCTTCCCAGGTGAAGAACGGTCGGATGACAGGATTGGCCCGATGGAGGTAAATCAATTCAAATAACCAGATGCGTTGTGCCTCCCCACTAACACTTTCCAGTTTTTTTAAATAATATTTTCTGGATTTCTCGTGGAGTTCCGCATAGGAATCAGGATTGCGCCACTTCAAGTCAACAGTCAAGGCTTCTCGCGCGAGTTCATGTGGATACAAGCCCATCTTGCCAGCTTCTATGAAGGAGAGTCCGCGCAGCCAGTCAAAGAGTTCTGCTCCCTTTTCGGGCCCCAGCACCTCAGCCAGGAGAGATTCTGTCGTCAAGTGCACAAGGGCACAAATTTCCAGGGCAGACTTATGCGCATAGCTGGGAACCTGTTCCAGGAATTGTTCGAGTAGCGCCCGAATCAAATCCGGCGAATCCTCTGGTTGTAGCTGTTGTTCTGGCTGTTGCTGATAGAGATCTGCAACCACTGACAAAGCGAGTGGATGCCCATGAGTAAAACGGATGATTTCCTGATGTACCTCGGCGGGAAGGTTTCGCTTGTTCAGGTAGGATTGGCAATCTTCCTCTCCAAAGGTTTCCAAGGGAAGGATTTTCATCACCTCTTTCCAGCCCGAATCTGTTCGCCAGGCAATCTCAGGTGGGGTTCGGCCGGAGAGAACTACGAATACATTTTCTGGCATTTGGGGAAAAAATTCCTCTCGCAGCCAAATTTCAATCGGACCAAACTTCTCGAAGGTGTCAAAAAACAAAATGAATCGATCTTGCCTTCTTTCGAGTGCTTCAAAAGGATCTTCTCCTGTCGAGAGCCCAAGTACTTCGCGAAGGGCAGTTAACAGACTGTTGGGATGGGCTTCCTGCTCTCTTCCATCCATCAGAAGATAAGTAAGCTTTCTTTGGCTGCATATATCCCGGAATTTGCGCAGCAGAACAGTTTTGCCCTGTCCACCCGGACCATGCAAAAACAAGAGAAAGTAATTTGAGGGAGAAAAAGCCAATTGTTTGAATAACTCAATTTCTTTTTCTCTTCCGGCAAATGATTGGTTTCGGGCTTTCTTGAGCCGATCAGAAAGTCGCATAACTAGTGCTATTTAATCTCCCAACATCCTTCTCTGCATGTATCTTTCAAGAAGCAGGAAGATACGAAAGAATTGGACATGCCCTACATATCACCTAACACAGAAACAAGAAAGCTGGATGGTTCATCCCAAAAGGCGGAGGATTCACAATTGGTGCAAAAGCGACTTCCCAGACAGCCTCAACACCTACCGATGTCCATCTTAACCTGGATTCTCGTACCAGATTACCCCCAATCCATCTCCCGCAGTTGCATTATTGGCTTCTTCGCAAGTCAGAACATCCAGATCACCATCTCCATCCATATCCACGAGTTGAGCAAAATCAAACTTGGAGCCTGACCCATCACTGATCCGCTTATGCTTGACTATGCGAATATTGTCAGCAGAAAGCTCTACCGTAGTCAACATCACGCCGGATTGCCTGGAGGAAGATTGGCCAGCCCCTTCATAGGTAGTAACAAAAGCAGGATTTGTCGGATGATTCATCAATCCGATGGCGATGGATTTTCCGATTGTTCCTGCTTGTTTGGGGAAGTCAAAATGGAATTCTTTCCAACTATACCCAAAGTCGCCGTCAGGCAGAAATCCATAAAACCCGCTTTTGTGTGTGGCGACCCAAATCATTTCACTGGCAGTATCTAATCGAGGATGCTTCCATATATCCAAAAACATTGGTTCCTTGTCTTCTAATCCGATCTGCACAACTGGCCAGGCACGTTCTAACAGGTCAGAAGAATGGCCTGGATGCTTGAACCACTTAAGTCCCTTATTCGAGCCTTTTCTATCAGAAATCAAGACATCCCTCTGCTGATCGCCGTCCATGTCCACCACCTCGATTGACATAATCCAACCCGCTGGGCTGATTTCATGATAAACCCAGGCATCGACCTCTTCTGGATGTTTGGGAGATTCCAGCCAGCCGATGGTTCCATTAGGATGTTTGGAGCCAATAATGAGATCGATCCCATGTTTTCCATCCACGTCCATCGGTCTGACAAACATCCATCTGCTTCGCCCCACAGTACAGGGCACATCCACCGATCTCCATTTGTCTGAGTGCCAATACTCTGTTTCATTGGCGGGAGAAAAATGAAAACTGATTCTCATGTGTTCTCCCTCCGAGCAACTCACCACATCCATGAAGCCGTCTCCATTCAGATCCACTGCCTGAGCGTCTTCCACATTGGGAGAAGGGACTTCCACATATGACCACGGCTGCATTGCCTGTCCCAATCCGGGATGGTGGTATAGGCGGGTATGATGGCCTTGTTCCCAGCCAACCAGGATGTCCAATAACCCATCTCCATCTACATCGGTCAATTTGGCCCCATCAGCGCCTTTGGAACTATTGTCGATGGTGTGCATCTTCCAGGAAGACTGAGCATGCACAGATAGACCTCCGAGCATGACAATAAACATGAGGCGAGTCAGAAATTTCATGATCAATGAATGGTGATATGTCGTCCTTCTTCTATGGATTGTTCAATGGCTTCAATGATTTGCTGGGCGACTGCAGCATCTTCCAGGGTCGATAGGGGTTGCTTGCCCTTTCCGAGGCATTCTTCTACAAAATATCGATCAATATTGGCGATGGTATATGGATAGGCAGAATAGGTTTGGGAATGAACGGTAGCGGGTGTATTCTCCACCCAATCTCTGTAACTATACCTCGTCGCTCCTTTGGTTCCGATCATCTTAACCATCATCGTCCAAGGGTCTCCAGCATGATCATCTGATGCAAAACTGGCACACCAATGCACCAATGCACCATTTTCCATCTTGAAGGTCACCATCGCTATATCTTCCTGGCTGATTTCTTCATAATGAATGACCGATTTCATGGCTGAGACTTCACGTGGTTTGCCCGCCAAATAGAGGCTGATGTAGGCATGATGGGTCAGAATCTGGCGAATGACTCCCGGATATCTGGCTGCCACTTCCTCTGGATGATGAATGTTGTACATGATGTAGAGGGACACCAACTGGCCGAGTTTCCCTGACTCAATCAATTCTCTGGCACGTTGAATGCCAGCTTCATAAATGTAATTGTGACCGGGCATGCACATCACACCTGCTTTGTCGGCAAGGGCCTGCATCTCTCGGATTTCTGCAAAGGTTACACCTACAGGTTTTTCTACAAAGACATGCTTCCCAGCCTCTAAGGCCATACAGACATATCGGTGATGCGTCTCAAGATTTGTCAACACAAAGACAGCATCTACCTCAGGGTCAGAGACCAAGGCTTCAGCGGAAGGATATATCCTGCACTGGTATAACTTGCTTTTTTCTTCAGCCAGACTTGATGTGATATTCCACAAACCGACTAATTGTGCGTCTGGGCAGGCTTCAATCCCTTTGGCATGAAGAAGAGAGATATCGCCAGCGCCGATGAATGCTATGTTCATGTCCAAAACATCCAAAAAATTTTTACCTTTCACAAATGCAGGCTTCATCTCTACTCCTCCATTATTTCAAGGTTGCTTTTCGTAATCTCTGGAAATATCGATTTTATTCCGGTCTGAATCTCATTGGCCTGGCTATCGGAATGGCGAGTTGCTTGATCATTCTGATTCATGTTCGCAGTGAGCTCAGTTTTGATCGCTTTCATCCTCAAGCAGAGGACATTTATCGGGTTGCCATCCATGCCAGTGTACAGGATCAGGAGACAGACTATCCCATGATCGGATATTTGTGGGGAGATTTGTTGAGCAAGGATGTAGAGGAGGTCAAAGCTGTCACTCGGATTTTTGGGGGACAAAATCTTATTGTCAAACAAAAACCAGAACAATTCGAAGAGGAGCGATTCTACTTTACCGACTCCACCTATCAGGAGGTTTTTCACCTGGAATTCGTCAAAGGAAATCCTGAAACAGCCTTGAAAGCACCAAATAGTGTTGTAATTACCGAAGAGATCGCCCAAAAATATTTTGGCAATCAGGAAGCACTGGATCAAGTATTGACCGTCGAAATTGGTCCCGGAGAAGTCGATATTACTGTAACAGGTGTCATCAAGGCCTATCCCTATCATTCTCATTTTCATCCCGATTTCCTCGTTTCCATGCTGACCCTCCATCAAGCATTTGGGGGGCCAGACATTCCTTTTTTCAAATCCCCGGTTTTTACCTCCTTTTATACCTATACACGTACCTCCGACCCTGAAGCCATCCAACGCCAACTCAATCAGCTATACGTTAGCCAGGTTCCTGAACAAGGCAAAGAGTTCGTCAAGGGATTGTTTCTTCAACCGCTTACAGATATTCACCTGACCTCTCGGTTGATAGGAGAACTTGAGCAAAATGGCAATCAATTGTTTGTGTATATCTTCTTGTTCGTGGCTGTGCTTACCCTGCTGATTGCCTGTATCAATTATGTCAACCTGACAACGGCGCTTGCTGGAAATCGAAGCAAAGAAGTAGGCATGCGCAAGGTCGTTGGGGCTGATCGCCTGGAATTGATCCGGCAGTTCATGACAGAATCAGTCGTCATTGCCTTGATTGCGATGTTCCTTGCATGGATTTTTGCAGAAGTTATGCGCGGGGTATTGACAAAGCTTACGGATTTAAGCATTCTATTTAACTATGGTTCGGATCCATTTTTCTGGATCGTCCTGCTGGGTATTACAGTTTTTGCTGGATTGGTAGCAGGGAGTTATCCAGCTCTGGTTCTCTCGAGATTCGAACCCTTACAGGTATTGAGAGGTCGTCTAAAAATGGGAGTAAGGGGAAGTATGTTTCGCAAAGTCCTTGTGATCTTCCAATTTGGAGTGTCTACAGCCTTAATGATAGGAACCGGGATTTTATTCAAGCAGCTATCCTATATCCAGAACATGGATATGGGCTTTGACAAACACCTCAAGGTGGTGGTCCCGCTTCAATTGGAAGGGACTCCTCAGCAACAAATACAGACGGTCGAGCGAATTAAGAAAGCCTTCATTCAGCATCCGGGAATCATCAATGCCACTGCCACAGGAAGTCTTCCAGGACAGCCTCGCGGAATAGGAAGGGTGCATGTTGAGGGACAACCGCAGGACCAGATTCACCAACCCGTCAGCCTGCCCGTTGATTTCAACTATGTGGAAACCATGGGGCTGACCATCATCACTGGCAGACAGCTTGACCAGAGTTATGGGATGGACTCCACGCAGTCTCTCCTGATCAATGAAGGAGCGATCAAGGATATGGGTTTGTTGGCAGAAAATGCCAGCATGGATGATGTATTGAATATTCGAATGACTTTTCTTCAAGGACAAATTGGCCAAAATGTAGATGCCCAGACAGCACAAGTAGTGGGGGTATTCAAAGACATGCATTTTGAACCAATCCACCGAAAAATTCATCCGATGCTTCTGAGGATTCAGCCACAGAATTGGCAGAATATCATTGCACATATCCAGCCTGATGACAGAGAAGCAACTCTCCAGCATATGACGGCTATATGGAATCGATTTGCCCCTGAACGAGAATTCAATTATGAGTTCCTGGATCAGGAATTGGCTGATATTTACAAATCGGATCAGGAAATGGGAAGCCTGATTTCATTTTTCACCCTTCTTGCCATCCTTATTGCCTGTCTGGGACTCTTTGGTTTGTCTGCATTTACCACAGAGCAAAGGCGAAAAGAAATCAGTATTCGGAAAGTGTTGGGGGCAGAGACGAGTAGCATTGTCGGTCTGCTTACCAAGGAGTTCTTGTTGCTGGTCTTGATTGCCTTTCCATTTGCAGCTATCCTGGCTTGGTGGGCAACCCGCTATTGGCTGGAATCCTTTGCCTATCATGCCCAAATTGGAGCGGAGGTGTATCTGCTTGCCGGCTTATTGTCTATGGGAATTGCTTTCTTGACAGTCAGTTATCTGTCCTACAAAGCTGCTTTGGCCAATCCGGCAGATTCTCTGTATCGGGAATAGGAGATTTTCTACCTTTGTGGTCAACTCTCATTAGATAGCTGACCGGAATTACATGACAAGAATCCCGTTTCACACAATTCAACTTGAACTACAACGAGTATTGGAACTTCTTGGCTTCTCAGAAGACAAGGCCAAACAGAGTGCTACCTTATTCGCGGAAGCGAGCAGAGATGGAGTCTACTCTCATGGCTTGAACCGCTTTCCAAGATACGTACACTACATCCGTCAGGGATATATCGATGTGCATGCCTCTCCCTCTCAAGTAGCAAAAATTGGCTTGATGGAACAGTGGGATGGCCATCTCGGTCCCGGAAACCTCAATGCCTGGACAGGAATGGAGCGTGCGATTCAACTCGGGCAGGCACATGGCATGGGCGTGGTAGCACTTCGACATACCAACCATTGGATGAGAGGGGGAAGCTACGGATGGCAGGCTGCTGAAGCAGGAATGATCGGTTTGTGTTTTACCAATACCCAACCGAATACACCAGCCTGGGGAAACAAAAGTATCTCTATAGGCAACAATCCTCTGATCATCGCCTTGCCAAGATCGGCAGGACATATCGTCCTGGACACAGCCATGACACAATTTGCATTTGGAAAGATAGAAGCATATAGCCGTGCCAATCAATTATTGCCTGTTCCCGGAGGCTATGACAGACAGGGACAATTGACACAAGATCCAAAAGAAATCGAATTATCAGGTCGGGCCTTGCCGTTTGGGTTTTGGAAAGGCTCGGGTTTGACCATCATGCTTGATCTGCTTGCCTCGGCCCTGGCTGGCGGCATGTGTACCAGCCAAATCGGCAAGCAAGGGCCAGATGAGTACAATCTCTCTCAAGTGTTTATTGCCATCAATCCGCTCGCTCTGGGGAATGCTGCCCATTACCAAGAGATCATTTCACACACGCTTGACGCCCTTCATCAAGGAGAAGCGGCAGAAGCAGGTGGACAGGCCTTTTATCCAGGAGAGCGAACTTTGCAAACCCGCCGTGACAATCTGAAACTGGGCATTCCTGTGGACGAAAAGTATTGGGCAGAGATCCAGGCCATGTGATTTCAGACAAGAATTTTTGCGGAAAATTTTGAATGGAGCATAATTCCAGCATAATTTGCAGTGCTTAAGCCATTTATTAACCCAAATTAATTTATAGGACCTAATCCCAATTGATCCATGGACCGAAGAGGGTTTATGCGAAATGGTTTTTACGCAGGTGTAGGTGCAATGACAAGTGGTGCATCCCTTTGGGACGTCCCGCCCATAAGCGGGAGGAAATTTCCCAAAGTAGATACCCATGTCCATTTGTATGATTTTGAATGGTTCCAATATCCGGGAATCCCACAAAGGTCCATGCTGCACCGAACTTTTATGCTCCACGAATATGAAACTGCTGCGATCAAATCCAATGTCCAGAAAATGGTGTTCGTGGAATCTGGTGTGCCTGCTGAGGCTAGTATAGAAGAAGCAGATTGGGCGATTGCCTGGGCAAAAGATTTTCCGAAGTTAAAGGCCGTCATTGCACAGGCTGATATGAGCAATTCAATTCAGTTCCCACGATTTTTGGAAGTTTTGAAGGATCGAAACATGATCAAGGGGGTGCGAATCCCTATTCAAGCAGTCCTCCATACTCCGCTTCCGTTCATCAAAAATATGAACCTATTGGCAAGATCTGAATTTAGTCTGGATCTACTCTTGAAGCCCAATCAGTTGTCAGAAACTGCGCACCTGTTAAGAAGATGTGCTGCCCTTCCTTGTATCCTGAACCATATGGGACAGCCAGATATTCAAAATATGGACTTCGAGGAATGGTCGGTTGGAATCGAACATTTAGCCGAAATTCCACACGTATATTGCAAGATCTCAGATTTTTTGCCTCAATCTTATTCCGAAAAAAGTCTTTCCCAGATCCAGTTCTTCTTTGACTTTCTTGTCGAAAAGTTTGGATTTGACAGATTAATGTTCGGAAGCGACTGGCCAAATTTATTGGAGACCACAACTTATTTTGATTGTTCTAAGGCATTTGAGGAATTGATTGCTCCATATTCAGATGATGACATTTACAAATGTTGTGAAGGCAATGCAGAAAAGGTATATCGTATTTAGGGAGTGCTTTATTTCTTGCCGACAAGCAATCTCCTACTTGCCTGAAATCCTGATTTGGTAGATAAACGATATAGATAGATCCCTGCTGTCAGTTCCAGCGTCTGCAAGTCAAGTTGATGATGACCGCTTCCCATGGGCGTACGATCCAATAGTGTCCATACCCTTCGTCCAAGCAAATCCTGAATATTCAGAGACACCTCATCCGGAAATCCCAATTCGAAGCCCAACGACAGGCTGCCGGAAGATGGATTGGGCCAGGACTGGAACAAGCTATGGGAAAGAGAGATCAGTTGCTCCGAAGAAGTGGATGAATCATCTCCCAGTGGAATCCACTCATCTCCTTCCTGATAGGGAACATACCGCATGCCAATCAGCATCATTTCATCCTGTGTTCGCTCTCCCCATTGAACCAATTGCGGAGGATCGTTGGGATTGAAAGGATTATTCGAGCTATTGTCATAGGTGCCAAAGTAATGAATGACGGACCCCTGCGGAATTTTGACCATGCGATCAAAATTGTAACTTCTCTGCCAGTTGAAGTCCCATTCAGGAATATTGATCAAGGGGATGGTATCGCCGGAGGGTGTTACAGCATAGATCTCTATGTCTGTTCCCAGAAGATGCATATGAGGATATACCGTCAATAAACTCATATCCATGTGGGCTATGCGCACCAGATGAAAGGTTTTGACTTCTTCAGGCTGAAGTACAAATGGCCCATTGAGCAGCATAAAATCTATGGCTGAGGCTGCGACAAATCCATCTACATATCGATCGACTGGTTCAGGAGAAAAGAACAACAACAGAGAAGAAGAATCTGTTGATGGGACAGCAGTCGGGGCATAGTGGATTTGAAACACAACATCTGCTCCTGCTGGCAAGCGATCTCCAATTCCATCAGGATAGAGGATTGGTATCTGCCCTGGTGTATAACTCACAAAGGTTCCGCTGGGCATGAATCCAAACCCACCAAAGCAGGGATATCCGTAGGTAGAATCTGCCGCATCTGGGGCAGCTGATGCTTGTTGTTCATCTATGGCGAACAAAGCATGATGGACGATATTCGTATTCCCCGGCCTGAATTCAACTGCAGCTATATCTTTGTCTTCCGTATATTGGGTAGGGATGACAAAGCATCGATAGTCATCTTCATTGTTTCCCGCGTGGAGCCAAGCCTCTTCCAAAGAGATGATCGTATCGGCTTGTCCCAGAAGAGAGCCTGTCGGAAAGGCCGGAAGGGGAGCTTCCTGCATCGGATCTCCTTGTACACTTCCTCCATCTACCCAATCACCAATCAAGTGAATGTCTGCATCGGTCAAGGTATTTTCTCCCAAAAAATGCCGGTAGGAAGGATCAGCTGTCCAAGGAGGCATATAGCGAATCTCGGTCACATATCGGATCATATTCGCCCAGGCAGCTACTTCCTGATAGGAGGTCAAAGACATCGGCCCGATCTCACCAGGTCGGTGACAGCCTGTACAATGCTCATAGATGATGGGGGAAATGTGTTCGCTAAAGGTGATCTGCTGTGCCAGGCCATGCTCTATGGGACAATAAAGCACACACAGGAGGAGGATTCGAAGATGAGGTTCCATATAAATGAAGTTCAAACAGTTTTCACAAAAAAAACCACAGCCAGAATTTTGCAAAGGATTTTTTCTACGAACTGCCTGATATGTCAAATAAAGGCTCGATTTTATGTTACCAAATGCCAAGCCTCTCGAATATCGAATTGTCAATCTTTCCGATGATCCATTGCCAGAAAGTTGAAGTCCTGCATCCTTTCTTGCAAAATTATCAGTACCTTTGGCCTCAGATCAACAGTAAGCTGAATATGAATCCCCAAGCTCTTTCCTCATCAGGAATTCAGATAGAAATCATGGATACAACGCTCCGCGACGGTGAACAAACCTCGGGAGTATCCTTCACAGCATCGGAAAAACTAACTCTTGCCAGGATTCTGCTGGAAGAAGTAAAAGTGGATCGCCTTGAAATTGCTTCTGCTCGAATTTCAGCAGGAGAGTATGAAGCTGTAGATAGAATTGTGGATTGGGCAAGGGAGAATGGATATTTGCAATGTATTGAGGTTCTGGGATTTGTGGACGGAACTGCTTCCCTTGACTGGATTCATCAAGCTGGTGCCAAAGTGATCAACCTGCTTTGTAAGGGATCTTTGCACCATCTGGAGGGACAACTTCGAAAAACGCCACAAGAACATATTGCTGATATCAAGTCTTCTATTGCCTATGCGCAAACACTCGACATCCAAGCCAATGTCTACTTGGAAGACTGGTCAAACGGCATGCGAACCTCTCCGGAGTATGTATTTGAATTGATGGATGGTCTGAAGGACCTGCCTATTCATCGGTTCATGCTCCCCGATACCCTTGGTGTCATGAATCCAATGGAGGCGGGCAGATTCTATGGGACCATGGTAGAGCGGTTCCCACATCTTCATTTTGACTGCCACACACATAATGATTACGATTTGGCAGTTGCCAATGTCTTTGCAGGCATACAAGCGGGAGCCAAAGGCGTGCATACCACTGTCAATGGCCTGGGAGAACGAGCAGGAAACGCCTCACTTGCCAGCGTAGTTGCTGTATTGCATGATCAGCTCCACCTCAAAACCAATGTGGACGAAATGCGCCTCAATAAGGTGTCCAGAATGGTAGAGCGATTTGCTGGCGAGCGATTACCTTCCAACAAACCCATTGTTGGAGAATATGTTTTTACCCAAACATGTGGGGTCCATGCAGATGGTGATAGCAAGGGCGATCTCTATTCCAGTGAACTGAGTCCGGAGAGGTTTGGGCGAGAGCGAAAATATGCACTTGGCAAGACTTCCGGCAAGGCCAGTATCCAAAAAAACCTGGAAGAGTTGGGAATCTCCTTGTCTTCAGAAGAAATGAAAAAGGTCACCAAACGTGTAGTTGAGTTAGGAGACAAGAAAAAAGGCATCACAACTCAGGATCTACCTTATATTATCTCGGATGTGCTCGGCAGTGAGATGCACAAAGACAAAATTCGTTTGCAGAATTATTATGTAACACACGTGCACAAACTACATCCAACAGCTTCTGTCAGCATTGATTTCGAAGGGCAGGTCTTTGAAGCCTCTTCACATGGTGATGGACAATATGATGCTTTCATGAAGGCACTCAAGCGGATTTACAAAAAAATCGATAGAAAGCTTCCCGATTTGCTGGATTATCAGGTCACCATTCCTCCTGGTGGTCGTACCAACGCACTCGTTGAGACAGTCATTACCTGGTCTAATGGCCGTGAATTCAAGACTCGCGGACTCGATTCAGATCAGACATCCGCAGCTATTCAGGCTACGATGAAAATGCTGAATTTGATGGAGGAGAAATAAATCTCTTAGAGGCAGGCAATCTTATTTGAGCTGGGACAAAATATGAGCGCAAAATTTACCTTTTTTCCCTGCTCCCTAGGTTTGCAACAATTTGCCCAATGCTTTTAGATTTTCTCTGGCTCGCTTTTCCTCAATAAGCGTGTTTTCCACAACCTTCAGAACTTGTGGTGCATTTGGCAGGGCCAAAATCTGTTCAATCAATCCAAGATTATATTGTGTCATATTCTTCCTCTTCTACTTCATTAAAGATACATACGGCATTTCAGATGTCAAATTTGATAGAAAGAATCCACCATCTGTTAACCTTCCCAGAATTTCTCCATAGCTTCATAAGAACTTTGAAGAAATTTCATTTATGCAAACACTTTATTCTCGATTCATCTGCGCGGTAACGATTCTATTGCTCCCTTTTTATGGCTTTGGGATTGGAGATTCAGCCAGAGTAGAAACCAAACTTGACCTCCTCTACCAACAGCATGGACTGACAGGAGCAGGCACCATTGTTGCCATCATCGACCGGGGAATAGACTACCAACATCCCGATTTCATAGATGACAATGGCAATACCCGGATCGCCTATATTTTTGACATGCTGGACAATAGCGGCATGAATGACCCAAACAATTCCTATGGAGTAGGCACAATCTATGACATGGCCACGATCAATCAGGCGCTTCAATCCGGAAGTACCCTTGCTACGATTGATCCAGTCGGACATGGGATTGCGACTACCGGAATTGCTGCCGGGAATGGCCGAGCGATCAGCAGCAATAAATACAGAGGAGTCGCACATGAAGCAACCATCATTGCAGTCAAGGCTTTTACTGACGCCCTCCCAGCCTTTGATAATTTTCCCGGACAAGCTGGAGTGTTCAATCCAAGCTATCTGAAAATCGCCCTGGATTTTGTTTCAGATAAGGTAGCAGAATTGAATATGCCATCCGTCACCTTGATGAATCTGGGCTCTACAGGCGGACCAACAGATGGAACCAGCGACATTTGTCAGGCGATGGATGCTTTTGTCGGATCGGGAAAATTGCTGGTGTGTGGAGTTGGAGATGATGGAGGCGGAGACAATTATGCTTCTGGATCGATCAATCAAGGAGACACAGCCCATATAGAGATCCAAAAAGGAGCAGGAAACCTTCGATTTGATCTGTGGTATAGTGAGAATGATCGGTTCGACATCATGATCACCAAGCCTGATGGCACTGTCCTGGGTCCCTGGGCCAGTCCGGCCAGTAGCTCCCAAACCAATGACCAGACTCCGGCAGGGATATTCTGCTACCAAAGAGGCGCGGATGTGGAGTTTTTCGGGGCCAGCAGTCATCGGCGAGAGGTGTTGATAGATTTTACTCAAGGTCAAGGGATGTTCACTGTTTCTCTCATTGGCTCAACAGTTACTGATGGTAGTTTTCATGCCACTCTGAATCCTGGAAATTATTCTACTCCTCATGCTTTCTTAAGCTATGTGCAAGCGGGAGGCAGCATCAATGACTATGCCTCAGCCTTTGATGTCATTACACCTACAGACTATGTGGTTCATACTGAGTGGGTAGACTTCAGCGGGACAGCACGGCAGATCACAGGGCAAGGAGACAAAGGAGATTTGTGGATCGGCAGTAGCGAAGGTCCTACTCATGATGGACGGCAAGGAGTGGACATTGCCGTTCCGGGAGAAGTCTTGTTTACCAGCTATAGTGCAGGAA
The DNA here is from genome assembly GCA_039029315.1 of Bacteroidota bacterium. Classification (GTDB taxonomy): domain Bacteria; phylum Bacteroidota; class Bacteroidia; order J057; family J057; genus JBCCCJ01. Next base: position 20,107 of record JBCCGK010000046.1, on the reverse strand, counting down.
CCTGGTATCATCACAATGCCCATAATCTGCTTCAGGATGGCAATGGTTTTTATGGGATTCAAAATGCTGTCAGTGCTTGTGCCCCTTTGTTGACGGGTGTTTTGGCCCTGATGCTGGAACTAGACCCGACGCTGACCCCAGATGAAACCAAGGAGTTCTTACATCAGACAGCAAGATCTGATGCTTTTACAGGAACTACGCCCAATGCTCGCTGGGGCTATGGCAAACTGGATGCACTTGCATTGATAGATGAACTCGCCAGTACATTATCTGTAGAACCAGCCTTTGTACCTTCCATTGAGCTATATCCCAACCCAGCCAAAACGTCTATTCATATTGATTGGTCGAACTGGAACCAACGACCCTATGATCTACACCTCTTTTCTGTCCAGGGGCAAGCAATTCTAGCTGAGACATGGAAAACTGCTACTGCTACACTCAATATAGCATCGCTTGTCCCAGGAGTATATATCCTCCAAATCCGCTCACAGGGCGTTGCCATCCGGGAAAAGTTCGTGAAATTAGAGTAGGAATTCTCGAATGTTATTTAGTGTGCTCAGAGACTGTTATATTTGAAATGGAAAAATATAACAGTTTCTCCTATAACTGAGGGAATATCAGATCAATATGAATATTCAACAAATTTCACTCCAAAACTTTAAATGCTTTGAAAGGCAAGAATTTGATCTAAACCCTCAATTTACCATACTTATTGGGGATAACGGAAAAGGGAAATCTGCCATATTGGATGCCCTTGCGATTAGTATCGGAGGCTTTTTGCAGGGAATTGATGAAGCACAAACAAGATGGATTCAAAGGGATGAAATCAGACTGAAAGACTTCGGAGAGAATATAGAACGGCAGTTACCAGTAGTCATTACCACCACTGGCAAGTTCGATGATAAGGAAGTAACATGGTATAGAAGTGTAGAAACTTTGAGTGGAAGTAATACTTCTAGGGGAACTAAGTCTATCGCAGATTTGGCAAAAGTCAGTGCAGCAAAGGCCCGAAATGGAGAAGAAATCACCCTCCCTGTTCTGGTAAACTATGCTACAAGTAGATTGTGGTTGAATAAACGTATTCGATCTCGCAAAACGCAGGCCAAAGGATCTCGACTGGAACTTGGATACAAAGACTGTATGAATCCTACAGTTCAGAATAAGTATTTTCTTCAATGGATTAAAACCTATGAACTTTCCATTATCCAAAAACAAAAAAATGCAGATGCTCTTAATGCCGTAAAACACGCGATCAGTCAATGTGTTGAGGAATGGGATGTGATTTTTTATGATTTTGAGGAAGATGATCTAGTCGGTTATTCAACTCATGGAACAAAAGAGCAGCTCCCATTTAGATTGCTTAGTGATGGCGTTCGCAATATGATTGGGATGATAGCAGATATAGCCTATCGCTGTATGATCCTTAACCCCCATCTCGGATCTGAGTCGATCGTACAGACACCGGGAGTTGTTTTAATAGATGAACTTGATCTACATCTTCATCCCAGTTGGCAGAAAAAGGTTGTAGGCGATTTAAAATCCACTTTTCCTAATATTCAATTTGTTGCCTCTACTCATTCGCCATTCATTGTTCAGTCGCTTAAAAGTGATGAATTGATCAACTTGGATCAGGAAACAGATGTCAATCTCCAAGGATTGGGCATTGAAGAAATCTCAGAAGGAGTTATGGGTGTTTCACATCCAAAAAGTAAGGTTTTCACTGAAATGGAAAAAGTCGCTACAGAATACTTTCTTTTAGTGAAGCAAGGAGAGGATAGTAAAGATTTTGAAGAGATAGAACAGATTAAAGAACGATTAGATGAACTATTGATCCCTTTCTCCGAAGATCCTGCATTCACCGCGCAATTAAAAATGGAACGCTTAGCCAAACTCGGAAACTAGTAATATGCGTCCAGTAGAAAGAGGCCCAAAGCCAATAGACCCTAAAACTGATGCAGAAAAAGTGTTTTCAGCATATCAACATGCCAGAAGAGATCTAATACAAAGATTGGGACAATATTGCTCTTATTGTGAGACACGTCTAAATGCTTCCTTAGCCGTTGAACATGTACGACCCAAAAAACCAGTTCCTGCATTGGCCCTAGAATGGGACAATTTTCTACTGGAATGCACCAATTGTAACTCTACAAAAGGAGATAAGAATGTCGTTTTGACAGATTACTACTGGCCTGATCGACACAATACCTTTATTCCTTTCGTTTATAGTGAAGATGGAAAGGTAGAGATTGCTTCTGGTTTAGGAAGCTCAGAAAGGTCAAAAGCTCAAGCAATGGCAAATTTAGTTGGCCTCCAAAAATACCCAAATGACAGTACAGCATCTGACCGAAGATGGTCTAATCGAAAAGAAATCTACCAGAAGGCTTTGAGAGCCCATAAAAATCTCATCAAAGCGTCTACTTTTGGACCCACAAATAGAAAGCTTTTTTTGGAATTACTAATCACCTTGGCAACCAGCTCAGGTTTTTTCTCTGTTTGGTTCTCTGTTTTTGAGGATCAAGAGGATGTTTTGGAAGAACTACTGGCAGCTTTTCCGGGAACTCACCTTGCCTCATTTGATGAGCACAATAATTTTTCTCCTCTAAAACGAACCACAGAAATGTAAAAAAAGCTTTCATGATCCTACAACATCATCTCATTGATCTGCATCAAAAACGCATTTATCCTGCTGAGATCGAGATAAAGGACGAAAAGATCCAATCCATTAGGGAATTGGGCAACTTGCCTGAAGAGGTTCCCTTTATTCTTCCAGGCTTCGTAGATGCACATGTGCACATCGAAAGCAGCATGCTCCCCCCGGCAGAATTTGCGCGGCTAGCCGTAGTCCATGGGACAGTTGCCACAGTCTCTGACCCTCATGAGATTGCCAATGTCCTTGGCATTGAAGGGGTAGAATTCATGCTGAATGAGGCCAAGAAGGTCCCATTAAAATTCTGTTTTGGTGCGCCATCCTGTGTTCCTGCTACTACATTTGAAACTGCGGGGGCCACCTTGGATGCGGAAGCCGTTCGGTCCTTGTTGGAACGAACAGACATCGGCTATCTGGCTGAGATGATGAATTTTCCTGCTGTATTGGGAAAAGAGGAGGAAGTCATGAAGAAAATCGCCTATGCCCATCAGCTTGGAAAACCCATAGATGGTCATGCACCTGCCTTGATGGGAGATGCGGCAAAACAATACTTTGCAGCAGGGATTAGCACTGATCATGAATGCTTCTCTTATGAGGAAGGAAAACAAAAAGCGGAAATAGGGGTCAAAATCTTGATCAGAGAGGGCAGTGCTGCGCGGAACTTTGAAGCACTCTGGCCTCTGATTCAGGAATTTCCTGCTCAGATCATGTTTTGCAGCGATGACAAGCATCCAGATGATCTGATTCAGGGACATATCAATCAGTTGGTGCAAAGAGCACTTACAAACGGTTGTGATCTTTTCGATGTCTTGCGTGCAGCCTGCGTGCATCCGGTTGAGCACTACCAGCTTCCCGTTGGCCTCTTGAGAGAAGGAGATCCAGCAGATTTTGTGATTGTGAGAGATCTGGATACCTTCTCCATTCAGGAAACCTGGCTGAATGGGTCTTGTGTTGCCCGGGATGGTCAATCCAGGATTATTTTTCAGCCCTCCCCTACCCCCAATTACTTTATCAAATCTCCTATGAAACCGGAAGAATTTCGCCTTGCAGCACCTTCTTCAGGAAATCAGGTACGGGTCATTCAGGCGCTGGATGGACAAATCATTACTGGACGGGATCAGACGACAGTCTCTATCCAGGATGGATATTATCAGACAGATGTGGAAAATGATGTTTTACTCATGGCTGTAGTCAATCGATATGCCAAGGCTGCCCCTCCTGCTATGGGCTTTGTGCGCGGATTTGGCTTGAAAAAAGGAGCAATTGCCTCCAGTGTAGCTCATGATTCCCATAACATTGTTGCCATTGGCATCCATGAAGAAGCCCTTTGTCAAGCTGTCAATGCAATCATCGAGACAAAAGGTGGCATCAGTGCAGTCAATCCATCTGCGACCAAGATCCTCCCCCTTCCCATTGCTGGCCTGATGAGTCCTGAGAATGGCTACGAGCTGGCGCAGCAATATTCCCGGATCGACTCCTGGGTCAAAGAAACCTTAGGATGTACGCTACAAGCTCCCTTTATGCTCCTGTCCTTCCTCGCCCTTCCAGTCATTCCTTCCCTCAAAATGACTGACCTTGGGGTATTTGATGTAGATGCGTTTGAGTTTGTATCGGTTGATTTCAGTGAATCTTAGCACATCGATGAATTTCTGCTTGTCCATCCTTACCTTTGTATCAGTCTATTGAGACAAACATTCGTATGCAACCCACCGTCATATACTCCTGGTCTGCGGTGATCTTCTGGATTGGTATCTATACGAGCCTCATTCTGATCCCTTATCTTCTGCTTCGGACCTCAGGCAATCGCCTTGGAAATACGCTTATGGCTGGATTTGTTGTCATGATGGGATTACGTCTATTCACAGCCATGAATGAATTTTCGGAAGTAGACAAAATGATCTCCTATTCCACAGAATTGTCTGGCATATTAACCTTTCTATATGGTCCCTTCTTTTATTTTTATCTGAAAGGCTTTATCGAGAGAAAGTTCACTTTTCAACTCAAACATTTGTGGCATTTGGTGCCTGTTGGTGTGATGTTATCAGCCTGGCTGATGGTGCTCATCTTTGCCCCCAGTCCCCACCAGAAACTTATTGAAATGATCCGCAATGGCCAACAGCCCCCACTCGGCATTCGCTTAGTTGGGATGACACTTGGCTTGATATTTCTTGCATACCTCGGAATGGGAATCACACTTATTCTTCGATTTCGGCAATATGTACGCACACACGCCTCCTTTTCCAATGCACCATACTTTCGCTGGTTACTCTTTTTGGCAGCGATTCTCCTTCTCCCGGTCTTGAGTGCACTTCTGACAGTCATTGTTGTCAACCCAACTGATTTTGTCCCCTATCCTACTTACGGAATCAGTCTCATGTTAAGCACGATCCTTCTGATTGCACTCATTCGTCCACGAATACTTGATGGCCTGCCAGATTCTCTTATGGTGGATGAGGTAGAAGAGCTTACGCCGAAGCGCTATGAATCTTCTTCCCTGGCAGAAGACCAAAAATCAGTCTATTTGGCTGGACTGTTGAAGCATATGGATCAGCAGCAACCATATCTCAATCAGGAATTGACGCTGAATGAATTGGCCAATCAGCTCAATATGAATGCCAAGTATCTCTCTCAAATCATCAATGAGAAACAAGATCAGAATTTCATGGACTTCATCAATGGCTATCGGATCAAACAGTCTCAATACCTCTTGACCAATTCTGCCTATCAGTATTTTACCATTCTTGCCATTGCTCAAGAATCCGGCTTTCGGTCCAAATCAGCCTTTTACAATGCCTTCAAAAAAGTAACAGGCATGACCCCAACCACCTATAAACAACAACAAGCACCTAATATCTCCTGACAACGGACTCTCTCAGGCAGCAAACCTGGTTTACAAGGAAAAACAATTTCCCACAGATTTGATCTGTAGCTTTTTGCAGCCTAATGTGATTTTTGGCATATTGAAAGTATGGGCTTGCTACACCTTCTCAAATCATTGGGGAATTGGATTGTATTTCCATTCTTCCTTCTATTCGCCTGCCAACCCACTTCTTCCACCAAGCAAACAGTGGATGCGGAAAAGTTGTTCGCCTATGAAATTCTCCCCCTCCTAGAATCCAAATGCTTTGCCTGTCATGGAGGAGACTCAACCGATATCAAGGGGGAATTGGATATGCGTACACTGGCAGGACTTCTTAAAGGTGGAGAATCTGGCCATTCTTCTCTGATCCCCGGCAATGCAGAGAAGAGTCCTGTATATCTGGCAGCGACCCGGCAGGACCCGGATTTTTCTATGCCACCGAAAGACAATGATGCCCTAACAGCAGAACAAATCCATTCGTTATATCTTTGGATTGAGGGGAATGCTCCCTGGCCTGAAGCAGCGCGTTTGCAGGCCTTGATTGAGGCAGATGACTGGGATTATGGTGGAAAAATCAAGGTGCATACCAGTACAGCGAGATCCCAAAGCTGGGCCAATCGCCGCTACCAACAAGAAGATCTATGGGCTTTTGCTCCCTTAGACTCCCCTGATGTTCCTGATTCCAGAACCCAAACTCATGCTATTGATGCCTTTGTCCAGAAAGAATTGACAGCCAATGGTCTCAAAGCTGCTCCTTTAACTGATCAACGAACCCTCATTCGACGGGCTACTTTTGATCTCACAGGTCTCCCCCCTACTCCAGAAGAGGTTGAAGCTTTTTTGACAGACGATGATCCAAACGCCTATGAGAGACTCCTGGATCGCTTGTTGGACAGTCCGCATTATGGAGAACAATGGGGCAGACATTGGTTGGATGTGGTTCGCTATGCAGACTCAGACGGATTTGCCAATGACTATGCTCGTCCCAATGCCTGGCGATACCGGGATTATGTGATCCGCTCATTCAATGAGGACAAAGCCTACAATCAATTCGTGATGGAGCAGATCGCAGGGGATGAAATCGATCCGTCCAAACCAGAAAACCTTATCGCAACAGGATTTCTTCGCATGGGACCGTGGGAACATACAGGTATGGCAGTTGAGGCAGAAACGCGACAGTATTTTCTGGATGATGTTACCAATGGGGTTGGAGAATCTTTCCTTTCTCTCCCTCTTCGATGTGCCAGATGTCATGATCATAAATTTGATCCCATTCCCACCAAGGACTACTATCAGATTCAAGCAGTATTTGCCACCACGCAGTTTGCCACGCGTCATGCAGATTTTCTTCCATCAGAAAATCTGGATCGCATGGAAGAAGAACGCGATCAGATCCTCGAATGGCTGGAAGAGATCGCTACAGAGGAGGACATGATCCGAGAGAAAGAAGAACTAGCTGCCAAAGAATGGTATAGAAGCAAGGGTAAGCGGTACAGGACAAAAGGCGAAAGAAGGAAGTTACCTCAACAGGAACGACCTCCCAGATATACCGGACTGACTTTTCAGGATTTGGGATACCGCAAGGTTCTCCAGAAACGTGGACAAACCCTGAGGAGGGAAATGGAACGCTTCGAACCCTATGCCTTTTCAGTCTTCAGTGGGCCATATCGGAGCACTCACAGTGGTCGGCCTGTTACGTTTCATTTTCCAGACAAGATAGAAGGTCCCGCAGAATCCACCTTTATTTTGACAGGAGGATCCGTGTATACGCATGAGGAAGAGGTTGCTCCGGGAATCCTGAGTGCTATTCCTGCCTTATCCATTGCCCAAACCCCTGAACAGAGCATGGTCGTGCCGCCAAGCATGAAAGGTCGCAGATTGGCTTTTGCTCAATGGCTCACTCAAGCGGACCATCCCCTAACCACACGCTCCATCGTCAACCGGATTTGGCAATATCACTTTGGCAAGGGCTTGGCCGAAAACAGCAACAATTTTGGGATTACAGGCAAAAAACCTTCCCACCCGGAATTGTTGGATTGGTTGGCGAATTATTTCGTTCAACACAATTGGTCTATCAAAGCCATGCATCGGCTGATCATGACCTCAGAGACCTATCGCCGATCCGGCAAACATCCCAATCCTGAGCAATTGGCTGCCATCGATCCGGATAACCATTGGCTGGCTCTCTTTTCACCCCGTCGCCTGGAGGCTGAAGAGATCCGGGATGCCATGTTGCAGATCACAGGTGAACTCAATCCAGAAATGGGCGGCATTCCTATCAGACCAGAGATAAATCAGGAAGTTGCTCTACAACCACGGCATATCATGGGGTCTATCGAGCGTGCATATCAAGCGTCTCGCCTCCCAAAAGATCGCCATCGACGCACAATTTATGCCCTCCGTAAACGGAATATGCCAGATCCCATGCTGACAGTTTTCAACCAAGCCGGATCTGAATTATCTTGTGAACGCAGGACAACATCTTCTGTTACGCCCCAAGCATTTACCCTCTTCAATAGCCAAAACAGCCATGATCGTGCGCTGGCCCTGGCTGTCAGGATGCGAGCGGAATATCCATCTCTGGACAATCAAATAGATCAAGCGATCCGGCTGGTGTGGAATCGCGCAGCAACTGCTGAAGAAATTCGCCTCAGCAAGGCCTATCTCGAACAGATGCATCAATATCATGAGGCCAATCCTGCCGTTCCCCAGGAATATCCAACGGAGATCCGCCGAGAGATGTTTGAGGAAATGACAGGAGAATCCTTCGAATATGTAGAACAGCTAGACGTATTCAAGGACTATGTCCCTGATGCCAAGCCCTGGGATGTTTCATCAGAAGCACGTGCTTTGGCTGATTTTGCCCTTGTCCTGTTCAACAGCAATGAATTTATCTATGTCTACTGATCATCCTACATACATGCATCGCAGAGATTTCCTCTACAGTCTCGGCGCCTCGGTAGGTGCTGTGGCTTTGAGTAGTCTCTTGGGCTGTGATACACCTTTGGCTTCGCAGATAGCTGGTCCTCTTTCTCCCAAACCTCCCATGCAGTTGACAAAAGCCAAGGCTGTCATATGGTTGACCATGGAAGGCGGGCCGAGTCATATCGACACCTTCGACCCCAAACCCAAGTTGCGAGATCTGCACATGACTCGCTTTGAGCGGAAGGGCAAACAATTTTCAGGCATGTCTTCAGGAGCCAGATACTTTGTGCAAAGCCCCTTTGGGAGCCGCAAAGTTGGACAATCAGGGGCAGATATGGCAGATCCTTTTGTGCATCTGGCGAAGATGGCAGATGACATTTGTTTCTATCGTGGCTGTCAGGCGGAGTCTGTCAATCATCCTACGGCCATGTACCACATGAATACTGGAAATCGCTTTGGGGGAGACCCGGCTTTTGGTTCGTGGGTCACCTACGGGCTAGGTTCCATCAATGAGAATCTGCCTTCCTATGTGGTTCTGCCAGAATTGGCTTATCCGCAGGGGGGGGCTGCCAATTGGGGCAATGGCTTTTTGCCGGCCCATTATCAAGGAACGCCACTCCGGCCTCAAGGTTCACCTATCCTGGATTTGACTCCCCCTTCTGGCGTCAGCGACTATCATCAGCGCCAAAGTCTGGATTTGCTTCATGAATTTAATGCCCAACATGCCAGCCAACATCCCGAACACCAGGAATTATATGCCCGCATGGAGAACTACGAATTGGCCTTTCGTATGCAAGCGGAGGTTCCGGAATTGCTTAATATTGAGGGGGAAGATGAGAAAACAAAAGAACTCTATGGGATCGGCCAAAAAGAAACCGATGCTTTTGGGCGAAAATGTCTCTTGGCACGCAAACTGGTTGAAAAAGGTGTCCGCTTCGTGCAATTGTATTCTGGAGGTTGGGATTCCCATGATTTTCTAGCCAGAGCGCATGGCTCACTCATTCGTAGCATTGATCAACCGATCGCTGCTCTTATACAGGACCTTAAACGTCGTGGGATGTTGGACGAAACCCTGATCGTCTGGACAGGAGAGTTCGGTCGATCCCCAGACAACGGCAATCGAGATGGGGGAATCGCCATCGGACGTGATCACAACAATGAAGCCATGAGCATGTGGTTTGCTGGAGGTGGGGTCAAGGCCGGGCATATCGTTGGAGCAACTGACGAGATCGGCGGCAAAGCTGTGGAAGTGGTGCATCCGATCCGAGATGTGCATGTGACTCTGCTTCGGCTTATGGGGTTGGATGACCGTCAACTCACCTACTTTCATGGAGGACGGTATAAGCAGCTCTCCCAGTTCGGAGGGGAAGTGATTGAGGGATTGATTGGGTAGAGGTCTACGGATTGTTGACCTTCTTTTTATCCATAATACGTTTTTCCGCCCCTGCTCTCTTTCGCGCAAATGTATCATGAATCCATCGGAGAATGGAAAGAGGAAATTCCAAACAAATTTTGGGGTCCAGTGGTTTGACATATCAAGCTTGGATAGATTTGCCTTTTATTTTCCTCATGTATGTCTAGCTCTCCTATCAAAAACTCTCAATATCTACCTATTATTGATAGAGTTACCGCCAATCAAGCCATGTGGGGGGCTATCCTTTTCAGTGTGTTATTCACAGTCCTGATTGGTTTGCTGAATTATCGGTTCGAAGCAGTTGTTCTTCTTCCTGACACAGGAGCAGCCTGGTATAAGTGGAAATTGCCTGATCCAAGCTTTATCACGCGCTTCTCTGCCTGGTTCAGCTATACGCTTCATCAGCTCCTAATCTGGGGACTGATCTATTTGGCTCAAAAGAACAAACTCACCTACACCAAAGGGCTTCATCCGATCAATGTGGCTGCTCTCGGCATCAATGCTTTCTTCATTTGCTGGCACCTTGCACAAACTCATATGTGGTATGATGGTCTGGCGCAGGATGTGTCTGTGTTCAGTTCACAGTGGTCTGTCATCATCCTTCTGGTGGCTGTGCTCCTGATGGAGAATCAGCGACGGGGCCTCTTTTTCGGAAAAAAAATCTCCTTCCTCAAGGAAACCGGACGTGTCGTGCGCAAATACCACGGCTATGTTTTTTCCTGGGGCATCATTTATACCTTTTGGTTTCATCCGATGGTGGGAGAATGGCAACACCTGATTGGCTTCTTCTACATTTTCCTGATCATGATTCAGTCCAGCTTGTTTTTCACCCGCACCCATGTGAACAAATGGTGGATGGTCGTACAGGAAGTCACGGTTACGATCCACGGGACCATGGTGGCCTACCTTCATGGACAGGCATGGCCGATGTTTTTGTTCGGCTTTTTGGGCTTGTTCATCATCACGCAGATGCATGGATTGGGTCTGTCCACACGGATTCGTTGGGTATTCGCTGGGCTGTATGTAGCTGGTATCCTGCTGGTCTACAACCATCGTGGATGGGACAAGCTAGATGAAATTCTTCGGATTTCTTTGGGAGAGCTGATCATGGTATTTCTACTTGCCGCCATTGTCTGGGTTCTGATGAAGGTCTGGTCACTGGGGAGGCGCCTAATTGTCCCCGAAGGAGTGAGTGGTTCCAGGAGTGAAACGAAATCATAAGGCAGTCCTACCCCACCAATGGCACATAAATAAGAACTGCCAACAAACCCTTCAAGGGCTTGCTGGCAGCATTCAACAATCAGCTATACAAGACAAGATCTGTTGGTCTATGTCTTTTCTCTTTATTGGATGACGAGTTTCAAATTCATGCGATTATGCTTCGTTCGTAAGGATAGGTAATAAATCCCCTTGGCTAGATTCGCTGTAGGAAACTCTGAGATGTTTTCGCCAATATTCAACGGCATCTCCCACTTTCTGATGGGATGGCCCAGGATATTTGTGAGAACAAAACGACCCACTCCTTTTTCGTCACTGTTCACCTGGATGTGTGCCTGATCCGTAAGCGGATTCGGGAAGACTTTCAGGCTAGATTCGATCTTCAGGCCATCCAGGGTTTCGAAGCTTGGGGATACATCGACTTGATTGTAGATATTCTCTGTCAGCGCAGGATCAGATTGTCCCGTATTGGTATCTGTGAGATCTCTTTTGCCTGCTGTACTGAAATCACAATCTCCATCTATCCTCGCTGTGAAAACAGACCCTAGTGTCGACTCAAATCCTGGCTCAAGCGAGATTCCCTGACAGGAAGCAAATTCACATGTATTGCCATTGGGTACCAAGAAATCATTTCCTGCTTCTATGAAGTACTGATAGACGAAGTATTCATTGCTCAATACCTGATTTGCCACCGTGTAGTTCTCAAGAGTTGCCAACTTATCTTCGGCATAGAAGACGCCTATCTTCCTGGAATCTACAATCGAATTGGGATCAACACTTGGACCAGGAATAGCTGGAAGGCTTGTCATAGGGTACTGGGACATTCCAGGATTAGCTTCTTCCCAATCTTGCCACAATTTATCGACCATATTGTGGTGAAAATAGAACACCGGATCTTTGGGGGAATTCCTTTGTCCCATGATCCCAAAATTTCCTCCTACCCATCCATGCCCACCAGAATGAACAATTGAATTCTCCAACTGTACAGAGTAGGTTTGGAAAGGAGAAAGGGATTGAATGGGATCGACATGAATTACCTGGTCAGGCAAGCCAGATACGTCAATATTAAATTCTCGCCCCAGTTCCCAGGCATCATTGAACAAGCCCAACCAGTTATCTGACCAAAGATCGGCGACCTGCCCGGGTCCATCTGGTCCATTGTCCACATCGTCGTCTTCATCCGTCCAGTCCCAATAGGGAATAGACGCATGTTCCAAGCCACCTATCAGCTGCATTTCTTGCTCCACGATCAGGGAGTTTTGGCGATGCCATGCCAAGAATACATCTGTTTGAAAAGAAGGTTGAAAATGAATCTGATTGAATTGGGCTAAATGCACATCTGCTCTGTCAATGAAGAAAAACCCCTGATTGGAATTTCCTGTTGGGCCCCCAAGCGTCCAAAACCCATCGATTAAGGCGTCTCGTTCGCTATCGGTCATTTCCCGATAGTTTTTCCGAATGCTCTGTGCGTCCGTGAAGGTAGAGCAGCAGATCAAAATTGCGCTCAATACCCACCTCAGCCAGGCACTATTGGTTCTAGGAATGAATGTATTCATGATCATTGTGCTATTCATTCGGTTGACAATTCCTTGATTTTCGCGTGCAATGAGACATTTTCCTGCTCGACTTCCTTGAGTCGCTTGTTCATCTCAATCATGTGCAGATAGAGTTCTTCTATTTTTTCCTGCTGATTGATGGTCATTTCTTTCAATTCAAATCCCCCCTCTTCTGCAATGCTTACTGCTGAAGGCGTCTTGTGTAAGTGTCCATTTTCCTGGATATGATCTTCCACTTCTTCGAGAGACAGTAACTCATAGGAAGGAAGGAACACATAGTCTGACCATTCTGACGAACCAACAACCGCTACTTTGACCTTCTCAGTGAGAATTCCGTCTTTCACATAGAGTTTGTAGCCTGCCGGGGTATTGGTCGTCCCGATTGCAACTCTTCCACCATTGCTGATATGCATAGCCGTCTGCCATTCAACCTGTTGTCCACCGGAAGGAGAGATGTTGGGATTGGAAAATCGAAATTCCATGGACTTCCCCCAACTGGAATAGATAATCTGGCCCGCATGGACGCCTGTGGCCCAGAATCTGGCAGCGTGAGAGGGCGTATTGTCAGGATAGGCCCCCCAACTAAGGTATCCAGCTGAATTCCGACCTCCAAGGAACATTTTGTTCCCTTTGTTCAGTGAGATGGCATCAAAGTAATGGAGATTGGGCCATTGTTGACTTAAGGTGGTCCAGGAGGAATTGTGGGTTTGACTGAAGGATACTGTTGAGAATAGGGCTAGGATCAACATCAAAGAGGCAGCCCTGATCATGTTTCGGAAGTTGTTTAGTGATTTCATAGGTTTAAAAAAATTGGTTGTAAAAAAAAAATTGGAACACGCAAAAAATAGTTTTCCTGTCGGTGAGAATCTTTTGTCCTGGCTGATTGTCAGAACAAGATTTCCTCGCCAAATCGAAGAGACATCTTTTTCGTATTCCTTTTTTGAATTATATATAAACCTATCGAAAGGCTTTTCTAATTGCAACAAAGATTGATACCCAATGAGTGAGGGACTCCCTTTTCGGGTTGAACGGTACACTTGAGTTATTTAACGGTCCCGACACGCTCACTCCTTTGATGTCAACAGTTTTTTTACATTTTCTGGAAAAAGATCATTCTCCTTGCTGGCCCTCCCTTTTTTTATGAGAAATGAGATCGCCTCACAGTGATATTTTCTTTCTCCCTGATTCATTCAGCTGTCCAGATTCCTGAATCAGGACGTTCTGATTCAGGAATCTGGCCTTCCAATGCCCCTAGAAACCGTTTTATCAGATGTTTTCACACAAATATTTCGATAACAATCATCTGATGAAACAATCAACAAACAAGCGATTTTCACTCTCCTCTTATGTTGCTTCGCTGATGCTGATTCCTGTTTTGTTCTCCACAAGTCTGCAGCTTTCTGCCCAGGATAGCCAGACCCTGAGTGGCTATGTCCGGGATGGAGAAACAGGAGAAGCCCTGATCGGAGCGACTGTATTTTTACCTGAAATCCGAAAAGGTGCCTATGCCAATGAGTATGGGTTTTATTCGGTGACAGTACCTGAGGGGCAGTATAAGGTGCAGTATCGATTTTTGGGATATGCAACCGATACAACCACCATTGATTTGGCAGGAAGTGTTCGGGAAGATATTGAACTCTTTCCCTTTGAAGCAGAAGTCGAGGAAGTTGTGATTAGCAGCAGGGCAGCAGCTGACAATGTACAGTCCACTGAAATGGGAGTTACGCAACTCACCATTTCTGAGATCAAAAAGGTTCCGGTCTTGTTTGGGGAAACGGATGTTCTCAAGACGATTCAGCTTTTGCCGGGAGTCAAGCCCGCAGGAGAAGGAAGCAGCGGCTTTTATGTGCGAGGGGGAGGAACTGATCAGAACTTGATTTTGCTGGATGAGGCCCCTGTCTACAATGCCTCTCATTTGCTAGGTTTTTTCTCTGTATTCAATGGAGATGCCATCAATAGTACCAAACTCTATAAAGGCAATCAACCAGCGGAGTATGGCGGACGCTTGTCTTCTACCCTGGATATCCGAATGAAAGATGGCAATAGCAAGAACTGGGGCGTATCAGGTGGTCTGGGGTTGATTTCCTCTCGATTGACGGTTGAAGGTCCCATTGTACAAGACAAAAGTTCCTTTATGGTCTCCGGGAGAAGAACTTATGCGGATGCTTTTTTGGCATTATCTCCCGACTCCAATCTGAATAGCTCCCAACTATACTTTTACGACCTGAATGCCAAGGCCAATTATAAGCTTGGAGAAAAAGACCAGCTCTTTCTCTCAGGATACTTTGGGCGAGATGTCTTTGGTTTTCAGGATAGATTCGGGATAGACTGGGGCAATGCAACAGCTACCTTGAGGTGGAATCACTTGTTCAATGACAAATTATTTTTGAACTCTTCTCTTATCTATAGCGATTATGATTATTCCATCAATATAGACGCTGCCAATGCCAGCATAACGTCTGGAATTCAGGATTGGAATCTGAAGGAAGACTTCAGTTATTACGCCAATAGCCAAAACACCATAAAATTTGGTGTCAATGCGATCTACCATACCTTTGTGCCTGGAGTGGTGAAAATTGGCGAAACAGACAATAATGAGGGTAGAGGATTAGAGGATCGCTATGCCCTGGAAACTGCTGCTTACATTTCTCATGACCTCAGTTTGGGGGAAGCGTTCAAACTCAGTTATGGCTTGCGTTATTCCAATTTCACTGTGCTGGGACCGGGAACCTTTTATCAGTATGATGCAGAAGGAAATGTGAGCGATTCGACTGTGTTTGGGTCCAATGAGGTCGTAAAAAACTATGGCGGACTTGAACCTCGGGTTTCTGCTACCTATGTCCTCGATCAGCAGTCTTCTCTCAAGGCTTCCTATGCTCGAAATCGACAATATGTACATCTGTTGTCCAACTCCACTTCCACAACTCCTACGGATGTCTGGGTACCCAGTTCCGAAATCGTCGAACCCGAAATTGCTGATCAGCTCTCCATTGGCTACTTCCGCAATTTTGATGACAATCGCTGGGAAGCCTCTCTGGAACTCTATTACAAAGACCTTCAGAACCAAATTGAATACAAGAACGGAGCTGATCTTTTCTTGAACGAGACAGTCGAATCTCAACTGGTATTCGGATCAGGACAATCTTATGGTGCGGAATTCCTGCTTCGCAAGACAGCGGGAAAATGGACAGGCTGGGTGTCCTATACGCTGTCTAGAACCACCCGTCAATTTGATGAGATTAACAATGGTAAGGCATTCTCAGCTCGCCAGGATAGAACCCATGATGTCTCAGTAGTTGCCATTTATGAACCCAATCCCAAGTGGTCTTTCTCAGGTTCCTGGGTGTACTACACTGGAGATGCTGTAACCTTCCCCACTGGCAGCTATGTGGTAGATGGACAACTGGTTTCTCTCTATACAGAACGCAACAGCTACCGCATGCCAGACTACCATCGCCTGGACCTTAGCGCCACCTGGTACGGCAAGAATCCAAATACAAGCCTGAATGCCTCTCTCTACAATGCTTATGGGAGGAAAAATGCCTATACGATTGATTTTCAAGAAAGTGAGACGGTGCCTGGGACACTTGAGGCTGTGAAGACCTATCTTTTCCGTTGGGTGCCTTCTGTTACCTGGAATTTTCAATTTTGATTGTACTCAGTCTCTGGCTGACGACATCCTGTCAACAAACATGTTTTTGATAGTTTTTCGATTAGGCATAAGCTTGTTTCTTCCATCAATCATACTCTTTTAATCATAAAAAAATGAACTCTTACCATCTTAGTATACTCGCCATCCTGGCACTGTTCTTCTCCGCTTGTACAGAAGTCATCGAAATCGAAGCCGATCAGGCGGATAGCAAAGTGGTCATTGAAGCAACATTGACCAATACTCCCCTGAACAATCAGGTGATTCTTACACAAAGTGCAGGCTTTTATGAAACAGGAAGTTACCCAAGGATCAGCGATGCTATCGTGAAGGTCATCGACGAACAAGGAACGGAGGTCCAATTGACAGAATCAGAAGAGGGGGTCTACCAGAGTGATGGATGGATTGGGCAAGCCGATCAGGTCTACCAATTACAAGTTGAGGTACAAGGAGAGACCTATGGCGGGCTAAGTTATTTGCCAGAACCAATCCAGTTGGACTCGCTTAGTTATATGTATGAATCGGGTTCTCCCTTTCGAGAGGCAGGCTTTGTCCCCACGGTCTATTTCAGCAGTGATCGTCCAGAAAGTGACACCTATGTCCGTTTTTTTATCCGCCACAATGGTCGATTGCTGCGACAATATGATCTCTACAATGGCAACCAACCAAGGGGAGAAGGGGGGTCAATCAGCTTTTTCCAAAATAGTTTTGCCTCTGGGGATACCCTACAGATCATTGCAGCCAGCATCGACAAGTCCGTCTATGACTATTACTTCCAATTGGCAGAGATCACCGGCAATGGAGCAGGCCCTGGCGCAGCAGCTCCCTCCAATCCAACTTCCAATCTCAGCAATGATGCCTTGGGGTATTTTGGTGCAATGGGGATATCCGTCATGGAAGAAATTCTTCCTTGATTAGCAGTCGCAAACGGGTGTTGATAGCATTTGGCCGCATACAACCTCGCCAATACCAAATAAGAACACCGAGATACAGGGAAATGGTTAATCAGTGGATTAACACTAGGTCCTTGTATCTCGGTGTTCACAACATAAATGGTCTATGAGTTATGCACTGGCGATCGTTTCTCCCTTGGCCAAAGCGACCAAAGCATCCGCCAACACCTCTGGAGCCTCCCAGTTCAGCAGATGCCCTTTGTCGGGGATACGCGTGAGAGAAGCACCCTGTATGCCGGAAGCCATATTGTCAGAGTGGAAAGGAGGTGTCGTCTTATCCTTTTCTCCCACAATGACTCGTACTGGCAAATCAATTTCCCCCAATCGATCATAATGGTTTTCTTCTACAAAGGCCTGAAGAATCGGAATCAGGGCTTTGTGGTTGATGCGATTAAATACCTGTAACATGCCTTTGACCATGCCCATATCACAGTGGTCCCCAGTAAGTGTGTTCACAAAAGGGATCCCGAATAAGTCCATTTTGGTTAGGGCAACCAGAATCCCCGATTTAATCAAAGGAATTTGCACCTTATTTTGCGCATTATCTCGATTGATATCCCCAGCAAAGGTCGCCATCAGGATTGCTCCCTTGAGTCGCTCTTTCACAACTTCCGGATGATTGAGCAGAAATACCTGTAGCAAAAAGCCTCCCATGGAATGTCCAAGGATCACCCCATCTTTTACATCAAAATGCTCCAATACAGCTTTGTAGTCTGAAGCCATTTCCTGAGATCCAATTCCATCTGAGCCAATCGTAGACTTCTCATGCCCACGTTGATCGAAGGTTATCACCCGATATCCTTTTTGGACCAAATCGGCACTCAATACCTGCCAGGCGGCAAGTGAGCCTCCATACCCATGTGCCAGTACAATCGGCTGTCCCGAACCCGCCACGAGGTATCTGATCCTGCTGCCATCTTCTCTTTCGATATATCCTTCTTCCCCATCAGGCTCTGCCAAATAGGTATCCATAGCGTACTTTAAGGGGGCTTTTTCAATCCTTCGGTTGGTAAGTTTCAGATAGATGACCAAAAGAATGGTCAGAACGAGTAATACTTCGAGAATCGCGATTAGGAAGGTCATAATAAATTGATTAGTAGTAGCTTATTATTTCGAATATACAAAAATTCTTAATACGCGGTGGGCTTCCATAATTTGGCATCATCATTTGTATTTAGGATAGTGGTTCAACTGTCATGCTAATCTTCCGACAGAATATTTGTAGAGATGATCGGCAGACCATCTCTCGCTTTGCCTATCGTAAATAGGAAGCCATCCGCTTTGATAACATCCCACCTAGCAATGGTCTGCCGATCATTGCTACGTACCGATGACAGCCTTACATGTATTGCACTTCCGTATTTAGATGACTTCTGTAAGGATTACTTTCAACAACAATTGGAATTTTCATAAACAAATATGACTTTTTGTAGAATATTCAGATCAATTCATGAAGAAGGCCCTATTTAACACTTTGTTTCTCATTCCATTTCTGATTACCTCACATTTTTCTCTATCTCAGACCGAGACCTTCGAAACCGAAACGAATGGTGCTACTTCCTTTACCACCAATGGCTTCTCCTTTACGACTACCGGAGACATGATGGTAGAGTACTTTGCGAATCTGGGGTGCAACAGTTCTGATTTTTGGTTTGGGTCTGGCTTTGGGGATGGAGGCTCATCCGGCTCCTTTGGCTCTCTGAAAGCCACCAATTCCGGTCAAAGCTTTGTTGTGTCCTCATCCACCTCCTGGTGTGCATGGACCAGCAACAATGATGGAACCAACAAAGCTACTGGCAGTGTCCAATTTACTGGCAAGTTGGCTGCAGGAGGCACCATCAATGAAACATTTAGTATCGATCCCCCGAGTGATTTTGATTTTGATGCGATCACGTTTTCTTCTGCGACCTGGGACAACAATCCAATTACTGAATTGAGTATGACCATCGTATCCGGGGTGAATTATCTATCTCTGGATGATCTGGTATTTGCGAGCTTGCTCCTGCCGGTGGAGTTGATCTCCTTCGATGGAAAGGCATACGGATCTTCAATCCTGCTCAGCTGGACTACAGCACGAGAGGAAAACAATGCTGGATTTGCGGTTGAAACGTCTACAGATAACCAGAATTGGAAGAAAATAGGGTTTGTAGAAGGCAACGGAACAAGCCAGAAAGAGACAACCTATGACTTTGTTCATCAGCCCAGGGAGACTACTCTCCATTATTATCGATTACGGCAAATTGATCTGGATGGAGAAACCACTTTGTCAGAGACCATCAGTGTACATCAAGAAACTGATATGCCACTCAGTATTTTCCCCAACCCATCCAGCGGAATCATTCACCTCATTGGCAGTTCCCAAGAATTACGCTCAGTCAGAATCTATGACCAACAGGGAAAACTGATTAGGAGTCAGGACATCAACAACCATCAACTGGATCTAACAGAGATGCCAAATGGTTTGTACTCCATTTCCATTTGGACTTCGCAAGGATATGTGATTCGGCGAGTGGTCAAACGATCAGAAGGCTAGGCAGCTCTTATTCGGAAAGAAATAGATATATTTCTCTTTCCAATTTCAATAGGTAAACAATTTCTAGTCTGTAAGTAAGTAAGGAGACAAATTTATCTGTGAGGGAAATAGGGGGCATAAGGGAAATACGGGAGAAATCTTACCAATCAAGCCAATATATCCCCTATTTCCCTTATACCCAAAATCAAAACTAATATTGTCCATCTACTTAGGGGACACAATTAAATTGTAGGATCTTGTTCCTCCCCCAACCCCCTCCAAAGGGGGAAATCGTTGATTCCTGGCCTTGTGGGCTGATGTCTCCCGCTGGCGGGAGAGTGAGAGGGTGGAAGATGATTCCCAAATATACATA
>JBCCGK010000045.1:0-84950 GCA_039029315.1 Bacteroidota bacterium | reverse complement strand
AGGGATAAGCGCTGAAAGCATCTAAGTGCGAAGCCCCCCACAAGATGAGTTTTCCCTTGAGGATCGTGGAAGATGACCACGTAGATAGGCGATAGGTGTAAGTGTGGTAACACATTCAGCCAAGTCGTACTAATCATCCGATAGACTTTCTTCCCTCTTTCCCTGCTAGGCAATCCCCTTTTCACATTGTGATGATATCATCACAAGATGATGATCATCAAATAAAAAATAGTGAATCACAATGATCAATGATCATTCCCTGATTTAATAATGACTTGGTGTCAACAGCGCAGGGGTACACCTCTTCCCTTTTCGAACAGAGTAGTTAAGCCCTGCTACGCCGATGGTACTGCGGTAAAACGTGGAAGAGTAGGTAGACGCCTCACTTAAGCGGCCTCCCAATTGGGAGGCCGTTGTTTGTTTTGGGAAAATTATTACATTGCTTGAAATTTTTTTTGTGGAGAGTGTTACAAAGCACTTACTCCATGATACCAAGATCCAGCAAGCAACCAGGCACAATTTTTCTTATCATTAATCCCTAATTTTTTTCCCGATGCCATATTTCACCTTGGTACGCCAGAACACATTTCAATGTTTTGGGCTTTTCCTTATTTGCTTGACTATGCTGCCAACTGAGGTTGTGCAAGCCCAAACAGCGCTCGCCGGACGGGACGCCTTTGATTTTCGACTCAACTTGCTCCGAACAGAAGTCTTGACCCCTCATGGCCAACAGCCGCCTTACGAATGGTCAGCCCCGTATTTGAGAGATGTAAGCTCCAATGTCCAACCTACAGCTGTCTTTAGACTCGATTCGTCTGTTTGTGGGAAAGGGGTAGTCAATACCAGCCAGTTTGGTCAGGAAATCAAAATCCAATATCACTATGACTCCCAAGGTCAGCTGAATGAGATTATTTTTTTTCGAGAAAATAGCTCTGCTACTTATGATCCATATAGCCGAAAATCTTATTCGTACCAAGATGGCTTGAGAACCAACTACCTCTATCAGTTGTGGGATCAGTCCTCCTCTTCCTGGCAAGATGATTATGAAGAAATGACCACTTATAATTCATCTAGCAAACAAGAAAGCTTTATGATACGCGAGGCGAATTCATCTGGTCAATGGATGAATCTATTTAGAGAAAATCGTGCCTATGATTCTATGGGAAGGGTAAGGGGCGTTCTTTCTGCAAAATGGGACAATAATGTCTGGCTGGATACAGCCAGAAAGGAAATTGAGTACAATGAAAATGGATTGTATTCGATGATTTATGAGCAGGCATGGAATGGGACTGCCTGGGATACCTTGAGCCGGGAATCTGCCTTTTATGATGAACTTGGAATGATTTGGGAAGGCTATCTGTTTGAAAACAAGACCCAAAATGCTTTTGAAGAAGTAGTGAGGGAGCAATATCAGTATGATACTTACGGATATTGGACTGGGATGAATCGGCAGATTTGGAATGGGGGTGAATGGGAAAATGCGATCAAAGAAACATATCGCTATAATCGTACAGGGCTTTGGCTTGGGTGGACACAGGAAATCTTCAAAGATTCCGCCTGGGTAAACGACATTCGCCAGTTTTATCAAAAAGATGGATCAAATCGGAACGATCTTATGCAGGAATGGGATACAGTTGCAGGCGAATGGAACGATAGATTCCGCTCGGTAACCAGATTTGATTCAGACAAAAATCTCATCATAGAAGCTGGTATTCAGGCTTGGGACGAACAGGCCGTGACATGGGGGAATCTAGAGAAAAGCCGCATGTGTGAACATTTCTGGTCTCCAATAAGTGCTACTGCCCTTGGCCCTCAACTGCCGGATTTGCATTGTACCCTGACGAATCCATATCGTGTATATGAGCCGATTTATTGTGAGTCTCTTCAAGCAGGAAAACAATATGATGTTCGGCTAATGGATATGCAAGGAAGAACTGTCTATGAGAGGAACATTTCAGGTGGAGAAATTTTTTCTGTAGATCGCAGCCTGCCTATAGGTGTGTACCAGCTGGGAATTTATGACAAGCAGCAAATCCGTTTTGTTCGAAAAATTGTGATCAATCCTTAATCTCAAAAAAATGAAATCATTGATATATATCTTTGCCCTCCTCCTCTGTGCATCCATTTCCTCTGAAAAAGCACATGCACAAGCTGTTTTTAACGATACGATCTTATTCAAGATCGTAAAAACCAGAGCAACTACAATTGGTGCCAAATATCTGTTGGAATACCAAACCGAAATCAGTAGCGAACAATCCTTTTCAGGAAAGATGGTGTTGAGTATGTGTAGTTGTTATTGTGATTCTATTTGGGATGCATGGCCCACTACACCTAGCGACAGTCTGATGGTAGGAGGTACTGCTACGCTTTCTCATTATTCCAGTAAAAGTGGAAGCAGTTCCGGTCTTTTCAGCACAGATGGGCCTAACAAATGGAGTGGTAGACTCAATATATGGCAAATGCCTGGAAGTTTTTCCTTGACTGAAGCCTTTACACTACCTGTAACCTTTACTCGAGAATAACTCAAATATCTCAAATCCCTTTTTCTTGAACTCTGGCCTCCAGTCTTAGGATTGGAGGCCAGCTGGCTTTGGATAAAACACGATCTGGTTCTTGTTTGATATTTTTTCTTCCTTTCATCAGTCTTTTATGGACATCAAAAATTCCTTGGAGAAGAAAAAATACGCATCCAAAAAATAAGTAACAGATTTCCAAACAGTCTCTAAGCAGCATTGCGAATCTTGTTCATATAAAACCAACCAGCTTATTTACAATTCTTTCACAAATAATTAAATTAATCTGGATGTGAAAGATCATTTTAGCCGGGATTTTGAAATGAATATGTTGATTTTCAGGATATTATTTTCAGGATAGTATATGTTCGAGGAAAATTACTATTTGGATCTTTCATAAAACTATGATTAAATTGTATTCGCCTAGAAATCTTCACCCTTTCTCGATTTTATAAAAACCTAATGCCCCAATTTTCCTCTTGACATTATCAGGAGGAAAAATTGGTTTACTGATCTTCATAATGAAAAGATTCAACCTTCTTCATTTGGTTGAGGCTATGATATATTTCCGATTTTTCACAATAAAACCTTTGACCCTATTAAGTTACTTTTTACATGATGAAAATTCACACGTTTATTTTATCGTTTTGTCTTGCTCTTATTATGTGGACAAATCCTCTGGATGCTCAAGTCCTGTACAATGAAGGATTTGACGTCGTGGGAGAAGGAGCCGTTGGTGTCTGTTCAACTCCAGATGCAACCTCTTGCGCAACTTTTGTAGATCCAAGCGGTCCCTGGGGGATTTCGGGAGATTTTTCTGGCCTGCTTGCCACAACTGACTGGTTTCAAACTCGAACCATATCCGGCGAAACTGTGCTTGAAGCTCAGGATGTGGATACAGAAGTTTGTTTTGTTTCAGATGCCATTGATATCTCTGGTCATCCGTCAGTAACCGTTTCAGTAGATGTATCAGAAGTTGGGGATCATGAGGGGCCTGGGGCTGGGGAAGATTATGTAGATGTAATTTTGATGGTTGATGGGTCATCTGATCTTATTGTTGATTTCAATGGACTTGGAGGTCCTTCTCACACCCTAACAGGGGATATTCCTGATGATGGAGATTGGGGCTCTCAGACAGTTACTGGTGTAGCTTCAGGATCATCCTTAGTGGTAAAGGTTTGTGTGGTGAATGGATCCGGTTCAGAACAAATCCGAATTGATAATGTCATTGTTGAAGTGGGCTCCGGTACGCCTCCGTCATCTGCACCTGCTGTGGTAATCAATGAAATCAACTACAATCCTATTGAGTCTGGTACGGACCTTACAGAATTTCTTGAGTTTCTTAATCTGGAAGAAGGACCAATAGATCTTTCCGGTTGGTACATTGATCCAAGTGAAGGAGTAGATTTTGTCTTTCCTCCTGGTGCCAGCATCGGTTCCGGGGAGTATGTTGTGATTGCAGGTAATGCAGCAGAATTTGAAGCAAAATATGGTTGTGCTCCCGACTATGAGTGGTCTTCTGGAGCACTGAGCAATGGCGGAGAAGATGTTGTGTTGAGAGATGCTTCTGGAGATATTGTAGATGCGGTAGATTATGACAACGCAAGTCCTTGGCCATTTGGAGCCAGTGGACCTGGAGGAAATGGACCTAGCCTTGAGTTGCTTGATCCAAGTGCGGACAATTTCGGTCCAGCTTTTTGGGGAGTAAGTATCGTTGATGGTGGGACACCAGGTGCAATGAATCAGACTGCTGATAACCTATGCCCACTGCCATCGATTGTTGTAGACTATAAAAATAGCGAAAATGGTTCCAACGCAATTCACAATAAATTCATCAAGCCTCAAATTCGTATCAGGAATGTTGGAACAGATCCTGTAGATTTGACGGAGATTACAGCACGTTATTTCTTCACCAGCGATGGGGTAGGACCGATGACGCTCGCTTGCTTGAGCTCGGATGTTGGATGTGCTTCTACCATTTTCTCACTTTCAGCAATTACGCCTGCACTTGTTGGCGCTGACCGTATTCTTGAACTCGGATTCTCCTCAGGAATGTTGATGCCAGGTGCAAGAGTGAATACCAAATCAAAAATTGGGAACCTTGCAGGACTTCCTTTTGACGAATCCAACGATTTCTCCTCTATTGGTGCTCCGATTACCGACCATGTGAATAATCCTTATATCGCTTTGTACTACAAAGGTCGATTGATACAAGGGTCAGAGCCTGATTTGGGAGGTGTTACACGAACCATTCAGCCAGTAGAAGTAGGAGAAGCCGCCAATATTGAGGCAAATGTTTATCCAAATCCATTCGCCAATGGGTTTGTGATAGAATTGGCTGATCAGCCAGAGACATCGATGGAAATCCGACTTACCAATATGATGGGACAATCGATGTATCGTGCAGTGTCTTCAGATGTAATAACAACTGTCAAGCCACGAGTTGATTTGGCACCAGGTGTATACATTCTTCAACTTATTCAGGGTGAAGAAATAGAAACCATCCAGCTAGTCAAAGAATAAATTTACTGTTCTTCCTCTAAGATATAGCCGTTTCGCCACAGGGCGGAACGGCTACCTTTATGCCAGCAACACCCAAATCAATTGGGCGAATAGAATCTTAAGAATAAGAGCAACAGGGAACATCAGGGAAAATCCAATTGTCGGGAATTGATTATTGGTTCTTTGGATAGCAAAGTCGAGAATAGCGGGTTGATTGGCAACCATTCCCATCAGAATCGAGAATGAAATGTTAAATAATTTGTAGCCTACCCATAAGGCAAGTAAGGCAGAACCAAAACTGACCAGGGTTCCTGCAACGAAAATGGTCCAGGTTTCACTTTCTCCTAAAATTGAAAACAATGTGTATCCTGACTTTAGCCCGATTGCAGCCAACAGAAATGTGAGTGAAATCTGCCTTAGTGTTAGGTTTGCACTATAGGGAAGGTTCCAAACGATGGGACCCGTTCTGCGAATGGCACCCAAAATCAAGGCCACAACCAACGGACCTCCTGCATATCCCAATTGCAGTCTGATTCCACCGGGAAGCTCAAATACCATCATTCCCAGAAGCAATCCCAGTCCCATTCCCAATCCAAATGAGAACAGGTCAATATGACTCAATGCGCGATAGGAATCGCCAAATATTTGTTTGAGACCAGGAATATCTCTTTTGCGTGCAATGAATCGAATCCTGTCTCCCAATTCCAGAACTGTAGATCCACTGACAAGCAGATTGGCATCTCCTCGCCTGATCTGTGTCATGATGGCTGCAAAATGTTGAGAGAGATTGAGGGAAGCAATACTTTTGCCAACAACCTCTGGATTGGATACAAAAAATCTCCGATGATCATATGCCAAAGAGCCTCCAGGGAATTCTTCTGTATATTCTATCCCTCCAAGGGCAGTCAATGCCTCAAGATCAGCTTGAGTTCCTGCTACTCGAACAATGTCATCTGCTTCAAGAATGGTATCCCAGTTTGAGAGAAGAATATTTCCCTTGCGCAAGATTCTCCCGAATACGAGGTTCCAGCCATTTTGACTTCGTAAGTCCCGCAAGGGAATCCCCACTATTTCCTGCTTATTGATGAGAATAGACCGGTTGTTGATTTGCTGATTGATCGGATACTTTTGTTCTAATTCTTTGGCCTCTGATTCGAGATTGATCTGTAAGAATCGTTGCATCAAGAGGATTGCCACCATGACACCAACAACCCCCATCGGATAGGCCAAGGAAAATCCAATTATAGTCTGGTCAAGCAGATTGCTATTATTGGGCTCACCACTCGGAATGAGATCCAGCAAGGCAGCAAGAGATGCAGTACTGGTTGTGCTTCCTGAATACATACCCGCAGTGGTAGCAGCTGAAATGCCAAAGAGAACATGTGTTCCAATGGCCATGGAGGCGGATAGGGCTAATAAAAAGAGAATAAAGCTTATTTCCTTTTGTCCTTTTTGTTGGAAAGTGGCAAAAAATCCAGGTCCGGAACTGATCCCAATGGTATAGACAAACATAGAAAGTCCCAGAAACAAGATGATTTCTGGGACTTTGAGGTCTGGACTGACACTACCAATCGCCAAGCCGACAAACAATACTGCTGCAACGCCGAGTTTGCTTTTTCCAATCCGAATATTTCCAATCAGATAGCCAAGCCCTACGACGATAAACAGGAGTAATAATGGATTCTCGATCAGTACTTGAATCATGTAGTCATTGTCAGATGATTACACTGACGGTTCTTCCACTTTCCACAGACCTTTAGGATAAACTCCTTGTTCGGTGAGGTCTGCCAGGTTTGCCATCACAACGGGTTTGTCTTCTTTGTAGGTTACTCCAAACCAATTGGCATCTGAGCTCAGTACTTTGAGGGTAATTCTTTGCTGATCCAGCGCCTTGGAAATGACAATGGGAACATAGAATTCTGATTTGAGCTCGTGGCTACGCTGACGAATAAACTCCTCAAAATACTCTTTGCAATACGCAAAAACAGTAGGCGTAAACCCAAACATATTCATAGAAACAATGGTGTCTGCAGCAAGGGAGATGGATTCTTCCCCATCCTGAAAGACAATACCACTTTCTGTACGAACAATTTTGGTTCGTTCTGTTACAGACTCCAAATACCCATCTGCATCCGTCAGACATACACCTCTGGATACTGACCCAAAGTCAGAAAGGGTATTTTCGAGTTTGTAGCCAACCATGCAGTACGCATTTTCGGTTGGTTCTCGTTGAGATAAAAAGGTAGCCATGGTAACAAATGCTTCCCTTCCGTAGAAATCGTCAGCATTGATCATCGCAAAAGGTTCCTGGATAGCATCGGCTGCTACCAAAACAGCGTGTCCGGTTCCCCAGGGTTTTACACGATCTTCTGGCACAACAATTCCTTCGGGAACATTGTCCAATTCCTGAAGAACATAGTCTACCTGAATTTGGTCTGCAAAACGCTTGTCAAAATGGCTCCTGAATTCAGCCTCGATGCTTTGTCTGATAACGAAAACAACTTTACCAAAACCAGCATGGATGGCATCATATACCGAATAGTCAATAATGGTTTCTCCTGATGGTCCTAATTGGTCCATTTGTTTGAGACTTCCATATCGACTTCCGATACCTGCAGCAAGGATAAGAAGGGTTGGCTTCATAGGTACCTAAATTTGAACGCGAATCTCCGATCTTTTAAGGAGGAAGGCAAGTAAGATGTGGAATAAGGTAAGATTTCTTGCCTGAATGCATCAAAAAAGGACATAGGAGGGAAATCCTATGTCCTTGAGTCAAATGATTATAAGAAAAAACTAAGAGACTGTTTGGGAATCTGTGCTGAGAATTTTTATGGTGTATTTTTTCTCAGCCAAGGCTCTTTTTTGTTCTCATAGTGGTGCTATGGGAACAAAAAAAGCCGCCGGATGAGGAAAAAAGATGCATTCAAAAAATAAGTGATAGATGTTCAAACAGTCTCTTAACCGTTTTTGTTTTCTATCATTTTTGTTTTGCTCCCGGAGAGTTTGGCAGCTGCAGCATTCATTTCTTCTCCCATCATGCTTGCAGCGGTAAATGAAGTAATCATCTGATTCATCATATCGCTGGCATTAGAAGGGGAGTTCGGTAGCAAAATCAAGTTGGACTTATTGCTGGTCCCCATTGCTTGCAGAGTATCATAGTGCTGCGTAACTACGATCAATGCCGAAGCTTCCTGAGAGTTGATTCCTACTTTGTTCAAAGCTTCAACAGAATCTTCGAGACCTTTGGCAATTTCTCGACGTTGATCTGCAATCCCTTGCCCTTGAAGTTTCTTACTTTCTGCCTCAGCCTGAGCAATGGCAACAATTTTGATCCTTTCCGCTTCTGCTTCATAGTGTGCAGCTGTCTTTTCACGCTCGGCTGCGTTGATTCGGTTCATCGAATGCTTGACCTGGGGATCAGGATCGATATCGGTTACAAGGGCTTTGACAATGCCGTATCCGTAGTTATCCATGGCTTCAGCGAGTTCTGCCTTGATGGCAATCGCTACATCATCTTTCCGCGCAAAAACTTCGTCTAATTTCATTTTGGGAACCTCAGCCCGGACGACATCAAATACATAGGAGGTAATCTGAGTCTGGGGGTCCTCCAATTCATAGAAGGCATCGTAAACTTTGGATTTTAATACCATATACTGGACAGAAACCTTCAAATGCACAAATACATCATCACTGGTTTTGGTTTCTACCTTTACATCCAATTGCTGGACTTTCATATTTATTTTTCCAGATACCTTGTCAATAATTGGAATTTTGAAGTGAAAGCCAGGGCTAGCCACTCGTTGAAATTTTCCAA
This sequence comes from Bacteroidota bacterium, assembly GCA_039029315.1. Classification (GTDB taxonomy): domain Bacteria; phylum Bacteroidota; class Bacteroidia; order J057; family J057; genus JBCCCJ01. The sequence continues at coordinate 76,121 of JBCCGK010000045.1, read as the reverse complement.
ATCGCTCTAATATAACGGCCTGCTTTTGCTTGACGATTACCCATCCACTCCGTACAAATCCAAGGCCCAATGCGGCCCCTATGCCAATAATTGCAAATTCCATATGGTTTCGTGTTATTGTGGTTAAACAGTTTGTAATCTTTCGGTTGTGAGATTATCTATCATTCAATTGAAAGATACATGATTTTCCCATTAGTCGAAAGAATTTCCAAAAACTTACACGTATCTTTGTGGCCGAATCGAAAATGATATGGCACAAAAACCTTCTATTCCCAAAGGCACAAGAGATTTTATTCCTGAAGTTACCCTCAGGAGGCAATTTATTTTTCAAACCATTAGTACGGTCTTTCGCAAGCATGGATATGTCCCGATAGAGACGCCTGCGATGGAGAAGTTATCTGTATTGACAGGAAAATACGGAGAAGAAGGAGACAAGCTGATTTTCAAGATCCTGAACAATGGTGATTTTTTGCGGAAGGCCAAAGATCTGGATGATTCGCAAAAACTCAGTTTTCAGATCAGTGAGAAAGCCCTGCGATATGATTTGACGGTCCCTTTTGCAAGATTCGTTGTGATGAATCAGCATATGCTGACCTTTCCATTCAAACGATATCAAATTCAGCCCGTTTGGCGGGGAGATAGACCTGGAAAAGGGCGTTATCGGGAATTCTTTCAATGTGATGCTGACGTTGTCGGTTCTGATTCTCTTCTATTTGAAGCAGAATTCATCAGTATGTACGATGAAGCACTGTCTACACTTGGATTGACTGATTTCAGAATTCTACTCAACAACCGCAAAATACTTTCAGGATATGCCGAGGTGGTCGGGCAGCCAGACAAACTTAAGGATATCTGTATTGCCATTGATAAATTAGACAAAATCGGGCAGGAAGGTGTCATGGAGGAGTTGATTCAAAGAGGACTTAGCAAGGGACAAGCAAGCCGATTGTTTGAGTTGACAGCATATGAGGGGAGCAATGAAGAAAAGCTTGAATTTTTGGAAAAAGAATTCCAAAACTCTCCGAATGGGGTAACAGGTGTTCGCGAGATTCGGGAAATTCTGGAGATACTTCGATCTTTTCCCCTCCAACATGCCAAGGTGGAATTGGATTTATCCCTGGCTCGTGGATTGGATTATTACACTGGTGCCATCTTTGAAGTGAAAGCGGAAGGGGTCTCCATCGGAAGTATTGCTAGTGGGGGAAGATATGCTGACCTAACGGGAATTTTTGGTATGCCAGGAGTTTCTGGCGTTGGAATTTCATTCGGAGCCGACCGAATCTATGTTGTGATGGAGGAACTGGGCTTGTTCAAAGAAATCAAAACCAATGGGGTAGAGGTGATGCTGATTAATTTTGGAAAAGATACACAGCAGGCCAATTTGCAAGCCTTATGGCAGCTGAGACGAGCAGGAATTGCTGCAGAATTGTATCCTGAAGCTGCAAAAATGAAAAAGCAATTTTCATATGCGAATAAAAACCAAATTCCATATATCCTATTGATCGGGGCAGATGAAGTGGAATCGGGAACATACCAACTGAAGAATATGAGAACAGGAGAACAGGTCAAATTGACCTTGCAAGAGATCATTTCTCAGATTTCTTCCTGATAAATCAATATGCCTGTTTGACAGTGAAAAAAAATAGAAGAAATTAGACGTTTGTTTGTCCAACCTCTAATTCTTCGAACCATGAAAAAAGATTGCCTCCTCCTCCTGATTTGTGTCACCTTATCCGCCTGTACAACAACTAGGCCGATCCCTGGCGATTTGCCTGCTCCTGAACAAGAAAGGATCACCCAATCATTATTTGACAGCAAGGATAGATCTTTATCTGAGGAAAACATCCAAAGACTATTGGATGGAACAATCATCCTGCCAGATACAGTTCGAATTTCTGTATTCAAATACGGAACTCCTGCTGCAAATCAATATTACAACCAGTATTGGTACAATGAGGAATACTTGAAGGTGCAACAGAAGTATTTGGATACCCTGATTGCACAGATTCAGAAAGCTGAAAAAGTAAAACGAGTGGTGTTGATGCCTTCCCTGATGGTCTCTCGTTCGCCGACCATTACCGAGTTGCGGGAATCCGCAGTTCGACTCCAGACCGATTTGTTATTGGTCTTTTCTCTACATAGTGATATCTATTATAAATACAAGGCCTTTACCAAAGATGATGCTAAGGCTTTTGCAACTTGCGAAACCATTTTGATGGATATCCGAACAGGAGTCATTCCCCATTCCAGTGTAGTTACCAAAGAGAACTTTACAAATAAGCGCTCGACGGACTTGTCAGTTGACGAAACACGCAAACGAGCTGAAACCGGAGCTGTGATCCAGACCTTGCTGGAATCGGGTAAGGGAGTTGCCGATTTTCTTCAGCAGATAGAGTGATAGATCAGTCGTACCGAATCATGAAGGGTTTGGCTCGTACAAAAGCCCCTTTGAATTCTACTTTTTTCTTCCAGACTTGAGCATCTTTGTATGCCTTGTCCCGGTCTTCATAGAAACCTGTCAGAAGCAACATCTCACTTCTGTGATCAGGATTAACCCAGAGGAATGTTCCCTTCGGGAAGGTGCTGGGGATGCCTTTCATGTTTTCAAAGCGTGCCAGTTGAATTACATACAAATAGGTGGGTTGTCCATTGCCTTCGATAACTGGGTTAAGCCTGACAGGAATGTCCTTTTGAAGGCGAACAGCACCGCCGTCTCGCAAAGCTCCTTTTCTGGCAGTAACTTGAGCTTGGGAGCTAAGGATGGCACCAAGCAACAAGGAGCAAAACATTAATCCGGTAAGCAGGCGGGAAAATGAGAAAATGGCTTTCATATTTTTGTGTTCGGAAATTTCCAAAAGATATTAAAATCGTTCCTTTCACACAACGGAGAATTTGGCTTTTCCTTGCATTTGGAGGAGGTAAATGTAGAGTGCTTAACACAATTGTAATTACAGATGGGGATTTTGGTCTTTTTTGCAATAAATCTCCCATATTTATTTGTGATTAATAAATCTTTTCCCGTTTATTGTGCCCAGAAATGAAATTTATACCCACATATCGGTACTTCTTTTATGCCTTCTTTTATTTTTTTGGAAAGAAGCCAGGGGTCTGTTAGGGTATTCACATAAAATCCTTTACAGCGTCCCTGGAGAACCCAGGGCGTTTTTTTTTTATTATTTATTGGCATCATGCAATCAACAGTAACAGCTACAAAACGAGTCGCGATTCAGGGGGTAAAAGGCGCTTTTCATGAAATTGCTGCCCGAAAATTTTTTGGAGACAAGATGGAACTGGATATGTGTGAGTCTTTTCCAGCGCTGTTTCGATCTTTGGATAATAAGAATTCGACTTATGGAGTGATAGCCATTGAGAACTCGGTAGCTGGAACCATCCTTCCGAATTATGCCTTGCTCAGGAATTCAGCATTCACAATAGTGGGTGAGGTGTATCTGAGAATTGAACATCAATTGATGGCATTGCCGGGGCAAAAAATAGAAGAGATCACTGAGGTATACACCCATCCTATGGCGCTGAAGCAGTGCCAGCGTTTTTTGGAAGGAGTCCCCCATATGAAGCAAGTCGAACATGCGGATACAGCGGGGGCTGCGCAGTGGATTGCTACAAAAGGACACATAGCTAAGGCAGCGATTGCGAGTTCTCTCGCTGCTCAATATTATGGGATGGAAATCCTTGCTCCAAGCATAGAAGACAACAAAAGAAATTTTACCAGATTTTTGATTGTGACAGATGCGTCTGAGGGTCTGGAGGATTCAAGCTTATTGGACAAAGCTTCTTTGTGTTTCAATTTGTTGCACAAAGTAGGATACTTGTCCCAGGTGCTGCTGGTCTTGAGTAGTCATGGCATGAACCTGGCCAAAATTCAATCTTCCCCTATTGTGGGAGTTGAATGGGAATACTTTTTCCACATTGACCTTGAATATGATGACTACGCCCAATATCGCAGGGCCTTGGAAGCCATTCGGCCTTTGGTAAATGAGTTGAAGATACTGGGAGAATATCCCAAGGGAGATAAATCAGGCGTTCACCCATCAAGCTAAATTGCTCTACTCTTTTCAATCTAAACCTCAAAGTCATGATCATCCCTCCCGCAAATCGATTGGAGCATGTCCAGGAATATTATTTTGCCCGTAAACTGCGGGAAATTCGATCCCGCAACGCACAAGGTGAAGATATCATCAATCTGGGGATTGGAAATCCCGATATGATGCCGTCTGCTTCAACTCTCGATACACTGCTAGAGACTGCGACACAATCCGGGAATCATGGCTATCAACCATATAAAGGATCACCCATTCTTAGAAATGGATTTCAAGAATGGTATTTACGAACCTATGGAGTACAACTGGATCCAGAGTCTGAACTATTGCCCCTCATTGGCTCAAAAGAAGGGATCATGCATATTTCCATGGCATTTCTGAATCCAGGAGATCAGGTTCTTGTTCCCAATCCGGGCTATCCAACCTATTCTTCCGTTTCAAGATTGGTCGGTGCAACAATGATTCCCTATCATTTATCCGAAGGACAACAATGGAAACCAGATTTCGATCAATTAGAAACTCTTGACCTAAATCCTGTGAAGATCATGTGGGTCAATTATCCACACATGCCTACAGGAACGCCGCCATCAGACGAGCTATTTAAGAAAATCATTGCATTTGGAAAAAAACATCAAATTCTAATTTGCCACGACAACCCATACAGTCTTGTTCTGAATGATTCACCCAAAAGCATTCTTGCCTATGAAGGGGCAACCGAGACAGCTATTGAATTGAATTCTTTGAGCAAATCTCACAATATGGCAGGATGGAGGGTTGGAGTCTTGGCAGGTGCCCAATCGTACATCAATACTGTGCTCAAAGTCAAAAGTAATATGGATTCGGGGATGTTCCTTCCTGCCCAACTAGCTGCAGCAGAAGCATTGAAAAATGGAGAAAACTGGCACGAAGAACGGAATCAGGAATACGCAGCAAGACGAGAACTCATTTGGAAGATATTGGAATCCCTGCAATGCGATTTTTCCCGAAATCAGGCTGGGATGTTTGTTTGGGCAAAAATTCCTGTATCGATGGATGATGGTGAAACATTCTCGGAGCGGATTCTTAATCAGGCAAAAGTGTTCCTGACACCAGGCTTTATATTTGGATCTGAGGGGGACCAATATATTCGGGCATCACTCTGCTGTTCCCAATCGTTGTTGAAGCAGGCCCTGGATCGAATTTTATCAAGTCAATTAGCAAACGTTTAATATGGTCATCTCAATAGTTGGAATCGGATTAATCGGTGGATCTCTGGCACTAGATTTAAGAGCGAATGGATTTGCGTCCAAACTGATAGGGGTTGACCAACACCCTGAACATTGCAAGACTGCGCTTGACCTCGGATTGGTGGATGAAATTTTGCCTCTGGAAGATGCTTGCAAGAACGCTGATTTAGTGGTTTTGGCAATTCCAGTAGGGGCAATTATCTCCTTGTTTCCAAGGGTGCTATCATTGATTCCAAGCAGGGGAGTAGTTGTGGATATGGGATCTACCAAGGGCGAAATCAGTAGCTGCATTGCAGAACATCCATGGCGTAGACGAGCAGTGATTGCTCACCCAATGGCCGGAACGGAATATTCCGGACCGAAAGCAGCTGTGCCACATTTGTTTCATGGAAAGGCAGCAATTATTTGTGAGGCAGAGAAAAGTGAAGCAGATGCCATTTACCTGGTTGAGCGGCTGTTCAAAAGTCTTTTTATGCGGGTGCTGCATATGGACGCAAAGGATCATGATATACACGCAGCCTATGTGTCTCACATCTCGCATATCAGTTCTTTCGTTCTGGCCTTGACTGTTCTGGATAAAGAAAAAAGCGAAACCAACATTTTTAACCTTGCTAGCGGAGGCTTCGAATCCACTGTCCGTCTAGCTAAGAGTTCTCCAAGAATGTGGCGGGATGTCTATGAACAAAACACATCCAACATTTTAGATGTATTGGATATCTACATTGAAAAAATGACTCACTTTCGAAATGACATACAAGCTGGGAATTTTGAAGCGACATTTGAACGTATGAAGGAGGCGAATGAAATCGGAAGAATCCTCAAGGGGATCAGTCAAAAAAGTTTACAATCTTAATTCATATAGAAACCCATCAAAATCAAGAATATGGCAAGTTTAGACATCGTCCCATTCAAAGACTGGGGCTTAGGGCTTGAAGATATTGTTAATATTTCTGGTCCATGTAGCGCAGAAACTCCTGAGCAGGTCATGGAGACGATCCAGGGGGTTGCTCAACATGAGATCCATGTTTTGAGAGCAGGAATTTGGAAACCAAGAACACGGCCAAACTCTTTTGAAGGAGTAGGCAGTGTCGGTTTGAAGTGGCTCAAAGAGGCTGGTAAAGCAGTTGGAAAACCTGTTTGCACCGAGGTGGCAAATGTAAAACATGTGTACGAAGCATTGCGATGTGGAATTGATATCCTGTGGGTGGGGGCAAGAACTACTACAAATCCATTTGCCGTACAGGAGATAGCTGATGCGCTCGAAGGAGTTGATATACCTGTAATGGTAAAAAACCCAGTCAATCCCGATTTGGGCTTGTGGATTGGTGCACTGGAAAGACTACAGAAGGTTGGAATCAACAAAATGGCAGCCATTCATCGAGGATTCTCTGCCTATGGTAAATCCAAATATAGAAACCAGCCACAATGGGAAATTCCCATTGAATTGAAGCGAAGACATCCCGAATTGCCAGTCATTTGCGATCCCAGTCATATCTGTGGCCGCCGGGATTTATTGGCCACAGTCTCCCAAAAAGCATTTGATTTGAATTTTGATGGCCTGATGCTGGAATCTCATATCACTCCAGACAAGGCACTCAGTGATGCGAAGCAGCAAGTGACGCCAGGGAGGTTAGGCGAAATTCTGGGGGGTCTGGTTCACCGAGACCCTGGAAGTACTGATTCTCAATTCTTAAACAATTTGGAGGAACTGAGATCTGAAATTGACGAGATCGACAAACGCTTGATCGATATCCTCGGAGACAGAATGAAGATTGTCCAGCAGATTGGGGAATACAAGCGAGACAACAATATCACGATTTTGCAATCGACTAGATGGGGTGAGATCCTAAGTGATCGCCTGTCTTATGCAAGCCCACATGGCTTAAGCGAAGATATCATGACCGAAATTCTGCAAATGATTCACAAAGAATCTATTCGCCATCAAACAGCGGTTATGAATCAAGCAAAACCCGAAAAACAATAGTGTTTTCCGGGTAACTAACTTGAAGAAAATAATGTGATTTTTGTGATAAATGTGTTAGCAAAATCTGATGCTCACAAAATCTTATTTCTGAGAAATATATGCAGTAGGATATAGGCGTTGCATTCTGCGATCAATATCGCTGATGGTGACGCGCCCATCCTTATTCTCATCCAAGCCACTGTTTTGGTGATAGGATTGGGATGGCTTGGCATACAGAGTGTAACAGTAGTCCTGATTAATTGCTTTTGGATACAAAATGGCCAGATATAGATCTGTGAGGGATTCAAAGTCTCCATATCGATCACGGACATTTTGGAGATACATGAACACATATTCCATTTGTTGTTCATGTGTCATCATACTCAATCTTTTGAGGGACACATTCAGCTCACTAGCAGCTGCTGGCATAAACTGAATCAGACCAGTTGCTCCACTTCCTTTGAAGTTCTTGACTGAGGCGTCAAATTTGGATTCAGAATACATGACAGCCATGAGCCATTCAGGTGCAACTTTGAGCTGGTTTGCAATCTCCCTTACCTTTCGTTCAAAGTTTTTTGTGTCTGGGACAAAAAGACTCGCTTTGTCCATCAAATACAATTCTTGTTCTGGTGGGAGAATTTTTGATTCAGGGGCACTGGCAAAACCAGCATCCATGCTAGGGTTAAAGAATGTGTGACTCAATATATTGGTCAGAAACACACAGCCCACAACAATCAGGATTTGCTTAAAGTTTCCTTGCAAATTGCCTGGAGCGGGACGCGCTATTCGGGTGCTATTAGATGAGGCACCCATGGTGCCGGCATAGTTGACAGAGCCGGGTCGTTCAAATTTTGGTCGGTACTTCTGCATTGCAGTCCAGGTTGAAGTATTGCCAATTAAGTTAGGATTTTTGTGTTTGTTTTAGGCAATTTACTATAAAAACGAGAAAATGCAAAAAATGTTGGCCAATTAAGTCTAATTTTTTTAGTTTTTTTTGAATGAGCTTATGAAACAACTCCAAAAAGAAGGGATAAGAATCATGAAACCACAGATCCTTCGTCAATAATCGATCTTAACGAATGATCTGTGGTAGTTCTGAAAAAGAAATGAAATATAGGGCAGGACTAGTTTTTACTAAAAACTTTGCCTACTGTCTTGCTACCATTTCCTACCAATAAATAATAAATGCCAGAGGGTAAATGTGCCACTGAAATTCTGCTTGTTTGTTCATGGATCATTTCGAGATGAACCCGCGCCCCATTGTTTGAGATAATTTGTATTGTCAGTGGAGAAACTGGTTTTTCATATAGCGATAAGGTAAGGGTATGGTCGACTGGGTTTGGAAACAGCAAGACGGAGTTGCGAGTTCCTAAATCATCCACACTTGTCGCCATGGAGTCCACCTCTAGGTACACAGTATCTGTAACCGATCCACAGCCATTACTTGCAGTAACAATGTAGCTCCTGCTTTCTGAAGGGCTGGCGATTGGGTCAGAGCAGAAAAAGCAACTCAATTCTGGGGTCAAATTCCAGGAAATATTCTGGGTAGTCCCATTGGTATTGGCAAAGAGTTGGACATCGGTTCCTGGCAGCACGCTTGTATCTGGTCCTGCAATGAGTTGAGGCACCTCATTCACATCAATGGTGCGAACGATGGTGTCTTGATTATTTCCGTTTGAAGAAATGAGTTGGACATCATAAGAACCGGAAGCCATATAGACATGGACAGGACTTTCTTCCATACTACTAACCCCATCTCCAAAATCCCAAACATATTGATTCGCATTGAAGGAAAAATTATCAAACTGAATACTATCTCCCACACATGGCGAAAAAGGAGTGGCAAAAAAATTGGCTGCAACTCCTGCGGAATCAATGATTACAATCGGTAGGGTCAGGGTATCACAGACTGGAGGTTGACAAAGTTGATTGCAAGCGATCAATTGAACCAATTGGATACCTCCACTGCTGTATGTATGCGAAGGATTTGAGGCTGTAGAGGTCGCGCCATCCCCGAAATTCCACTGAAACTGGTTGGCATTCTGACTTAGGTTTGTAAAAGAAACATCTGCGGTGCCAGTAGCTGGGTTCAAAAATATGGGGACAGGGGTAGCAATAAACAAAGGATCTGGATCTATACACTGAAGTGTGTCGAGGTATTCAACTCTAGTGATGATCTCCAAGCCACCTATCAGTTGGCCACTGGCAACCATCACTGGCCATCCGATAGCTGGTGCATACCACGAATAGATGATATCTGTGCCAATGTTTCCTGGTACAGTAATTCCATTGGTGGTAATTGAGTCCTGATGTTCGATGATCGTCTTAACCTTCAGGCTTGAGGGATAATTCATATAGGGAGTCGTGATGCTTCCCCATCCTTCTATATGATTAGTTCTTTTCTGAAAAGATTCAAAAAGAAAATCTGTTCCCAATCCGTTCAAGTCAATCACAAACTCTCGGATGGAACTATCCATATTGCCAAAAGTGAGCGGGAATTGAAGCAGCGTATCTGCATTGTCATATTTGATTGGAACAGGAACAGCAAGTGGGCCAGCACCGACACGAAGTCCAAGGATTGTTTCTTCCAGAGTTTGATTATCAATAGCGTAGTGCCGGACAACGTCAGAGATACTTACAGGAAGCAAATCAAAAATCCCCCCTTGCTCAAAATCTGTTCGGGCAAGATCAGTCAGATCACTCCATTCTTGTGGACAGGCAAATATTCCACCTCCGCCAAGTATACAATTACTGATAAACGTGAGCCGATAACCTGCATTATTGGGATCTACAAAGCGTTCAGTTCGTTGTGTAGCGGCAGAAAGATTACTGAAATCCCACAGTTGGTTGGCTCCTCCCAAGGCATAGTCTTGTTGATTGAGATTGAGTTGGGCTCTGCTAATGAGAAATGTATCACCAACTCCTGCATATTCTGAATGCGAATAGGTGATTTGGGCCTGTGATCCTAAACAAAAAGATAACAGGCCTAGAAGAATGAAAAAATGACGCATATGAAGCTAAAGAAGTGGAAAATTATACAAAACGCTCAGGGTATGGGACGTAGGATTTGTATCCTAACAGCTTCCCGATTGGTGCCCCCATTTTGTGTAGCCATTTTCGGTTGGTAAATGCGGTGCTTTCTTGCTGCATCAGCTCAGCATACCGCTTGGTGAGGACGGCTTGCTGGAACCAGTGGAGTTTTCCTGATTTGTTTACTTTTCCCTGTTTGATCAGTGAAAGCATGGTTTCCAACATCAATTCTGAATCCAGTGCAGGAGACAATTGAAATGTGAAGCTGAGTTCTTCATCTTCTCTTGGATTATACCAGGCATGTTCAACACCAGGCATGATTTCGAAGTAATCTCCAGGTCCAAGTATGACCTCTTTCTCTCGAAACTTGATACACATGTATCCAGATTCGACTAAGACACTTTCTTTTTGTCTGGGATGCTTATGAAGAGGAGGAACAGGAAAGCCTGGTTGGGCTTTCACATACAAACAAATCTCTTGTCCTTTTGTTTCTTCAGAAGTTTTTAAGAAGGTAAATTCTTCTCCTCTTAAAGGATTCTCTAGGGTAATACCAGCGGTAGCCATAACGTCCTGGAACTTGAATGAGCTAATACAGGTTGATAATTAGATACAGAGGCACATATTTCTAAGAAAGATAACGAAATTTTCCTAAGGCTTGGTATATCTGACCGTAATTGTTGATTCTCAATAGAAAAACGACTAATCATGACAGCTCAAAATCCCTCCTAGGAATCGAAAATAATGCATGATTAGTCGTTGATTGTCAGGGGCAAACAAATTTTTCTTAGAGACTGTTTGAGTTTTGTATATGGAATTTGTTATAGGTCATTTTTTTGACCTTCAAGGCGGAAAAAGCGGAATGTAGCAGAGCTACATGAGGATTTTTTCAACGCAGAAGGGCGAAAAAAGGGGCATAACAAAACCATAGGATAATATTCAAACAGTCTCTTAGGCGTTCATTCGCAATTTCCCTTTGTATCGTCTTAGTTGGATTTTCATATTGTCGATTGCAAGATCTATCCCTTCTTCAAAGGTTTTGCCCTCTTGACGGGCAATTAAAATGTCTCCCGGAACCCTTAATTTGACTTCGACCCACTTGTTCGCGTTTTTCACTTCATTTTGCAATTTGAGGCTGACCGTACCTTCCTGGATGCGGTCATAGAATTGATCGAGTTTGTCGCATTTTTTTTGAATGTACGACTTCAGACGATCTGCAGCTGTGAAATGGAGAGCTTGAATGGTTGTTTTCATAATGTTAATGTCAAACAAATTAAGATTCTCTATTTTCTGCCCGAGGATGGGCTTGGGAATGGACTGATTTTAATTTAGAGATCGTATTGTGTGTATAGACCTGTGTAGCAGCAAGGCTACTGTGTCCAAGTAATTCTTTGATGGCGTTGAGATCTGCCCCATTGTCCAACATATGGGTAGCAAAGGTATGGCGCAATACATGTGGGCTTCTCTGAGTTAAGGAACTGGCTTGTCCAAGGTATTTGTTCACAATGTTGTAGATCAGACTTGGGTAGAGCGCTTGACCATTTTTTCTGACAAAAAACCGATCCTGGAGTTGAATATCTGCTTTGGCACAGGTGGCAAGATAGGATTGAATGGCTGCCAGGACATGCTTGCCAAAGGGCAAATCTCTTTCTTTGTTTCCTTTTCCCTGGACTCTGAGGATTTGTGAATGAATGTCCACATGTGCTCTGGTGAGTGCTAATACTTCAGAGGAGCGAAGGCCACAGCCGTACAACATTTCGAGTAGACATTTGTCTCTAACCCCTTCAAAGGACTGTGGGAACTCCATCTGATCCAACAGGTATTCAGTTTCTGATTCCTTGAGGAAACTTGGCAGTTTTTTCTCGAATTTAGGAACCTTTATTCTGGATGCTGGATTGACCTGGATGAGAGACGACTTATGCAAATAAGCAAAATAGCTTTTTGCTGCGGACAATTTTCTTGCAATAGACCGATTTGAAATGCCTTTTTCCATCAAAGAAGCCATCCAGTCTCGGAGCATTCGATGGTGGATTTTCTCAAGATCTTCTGGTTGGAATACAGAAATATCTCCAATATCAAGCAAAAAAGAATTCAGATCATGAAGGTCTGTTTTATATGCTTTGCAGGTATGAGCAGAACTGCTCCTTTCCAATAACAAATATTTTTCAAACTTTTGCCAAAGCATATCAATCACTAACTTTTTCGCTTACGCCCATTGAAGTAAAAAATTAATCTAAGAAAATTGGAGAGAAAAATCAAGGAGTCCACAATGACGAACGAACAATTAGAAATCGAATAGGGGCTTGCTTCCAAAGGAAATTTGGACTCAACGCAATTGGTTCTTATGGATACGATCAGGAAATAGTAGAAAGAATGGACAGATCCCTCACACGCACTATGTGTTAGCGCCACTTAACTCTATTGCTCTTTTTCGAGCAAGCTCAAGCCCTTTACTGATTCCACTTCGAATGCCTTCTTCCTGAAATCCTTTGAGAGCAGCTTCAGTTGTTCCTCCACGGGAGGAGACCTTTCTGATCCACTCATCGCAATGGATCGCGTTTCTATGCAGGAGATTCACAGAACCAATAAATGTTTGTTCTACCAGAAGTTGGGCCTCTGAATCCGAGAATCCCATATTCCTGGCCGATTCCATCATCGCACTCATAAAAAAGTAGACAAATGCTGGACCGCTTCCTGAAATAGCTGTTGCTGCATCCAGCATGGGTTCATGAGGGGTATAGAGGGTTTTGCCTGTGGTGTTTAATAGATTTTGAACTGTAAAAATCTCTAGCCTGCTGACTTCAGCAGAGGTAGTAAAGACTGTCATGCCTTGCCCGACTTGAGCAGGGAGATTGGGCATGGCTCTTACTACCTTACTTACTCCCAGAACATGACAAATATTCTCTACTGTCACTCCTGCCATGATGGATAGAATGAGTTGTTCTGGATGGATGAAGGGTTTGAGTCTTGAGGCTAATACTGAAAAATCTTGTGGCTTGACGCTCAAAATGACCAGGTCCATATTGGTAACAAACGCTCCAGGTTGTAAGGCAAGGGGACTTGTACTCAAGGAACTGATCGCACTTGCTTTTTCGGCAGAGTGATCAAGAAAGAACAATTGTGAGGGACTTAACGCATTTGCGTTGACAAAGCTGTGCCCAAAGGTCGAACCCATGTTGCCGGCACCAATAACCAAAACATTCATGACAAATTTTGTCTAAGAGTTGAGTAAATACACGCTCAAAACTCAGTAATTCTTATTCCTGATTGTTTGAGATGTTGCCAATACTCGGGGTAGGATTTTTCTACAACATCTGGATCGTAGATAGTTAGCTGGGGTTGATGTAACACCATCGGGGCAAATGCCATAGCCATTCGATGGTCTTCATATGTTTTGATACCTTTTTCTGCTGGTGAGGCTTTGCCATTGATCGTACAAATATTGCCCTCAACTTCCATCTTCACACCAAATTTTTCCAACTCTGTTCGCAAGGCTTCAATCCGATCGGTTTCTTTGACTCTCAGGGTGTGAAGTCCTGTCATTCTCACCGGAATCCCTTTTGCTGCACTCACAACGGCAATGGTTTGCGCAAGATCAGGGGTATTGGTAAAATCAATTTCCAATATTTCCTTTCCAGGATCTGGAGTGGTACTTGTCAAGAGTACCCCATCATCTGTGTATTCAGTTGCTACACCAAAATGCGGCATCAGCTTCGCAATATGGCTATCGCCTTGCCATGAATCTTTGCGTAAGCCCAGAAGTCGAATAGATGCCTGGTCGGCCAATGCCGCGAAGCTGTACCAATAACTTGCTGCACTCCAGTCAGATTCAATGGTATAAGTACCTTCCTGATACCCTTGTTCCTGGATGAGCAAGGTCTGTTCTTTCCATTGTGTCTGCACACCAAAATGTGCCATCAGACTTCTGGTCATCTCAATATAGGGACGAGAGGTAATATCACCTGTAAGATGAAGAGAGAGACCTCCGGGAAGGGTAGGAGCAATCATGAGGACCGCAGAGATGAACTGACTACTCACGTTTCCAGCAATACTCAATTCGCCACCCTGAAGTTTGCGTCCGTTAGAGACAATATGAAGTGGGGGAAACCCCTCTTGTTTCCAATACTGGATTTCGGCCCCAAGTCCTCTAAGTGCTTCTACCAAAATACCAATCGGCCGCTTACACATCCTGGGGGTGCCTGTCAAGATTTGGTCTCTTCCGACAGCGGCGAAAAATGCCGTCAAAAATCTCATGGTTGTCCCGGCATCAATGACATCCAGGACATGCCCTTCAGATTCCAGTAAGCGAATCAGGGTTCGTGTATCACGAGCGGAGGATAAATTATGTAACTCAATCTTCCCCGAACCAAGGCCCTGAATGATCAATGCACGATTGCTTTCACTCTTGGAAGAGGGAAGAGCAATGGTAGTTTCCAGATGTTTGCTGGTTGATGCTAGATTGATCATGTGATAGAAAATTGCCCCCTAAATGTTGTTGGTTTGAACGGCACGAATGTAGTAGTTAATTGGGATGATTCCCAACTTTTTCAGACTTGAAAAAAAAATTATGTTGTTGATGTTTTGTTGGATTAAAGGCAGTGAGTTGATTATTTTCAAGAACAAAGACCGAATACCCAATCTCTTGTAATAGATCAAAACATGTTTGTCTGTTTTCATTTTCCCACAATTCAAGATACAAAATGGGGTGATCTCTCTTCAGTAATTGCTGGCCTCCTTTTACTACAAACTGTTCATAGTTCTCAACATCCATTTTAATTGCTCCAACTCTTTTGTTTTGAAGTTCAGGGAGATGGTCCAGAAGTTCTTGCTTCACGGTGAAGGTATGAATGGATGGTGTATAGCCTTCGATGGAGGGATGCTCTACATGAGATAGCCCTTGCATACGTACCCCTTGTAATGTGGGCATAGTCATGTTCACTTCTTTTTGTTCATCTCCAAGGGCCAGTTGGAAGGCGGAGACATTGGAGAGGCCGTAAAAGGAGATGATTTTTTGAAGGGTAGCAAAATTGTCCGGGATCGGCTCAAAGGCAAATACAGAGCCTTCTTGGCACTTACGCGCCATCAGGACAGACATGACTCCAATGTTTGCACCGATATCCAACACAACATCATTGGGGTTGAGCAAGGTCAGAAAGAAATTGAAATCACCTTCTTTTTTACTCGAATCCCATTTAAGCGTGGCAATCTTCCATCTTGAGAAGTAAAATAAATATCGTTCAAACCCTAATATTCGTTGTAAAATCCCCTGGATTGCTTTTTTTAGCATGTAGTGATTTTATTTTTTTGGCAAGATAGAACTTCTCTGAATATCCTGATGTGTTTTTGCATTGAATTAGTTGGAAGTGTTCCATAATTTTATCGTGAATCAAAAACCCTGCAAACCTATGAACAAACCTATCATTTCCTGTCTAATTTTGATCATTGTTGGCACCTTGGCGATGGGCCAGACAGAGAAACAATTGTACAAACGAGGGATGACCAAGCTGGAAGGTAGTGATTTTCAAGGAGCGGAAACAGATTTTTCCATGGTCATTGAATTAAACCCAAGAAATGATGGGGCATACTATCACAGAGGATTTTCAAGGATGAAGTTGGGGAATCATCCTGCCGCTATTCAAGATTATAGTCTGGCTCTGGATATCAATCCTGCTAATCCAGAAGCTTATTATAATCGGGGGCGAGCAAAATTGGGATTAGAAGATTATTTGGGTGCGATCATCGATTTCAATATCTCCATCAAAGGCAAAGCCAAGGAAGCCCGGTATTATCGAGCCAGGGCCAGGGCCAAAAGTGGCCTGCAAGACTACCGTGGGGCTGTACAGGATTTGAATTTGGCCATCAAGTTGACCAAGGGAAAAAGCATGGATTTGATTTTTGATCGAGCAGAGGCCTATATCAACCTTAAATTTTTTGATCGCGCCATCAATGATCTCGACCGGGTAGTAAAGACACGTCCGGGAGATCCTAGTGCCTATAGTGCCAGAGCAACAATTAAACTACAAGCTGGTGATCTCGATGGTGCATGCCTGGATTGGAGTCGTGCGGGAGAATTGGGAGATATCAATGCTTACGGTCTGATTCGAAAACATTGCAATTGATCTCCATTCGTATTTGCCATCAGTTTCTCTGTTCCAGATATTCTCCTTGCTAACGTAAAGTTGTCTTCAACTTGTATTGCCAGCCTATGATGGAAGCTGAAACTGCTGCATTCAAGGACTCTCCGCCTCCTAGTCTGGGAATACTAATTTTTTGGTGGGCCAATTTTGTTTTGAGTTGCGTATCAACCCCTTGAGATTCACTGCCAATCAAGATGATATCATCCTTTCCGAAGGAGACATCCTGTAGTTGCTTCCCTTCCATATCCGCTACCCATATGGTTTTCCCGCAAGCCATAATGGCTTCAATGGGATGGGAGATGATTCTGAGTTGACATCGGAAGAGACTGCCCATGCTTGCCCGGATACTTTTGGGATTGAACACATCTACACAATCCTCGGTAAGATAGACTGTGGGAATATTCAACCAATCAGCTGTTCTGAGGATGGTGCCAAGATTGCCCGGATCTTTGAGGCGCCAGAGCAAATAGGCTGCTTCCTCTCCTTCGCTTTCGAGTGAACTAACACGCAAAACACTTGAATCTCTCATCGAAAGAACGGCAATAATTCCTTCAGGATGCTGTTGTGAACTTATCCGCTTGAATTCTGTAGGAGAAGCCTGGTAAATCGGGAGATCAACAGATGGAAGAGATTCAGAAGGATAGGCTTCTTTGCAAACCAGACATTCGACTTTCCAGGAGGAATTAAGTGCTTCATCCACCATTTTTTTCCCTTCCACGAGGAACATTCGGTGTTTATATCGGTATTTTTTCGTCTGTAAGGAAGAGAAAAGTGTTAATTTCGCTTTTGAGAGCAATTCCATGGAGGTAAAGATAACAAAAAGCCTGTGGGCTGGAATGAAAAAACAACAGTCATACCTGAGACTTTGGAGGTGGTTCATTCCCATTTGTCTTGTGCTATGTTGTTCCTGTCGAGCAACAAGACATCTGGAAGAAGGCCAAGTCCTGCTAAAAAAAGATCCAATTCTCAAACACGACAAAAAACTTCGGGAAAGTGTATTGATGGGTGGGGTACGCATTCGAGACAACAGGCGAATGTTATGGCCCAAAACCTTTCTTCATATTCACAACTTTGGTCTATCGATTGAAAATCGGATTTTTTCAAACCGCCAACCGATTGAGAAAGAGGATATTCCAACAGGGTCTAGTGCAAAATTCCTCTACTGGCTAAAACATAAAGTAGGAGAAGCTCCCATCCTGATTGACACCTTCAAAATCAAGCAGGACATGCGGGGACTACGGGAGAGTTGTTTTGCCAATGGATATTTTTACCCACAGATATCCTATAAAATCGATACCCTCAGAGGACTATTTCGTCCAAAACAAAAAGCAAAACTGACCTATATGGTCAATGAAGGTATCCCGTACAAAATCCGGGATGTCGGTTTTGTTGTTTTGGATAGTGCCGATACAACAAATACCCAATTGATCGAAGAAACTTATATGGTCCTCAATCGGATAAAAGAACCAATTTTGGTTCCAGGCAATGTGTATCGACACGCAGATTTCAGTCGGACCCGTGCTGCTTTTACCAATATTCTCAGGGATCAGGCTTTTGTTACTTTCACACAGGACATGATCCGTTTTGCTGTTGATACCTCTCTGGATGTCAATTTTCCGATGGCAGAGGAGGGGCCTGTGCGTGAAAAATGGCTGGATATCGATGTGGAGGTTACGAAGGTGCCTAAGCGCTTCATCGTGAAAGAGATCATCATGGAAATCAAAGATTCAGATGGGCACATTCCCAAAAAATCTTATCTCCGACTTCGAGCAGATGAATTGAGTAAGCGCATGAGAGATTCTTTGGACTTGCCATTCAAACGGCTGGATTCTACGACAAACATTACCTTTCTCGTTTCGCCGCTCGCCCTCAATCGATTGAACTTTAACTTTCTTGCCGAACGTGTCCATCAAGCGGAAGGCAAGCATTATTACGAACGGGAGGTTCGGCGCACCAGACAACGCTTGCAGGAGTTGGGAATGTTTCAATATGTTTTGGTCGATCACCAGCCTATTGGCAAGGAAAGCCTTGAACTCAAAATTTCTCTTCAATTGGCCCCTCGCTACCAGATGAAAGCTGGTGCGGAGAGTTTTACCAGTGATGTAGCCCTGAATGCCAGTATTGTTCCGAATCTTGGAGCCAATCTTAGCTTGAGAAACAAAAACGCATTCAAACATTCAGAATTATTCCAACTGGATTTGGGAGGAAGTGTTGGATGGAATTCCATCAAGCTTGGAAGACCTGATTATTATTCATTGGTGGCAGAATCCAAAATACAGTTTCACAAATTTTTATTTTTGAAACCATTTAGCTTTCTCTTGCCTAAATCAATTCGAGGTCCAGGAATTGCAAAACTCAGTCCCACTACAGTCCTAAGCGGAAGTTTTCGATCAGAAAATTGGGGGCAAATCACACAACTTACACCTGGGCTGTCCCTGACATATCGCTGGAAGAACATTCCTTTTGAAGATACCGAATTGACTTCCTTGACGCCCTTTAGCCTGAAATATATCAACCCTGTTGTCAGCAATGAAAATGGGTTTGCGACGCTCACCGAAGCTTTGCCTGACATTCTGAAAAGAGATTTTCAACGAAGAATCAATTCAGCTTTTCATTTTAGCTATACCAATCAGAATTACCGGTCCACAAGAGCACACATTACCCATTTCTATAAAGCTACTCTGGAGGTGGGGGGAACCCTCCCTTACTTTATCGAGCAAGCGGCATTGTGGCAGGGGCTGGATGAGGATCCGGATGATCATCTGATCCGAGGGATTTTCTATGGACAATATGCAAGACTGGGATTGGAAGGTAAATGGTATATCCCAACAGGCCGAAAAACAGAATTGGTCTTTCGGGGTCTTATCGGGGGAGGGACCCCTATTCGAAAAACAGAATTAATGCCTAAAGAAGGACGGTTCTTTGTCGGAGGAGTCAATGGAATGCGAGGATGGCAATCCAATACATTGGGACCGGGAAGAGTGGGAACCCTAGGAGATTTGGGTGTGACGAATGAATCCCTCATCGATAGCACCGTAACCAGCATTCTTGCACCAGGAGGGGAATATTTGTTTGAACTGAATGCAGAATTTCGTTTTGATGCTGGTACCTATTTGGAGTTGGCCTTGTTTACAGATGCTGGGAATGTCTGGGTGAATCCAGGAGAGAAGTCTGGTTGGAGTGCCGAAAAGGCCACGCTCTCTAAGGAAAACCTGCGTCTGGGGTGGGACGCTGGAATTGGGATTCGATTCGATTTTAGTTTCCTGATCCTACGTCTTGATTTTGGTCAGCAACTATTCGCTCCTGATCTTGTGTCAGGATGGGTGATAGGAAATGATGAAGTGAGAACTCCAGGAAGCCGTCGGCAGTGGAACCTGGGAATCGATTATCCCTTTTGAGCGGATTTGGCAGAGGGAACACGAGAACCTTCCCACCCTTTCACTTCAGTACGATTTTTCAAGCCTTTGTACAGGAGCGGAATCCATCCAAGTACGGGAATGAAGTAGGCCAGGATTATGGGGTTTTTGGAAATGATTCGCCAAAATCGGAACCTTCCTCTGATCACTCCTTTGGGTGGCTGTTCTTCTGAATGATACCTTCTATCATATTCAGAAAACAGGGCAGGCCATCCCAGAGGTGTCCAATAGGGCAAGTCTCTCCAGTGTTGTATCATATTTCGAATGAGCTCTCCCCATTGGTAGGGTTTCTTGCCATATACTTTCACCCATTTGTTCAATTCTGCCTGCATATCCTCCTGGATGATGTCCCGAATCCTGGCAACATCTTCCATAGATGGCTGATCAGGCGTGCTATTTTGCAGCAGTTCTACCGGACGATATCGATTTCCCTTCACATAGGTCAGTTTGGCAGGAAAAGCATAGTAAAACAACCATGGCTGCAACAACAAAAGTGGCGTTTGGATGGCTACCGGGAGATAGGGAATCCCCAATTTGTTTACCAGGCGATTTAGTCTTTTGGATGTGTAGGAAAATGGATTGATGTATTCTCCATTGATACAGGAAACCCCCAGAATTTCAGTGTCGAATTTGATCGCCATGCGAATCATGGAGGTAGAGAATTGTTGAAGTTGATACTTTCTATTAAATCCTTTCCCGATCCCTGGAACTCCCTCAGGATAGATCAACAAATGTGCATCAGGATAATGCATCATGGTCTCAAAATTCAGACCTGTCGCATCGATTGCGCCTACCTTTTTCCAAAGATTTCGCAACAAAAAAGGATTCATCAGGCTGGAGGCAGATAGCATAGGGGAGGCTAGGGGCCGAAACAATTTGTTCAACTCGTAGGCATGCATATTCATAAGGCCAGCCCCAAAAATAATGGCATCCCAGGGAAAGGCCATCCCGGAATGATTGCAAGCAAAAATGATGGGGTGCTCACTTGACTTGCGATCAGGCATTTCTTCAAACCCTACAAATACTGGACGGAAGTATAATTTGAGAAAGCTGACGATTTCTTCATTGAGATTTTTGAGGAACTCCAGGTCAAAGTGCTCATCAAAGATTTTTTTGTTTGCCTGTACTGCCAGGTCAATTTCATCAGAATTCATCTGACGATAAGGTTTTGAAGGGAGGCTAGAGGAATTTGCCATAGACAATCATGGAATAATGAAATCCACAGAAAATTAAGGCGATCTGTCTGGAATTCCTATTTGCGGATCAGTTTGATCTGCTGAAATTCATCTTGATTCCATACATCGAGGAGATAAATTCCCCTTGGGAGGTGGCCAATATCCAGAACCGGAGCGTCCACAGGTATATCCCCTTCTAACAGAGGTCTGCCCCATAGGTCGAATAATCGGTAGTGAAGTGGGTGAGAAGAACGAATGGAGGTGATCCCTTCTGTTGGATTCGGGAAAATCTGAATGCTAGCTTGCGCCCCAAAATTTGTCTGAATGGAAGGACTATACTGCATATCTCCATTTGCATTCATATGAGCAAGTCGATAGACCGCATTCTGCCGGGAATTTCTATCAAGATAGGTAAATCTGCGAAAGAGATTGGTGGAGGTACCAATGGGGACATGACCAATTTGATCCCAATTGGCAACTCCTGATTCTTTTCGAAATACAATGAAATGCTCACTTTCTTCTTGGGTCTGGAAGTCCCATAACAAGCGAATGCCACTTGTTTCGGAAATTCCGGAGAGGAATGGCCACCTAATCGGGAGGGTGATATCAGAGGCTTGTTTGACATAAAAGGTATCACATAGGCATTGAGCTGGGCCAACGGAATTCGATGGAATCGAGCGAATGATCCCGAGCAAGGGTTTGTCCGCATCACAAGAGGCAAGAGGAGCTGTGATGCTGTGGGTAAATGTGTACAGCTCATTCCTGTTAATAGCGATCTTGTCACTGAATCCTCCCAAATAGACATCTCCGCTGCTTAGCCCTCCGGAGCTGTCGGCATCACAATAATATTCTACAGTGGTGGAGTCATTGCCACTCAGGTCAGTTCCGCTATTCAATAAGATTGTTTGAACCGTATAGAGTCGGTTTGCCCCTGAAATGGAAGAATTATGTGCCAAATAGTTGATCGAAAGATCTGGTTTGTCTAGGGTGAGATAGGAAGCGCTATTTCCGCTGGAACCAAAATAATCCGGGCAAACAGAGCCGCCACAGCTGACAGAAGCCTGAAAAGAAGTTGCTACAGAAATGTATTTGGCGTAATTGCTACAGCCTGTAATGGAATCTGCTGATACATCGAATTGGAAAATAATCGAATCACCTGAAGCGATACTGCCAGGCATATCCCAGGTCAGTTGAGTGCCCAAGGCACCCAAGGAACTTGACGCAGGGATGCTGACGGATGGAGCCTGATGAACATCTGTGAAATTTCCTATATAGCTAAAGTTTTGGGGAATGCTCACCCGAATTTCATCTGAACCATTGGTTGTGCCGCCGATAGGATAGAGGCTTACTCGAATACTGCTCCCCTCATTGCAGCCAACGATAGAGTCGGAGGTTACATTGATATTGGTGGAGTAGGGGGCAGTTACCCCAACGATTTGAATGGCATCTGTTGTCTTTTGTGCACTGACTGCTCCTCCACAAGGTCGGGTTCCGCTGAGGTTTAGGTACATTACATCTCCCGATGAAAAATCACAATTTGTTTGGAAATTGAAAGTTACCTTTAGACTTCTATTGTTCGCATCACTCCCTCCCAGACCTTCGAGGCCATTTGCTGCCAAACTTGAATGATAATCAGAAAATGTAAATCTGAAGCCCCCTGAGATGCTGTCTGGATCAGTAATGGTTGAGTAGCTACTATTTAGTGGATAGGCCAATTGGGCCGTGCCACTGACTAATTGTATGCCGCCTGATGGGTGGGATACTTCCAAAATGAGATTTTCGACATTGGCCATTTGGGTCGAAGATATCTGTATTTCATAGCTAAGATCGGTACAAAGAGTGGCGGGCGAGGAAGGGCCAGAAAGAATTGTGATTTGGGCGCTGGAAGGCTTTGGGTCCACCCGAAGCAAAAAAGTATCTATTTCACAAGAATAGGCATCAAAATTGGTTGGATATCCACTACAATTCCATCCAGCATATACATACAGGGTGTCAAGAGCACATCCATTATAAGTGGCAGCTATGGTATATTCTCGATCGCCAGATTTGCTGATCGTGCCCAATTGATAGATCCCATTTGAGCTGGGGACTGTTCCCCCCCCTCCATCCATGTCAATGAGTTTGCTAACAGAAATATTCCCCGAAGGACTTGAAAAAGTAAACCAGGAATAAGTCGCATCGGAAGTGGAGGAGGTATTTTGAAGTTGAATTGACCAATTGACAGTATCTTCCAGACCATCTTGTGTACTACTGCCTGTATTGTTGATTTGGAGGGCAGGAGAGGTATGATTTATAATTGGGGAATAATTTCTAACAGTGTCATATGATTCGAGGCCTGTTTCCCAGTAAAATTCTGTCAATACCGGAATGACTACATCGCCTCCATCTAGTGAATGACAAGAAGGTTGCCATGTAGAAAAGAATTGCATCTCGTACCCATCATCTGGTCGGATGATAGTCCCAGCATCTACCAAAGATTTTAAATCAAACAAGAGGGTGTCAGCATTGACATCGATTGGGGTGGGAGTGTAGGACTTTGAATAAGGACTAAATCTCAAAAAAAGATAGGCACTCTGAAAACTAAAACTATCTGGTTTGACGACATAAACGGTATCAGGAAATGACCAGCTCCTGTATTCCGAGGGAAACATATCGGTATAGCTGCCGCCTGTAAATAGGTTGAAATATGTTTTTGCCTGTACATCTTGACAAGACACCGCTGAGGAGGTGGTAACGGTGCTGTTGTCGACCATAGGGATGATCTGAAATTTCGCAGAATATTTCGCAGATCCACAGCTGGCTTGATTGGCATTGGAGGGAGAAGCAGTATGGCTGAGATATAGGTCAATCGGGTATACCTTGCCGATGTCCAGGGACTGATTACTGGTACTGTCTACAATGAAGGTAGGATACACCCAAATGCTGTCTCCACCGTCAAAGGTAATTCCTGCAAGAGAGGCACAGGAAGCGGAAAGACTATCTGGACTAAACATAAAGCGGAATCGATCATTTCCAAATTTGGTAACTGGCAAACTATCACAAGATCTATAAATACTGGCACTCGCATCCCACATCCGGAAGGAACCTGTACCAGTCCTGAGATATACGCCTTGATCAATTGTGATCTCGGCATATCCATGTTGAAAGCTCTGCGTGCCAGCAACAATTCCTCTTAGACTGGCACTAATGGTATCTCCAAGGCGAACCCGATCGGTCCTGATGGCATTGAGATCAACCGAACCGCTCTCCGGTTGCCTATTAAAATCATTATCTGGTAATCCATAGGTGGTCCTGAGAAAGTCAAAGGCATCAATTTCAATTCCATCACAACTGGCAGAACTGCATAAATCCACAATGTATTCGACATCTTCACAATACAACTCTATTTCAGCAGTTGAGCTGCAGCTGGGATCAGGAATATAGCGAATGGCTTTTGTCAGGGTTTTGAGAGTATCCGTTCCAACACAATTGCAAGCACCCGTTACCAACAGATTGATTTCTGATCCTGCCAAATCAAATCCAACGGGTTGCTCCGAGGCTGCAAATACCGCTTCTAAGGTATCGCCATCCTGCGTAAAGGAGGTCTGTGGCCAGAGAATATCACCAGAGATGTTTTTCCAAAATACGTCAGTAGAATCACCAGAATATGTCAAGCCGCAATCTGGTAACTCAAATCGAACGATATACTCTCCTTCACCAGGATAGGTAATCTCAGCTGTCTGTACGGTGGAGGTCAAAATAGCTTCGACTTGATTCGGAATAGTTGGATTATCGTAATTGCTCATTACCCAACTGAGGGAGGCGCCTTGATCAGCCTGAC
Source organism: Bacteroidota bacterium (assembly GCA_039029315.1). Classification (GTDB taxonomy): domain Bacteria; phylum Bacteroidota; class Bacteroidia; order J057; family J057; genus JBCCCJ01. Next base: position 51,299 of record JBCCGK010000045.1, on the reverse strand, counting down.
GATTGGAGAGAATGGTGGTACCTCCACTGCAAGAGGTGGAATATCGATAATTGTAGCCCCATGCTCCTTGCTTGATTGAGCCTTCGCCACATTCTGTCGGTTCACAATTGATCATGTCGAATCGGATGAACACACTATCTCCAGGACCCATATCCGGAACATCTACTGTAAAGCGATAAATGTACGGTTGACTGCAACTGTTGTAATAGATATTGGCTTCTACATTTTTGACAGAAACTTTTGAAAATGAGCCTGAATTATAGCGAAGTTCGACTGTAGAAGTGTCCAAACCATCATATTTGTAGGCTTCAAATTGCCCACCGTAAAAAAACTTTTTGATTTCTACTTCAATGCCTGTCGCAGTTCCTGCCCCATTGTTTGCCATGATCATAATTTCCTGGTTCGCTTGTTCATGAAAGCAATCAGGAAGACCTGGATTGGGAAAATTGAACGTAAGATTGGGCTGATCACCAGATAAGCTTACATCGCCACTTGTCGTATACTGCTCACAAACACTACCCGCACATCCCCAACTTGTGCTGAGTTGCGATCCATTATTATTACACCCAATTATTGTAATAAACTCTAACGCTGTTATGGGTCCGTCAGCCAAACAAAAATCACTTGTAGAATCTCCGATTTGCGCGAACTCCTGACTGCCAAAAGTATAAAAAATGCTATCCCCGTTTGAATAAGTGGATAATTTGCTGCCAAGGAAGTAGACACTGTCTACCCTGATGTCTGATTCAAATACATCATACCACAAAAATTCTGTTAGACATCCGCTCCCGCTATTATTGATAGACACATTCCGCGTGACAACATCATTGAGATTGCCCGAAGGGGTAGAGGGCTGAGTGATGCTTAATTGAGGATACACCAGAGAATTGTTGAAGGCTGCGGTTGAATCCTGAACCAGTTGATTGGTATTAAATGCAACATTGATGGTATCATGAAAACTCATTCCAGCCAATAGTGCATCCAGAGATTCACAGTTTGCCGTTACAGCAAAGGAAAAATCATAGGAATCATTCAAGCTCAAGTCATCGCCTGTTAAGGACAGAACATTGGTTGAATGGGTGTCAAAATATACATCATGTGTCCCGCTGCCTGTATTTGATAGAGAAGAATTCACAAATGAAATACCTGGCGGCATGTGAATATCAATTCCTACTCCAGCTACAGAACTAATCGTTGCGGCAATATTGAATGAGAATTGGACTGAATCCTTGCATAAACCAAAACTGGATGCAGCGGGGACTGTGGAGCTAATGGATAACTGCCCAAATAGGACGGCCCAACCCAAGACAAAATATACAAGAACCAATCCCTGTTTGGAATGCCTGACAAGCATACTGTTTCATTTGCGTTATCTTGGGATAAGCTAGAAAAAGCAGATTGTATTCGGAAGTCGAAATATCCGGTTCAATAACATTGACAACTTCCCTCTCTGAGAGACTGTTTTGAAATTTGTACTGAGAATTTTTATGATGTATTTTTTTCTCAGACAAGGCTCTTTTTTGTTCTCATAGTGGGGCTAGGAGAACAAAAAAAGCTGTAGGATGAGGAAAAAAGACGCATTCAAAAAGTTAGCGACAGATTTTCAAACAGTCTCTGAGTGCTATTGATTGAGATCAGGATGGCGCTGAAGCTCTGGGAGCAATTCTTCTGATATCCAGGTGAAGTTGGGATACTCCTCTAGAATGTTCTGATAAATGTCCATGGCTTCTTCCAAAGAATCAGTCATCTCAAGCGCCTTGGCTTTCCATACACGGGCATGCAAGTATAACCAACTTGTTCGTTCTGAGGGTGTTTGTTTGTCAAAAAGATCTACTGCCTTGTCAAAACATTCGATGGCTTCTTCAACGTCTCCCCCAAATAGAGATGGGGCATGAAAACGAAAATTCCCCATTTCTACCCAGGCAGCTGGTTCATTGGGATTTTGTTTGACAGACTCTTCTATATAGGAAGCACTTCTAGGCCCAAGGTAGATCGCTTTGGCAGGATGAATTTTGATTTTGATTGCCAGGAACCCTCCATAGAGTGCTTTTGCCTTGGCTGAAGGCTTGGACGTGTCGAGCAAATCTTCCAGATAAGATTCCGCCTTTTTTACCCTCTCATCCACATCGTCACAAGTTGCATTGGTAAGGCAATTGCCGATTAGGCCATACTCCGCCAATGCCAATTGATACAATATTTCTGAAGAAGGTCTGAAAGATTTTTTTGCTTCCGCCTCCATTTCTTCAATTCCCTTTTTCCATCCTTGAATGTCATCAATCAGATAGGACTGAAAGATTTTTTGTCGAGCTTGTTCTATTTCAGTTTGTTGACCAAAACCCATAAGCGGAATCAGAATACTTATAAGAAGTAGAGGAAATGTATTCAAATGTTCAGTCCCCATCAAATATGACTTTGCATAGAACCGTGTTGTTCTTATTAGATAAAAACTGATGAATGAAAAAAAAGTTTTTTTTGCAGGAAAGTAAGATCTTTGCCCCATGACTGAAGCAAGCAAGCGCCGACCGCTGATTTCCTCACTCACCTTCGCTCTGCATGTTTGTATTTTCCTTCTGGCATTGATTACAGTGTTTTCCTTTTTTGGTCAATGGAGTGCTGTACTGGAATTGTTGTGTCATTTTCGAATGCATTATCTAGGTCTGTGGGGACTAAGTGGGATTTGGTTTGTTGTAACAAATCGATATCGTTGGATTGGTCTCGCTATCCTGGGCATGGGCATGAATGCTTATCAGGTATTTCCACTCTATTGGCAAGAGAATGCTATTGTCCCTGAAAATTCAGGTTCAGATACCTTCACAATTGCCTCTATCAATGTCTTGCAAGACAATCAGAACTACCAATCTGTAGAGAATTATATTCGAGCCAAAGATCCAGATATTGTCGCCTTATTGGAGGCTACTCCTCGATGGGCAAGTGGCCTTCGCTCAATCTCAGATGAATTTCCATTTCAGGTATTGGTTCCACTCCCAGGCTATTATGGAATCATCCTCTTGAGTCAGTTCCCAATTGATTCAAGCAAAACTCTTCGTTTGATTTCTCCCCCGGTTCCCAGCTTGTATGCACAAGTCAGAATAGGATCTCAATCTTTACAGATGGTGGTCAGTCATCCCCCATCCCCACCTAGCCTCAAAAAAATCGCATGGAGAAACCATATGTTTTTAGCCATTGGTAGGCTGATGTCAGAGATGGAGGGTCATAAGTTGCTCATCGGAGACTTGAATACAACTTCCTATTCGACTGTCTTCAGATCTTTGTTGGAACAAACAGGAATGAGGGATTCTAGAATAGGGTGGGGGAGACAAGCCAGTTGGCCGTCCAGATTTGGGGCATGGGGTATTGCACTGGATCATGCACTATTGAGTCCGGATATGGAAGTCCTGCATCGCGAAACCGGAGTCATTGAAGGCTCTGACCACAAGCCTATTTTTTTGAAATTGGCCATACATCAAGATGGAAAGGACTGATCCTCTACCTCCTCGACCATCTGTTGGACCTTTTCTTTTAATTCCTGCTTGTACAAGTTCAGTTTTTCTGCTAACTGTAAGTCTGAGCTTCCTATGATTTGGGCAGCAAGTATTCCTGCATTTTTTCCACCATTCAAGGCCACTGTTGCGACAGGAACTCCAGAGGGCATTTGCAGGATAGACAGAACGGAATCCCACCCATCAATAGAATTCGAAGATTTGATCGGAACGCCAATTACAGGAAGTGTGGTCACAGAAGCGACCATTCCTGGCAAGTGAGCGGCTCCCCCTGCTCCCGCAATGATTACTTTTAGTCCCCTCTCTCTGGCACTTTGGGCATACGTCATCATTCGTTCGGGAGTGCGATGAGCAGATACGACTGTGAGTTCATAGACAATTCCAAAGTGTGAAAGAAGGGTAGCAGCGCCTGACATTACTGGCAGGTCTGATTTGCTGCCCATGATAATTCCGACTTGAGGATTCATAAGATCTGTGAATCTAGAGTTGAAAGGTGATTTTTTCTCAGTCAAGGCTCTTTTTTGTTCTAATAGTAGTACTATGGGAACAAAAAAAGTCGCCGAATGAGGGGAAAAAAACGCATACAAAAAATAAGTGACAGATTTTCAAACAGTCTCTAAGGAGGATAGGGGAAAAGTTGGACGATGGAACTAGTCAGTATTTGGTGGTCTTATTCCTCTTCTGAGATAAACCTAACTGTTTGACAGCAGCTTTCTCTCATTTAACAGAACATATGTCATCAAGAAGGGGCTGTATCACTGATCACTTGAAGCAATTCCTGGACCTGTCCTACTTTGTTTTTCAAAACCATCAGATCTTCCCCAAGCAAAGTAACATGTCCCATTTTTCTGAATGGCTTGGTCTGGGTTTTTCCATAAATATGTGGATAAGCACCCGGAATCGCCAAGGTATGTTCTATTCCAGCATATATGGCAGGGCCAATTTCATTGGGATTTCCCAACATATTGACCATAGCAGCAGGACACAACTGAACTGGATCGCCCAATGGAAGGCCAAGGATCGCTCTCAAGTGTTGTTCATATTGAGAAGCAGAACAAGCACGAATTGTGTGATGCCCCGAATTGTGAGGCCGAGGAGCTAGCTCATTAATCAAGAGTTGGTTATCAGGAGTTAAAAACATCTCAATGGCCATAATCCCAACATACTTCAATTCCTTCACGACTGTATGTGCAAGTTGTCGAGCTTCTTCAGCCAGATGTGCAGAGATTTCAGCTGGAGAAAATAGATATTCTACCAGATTTTGTTCTGGATGGAAGACCATTTCGACGATTGGGTAGGTGATGATGTCATCATTGGCATTTCTGGCAACAAGTACAGCCAACTCTTTTTCAAAAGGAATAAGATCCTCAATCAGACCTGGTTCATCGAATGCCTTCTCCAGTTCTTCTTCTGACCGAATGATTTGAACTCCTCTTCCATCATAGCCAGCTTTTCCCAATTTCTGCACAAAGGGAAGGCGGTCTCGATGTTTTTTCACCGCTTCTTTGTTGTCGACTAAAACAAAGGGAGAGCTAGGCAGTCCTTTCTCTTGAAAAAACTGCTTTTGGGTCCTTTTATCCTGGATCAACTCAATGATGTAAGGATCTGGATGCACAATTTTGCCATCTATTTGCAATTGTTTTAAGGCCTCGACATTGACATTTTCAATTTCAATGGTGATGACATCCAAATCTTTTCCAAAGGCAAGCACAGTATCATAATCTGTGATCGCTCCTTGCACAAAAGAGGGGGCAAAGGCGCTGCATGGAGCTTCCGCAGAAGGGTCCATAACTTTGCTGTAAATATTTAGATCGATGGAAGCCTGGATCAGCATTCGTCCCAATTGTCCGCCGCCCAATACTCCTAGCTTCAGATCCTGATAAAAACGTTTCATTCATTCGCTATTGATCGGTCAAAATACGCGAATTTGTCAGGACCTATCAAGTGAAAATCAGGATCGTTTTTTCAATTGAATCTGAGCCCTGAGAGCATCATCCTGACTCATGCCTATTTTTGCCCCAAGTTCAAACAATTCTGACCTGGGAGTATCCGCCTCAATATGGCTCTCCAATATGAATTGTTTTGCTTTTTCCCAGGCGCCTTGAGCTTTCTTTCCACCTATTCCTAACATGTCAGCATACTCATTGATGAGAGATTCCTCATCAGAGTTGAGATCTAGGTCGATGATAGATAAAGCTGCACAAACCATAAGGATTGTTATTTTCGCCTTTTGTGATACCTCTTCACACTCAATCGGAGAGAGTGGGTCCATGTTCAGAAAGGTGTCTATCGTCCCCAGTTCTGATGGGAGAAACGAATTGAGAAACTCTTCTTCTTCTGAGGCGATATCCCCATCAGCGGTAGCCAGTTCTGCCAGCATTCTTGCCAGAATCTCTTGATCGTACTTTTCTTTGACAGGAAATCTTTGGAGATGTGCTTCAAATTCTGATACTGGTCCTGCGCTAGAAACAGAACTCTCCGAGGAAGCTTCCTGAACCTGAGGAGCAGGAGTATTTTGGGCTTGCCGAAGGTGATGTTCAATTTTTTTATAGGCGGAAACAATTGCTGCTTGTTTTTCTTCATTGGAGAATCCTTTCACAAATTCATTGTCTCTTGTGGAAGTCCTCACAATTTGGCTGGCCGTTCTTCCTAGAAAACCTCCGCCAAGTGCAGATCTTAACATTCTGGATGTTGATCTTCTCAATTCTCTGGAGACATTTCGTTTGATGGCTCTGGTTGCTGTGCTTTGAAAGGAATTGATTCGTTTGATGGATGCTTCTGATTCTATTACTTGGTCAGATTCTGGATGTTGGAAGGTGCAGTATACTTTTGATCCTTCTACGTCAGCGGTGACGATCAAATGGGCGATTTGGTCATAGGAGATGTCCATACAGATAAAAAAGATTGGTTGTTAATTTGTGAGTGAATGATAATGATCGGTTATGAGAACGTATTAATCTCTTTTTCCTTTTATTTTAATTTTGGGTCGTTGTGGTTTGGGTTTGATAACTTTTGATACGGGAGGCTGTTGTTTTGTCTGGGGTGGGGGTGTTGGCTCTGGTTTGGGCTGAGGTTTTGGAGGTGGAGGCGGTGTTTCCTTGACCTGAACAAATTTTCCAATGTGATTCTCAACAGCAGGAAAATACTCATATTGATTCCCCCAAATGGCGGTAGGCTTAAATTCGCCCCACCATTTGATGGCCTTCCTCAGATCACTCTCGTCCATAGGATAATTATCTGCAGCCGCTTTTGCAATTTCCAAAAACTGATTGGCATCCTTCGACTCTTCTTCTACCCAATTGCCCAATCGCGGCCACTCATCCACCAACTTTAAATCAGTTAATTCCAGATTGGAGTACAAATTCAATTCTCCTTCCATTGGCATCAATACTTTCTCTCCACTTTGTCTGAACTGGTTTGCCAGGAGGATAATTTTGTTGGCTGAGGTAGCAGAAATATCAGCCAGGGTTTCTATCATAGTAGGCCTTAGTTCAATTTTTCCTTTGGTGCGCTTGTTTTTCTGAGTGAGGGCCTTGAACAAGTAGGCACAAACTTTTTGATCATCGACACTCAGACCGGCAAAGAGTTCCTCAATGATATCCGCTCTTTCTTTAGGCTTCTCTTCCACCTCTGGTTCTTCCAGAAAATGTTCCTCCAGTTCTTCTTCTTCCCCAGAGAGTACGAGTTTTTCTCGTTGTTTTTCTCCAATACGGATCCCTTCTTTTTCAGATCTTCTTTTGATCTCTATTTTTTCTGCGTCCTTTTCAGCTTTGGCATTTTTCAGTGCTTTTTCAAGATGTTTTTCTGTAATGGTTCCTTTCCCTTTTGCGGATGAAGACCAGACTTTCCATAGTTGAAACATAATTGCTTGGAGAGACATCAGTTGATGTGGATCATCATACAATTGAAGAAGAAGCTTTTTGGACAATTCTTCAGCGATATTTGCTCCAGCCTTGTCTATAGGACGTTTGATTGCGGAGATCAGGGCTTGCGAAGACATTAAGTGCAGTTTGAAGCTTTTGGTAGACGAGGAATTTGCCAATGGTTCAAAAAGCTCTAATTGGGAGAGCGAATCACTCCTCATGGCCATCACCACATAGATAGGGATCAGGGGTTCCATCGAAGCAGTCAGCAAGAGATCCAACAAATACTTTTTGTCATCGTTAAGATCGGTTGACAAAAAATCTTCACATTGGTCCAAAACAATCAATAAATTGTAATCTTGTATACTTGTTGATTGAAGATAGGCTTCAATCAAGCCTCGCTTGTCATGCAACAAAATCCGGCGGATGGAATCCTGATAGGTTGGGCTCAATTTTTCATCTGGGTGAAGGATGTTTTTTCTGGCAATAGCCCTTGTCAATTGTCCCACAGGATTATTGCTTGGAATAAATTGTGCTACCCGCCATTTGGTCCCCGCCAAGCCCTTATAGCCGTTTTCCTTCAGTTCCGGGATCACCCCTCCAAACATCAGCGAAGTTTTGCCAACATGAGGAGGACCTGACAGAACCACAAAACGGTTTGTGCAAATTTGTCTTTTTAACGCTTTTGTCTGCGGTTCACGACCAAAAAACCATGGATGATGTTCTTCCCTATAAGTTGCACCGGGGAAAGGATTTTGTGTCATTGTTGTACAATCAAAGGTTGAATTCTCGTTATTAAACAGAACGTATTGCGGGAAATCGATTGTCAGAAATAAGTAGAATCTTTATAAAATTACAAAAATTCCTTGTATCTTGTTGGAGATTTTCCCTGATTAATTTTCCTCTTTACTAATCACGCACCTAAAGAACCACAATTTCTTTATGCCACCCGCAGCGAGAATCACAGATATGCATGTTTGTCCGATGGTTACAGGAGTAGTCCCACATGTTGGTGGTCCTATTTTACCTCCTGGAACTCCTACTGTCCTTATTGGCGGCTTACCAGCTGCAAAACTCGGAGATATGGCAACATGTGTCGGTCCCCCGGATACCATCATCAAAGGATCTGCAACAGTCATGATTGGAGGAATGCCAGCTGCAAGAATGGGAGATTCCACTGCGCATGGAGGAAGCATTATTCTTGGTTGCATGACAGTAATGATAGGGGGATAAGATTCATTCTTTTATCTAACAAAACACACATAAACCAGAAATATGTATAGCCACACAGACCCAATTCGAGAAGAACAATCCCAAAAGGCATCTGGGGAGCTTGTAGGCAAAGAGGAACATGTGAAATCTCAATCTCTTACTCCACCGGTTTTGAGCCTCAAAGCTTCTCCCATTCAAAAACAAGGAATGGAAGAGGAAGAGTTGCAAATGAAACAAAACCCTATCCAGAAGCAAGGGGAGGAAGAGGAAGAGTTACAAATGAAGCAAAACCCCATTCAAAAACAGGGGGAGGAAGAGGAAGAATTGCAAATGAAATCTGCGCAATTGAAAAAATCCTCTAGCCAACCAATCCAACGCTCAGCAGGGGGAACTTCTTTGCCAGATAATGTCCAATCTCAGATGGAGCAATCCTTTGGGGCAGACTTCTCTGATGTAAATATTCATGCGAACTCCTCCTCTGCTCCCGAAGTAGGAGCACTTGCCTATACCCAAGGAAATGATATTCATTTTGCGCAAGGTCAGTATGACCCTGGATCCTCCAAGGGACAAGAGTTGATCGGACATGAATTGACTCATGTTGTTCAGCAACGAGCAGGTAGGGTACAGCCAACAACTGAAGTCTCTGGCATGCCTGTCAATGATGATCATGGCCTTGAAAATGAAGCTGATCAAATGGGAAGAAAGGCGGCTCAGCAAAAAAAGAAATAAAATAATTGAACCTAATGTTCAATCTTTCGTTCTCTTTTTTATATTGCATCCGTAAACTTTCCTTTTCCCACAATATTATATTTGAGTTCTGTATTAAAAAGCAGAATGCTTTGTTAGTGATTGATCCCTCATCCATGTGCATTTTAAGACTAAAATGTATTATGATGAGGAAAATTAACTGAGGCTGGAAGATTTGAAATTTCACAAAGAAATGGATAACTTCAAACACCTATACATTGCATACACAACCCTAGCTTCCTTATGAAGGCTGTCTTTCGAACTTGGCTCTTCCTTTGTGGTTTATCTATCCTTTTTCTTGGTGGGTTTCGTACACCAGAATATCCTCCCAATCCTCCTGCATATGGTGAGGATGTATTGATATCTGTTGAGAATTTACGAATCCGGAGAGAGTATCCTACGATGGTTTCCTTCCCACTTAAAGAGGGAGATCGTGTTCAGTTTGATTGCGCAGCTTGTGACATTTTGATGAAAGATGGATCATTGCAAATGGAATTACGCAGCTTCGATCCACCTAGTACAACCAATATCACGCGCCTGGAACTGAAAGATGGGGTGGAGATCGATTTCAATGATGTCTACACACTCCACTTAATCCGGGAGAACAAACGTCCTATTCCTATAGAAAAATTGGTAGTCAGTGTCGATCGGGTTTTCTCGATAGATAGACCCGAAGAATGGCTGAATATTAGCAATGTATATATCGGCAGCGAAAGCAAAAGAAAGAACCTGACTATTCCCAAATTTGAGTGCTTCCTGGAAGAAGGAGACAGCATCGAATTCCAAATTACTGGTGTGGACGTAGCCATGCCGAATGTTCTGGTGATGGACATGGAGAAAGAAGGCTTTGATGGCAAAACAGAAATAGATGTAGATGCTTCTGGTCTCGCTGCTGTCAGAAAATCTAAATCAGGAAGTGCATATTATTATTCTTTTCGAGCAGAAGCCGAAAAAATGACAAATCTTCTAGGGAAAATCAAGGAATACTTTGATCCCAAAATGGACTTCTATAACATTATCGGCAAACGGATTCCCAAACCTGATCCTGCTGCAGTTGTCGAGAATGGAGCCGACCCTAATACAAGTGGAAACGATGAACCTGAAGATCCCAATGCCGCCATTGCAGCTATGATCGAATCCATTCTTCCCAAACAAACGCCTGGTCTCATTCCATTGCCAGGGCAAAAAATTTCTGTCCCCATCCAGCCAGAAATGAACTTGGAAGCCTCTTCCAGAAGGTGTGAATTGTTGACTATGCCTGGTCCGGCCAAGCTGATGGTCTATTGGTTAGGAACAGGTCCTGGTGCCCAAAACGAATTCGCACAAATGGAACGAGAACAATACAAACGTTTATCCTCCTATTCTGAAAAACTACCCACTGAGCTTCTTGGGATGTATGCACATTCAATTCTTATTGACAATGATCCGAATACCTTTTTGTTCAAATCTCAAAGAACGGATTCGGTCTTTCGTGAACATATCGAATTCGTAATTGTGGATAGGGCAGGGAAGGACTTGTTTGAAAAAGGAGGAAATCCAGCGCCCAAGATAGATCAGAAACGTATTGAAAAGACTTTTTATGGAGCAAAGGACAATGTCAATGAAAAAGAGTTGTACCTATGCCTTTGCAATAAAAATAAGTATACACCCGTCAATGTTTCATTCAACTACTCATTTTATAACAAAACAGAAATAGAAGAAACAGCGCCACAATAGGCTTGCCACTCCTTAGTAACCCTTCCAATATGAACCCGAGATTTTTGGCATACCTTATTTATCTGTTCACCCTCCTCATGGTGGTGGACACCTCTGCTGTTTCTGCACAAAAGTTGCCGAAGGTAAAGCCTGCCAAACTCTTTGAGAGGGTTATCAATAGAGGGATGCGTAAAGGCCAAAGATGGGCTAAAAGAAGTGTGAGAGAACTTCGAAAGAACCGGACTGTGCCCCTGGAAGATCAAGAAATCCAACCAGGTTTCAGAATAGTCGGTACTGAACATTCCTGGTTTGTCAAAAGTCAAGCCTATGAAAATGATTATCAGTACAACCTTTTGACAGATCTGGTGGTAGGAGAATATGATATTGATCCGGGGACAGGTGGATATCGAGATCAAAAATCTTTTCAAATGATGATTGATCGCTTTGATCTCCTAGATTCAGCGACAAACAAGAATGAAGATATTCGATTGTTGGTGCGCTTGATCTACTCCAATGATTCTCGACCTGCACAAAGACGAGGATATCTCCTGACCAACTTTCTCAATTCGGAAGGTCTGCATAGAAATATGACCGACTCTTTGACCAAATCTTTTGTCATCCAAACCTCGATGACCCAGTACAATTTGGGCGTTGTAATTGATTTTCCAACGATTCCAAAAGCGGACAGAGAGGTATTCATCGATTTTGTCTTAAGAGTGAAAAAACAGCTAAATGGTGCTGTTTATCTCTGCCTACCTGGAATCAATCCATCTTCTACGATATTTGATCAAGCTTCCCTACAGACATTGGCAGAGAGTTTGGACGGATTTTTATTGAGAGGCTATGGATATGAGCGTTCTGATACCTTGAGTGCTGGATCACCAATCGTTCAGAATGGGCCCAATGATATCTCTCGTTCAGTGTCCTATTATATTGATTCTGTCAAATTGCCTCCTCAAAAGTTAATGGTAGAGTTCTCTTATTTCGGTTTGGCATGGGAGCAGAAAGGGAGGACTTATGCCAAGCGGTCTTTCCACCCTGTTGTGAGTTTTGACAAAATCAATGTTCCGGGCCCACAAGCAAAATGGTTGCACAAAACGATGAGTAAAACAGGTGTTACCCAAAATGGTGGAATTTATACCTTCGATGATGCAGAATCTTTGCAACAAAAATATCAATGGGTAAAAGATAGAGGATTAGGGGGCGTGGCCATTTTGGGCTTAGGTAACTATGCAAGAAAAGGAAGAGAAAAGCCCTGGGAAGCTATTGGAATGACCTATTCAGCTGAGCCCCCTCAAACAGTATATCCGGCCTTGGCATTTCTCCTGATGTTTTTCGGCTTTGGTATTTTTGTATCAGTGGTTCAGTTTTGGGAAGTAAGAAATGAAATTGCACGAAAACGACGCCATCAATGGTTTTATGGCCTGTCCTTGTTTATGATAGGGATCGTTGTTTTCTGTTGTCTGTTTCCTCCTTTGCCTCCGGGCGCAGCTGCTGGTTCGTCTGCAATCATGGTTATGTTCCCATTTTTAAGGCGAATCCGATCCAAACTTCGAAAATTTGGCTTAGCCTAAGATAGCATGAAGAAAATAATCAAATTATTACAACCACATTTTCGGACCATTTTGCGTCTGTTGCCAAAGGCGATGGGGCTTGCTGTGCCCTTGATGGTGGTTTATGTCATGCTGATCTGGCTGTACAATGAAATTCGACTTGTCGACATTGCTTGGGGGATCTGGCTAGCAGGCTTTATTCTCAGTATTGTCGGATTTTATATCTCCCATTTTACCTCTGCAGGAATAAAAAAGTGGCTTGCAAAAGAAGAAAATGAAATATAGTTCATCTAATTGAATCAACTATCACATTATGATCCATCAGGTGTTACCGGTCATTGTAGGAGAGTTAAACGATTTTTTTCAGCATCGTTTCGATACGACTGAGGACAAAGTGGTGTTGGGCAACATCATCAATCAGGATGGAAGCGTGGCAATCGAGGGGGATGACAAAGTGATCGTGTCACTGATCAATGTAGAGAGAGATGGGTCGAATCAGATGGCCGGCCAACAAAGTGCACCCAATCCTCCGGTTCATATCAATTTGTATCTCATGTTTGGGGCATATTTTCGTCCCATCAACTATATAGAAGCCTTGAAATTTATCAGTGGAGTTGTAGGATTTTTTCAGGGAAAACCAATTTTCAATCACCACAATACACCCATGTTCCCAACGGATGCCACCCATGTCAGATTGGAAATCGTCAACATAGACTTTCGCGAATTGAGCAACTTGTGGGCTTCTTTAGGAGCAAAATATATCCCTTCTGTGATCTACCGATTGAGAACCCTGAATATGGATGAAGATAATATTACAGATGATTATCCACCAATTGCAGGATTAGGGATATTTAGATAATGGAAAATGAATCGCACAAACGTCAGTAATCTATAGTTCGAGCAAAATGAGCCGAATCAATTTCACCTTAAGCACAAAAGCATTATCCAAACTCTTCAGGGTTCGGTGTTTGCACGCTTATTATGAGGACAAGGTCTGCAAGGATTTCAGCATTACCCCCAGCCCGGAATGTGAAATTGAATTGAGAAATGATCGCTTAACCTTCAAGCAATTAGCAGGGGGATTCATTGTATTCTATCATGCTTCCCAAAGTGTTCCAATTCTCAAGTCTCCTGCCTTTCGACCTACCAAACTTACCTTCCTGATTCATAACAGCAATCATGAATTTCTGAATTTTTCAGATTTGCCTTACCCTGATCCGGGTTCTATCTTCTATTTCTCGAATCTGCACAACAATATATCCGGGAAAGAAAAACTGAAACTGCTTCATCCCAAAGAATTTGCTCAGGGAGATGACGCAACCATCCTTCAGTCAGCTCCAAAGACCTTTGAATATGAATTCGACAAAGAAATCAAATTCACTGAAATTCAGATCACTGATTCATTGGGAGAAAAAGTTGAGTTGCCAGAATTGCCGGAAGGATTAGCCAATTATGCGCAAAAAAGACATGTCATCAATTTAACTGAATATCCTGAAGGACGATACACCCTGACTGTCAAAGGAAAAAAAGGAACAAGCTTTGATTTTTATTCCGGAGGTCCAGCCTTCGAAGACTGCCAAGGCGTGATCGAGATATTTATGACAGACGAGGTTGTGAAGGCATTTCAGATTGCTGACAACAAAGATGTGTATCCGCAGGAGTACCATGTTCAGATCAATTCCAGAGCTACTTTCTGGCGTTACAATCTGATCTCCAACTCAGATGCGGAATTCTCTTCTCACAGCATAGAGAGCCGAGACAACAAAGTGAAGTTCTCCAAACCCGAGAAGACGACCCTGCTTAATGGGACACCGGCAACGAGCCTTACATCACAGGAAAGACTTCCACTTCGTCAGTTCGCTGAGCATAAGTTTGAACTAAAAGTGAAAAAGAATAATCGATGGATTCGTACGCCAGTCCGGCTTCCCGTACCATCACCGAAAATGATCCAGCCTGATCCCAAGGATCAGAGCAAAGTATACTCTGAAATGTATGTTTATCTTTAAAATTTCATAACCAAGGTTAATTATCCACAACCTTTAAATTCGTTTTAATATGGCGAGACTTGCAACCCCCGGCGTTTATTTAGAAGAAAAGAACGCCTTTACCAGTTCCGTAGTAGCGGTCCCAACTGCTGTACCTGCCTTCATCGGATATACCGAAAAGGCGATGCGCGGCAAAAATTCTCTTCTTAATAAGCCAACTCGAATTACCTCATTGAATGAGTATGTCGAGATGTTTGGAGGAGGACCAACCATCACACTTTCTCTGAAGAAAAAGGGAGATGTTGATTTTGGATTAGAGGTAGATGCTCCAACTCAGTACAATCTGTTTAATGGAATTCGCCTCTTTTTTGCCAACGGTGGCGGTGCCTGCTACATCATCAGTGTTGGAGACTACAACAATGGCGTAAAAGCCAAGGATCTAAACAATCCTGAAACAGGTGGAGGTCTTCAGACTTTACTCAAAGAACAAGAACCAACCATGGTCGTCGTCCCTGATGCAGTATTGTTGGATCAGGCAGATT
This sequence comes from Bacteroidota bacterium, assembly GCA_039029315.1. Lineage (GTDB taxonomy): Bacteria > Bacteroidota > Bacteroidia > J057 > J057 > JBCCCJ01. Next base: position 36,202 of record JBCCGK010000045.1, on the reverse strand, counting down.
GCTATTCTTTGTATCAAGCTATTCTGCAACATTGTGGAGCGGATACACAGAGTAGAGTAGGCGTTTTCGATGTACACGGTGGATGGCAAGAGCGTACACTGGACGAAAATGATGTTGTAACCAAATTCCGTGAAGGAGTTGGTAACAATTTCCGTGCATTTGGTTCTGGATACTATCCCTGGGTCAATACTACCATTGTTCAGGCTGACGAAATCAGTTATAGCAACATCAGCAATGTCAAAGCTTTGAGAGACCTGCTGGATCGAGAAGCGCAGCTAGCTATTTTTGGTTCTCTTCAAGACCAGAAACCCCCCACAAAACCATCCGGGAAGCCTCCAAAGACCCCTCCAAAAGCACCTGTTGCTGCTGATCCCAAGCTTCAAAAAAGATATGAAGCAGTCTTGCAGGAAATCAACAAACTGACAGATGCAGATGCAGATTCAGTTTCTGTTGGACAAACTTTGATGGCCATCAGTCCTGCATTTAAGGACGTCATGAAAGAAGCACGGAATGTCCTCAATGTGATGCCTCCTGCTGCTGGAATGGCCGGTATTTATTCTTTGGTTGACAATACAGTTGGCGTACACAAATCTCCGGCTAACGTAAGCCTGAGTGCGGTTGTTTCTCCAACAGTCAATCTGACCAGCGAAAATCAAGAAGATCTGAACATGCCTTTGAGTGGAAAAGCAGTGAATGCAATCCGTTCATTTGTAGGCAAAGGAGTACTCGTATGGGGTGCCAGAACTCTGGATGGCAACAGCCAGGACTGGAGATATATCTCTGTTCGACGTACCATGATCATGTTGGAGCAATCCATCAAGAATTCTGTGGAAGCGTATGTATTTGAAGCCAACAACTCCAAAACATGGCTACGCGTGCGTACATCTATTGAAAACTTCCTGACTGATATGTGGAAAGCTGGTTCACTCGCAGGAACTTCTACCACAGATGCTTATGATGTTCAGGTTGGATTGGGTGTTACGATGACACCTGTTGATATTCTTGAGGGAATCATGAAGATCACAGTGAAAGTTGCGATCACAAGACCTGCAGAATTCATCGTCATTACCTTCCAGCAGAAAATGCAGGAATCATAATCGTATTTTTTCTAACTGATATTAACACATAAACATATATAGCCCATTATGGCAGATTATCAAGACCAATGGCCAATAGCAGCGTTTCACTTCGAAGTAGAAATCGAAGGAGAGACCATCAGCTTCCAGGAAGTATCCGGACTGGATCAGGAAGCACAGGTAATTGAATATCGACATGGAGACAGCGAACTGTTCACCACCATCAAAAAAGCAGGACTTGTCAAAACCAGTAACCTTTCGCTCAAGAAAGGGGTTTTTGCTGACGATGATCGCTTGATTGAGATGTTCCAGAAAATCTATGAAAAAGATTATTATGGGGATGAAGATTCCCGTCTGGATATCACCGTCAATCTGTTGGATGAAACTGGTGAGACAGTTATGACCTGGAATTGCCATCGTTGTGTGCCGATCAAATTGACAGCACCTACGATGAAATCAGACGACAACAATGTAGCAATCGAATCAATCGAATTTGCCTACGAGGAGATTACCGCTGCACTCGGATAATTATTCCCTTAGGGGGTTGCGAAAGGCAGGTCCTGATATCCATCAGGACTTGCCCTTCTCCTCATTGTTTTTGAAGATCACTGAAGCCATTACATTATGCCAGTATCTCCTTATCCTATAGCTGCATTCTTTTTTGAGGTCGAAATTGAGGATGTTGGCAAAATTAGTTTTCAAGAAGTGTCAGGACTTGATGAGAGTGTAGAAATCCTGGAGTATAGAGTTGGCAGAAGCCCTGTTTTGATGACTCAAAAGCGGGCAGGAATGCGCAAGTCTTCCACTGTCAAAATGCAGAGGGGAATATTTAGAGACAAAACGGAGGTAGAAGATTTGTTTTCGAATTTGCAAAAAAAATTCTACCACCCCAATCAGGAATCTTTGCTCAATGTAACCATTACTCTCCTGGATGAAGTGGGAGAAATTGTCATGGCCTGGAAGCTAAAAAATGCCTTTCCAACAAAGATTACTGGACCCAGTTTAAACTCAGAAAATAATTCAGCAGCCATTGAAGCTCTGGAATTTGCTCATGAAGGAATAGAAGTCGAGAGTTTCTAGCATCCATTTATTTTTATCCTATGCCTCAAAGCGATTATTTTCCCCCCGGCGCGTATAATTTCTCTATCAATATTGATGGGGGCTCAGATGAGGGGCCTGACGCACTCTTTCAAGAAGTCAAGGGAATCTCAATGAAACTGAAAATGAAGGCACCGGTTGAGCAAGTCGGTGTTACAGAAACAAGGCATGAACCCGAAAAAACTGAATATACCCCCTTGGTATTGAAGCGAGGGCTTTTAACCATTGGGTCTGATTTGGTTACCTGGTGTATGGAATCTATTCAGGAATTTAAAGCCAAACCCATACGCCCCAAAGACATCACTGTGAATCTGCTGGATGATACCGGGGATATCCTAATGTCCTGGTCCTTTACTGATGCCATTCCCATCGAATGGACAATGTCAGATTTCAATGCACAGCAAAATGGAATCGTTACCGAAAGTATGTCTTTTGTATATTCTTCTTTTCGAATTGTCTAACTGAACGCCGACATTTATGCCGATTGAGATACGTGAACTAGTCATCAAAGCCACTGTCCATAAGGTTGTGAAACATGAGGGGAGTGGAAGAATAAACAAAAAAGATCTCGAAAAAATAAAAAAGGAGATTTTGGCTTTGTGCAAAGAAGAAATCATTGAACTGATAGAAAATCGGGAACATCGATAACTCCACGATCCCAAAATGAAGAATTGATTATGGCTCAAGAAGCATTCTATATATTTTCTTATTCGGAAGATCCAAGTTTGAACAGCCCTCCTCCTCCTGATCAGGCTTATACATTCAAGGCTGATATCAACCCAACAAAATGGAGCCACAAAGGTGCGATCAAATTTGACTCTGAGACCACCCCATCAAATGCAAGCCAAACCAATGCGCATAAAGGATATGATGGAGATGGCTTGGATGTAGAATTGCTCCTGGATGGAACCGTTATTTATTCTGATGATGCGAAGACGGTCAAGGAACAGGTTGAACAATTGTATAAAAGTGTCTACAATTTTGATGGAGAAGTCCACCAACCTCGCTATTTGATCGTCTCTTATGGAGAGTTTGGCTTCAAATGCAAGCTGGAAAATATCAATGTAGAATATCAATTATTCACGCCTGAAGGGGAACCAATTCGTGCAAAGGTATCTCTGTCTTTTAAAGGAGCTGTGCACCCCAAGGCATCAGAACTTGCAGCGCATAAGCGGTCTCCAGATCTTACCAGAATTTTGACGGTAAGACAAGGAGATACCCTGCCGATCATGTGTGATAAGCTATACAAAAGCCCACATTATTACCTACAAGTCGCCGAAATCAACGGCCTTACCAATTTTAGAGAACTAGAAATTGGTGCCCAAATATTGTTTCCACCTCTAGAAAAATAACATGTCCAGATCTCCGATAGACCAGAAAATAGATCTTCTTGAAATAGAGGTGAAAGTAGAGGGAAACCCGATTGATGATTCTTATCGGGTGATGAAGATGGAAATTGTTAATGAGGTATTTAAGATTCCGTATGCGATCATTGAATTGTTGGATGGAAATGCGGCTGAAGAAACCTTTGAAATCAGTTCTTCCGAAGACTTTATTCCAGGCAAGAAAGTAACCATCAATCTTGGTTACCATCAGGAAACAACGGAAATCTTTGAAGGAATCATTGTCAATCATCGAATAAAAATTGGGAGCAATCATCCGCGCCTGATCATCAAGTGTTTTGATGAGGCAATAAAAATGACAGCTGACAGAAAAAGCACCTACTTCCTGGGCATGACAGATAGCGACGTCATGTCTAAATTGATAGGGGATCATAGTCTTAGCAGCAGCCTGGATTCTACGAGTTTTCAACACAAAGAATTGATCCAATATCATAGCTCTGATTGGGACTTTTTGATGACAAGGGCAGAAGTCAATGGATTGCTTGTATATGCAGAAAATGGAGAAGTTTTTGTCAAAAAACCTGTCTTGTCTGGATCGGCTGACATTTCCCTCACCTTCGGAACAGATATCAGTAAGATTGACCTAGATATTGATTCAGGTTCCCAACTTAAGGCAGTTGAATGCAGTGCCTGGGATCCCAATACACAAAAAATCGTAAAATCCCCTTCTACAGAACCTTCAGCAGATGATCCGGGCAATATTACCGGCAAAAAATTATCTGATGTAATTTCAAGTACTGATTTTCTCCTTCAGACCTCCGGTAAGCTCGAAGATGGGATGCTGAAGGAATGGGCAAATGCCAGACTGCTCAAATCCCGATTATCCAGAATAAGGGGGACTGTATCATTTTTGGGGGTAGAGGGACCGAAACCTAATACGTTGATAGAATTGAATGGTCTGGGAGACCGGTTCAATGGGAACGCATTTGTTTCAGGAGTTGTGCATGAAATCTCAAGCGGCTCTTGGACAACAACAGCAAAAATAGGGCTGTCTCCCAATTGGTTTTCGGAAACCAAACATGATATTTCTGTCCCATCAGCATCTGGAGTCCTGCCTGGAATCGATGGCCTTCATATTGGATTGGTCAGGAATATTCATGAGGATCCTGATGGAGAACATCGGATCAAGGTTGACATCCCGACGATCACAGAATCCGGAGACGGCGTGTGGGCGAGGATGTCTCATCTCTATGCGACTAACAATGCGGGAAGTTTCTTTTATCCAGAGATAGGAGATGAAGTGCTCCTGGGATTCCTCAACAATGATCCTCGCTTTCCCGTGATTTTAGGTAAGTTATATAGCCAAAAAAATGTGCCCCCCTTTGAGGCAGACGATAAGAATACACATAAAGCGATTGTAACCAACAAGCAGATGAAATTCGTCTTTGATGATGATAAGATCGAGTGTTGGATAGAGACACCTGCTGGAAATAAATTGACTTTCAGTGATGATCAAAAATCCATTACTATGGAAGATCAGCATGGCAACAAGATGGTCATGGATGATTCTGGAATTCAGATTGAATCTCCCAAAGATATTTCGATCAAAGCAACAGGGAAAATGGACCTCGAAGCCACAGGTGCAATTAGCATTAAGTCTGATCAGGATGTGAAAATGCAGGGACTGAATGTGGAGGCCAAGGCCAATGTTGGGTTTAAGGCAGAAGGGAGTGCTTCAGCAGAACTCAAAGCAAGTGGACAAACGACCGTAAAAGGTGCAATTGTCATGATCAACTAAAAGAACAAACAGGAACGCTTACAAGAATTATGGAGAATCCAAAAACATTTTTAGGCACCGGCTGGAGTTTTCCCCCAATCTTTGATGAACAAAGAAATACCCTTAAAATGGTCACGGCGGAGGAAGACATTCGGCAAAGTCTAATCATTCTTCTGTCTACAACGCCAGGTGAGCGTCCAGTAAAACCAAAGTACGGATGTGATTTGAAGAGTATATTGTTTGAACCCATTGGCGGGTCAACCAACTTTTTGATCAAGGATATGATCCGAACAGCAGTATTGTTTTACGAGCCTAGGGTGGATATTGATGATATCGAAATCGATAAGAGTGCTGCGGATGAGGGAGTAGTTGGGATCACCTTGCACTATACGGTTCGCAGCACCAATATCAGGAGCAATATTGTCTTTCCATTTTACAAAACCGAAGGGACCATCGTCACAGACATCCAATAACAATCCCGAATGGACACTTTATATCAAGATTCGATTCCTTATTTTGGCAATGGCAGCAGCCAAAGCAGTCGGACATTACCGGCTTTGCTCCCCGACTATGCCAAAATAGATCAAAGGAATCTTGCAGACCTATTGGCTTTCGCAGCGAGCTATGCCAAATTGTTGAATCATTACAATGACAAAAATGAAGTCAGCGGGAATTGGGAATCATTCTTTACCTCGGATATCAGCGTGGTGCTGGCGACCATTGTGAGCACAGACCTGGAGACCCTTGAGAGAGAACATCAGCAATTGGTGGCGGAAATTGGGCAGTCCTATCAGGAGATGGAAAAATATGGTCGCTTGAGAGAATTGTTTGAGCAAATCCTTGGCATCGCTACAAAAATTGATACCTGGTTCAAGCAGGTATCAAAAATCAATATTTCCTATAAAGGGCTGGAAAATACAGTGGCCCAGGATCTATACAACATCATTGAAATCAAACTTCGGGCTCACCTCCAAAAACTTATTGCATACGATGTAGGCGCTGGAGAGAAGGCTGCTTTGGGCGGACCAATGGGCTTATCCTATGAACATTTTGATGCCCTTTGGGAAGCACATCCTGATCATATTACTCCTGAAAATATATTTGAAGGAGACAATTTGATTGAAAAACTCAACAATGCTCTGGTAAAGTTGCGCCTGTTATACCGAGCCTTTTACAATGTGTTGAGTTATCTGGTATTCAATTTTGCCAACTATTTTGATGCCTCCCTCAAGGATAAATCTAATCATAAACCTGACATTGCTCTATTCATTGTGTTCCTGCATCTGTTCAAACATGCTCAACATGATCTGAATTATGTATCGGCCCGACACCTTGAATTTTATTATGATCACTTCCTGCTACAAAAAAGGAGAACTGTCGTACCAGATCAGGCCTATGTATGTTTTAATCTCTCTAGTCATGTCAAATCCTATTTGGTAGAGGAAGGGACTGGTTTGCGGGCTGGAAGGAATTCAGATGGGTCAGATATCATTTTCCGGACAGAGAAAGATATCACCCTTAATCATGCCCAGATTGAGTCTTTGAGAACCATGTATGTTGGGAAAGTCAAAGAAATAGGTGCCAGTTCCTACCAATTGGTTACCGGGATGTACGCGGCTCCGGTTGCAAACTCTTCTGATGGGATTGGCACGCCATTCCCAGAAGACTATCGAGAATGGCCAACCTTTGGGGAGGAGCAGTATGATAAGCATGATGCTTTTAAGACAATGGGAGAAGCCAATATTGGCCTGGCCATCGCTTCACCTACGCTGTTCATGAAGGAAGGAAACAGAGAGGCCAATATTCGACTGAACTTTGTCGATACTTCGGCCCATATATATCGAAAACTTGTCCAGGATATCAAGAATGTTTCTGGAGTGTCAGATGAGGAAGCCTTCCAGATGGTTTTTCCAGAACGAGGGAAAGAAGGGAAAAATATTTCTCTTTTCTACTCGACAGAAGAGGGATGGCGAGAAATTGCTCCGCACTACATCAAGATTTTATCCTCTCCTGGAAGATGGTCATCCTACCAGATCAATTTTAAAATATCCTTGCCACAGTCAGAACCTGCCTGGGTGGGATATGAACCTTCGCTTTATGAAGGAGAGAGAGCCTATCCTACCAGATATCCTGTCCTCAAAATTCTGCTGAATCATCAAACAGAACCATTTCCATACTCCTACCTAAAGGATCTCAAAATTAGCACCATAGATATTGATGTATCTGTGGATCGGATTCGGGACATTCGCTTGTTCAATGAATTGGGGCAACTGGATCCGAATACTCCCTTTCAGCCATTTGGTCCCCTTCCGACTGAAGGCTCCTATATGATGGTCGGGAATGCAGAAGTATTTCGGAAACCGATTACAGAATTGACCTTTCATTATGATTGGCAAAATATCCCACCTACAGATGCAGCTTTTCAGAAATATTATTCTGGTTTTAAGAATATAGGAGATGATACAGAGGTACTTGATATCAAAAGCCAGGATTTCCAGATTGCATTTTCGGCTTTGTCCCAGAACTCCTTTTCGCCAGGTCCAGATGATTTAGGCTCTGTTCATCGTCAGCTTTTCAGTGTCAAAGAAAAAGAGGACGACAACAACTCATTTGACAATGATGCTCAGGACATCTCCAAATGCGAAATCCACTTGGGGACAGAAGATTTGATGAATTTTGGCATCACACCTGATCCAAGATTGGCTGAAGTTCAATCTTATTCCAATCAGGTAGCAGCTGGATATTTTCGGTTGGAACTGATTGACCCTCCTCATGCTTTTGGACATCAATTGTATCAGACGATTTTTGCTGATGTGATCACACACAATGCCAATCCTGCTAACAAGGATCCTTTGGCTCAGCGTGCTGTTCCCAATCAGCCATACACACCTACGCTCAAATCTCTCCATCTGTCTTACAAGGCATCCACACAGATAGATGTTCAGACGCAAGGAGATCGATCCATACCGGAGCAAGTGTTCCACGTTCATCCTTTTGGACTGGAGACCATCTATTCAAGAGGGTCCCGGCAGGTGAATGAAGAAGATATGTATTTGCTGCCGCAATATACGGATGATGCCTATCTCTATATTGGATTGCGGGATTTGGCTCCGCCACAGACCATTTCTTTGTTGTTCCAATTGACAACCAGTAAACACAAAGGCAGTACGCGATTCCAGGTGCCGGAGGTTGAGTGGAGTTATTTGTCCAAGAACACATGGATTCCATTCAAGACGGAGCATCATTTGTCCGATACCACCTATGGATTTACTCAAAAAGGAATCGTTCAACTATTTGTTCCACACGACATCAGCAAAAGAAATGATACCTTTCCCAGTGGGATTTATTGGTTAAGGGTAGCTGTTGATGGAGATACCGAAGTCCTCTGTCATGCCTTGGATGTACGGGCACAGGCCATGAAGGTCATCTGGGAAAATAATGGGAATGAAGAGCGCTTGAAAAAAGCCCTTTCTTCAAATAGCATTTCTACTTTGATTCATGCAAAGTCAGAGATATCGTCAATTACCCAGCCATTTCCATCTTTTGGGGGAAGCCAGGTGGAGGAAGATCGGGAATACTTTGGACGAGTCAGTGAACGACTTCGAACCAAAGGCAGAGGCATTACTCACTGGGACCTGGAACGACTTACCTTGAGTAAGTTTCATACCCTGAAACAGGTAAAATGTCTGACTCACCTTAGTCATTCTGAAGTTCTCTCAACAGAAGATGGCATTACATTGGTCGTCATCCCTGGCAAGAATGATTCTCCAGACCCAACAACTCCCAAGGTCAACTACAAAACCCTGGCAGATATAGAATCTTACCTCTCCAATCACATTTCCCCTTTTGCGAATTTGAAGGTGAGAAATCCACAGTATGAATTCCTACGGGTATATTGCAAAATCAAGTTTGTGGAGGGGCGAAATAATGGGGAAACCATGAAAAAACTTGGGAAGGATTTGGAAGCCTTTCTTTGTCCCTGGGTGGCAGATGATTCTCAAGATTTGAAAATCGGAGCCAGTATCAGTGAAGAAATGATCCACAATTTTATCAAGGGATTACCATATGTGGTATTTGTGACCAAATTTTCTATTTTACATATTGTCCGAAATGAGGCAGAAGGAAGATATACAATCCGGGATACAGCTAAGGAGACAGAGTATGTGTCTATCCTTCAAGCACAGCCCTGGGGAGTCTTGATCTCAGATACAGACCATGGATTTGAGTTGACGTTTGAAGAAAAAGAGGAGGCGCCAAGTGAGATACCAACCCCTATCCGATTCCAGGGAAAAAGGGATATCACCAAAGATGCTGACCACATCGTCATCAAGCCTCGATTGAAGCCAAAGGTCATCGGACGGAAATCGACAAAAACCACCTACACCCTGACAATCAATCTATAAGGCGCGCACAATGGCGAAAAGAACTCGACAATCTCTTTCTCAAATATTCATCCGCGGCAACATTTCAGGACAACATTATGCGGATCTCATCGAATCTTCAGTCAATATTCTGGACGATGGAATTGATTTTGATGAAGAAAATGGGCTAAAAATAACTGCGAAAGGTCCTTCAGAGAAACTGATGAGTTTTTATGAAAAGACGCGCGAAAAAAATCTGGCCTTTAGTATCAACCTCAATCCCAACAACCAACGAGGATTGAATATTGCTGAGGGAAAGAAAGATTCCCGGATTTTTATCCAGGAAGGAGGCAATGTCGGCATAGGTACGATCACTCCAGCTTACAAAATGGATGTCAAAGGCATTGTGGCGATGGAAGGCCGTATCGGCACCTTTGCTTCGAACTATGCTCCTGCAGACGGAGATTGGCACACGATCAAGGACGGCTTGCATGGAACCATGGGCTTTGAAGTCATGGCACACATCAATGATGAGAAAGATCAGCGTTTTGCCTTGACACATGCGATTCTGTTGATGTCCAGTGGCAAACGTGGCGCCAAAACCCGTTCCAATATGGTTCGGGCGGGGAGCCCCTGGTTTTGGGGAAGATTTTGGAACAAAATTCTCTTCAGATGGAAACTGGATGAAGGGACTTCTACGGCTGGAAATCGAAGATATCTTCTCCAAATAAAGACCCGAACCCACTATGGCAAAGATGCCAGTGGACAACCCAAGCAAATATTTTACAGGCTGATGAGAATATGGGATAGCAATTTTGAAAAGGAAGTCTATGAAAATCCCATGACAGTAGACCAACCCCAACAGTCACGACGAAATTTCCCACAGCACCCTCAACAGCAACCACCACAGAGGAGGCAACCACAGCAAGATGATCGTCCGTCCAAACCCAAATTTACCATCCGACCCAAATAATCATCCATGGCCATTGAATCCATACGTATACCCAAAAAGAAGAAGCTCACGCCGAGCACTGATTTCGAGTCTTTGCGACAGGAAGGAATTGATCTTGCTCAGGAACTATCCGGGGATCTATGGACGGACTTCAATGAACATGATCCCGGTGTCACAATTCTGGAAAACCTCTGTTACGCCATAACAGAGCTTGGGTATAAGGCCAATCTTCCATTAGCAGACTTGCTATTTGGAAAGTCGGATGAATCCTTTGATCAGCGGGACAATGCCTTGTTTCCTGCGGCCGAAGTTCTTCCGGCCTCGCCATTGACCTTGCTTGACTATCGCAGGATCTTGATTGATCAGATTACAGGAATCAGAAATGCCTGGATCACAACTGTGGAGAAAAGTGAGCTGGGCTTGAATATCTCAGGACTGTACAAAGTATTCATCCAACTAGATACAAGCCGGGACCCTGATCCGAAAGCCATCCTGGAACAAGCCAGGGAATTACTTGCCTCCAACAGAAATCTTGGAGAGGACTTCGACTCAATCGAAATCCTAGATCCGGAAATGATAAGCTTCCAGGCCGAGATTAATCTGAGTCCACATGTGGTTCCGGAATCATTGCTTGCAGAACTCTTGTTCAGAGTGGCAGAGTCTCTGACTCCAAAGATTCGCTTCCAAACCCTGGAGGAATTAATAGAGCAAGGCGATAATCATGCGAATATCTTCAACGGTCCTCTGCCCAAGCATGGATTTGTGAAATATGAGGATTTGCGAAAATCTGATTTGCATCTACTCAATACTGTCCATAAATCAAGGTTAATCCAAATCCTGACCGATCTGGATGGAATCGTCAGTGTGAATAACTTTCGCGTGTTGCTCAATGGCAGCACCCTTGACACAGAAATCACAAATCTGGGCGAAAATGCATACGCGGAACTAGATATTCCATTTTTTCTCGATAGGAGACAAGGCTATGATGAGAACTATCCCATCAAGTTTTTGATTGGAGATCTTCAATACGAATTGGATCTGAATACAGCTTCCAATACCTATGATATGCTATTGGCCAAGCATCGATTGCAGTATGAGCGCCCGTTGGAGCTCCATGTTCCTCCGCCGACTGCCAGCCGAAAGTTGGAAGAAGTTGAAGCCTATCATAGCATTCAGAATAGCTTCCCAGAAGTCTATGGCATTGGAGATTTGGGGCTGCCCACCCGAGCACCAAGAGAGCGAAAAGCCCACGCCAAGCAGCTACAGGCGTATCTGATGTTTTATGAGCAATTAATGGCGAATTATCTGTCTCAGTTGGTACACGTGCGATCCTTTTTTTCCACTGACCTGGATATCGAACAGACCTATTTTTCCCAGCCCATTTATGATGTGCCAGGTGCAGAAGATATCCTTGGAAGGAACAAGGAATTATTTGCCAAAGAACTGGATACACTTGTTCGGCAATTCGATCCTGTGATCAAACGACGGAACAGATTCCTCGATCATTTGTTGGCAAGGTTTGGGGAGGAATTTATGACAGATTCATTCAACACACTGAACAGAAAAGCTGCTGGGAAAGAAAATGAGGGATTCGAACAGGAGATCATCAAGTCCAAAGTTCGATTCCTGCAAAATTACATTTCCATCAGCAGAGAAAGAGGAAAGGGATATAACTATCTCAAAGGGGCAGAAGATCCTCAAAATGTATCTGGTCTGAAAAAAAGAATTTCTTTGTTATTTGGGTTCCAGGATTATCAGGAGAGACCCCTGTCTCAAATTCTAAAGAATCCAAGGGTAAAGGTCTCTGCCAAAAGCACAAAGGCAGATAAAGGGAATTCTTTTGTATTTAAGTCCAAAAATGAATCCATTCTGGCCGATATTCTTGCCAATGGCGTTGAAAGAAACCACTATCGAATAGATACGGACCAAGCCAAAGTCATATTTGTGCATCCGGATACAAAAGAGGAAATGGAAGTCTATCAAGGGGAGAATATTGAGGCGTGTGAAGAGGGATTAAGCAAACTGATAGCGTATCTGCGAGAATTAAATGCAGAAGGAGAAGGCTTTCATTTGATGGAGCACGTATTGCTCAGACCTATACAATCCATTCTTTCGCGCCTTGTTTTAAGTAAGGATGGCAAGAAATATCTGGAAACTGGTTTCACCTTCAAAAAAGGAAAAGAAAACAAAAAGAGTTTTGTCAAGCAATTGCAAGAGTCAGGCATTCAGGCAAAGAATTATTCTGTCGAAAAGGACTCCAAGGATGAAGGAATGCGAGTAGTGCTGAAAAACAAGGACGGAGTAATCATTGGGTTTTTGAGTGGTTTTTTGACCAAGGAATTGGCCGATAATCACATAAAGTCCAGTGCAGCCCTGATCAAAAAAGAGGCCAAAAATCTGAGCAAACTCGTCGACACGGAGGATCAAACCAAGGCGGGCGCAGAGTTTTCAGATGATCCATATTCCAGCCTTGTCAGCATAGTGCTTCCCGCCTGGACAGCCAGATTCCGAAATGACAAATTGAGAACCCTGCTCGAACATATGGTTCGATACCATGCACCTGCCCATTTGTCTCTACAATTCCATTGGGTTGGATTGAAGCAAATGCAGGGATTTGAGCATGTATATCAGGAATGGAAAGTACTGAAAAGCCAACCCTTGTCAGATCAATCACGCATGGATGCTTTGTCCTATCATTTGATGGTTTTACTCAAGCATTTCTATGATCCAGAAGATTCCTACATCCAAGAAGAACTCGATCGTATGAGCAAGCTGAATGGCTGATGGAAAACAGACACATATGATTCGCAGGCAAGTGTTTGATCTTCATCTGGATGATGAAGATCAGGCAAAGCCTATGCAAGACCTGATCAGCAACATTTTTTCAACACATCTCTCTCCCTTGATAGAATCTGTGTTAGATGAGTTTTCCCATCCAGATGAATTGCTCACCATCCCTAAAATCGAAATAGATGTAGGGGAAATCCTTCCCGAAAAATTTGTAGAAGAACTTGAGAGAAAACTGCGAATCGCTTTGCGACAAGCCCTGGCTTCTTCGATAGCCGCCCACTCATCTACTCTTCCACTTGGAGGAATGGAGTCGGTCCAGCGCGTGCCGATTGTTCAGGCCAAACTAGATTTATTGGTTCACTTCCTTCAGTTTGGTTACCTCTCTCCCTGGGCAAGAGGCAAGCAGATTGATCTTGCTGTGTTAATGAAAGAATTGCTGGAGAATGATGCGACAGGCTTGGTCAGGCGATTGCAAGAGGTCCCGAATCAGAAGCAAGTCATCCAAAGGTTGGTGGAGCAGTTCTCATCAGACCAACTCACTCACCTACAACAGCTTCTTTCCCCGGCCCAAGCGAATTACTTCCTTAAAGCGGGCAAAACCCTGGAGGCTATTTTTCACAAGCTGCCTGGAACGAAACCCTCTGTAGCTCAGTTTCGAAAAATATTGACCAGGAATATTTTGACATATTTGCTGACTGAATATTCCGAGAACAAGCAGCTCAACAAGGAAAATTGGGTAGCTGATCTCAGCAGGACATTCTTCTCATTGGTCAACGAGGAACAGAAAGATCACTTTGTCCAGCAACTCCTGGAGAAACAGAAAGATCTCCTTCCAGGAATCTCGACTCCTGAGACCCATAGCTTTCAAGATCAGCTTACAAGGATTTGGCAACAATCAAGAGAAGAAATATCTGTTGTAGCAAGCGATGAGAAAAGGGAGGAATCAATCATTCCATCAACCGAAGAACCTACAAAAAAACCTGAACGAGAGGATCCCTTGACCAATATCGTAGAAAGGGAAAAATCGGTATCCCCGCCCAAGGAGTCTTTGAGTATTGAAGCACAAATAGACTTATTGATTTTTTATGTCAGAGAGGGTCAATGGCCATGGTGGGCAGCGAAATCTCTTCAACCAGATGTGCCAGATGAATTATTGGATCGCTTATTACAACAACATCCTCAATTGGTCAAACAAAAATTAGAAGATGATCTTTTTAGTGGACCAGGACTCAATGAACAAATGAAGGATAGCAGTAGTGGTCGATTGGCTAAAGAAGTCAAGAAGGAAAGCCAACTTCATTTGACAGAACTCATCTATCCAGGTTTTTCTGGCTTCATGCTCTTATTAATTCGATTTTTTGAAGAAAGTTTTGAAAAAGAACAGGAAATAATTGGCACAGTCTGGCAAACTGTCTGGCAGTACAAAATGACCTATCCATCTCAGGCCATGAATATCTCACAATTGTTGAGTTTTCTGATCCCTCAAACTGCCAGGAAGGTGAATCAACCCAAATCTGAGTTTTCACGATCCTTGCTGAGAACAGCCACAGCAAGAGTTAGGGGAGGGGAGAGTCGGTTTATTGCTATTCAATCAAGTCTGATGCAATATGTACAGACTGATTCAATAAAAAAGGAAGACCCCCGTCAAATAGATTCCTTACAAGAGACCGAGAAGCAACAGTCTGCCACTGAATATGATAAAAAGCCAGACGAAAAGGAGAGGTTTGTTAGGCCTCCAACCCAGGAGCTTTCTACAGATCATCCTATTACAGAAATACCTCAAGATGAATCTGAACAAGCGGAAAAAAGGGATAAAGATACATCTTCTGACGCTGTTCCTCAGAAAGAGACCATAGAAGATAATATTCGGGAGAATATTCAGGAGGAAAGTCCTGCTGAAGAAGATCAGCTTGAGGAGGAGGGAAGAGAAGAAATACAAGAACCAAAAGTTACAAGCAGCCCGACTCAGCAAATACCCCAAACTGATCAAATCCCACCAGATGATGAGGATAAGCAAGAATCGCTTGAAGAGATCCTCAAGTCGGACGAACCAATGACTGAGGAAAAAAAGGAAGAGGAAAGCTCTTCGAAACGCCTGGATGTCCCTCATGATTCTGAGGTTGTACGCCTGCCAATCCCAGAATTAGAGATCACTGAACTCGCTCCTTCCGATCGACAATTCATCAAACAAGAACTGCGATTGTTCTCTTATTTTATGCGATTTGGTTCGCTCCCTCCCTCAGCTTCTACAGATAGTAGAGAAGATTTTGATCGTCGCATACAACAGTTGATTCAGATCGCTCCCAAACAAGTAGGAAGGCTCTTAAACAAAATGTTGTACGTGCCACAAAACCGGCAAAGACTGGTCCAGGGAATCTCAGATTCCCTATTTGAGAACCTTTTATCCCTACTTCCTGCGACCCAAGGTTCAGACTTGATGGATCATTACCAGGCCTTTCGGAAATTAAGTGAACCACTGCGCGAACAGCTGTCTGTAAATGCCCTCAAACATGAGTTGCTTGCCTATCTGATTGCCACTCAAAGTAGGACTCCGGTACCCTATCAATATATTTTGCGTGTGATGAGGCGCAGCCAGAGGACGACCTCCCCTTCTCAGGGAAACGAACTCCTGACAGATCTCCTTGATCAAATCCCAAAAACTCCAGGACTCAGCCTGAAACAAGAGTTGACCGGCATTCTGACGTTGATAGAAAAAGACTGGAAAGCCAGGCCTCCTCAATCACAGACTACAGCTGTTCCCGTTCACAGAAAAGCCCTGCCCCTTGGAGATATGCCCATAGATATTTCCAATGCAGGACTCGTTTTAGTTTGGCCCTTCATTCCACATTACTTCAAGATGCTGGAAAAATTGACTCCCAGACGTCAGTTTATAGATGAGGATTTTCCCAAAAGAGCTGTCCATTTGTTGCAGTATATTGTGCGTAAAAGTACTGCTGATCCTGAAGAGCAGTTAGTATTGAACAAGCTGATGTGTGGGTTGCCCCTCTCAGAACCTATCGAAGAATCGATTCAGATCACGGAAAAAGAAGCGGAAATGGCAGAAGGATTACTGCAAGCAGCTTGTGGGCAATGGAAGGCCATGAAGAATGGCACACCAGATGGCTTAAGGGGCTCATTCCTGATTCGGGAAGGTTCATTGGAGAAAAAACTTAAAAACTGGGAGTTGAAAGTAGAAAAAAAACCATTTGATATGTTACTGGATCATTTGCCATGGAGCATTTCGATGGTTAAATTCCCGTGGATGGATTCAATCATACAGGTAGAATGGCGATAATGAATGACAAACCAATCGTAATGAGCAAGAATCCCACATTAAATCTCATTGTCCAAAATGCTCAAACGCTTCAAAGAGAATTGGAGTGGTTCGCTCAGGTATTGGATACGCGTTTCAATCTTTACTTTGGGAAAGAGTGTCAATACACCAATATTTATGAAGTTCCTGTACCTGAATTGGCAGAGGCACATTCCATTTATTCGGATATCATTCAGCATTTTGGGATGAGTGTAGATGAACGATTGGTGCTCCTATTGGCGCTCGCTCCACATGTTTGCCCACAATTGCTAGATATTTTTTTTACCAAGAACGAGACCTATGGACGAGGATTTACTGAATTTGGTGGGATTCGGGGAAATCAGCACAGTGGATTTTTGCCTACAGGAGAAACAGCAACCTTTCTTTTGTCTGCCAATGATTTAACCAGAAGATTTCAAGTAGCAGAGCTATTCGATCCCGACCATTTCTTTGCCAAACACAAAATCCTGCAATTGGTGAAGGATAAAAGCGGAGAGCCAATGTTAAGTGGTGCATTGATCATTTCGAGAGAATACCTGAGCTATTTTTCCTCTGGCCAGCAATACAAACCAAGCTTCAGTATGGAATTTCCCGCCCAACGAATCACCACTCATATGGAGTGGGAAGATCTGGTGTTGGAAGGTCATATTCTGGAAGAAGTGGAAGAAATTCATACCTGGCTTGTTCACCACAAAACCCTCTTGAATGAATGGGGGATGGCAAAGCGGATCAAACCAGGATACAGAAGTCTGTTTTATGGTCCTCCAGGCACAGGAAAAACCCTGACTGCCTCCCTCTTGGGAAAGACGACAGGGCTGGATGTCTACAGAGTAGATCTCTCCAAAGTGGTTTCGAAATATATTGGGGAAACAGAAAAGAATCTGGCTAATATTTTCGATCAGGCTGAAAACAAAAACTGGATTCTGTTCTTTGATGAAGCAGATGCACTCTTCGGAAAACGAACCGCTGCCAATGACTCCAAGGATAGGCACGCCAATCAGGAAGTCGCCTATTTGTTGCAACGGGTGGAAGATTTTCCGGGGGTTGTCATTTTGGCCACCAACCTCAAAACCAATATTGATGAAGCCTTTGCGAGGCGATTTCAATCGATGATTTATTTTCCTATGCCAAGACCTGCGCAACGCCTGCGCCTGTGGTCTACGGCCTTTCCGGAACCGGTTCAGCTGGGAAAAGGACTGGACCTATCCAAGATTGCAGAAGAATATGAGATCGCTGGTGGGGCGATCAACAATATCTCTCTTCACTGCTCTTTACGAGCCTTGGTTCGCGGTGATAATTGCATTTATAAGCATGACCTGATCGATGAAATCAGACGTGAATTCAGGAAGGAAGGCAAAACCGTATGATGGATTTGTAGCATCCTAAATTGGAAGCAGAAGATGTGTTCCGACCTGTAACTGATCTTTGTAGGGAATTATATCCCGATTCAAGTCGTATATCTCTCGCCATTTCATCTCATCTCCAAAATAACGCTGAGCAATCCAGCCCAAGCCATCTCCTGCTTGTACTTCATATTCAGGGTTGAGGGCCACAGCATAAGATTTTTGGGTAAAGGGAGAAATCAGTTCTGCAATTCGTTTCCCATGTCGTAGTTTTAGATTGGCTTTTTTCCAACCTTCAAGGGCATAGTTTCCCATCAAGGAATGATCCCGAAAAATGGCTTCTGAAGCAGTAGATTTTCGATCCTGAGAATAAGAATCTTCATACTCATCTTTCAATCCCAACTGATGCCCCAGTTCATGAGCCAAATGAATGGGATGTTCTTTGAGATACCAATTGGGCAAAGCAGTTTCGCCATGTTGAGCGAAAACAGTAGCTTGTAGATGGGGTTGATCTTCTGTAAATATGAGGGAAGTGCAGACAGGCTTATAAGATCCAAATGGTTCTCGAAAAAGGAAGGTGCTATGGAAAAAGCGTCGAAATTCCCGCTGACAGATTTTTTTCATCTCTTCAAGTTGCCAAGAGGAACAAGAGGAATCTTTGAACAATTGTATCCGAACAGAAAGTTGGAAAGCAGATGATTGTGTTTCCCACAAAAATCCTGCTTTCCAACCATAAATTCCATCTTCAATATCCAGATGGACCTCGGTCATACATCACAGATATGAATAGAAGCCTTGAGAGAGGCCAGAGCGTCTTTGTTCGCAGGGATAAACTCCTGAGCTACGTATCCCTTATAGCCAGTCTTGAGAATGGCTTTCATGATGGCAGGATAGTACAATTCCTGTGTATCATCTATTTCATGCCTTCCTGGCACACCACCTGTATGGTAATGTGAAATATACGGGTTATACTTTTCGATTGTGGCGATGATATCTCCTTCCATGATTTGCATATGATAAATATCATAGAGCAGCTTGAAATTTTCTGATCCAAGTTTCTCTGCAAGTTTCGCTCCCCAAGGAGTTTTGTCACACATATAGTCAGGATGATTCACCTTGCTGTTGAGCAATTCCATCACAATGGTGATATTGTGTTGTTGGGCCAACTTGACGACAGGATCTAGTCCTACGGCACAATTTTCCAGGCCAACTTCATCCGACATTCCATTTCTATTTCCAGAAAAACAGATTATTTGTTTTACCCCCGCATCCTGTGCTTTTGGGATCAATTCTGTAAATTCTGATAGCAGTTGGGCATGATATTGTGGGTCATTGAATCCTTTGGGAATTCCTAGGCTACTTCCAAATGACATGGATACACTCAATCCGCGTTCTTGTGCTACATGCCACTCATCGGGATTGAGCAAATCTATGGCTTTTAGCCCCATATCCTTGGAAGCGTCACATAACTCTTCCAATGGAATTTTCCCATAACACCATCTACAAGCAGAATGATTGACATTCCCTTTCAATTCAGAATTGGCAGTTTCATTTTCTGTGTCATTGTCAGGAGATGCCTGACATGAACCTGCAGCCAAACCTGCGGTTCCCAATGCAAGGGTTCGAAGTGCATCTTTGCGGGTCATAGTGAGTAGAGTTATAGTTTAGTTGAATTGGCTATAAGGATACGAAAAAATAATGTAGTTTGTCAGCAAATTTTCCTGTATGCAATGTAAAAGAATCTATGTTGCTGCCACAAGCCAACATGTTGGGAAAACGACCTCCACATTGGGATTAATTCACACCTTAAGGGAATCGGGTGTCAATGTGGGGTATTGCAAACCCGTTGGGCAGCAATTTATTGATGTTGGGAATCGTAGAGCAGATAAGGATGCTCTTTTATTTGCATCTTCGATGGGTTTTGAGTTAGTCCCGGAACTTCACTCTCCTGTGATTCTGGGTCCAGGTGCAACAACTGCCTATTTGGATAATCCATCCCAATATCCTTATGCCAACAAGCTTCTCAAATCCTCCAAAATATTGCAGCAACATCATGAAGTTGTGGTTTATGAAGGGACTGGACATCCAGGGGTAGGAAGTGTGGTACATTTGTCCAATGATCGGGTTGCTGAACTTCTGGGCGCCAGTGTGATTCTGGTGGTTGAAGCAGGGATTGGCAGTACGATTGATAGTTTGTACCTCAATTTGGCCGTATTTGAACAAAAGAACATCCCGGTTTTGGGAGTCATCATCAATAAAGCTTACGTCTCCAAAATCGATAAGATCCGCAAATATGTAGGCCCCGTTCTGAAAGAACGTGGGACGAGTCTGCTTGGGATATTGCCCTATGAAGAAGAACTGGGCTTGCCCGTAATGGCGACGATTGCCAAGACACTCAAAGCCAAAATAGAATATCATGATGATCAGTTGGACAATCGGGTAGGGGGGATCATTGCTGGCTCCTTGATTGATTTGTCCGAGGTAAAGCAATTCGAGAATCAATTATTGGTTGTCAGTATCAACCGATTGGGGGAAGCCCTCAAAAAATTGAACAAAGTCCTTAGAATGATTGATGTGGATAAATCCCCTTTGTCTGGTATCATTCTCAATGGGAAGGGGCAAATTCCCGAGGAGTATGTCGATTATTTTCGAGAACACAAGGTTCCAGTATTGCGGTCTATGATGGATACCTATGAATGTGTGATCAAAATCAGTCGGATAGAAGTCAAAATCAATCGCCGTACTCCCTGGAAAGTGAACAAAGCCATTCAATTATTCAAGGAACATGTAGACATGACACACGTTTTGGAAAAAATCGGGAATCATTCCTCAATTTAGGGTGCTTTTTCCTCTACTATCTACCAGGGAAGTATTGATGGCATAGAGAATCACCTCAGCGGCATTCGTTGCCCCAAGTTTGCGCATCACATTCTTTCGGTGGGTATACACTGTATGCACACTGAGGGAAAGCAATTCTGCAATATCCTGTGTAGCCATTCCCTCAGCCATGAGTTTGACGATCTCTGTTTCTCTTCCTGTCAATCTAGCTGGAGCACATGCTTCAAGTGGACTTGGAGATATTTTCCTCTCCAGAATAATATCTAGTACTTTCCCGCAAAAAAACTTTTCATTTCTAGAAAGTGCATGAATCGCTCCAATGATCTCAGTATGATCACATTCTTTTAGCAAAAAGCCTTTGGCTCCATATTCTAACACCCGAAAAACTTCCTCTTTTTTCAAATTGGAAGAGATGACCAGCACCTTTAGTTCAGGGGATGTGGTCAAGATAAATTCTATATCTTCTGTTGAAAAGGAACCGGGAGAATTGTAATCTATGATTACCAAAGTAGGATGGCCTTTGGAAATAGAAGCAGATAATTGTTCCGTGTGGGTTGCCTCACCAACAATATTCATGTATGGATAGCCAGAAATGACAGCTTTGATACCTTCTCTTACGAGAAAAGCAGAATCCGCTAACAATATGTTGATTGGCTTCATATAAATTGTCTGCCAAATTTTACACAATTTTAGGGCTTATTTAGAATTATTCCAAGTTTAAATAAGCAAGTTCATAGTTAGAATAGTCATTCAACAAAACTTCTCCAATTCTAACTGATGTGTGATCTTCTTATGTTTCATGCTATGAAAATCTATTTATATTTGAATATTTGCAGTTAAGAAATGTTGAATGACCATCCACAGCGAAATCCTCAACATAAAAATAATTAGGGTTATTCAATAATTTATTGTCAGTATATTAGGTGGAATCATAACAAAAAGCTTTCCTTTTTTTTCAAACTTTCAGATGCACTTGCAGTAGATCATTATGTCGAGACACATCCCGCTACTACTGATAGCATTACTCATTGGAGGTACTTCTCTGGCTCAAATTCCTTCTAATCAGGATTGCGATGGTTCTATCCCCGTCTGTCAGGATATTTATTTTCAGGCCAACTCATTCAGTGGCTCGGGGAATTATCCAAATGAGATCAATGGTGCACTTTCCTGTCTATTTACAGGTGAGTTCAATTCAGTTTGGTATACCTTCACTGTGCAAACCAGTGGAGATGTTTGTTTCACAATCATCCCCAATAATTCCGGAGATGATTATGACTGGGCTGTTTTCAATCTAACAAACGCTAATTGTGGGGATATTGCCACTGACTCTTCCCTCGAAGTCAGTTGTAATTATGATCCACTTGGCGGCAATCCACAAACTGGCCCTAATGGCATGGCAGGATTGGGATTCGAACCATGCATTCCTGTCCTGGCAGGCGAAACTTATGCTGTTAATCTTAGCAACTTTACAGCCTCTGCCGATGGCTATACATTGGATTTTTCTGCCTCTTCTGCGGTGATTTTGGATACGATCCCTCCGCAGATAGATTCTGTATTTACTCCGATTGCTTGCGGTAGTTCCAGCCTGGACATTCAGTTTTCAGAAAATATTTTATGTAATACTGTTTCAGCAGGAGATTTCACGCTTGTCGGGCCAAGTGGTGCCCATACCATCACCACCGTAAATGGTGCTGTTTGTGATTCTGGCGGGGTTCAGGAGAATATTTACACCCTTTCTATTTCTCCTCCAATAAGCAGTTCCGGTTCTTATACCTTGAGTTTGGTCGGATCAAGTGGACTGATAGAAGATTTATGTGGAAATGTAGCTGATCCGTCCTCTTTCACCTTTCCACTGACTTTCGTTCCTGTACTTGCGGGAAATGATGATACCTTGAGCTTTTGTTCCTCAGAAGGACCTGTCGTCTTGTTCGACTCTCTGACAGGAAGTCCTGATACCGGAGGCATCTGGCTGGACCCGCTCACCAATGTATTTAGTGGAACTTTTGATCCTGCCACAGATCCAACTGGCATTTATACCTATATCGTTGGAATTTCCCCATGTCCGACTGATTCATCATTCGTGCTTGTGGATACCTTACCACCTCCTGATGCAGGCTCAAATGGGACGTTGGTCATTTGTGATAATTCTCCTACACCATTGGTCAACGGACTGGGGGGGACTCCTACTTCCGGTGGGAGTTGGACAGGCCCCGGAGGATTCAGTAGCAATGGACTTTTTGAGGCAGGTGTAGATCCAGCTGGAATTTATACCTATCAGGTTCCTCCCATTGGCTCTTGTCCTGGCGGGAGTGCAAGTGTTACGGTAAGCATCAATCCCTTTAGTAGTGCCGGGACTTCAGGCAGCGTGACTCTCTGTGAAACAGATGCCCCAACAGATTTGTTTCTGCTTCTTGGAGGAAGTCCTGATCCTGGAGGATCATGGGAAGATCCGTTAGGAGCACCTGTGTCTTCTACATTTTCACCAGGAGTGAGTGTTCCTGGAACCTACATCTATACAGTATCAGCCGTGTCTCCATGCCCTGATCCCAGCGCAACAGTGACTGTGACGGTCAATTCTGTTCCTGATCCTGGTACCAACAATACGATTACCATTTGTACAAGTGATGCCGCATTTGATCTGGTTACGGCACTTGGAGGCACACCAGATCTCGGTGGACAATGGACCGATTTTTTCGGTAATCCAGTCAATAACATATTCGATCCAGCTACAGGTTCAGCAGGATTGTATATCTATACGGTGAGTGGAACAATTCCTTGTCCAAATGCAAGTTCATCTCTTGTCATAAATATCAATCCCGGACCCAGTCTTACGCTTGTTTCTCAACAAAATCTTCTTTGTAATGGGGATACTAATGGCAGCATTACTGTCTCCGGTTCGGGCGGTCTGGCACCCTATACTTTCTCATTGGATGGGGGAACATTTGGGACAGCTAGCAGCTTTAGTGGTCTGACTGGGGGTGCACATACAATCGAATTGATGGATGCCAACAGTTGTCTGAGCAGTCTTTCTGTAACCATTATTGAACCACAGGTGCTGGTGCCCTCGATTGTTACTCAAAATAATGTAAGCTGTAACGGAGGAAGTGATGCCTCTGCAAGCTTTCAGGTAACTGGTGGAACTCCGGGATATATGTATTCCTTGGACGGAATAAACTTTTTCGCATCTCCAGTCTTTTCCAATCAGCCAGCAGGAATTCATTTGGCAGTCATAGAAGATGCAAATGGCTGTCAAACAAATATACCTGTTGCTTTTATCCAGCCAGAACCGATTGTGACTGTATTCAGTAATCCATTGCCCATTATTTGCAATGGGGATTCCACAGGTGGGTTTACGGCAACGGCAGGTGGAGGTACAGGGCCGTACCAATATTCACTAGATGGGATCAATTTTTCATCAAATAATCTATTTACAGGTCTTCCAGGCGGAACGCAAACCGTATTCATACTGGATGCAAATGGATGTGATTTTAATTCCACCTTCACAGTGGTTGAACCTCCGCAATTGGTGCCCTCCGTTCAGAGCCTTGTGAATGTCGATTGTGCTGGCGGGATGAATGGGAGTCTGACTGCTTCAGCCTCTGGGGGTAATGCCCCTTATCAATATTCGCTTGATGGAACAACCTTCAGCAGTGCATCAACATTTGGCTCACTTTCTGTTGGATTTTATAGCATATCCATCCAGGATGCGAGTGGATGTATCGCTTCCCTTGATACCTCCATTAGTTCTCCCACGGGTCTGCTCGGTGGAGTAGATAGTTTGACCCACCCAGCATGTGGCGGTCTGGCATCAGGTATCGCAGAGTTATTTGCTCAAGGCGGAACTGGTCCATATCAATATAGCATTGACGGAGTCAATTTTTCCAATAATCCAATCTTCAACGGTTTGCTGGCAGGAAATTATTCCGCCTCCATTCAGGATGCTGCTGGCTGTTTGATCGCCTTTGATTTTAGCTTAACTGCTCCTCCAACAATTTCCATCAATATTGATAACCAAACAGATGTATTGTGTAATGGGGATTCGACAGGAAGCATACTTGTCAGCGCGAGTGGAGGAGTAGGGGTATTGGAATATTCTATAGATGGGATTTCATTTGGCCCTTCTCAAAATTTTGGCTCACTTCCAGCAGGAAATTATACCTTGTCTGTGAGAGATTCGAATATGTGTGTGGAATCGGTCTCTACAAGCATTACAGAGCCGGCTGCTCTCGTCCTGTCTGCACCAGTGACTCAAGATGTGGATTGCTTTGGAAATAGTACAGGTTCCATCCAATTGGCGGGAAGCGGAGGAACCATTCCTTATATGTATGGTCTTGCAGCTAGCCCTCTTAGCTCGGCAGACACCTTGGTAAACTTGTCTGCGGGAAGCTACCTCCTTGTGATAGCTGATGCAAACCTGTGTACAGATACCCTGGCAGTGCCGATCTCCCAACCAGACTCTCTTATTGGCAGTATTGCTGCCCAAACCAATGTTTCTTGCTTTGGCGGATCAGATGGAATGGTTTCCATCGGTGTTACTGGTGGCACAGTTGCCTATACGTATTCCATAGATGGAGTAAATTTTGGTGCACCCAACACCTTTTCTTCTCTGCCTGCTGGTCCCCAATTGATTCTGATACAGGATGCGAATAATTGTCTGGATAGTGTTCAGGTTTCAATCACCCAGCCACAAGAACTTGATCTCTCCCTCCTCAGTCAACAAAACGTGGACTGTAACGGTCAATCTACAGGAAGCGCCGCTTTGAGCAGTTCAGGAGGAACTCAGCCATATATGTTCTCTATGGATGGAGGCGTTTTTCAGCCAGATAGCGTCTTCCAGAATCTGTCTACAGCATCCTATGAATTCATTGTCAGAGACGCAAATGGTTGCGAAGATACTCTTCAACTGACCATCAGCGAACCGCCTCTGCTCACAATCACGGTGGACAGTTTGCGCGATGTCGATTGCTTTGGAACAGCAAGTGGAGTAATTGGTGTTCAGGCATCTGGAGGTTCAGGGGCATATCAATTTTCGATTGACAATGGACCATTTGTCCCTACTTCTCTATTCAATGGATTGACAGCAGGAAACCATTTGCTCACTGTACAAGATGATAGCATGTGTATGAGTTCGATCACTGTTTTTGTTGATGAACCACCTATGCTGGATGTGCAACTTGTTTCGTCTTCGGATGTCGGATGTTTTGGGGGAAACAATGGTGTCTTTGAAGTGGCGGGAAGTGGAGGAACAGGTTCCTATTTATTCTCGCTTGACAATGGGATTTTTTCCCCCAGTTCTATATTCGATACATTGACTGCAGGTTCCTATCTGGTTACAGTCATGGATTCTCTTAGCTGTACTGCAACCTTGACGGTCGATCTTCAGCAGCCTGACTCTATCCTTGGTACGATAGATACCCAAACAGATGCAACTTGCTTTGGAGCCTCAGACGGTAGCATCACCATTTCAGGAAGTGGAGGAAATATCCCTTATTCCTATAGCCTCGATGGTGGTCTCTTTCAGGCCTCCGGGATCTTTATGAGCTTAGCCGCGGGGATGTATCAGATCAGCATACAGGATGATAGTGGCTGTGTGCAAATACTTCCAGTAGAAATATTTCAACCAGATTCTTTACAAGGAATCTTGAGTAATCTGGTAGGCGTTGATTGTCATGGCAACCTGAATGGTCGAATAGAGATGCAGGCCTTGGGAGGTACTGCACCATTTTTGTATTCGATTGATGGGCTTAATTTTCAACCGACCGGCATCTTCAGTCAGTTGGCGCCAGGGTCATATACGATCCATTTGCAGGATGACAATGGATGTCAATCCCAATATAGAGATATTGCCATTTCAGAACCAACCCCCATCAATGCTTCTGTCACAGGGGTAGATGTGTTGTGTTTCGGAGATGAGACAGGAACAGCAACTGTGCAAGTAGAAGGTGGAACAACTCCTTACTCGCTTGTCTGGAGCGATCCATTGGCCCAAACCGGAGAAACTGCAATTGGATTGGCCGCAGGTAGTTATAATGTGAGAATTTTGGATGGGAATGGTTGTTCTGCGAGGGCAAGTCTAAGCATTTCTCAACCTCCAGAATTGATCGTAGAACTGTTGGAAAAACAGGATGCTCACTGTGAGTGGGCCAATGGCTCTGCTGTCGTAGACATCTCGGGCGGGGTAGGAGCCAGCAGTGTCGTATGGACAAGTTCTCCCGTTCAAAGTGGACTGATCCTTGATCAGGTCAATGGAGGCTCATATTATGCCATTGGGAGGGATGCGAATGGATGTGTCGATAGTCTTCTTGTAGAAATCGGTAATTTCCCATCTGCTCAGGCTTCTTTCACGACAGATCCGCCACAAGACACTATCTTGCTGTCGCGTGCACAAGTCCAGTTTGTGAATCAGTCCCAAGATGCAGCAGTCTATGAGTGGGATTTTGGAGATGGAGTGGGAAAGTCTGATCTGCCACATCCTGTTTATACCTTCCGGGATACCGGGCGATATGACATTCGTCTGACTGCTTACAATGGCTTATTCCTGTGTCCAGATGATACGACCATCAGCATTGTGATTATTCCCGATGGCCGATTGTTTATTCCTACAGCTTTTAGCCCAAATGGAGATGGATTCAATGATGAATTCAAGATTCGTGGAGAAGGTGTTGTAAGCTTTGAGATTGTATTTTTTAATCGATGGGGAAGAGAGATTCGTCGGTATCAGAGTATGGAAGAGGGTTGGGATGGCTTGACATCGACTGGAGGACATGTGCCAGAGGGGGTATATGTCTATGCTGTCAAAGCGGTCCTAAATTCGGGAAAAACCATGGAAAAGGGTGGCAGTGTAACCTTGCTTAGATAGGTTCGATCTCCTGCCCAATCTCCATCTGATTTGTACCTTGACCCATTTTTCTTTAGCTTGCTGGCCCTATTTTGTGGAGGATTTGATGAAAATGGAGACACAGCCAAAGGGCATATTTGAATCTGATCGGATGTTCATTGGTTGGGCTTCCATGATTCTCTTGATTCTGGGAATAGTATCCCTTATCCTTGTCTTACTTTGTCGGTTTACTGGCTCTTCCTGGGGACTTTGCGAAGCCTCGTGGGTTCCCTTATTTGGCGGGTATCAATTGTTCAGTGAAGATCTTGCTTCTATTAACCTTCCATTGGCTATGTTGATTTTGGGAATCGGCTTGCGATTGCCAACAGGTTTTGGCTGGTCTACCTGCATCATCATTCTTAGTTTGCTGACATTTTTGTTTTCCTTTATGGGAATCTGGCTGATCCGTATTCTGGATGAACATTATAACCGGATTGCCTCTAATCAGATTTTTCCGGAAGATTATCCCGTCATTGAATCAATCGTTGTCAATTTCGGACTTGGAATCATGTGTTTGATAGGAATTGTATACCTGCTTTTACCTTCAGTACGGAAATTATATTGGCATTGATTGACCTATGAGCCACCTGATTGCGCCTTCATTGCTTGCTGCTGACTTTCTCCATCTTCAACGCATGATTGAATTAGTCAATCAATCTGCTGGCGATTGGCTTCATTTTGATGTCATGGATGGGCATTTTGTCCCGAACATCTCTTTTGGATTTCCTGTATTGAAAGCGATCAAACCCATATCTGCCAAACCCATAGATGTACACTTGATGATTGAACGGCCTGAATTATATCTGGAGGCTTTTCGAGATGCAGGAGCAAATGTGTTGACTGTTCATGTGGAAGCCTGCAAACATTTGGATCGAACAGTCAGAAGAATTCAGGAACTAGGAATGAAAGCTGGTGTAGCGTTGAATCCAGCCACACCTATTGAGGCAATTGCACATATCCTGCCAGTGGTGGACGTGGTATTGCTGATGTCTGTGAATCCCGGTTTTGGGGGGCAATCATTTTTGTCTTATGTTCTGGATAAATCTTTGAAGCTGAAACGAATCATCCAGGAAAATGGATACCGAAGCTTGATAGAAATAGATGGTGGGATAGATGAAAAAACAGGTCCACTTGCTTTGAATCATGGAGTAGATGTCCTGGTCGCCGGAAGTTATATATTCAAACATCCCACACCTTTGGAAGCAGCAAAACACCTCAAATCTCTCCAACCCAACCCGCAGTGGGTCTAATAATCAACAAGGAGACGCCAATGGCATCTCCCTGTTCCTATTGACAAACCGCTATGTAAACACCTAATAATCCTTGTAAGAGGATTATTTTATTCTTCATACAAACTTAAATCGTCGTAAAATGTTCCCCACGCGAACCAATAGGCGATAAATGATTCCACACGCTGGAGTTGCTGTCCTTGCCTCACGCCATTGATCGCATATCCAAATACATCCCATTCATTTCCTTCCTGATCCCGAAGCACAATATTATCTCCACTATTGACAGCTTCAAACTCCAACAAAGTTCCATCAGCAAGCTGTCGTTGAAAAGCAACCCCCAAATTTCTTCCAGCACTGCCTGCAACCACAATAGGGAGTCCATTTACTTCCTCTTGAATGACAGTAATCTGGTCATCCAATTCTGACTCTCCCAAGGCACTAATTGGATACCCTCTGGCGGTTCCATCTACAATTACCGCCAAGGCCCGTTCTTTGGCATGTAGCCTGTCATCCAGGTTAGATACAGGGAAGATCAACTGTGTATTGGTTCGATAACCACCATAAGGATATCTTCCATAGTCTCGATTGAATCCTGTATTGGTGGTCATCACTTCAGAGGAGGGATACATTTTCCTCCAGTTTTGCCATGTTGTTTCAACTACATTGAAGGTTTCTGGATGATCTCCCATTCTTTCTCCGTTCACGCATTGCAGCCGCATCTGAGACCAATTGCTATCAGTTTTACGATCATAGGGTATAATATTGGTATTATACAATAGGCCAGAAACACCAAATGATCCGGTTTTTCCATCATATTCTCTGTTCCAGATGGTAGCAGAACCTGTGAGTGGACAGTAAATCACAGAAAAGGACAGGTCATCTATTTTATCATTAACAATCTCGTGCCAATCCAAAATGGTATGAGGATAGGCTCTTGTAATATTTCCGTACTTAAACCCTACTACCAATTCATTGTCATCCAACAATTTGCTAGAAGACTCTATCATTGTGAAAACAGGATCATCAACGGAAGGAATCCCGTCCTTGCCCGGCCCTCCATCTCTCACTTCATTGTCAGGGATCAGCCAGGGATTGTTGCCAGAAGAATTTGTAGGACCAGGTGGATCAGGTCGACAGGCTCCCAGGAAAAGGAGCGTAATCATCGTAACAAATACATAGGACAAACGCATGATAAGGACTTTTTTTTTGAGGTGTTGAATATGAAAGATAGAAACGGCTTGTCAGTTTATAGGAAATGGTTTCTTTTTCGAGAGAGAAAGTGAATGGTAGAAAGAAATAGATGCTCTAAATGAGGTGGATAATTGTGTGCCTACCAGATCTCGATACAGGGGAAAATCGGCCATGAGGCGGACTGCATTTTTAGGAGACAGGTTGATATTTATCCCCGTTCGTGCATAAATCCAGTGCCCTCCAGTATTGTCAAGGACCAAGGCATTGACCTGATCAGCGCTGACGGTTCTATATTGAAAGATCAGCATGGGGTCCAAAATCAGGCTTTGAATCAAGAACCGATAAGAAACTCCTGACTGAACCTGGAACTCATTCCCAAATCGATAGGCCTGCTGTCCATTAAAGCGTTGGTTGGGGGTCGTTATTCGATAAGTGGTATTTGTACTGAAGGTAAGGTTTGGGAAGCTGGAAGGTTGAAACACAAAATATCCCCAGGCGATTCCATCCCAGGCGCCGGTTCCTGGTTGAAGATCTGCTGGCAAGATGATTCCCCTTTTGTCTGTATGATCTGCGTTGCCCAAAGGTATTTTGGGGCCAGCCCCAACAATTACACTAAAAGGAAGCTCTGGTTTGTTCGAAAAAAGGGTGTAACGAAACAAGACAATGGCATCTCCCAAGCCCTGATTGATGGTAATATCATCTGTTCCCAATTGAGTATGAATGATTCTTTCTTGTCGAACATAACTCACCAATGCACTGATCGAAAAAGCAGATGAGAATTCATAGCTTGATTCGAGAAGCAGAGAATGGGTGTTCCTTATCCGGCTTCGATCCTGCAATTTTGTCCTTCCTGCCAGCAAATCCCGTAGAGTGTTATAATCATAGGTAAGCTGGAATTGTAGGGCACCAATTCCTTTGGAAGCCAACCCAAGATTACTGGATATAGGGACCCCTCCGGAACAGCATGCTTGAGATTTGGCATACTTTATGCCGCCAAACAATAAAAGAATGCATAAGAAAATAGTTCTTTTTCTCATAAAATACCTGTTAATCTTAACAGAGACGCTACTATTTTGATCTTCCACTCGTTGTATTTTTTACATGCCTTGCGTTGCTCTGATGGAGATTGCTAGTAGCCTAACAAATATATCGAGCCGATTTTCTGTGAATTGTCTCTCAGATTACATCTCTAGCCAGACTTTAACCCTTTTACCCCCTATTACCCACATATGTATTGGATTCTCTACTTATTTTGTTCAATAATTATTTTTCATGATTTCTTGCTCATTGTTGGATTGTTGAAGGCTCCCGATAGGAACAAGCACATATTTTCGATCAGTATTGGAGCGGTTATGATCCTGATGGCTGTTGTGTCCATAGGGCTGAGTAGCTGGAACTGGTTGATCATTAGCTATGTTGTGTATCGCCTTCTGGTCATGCTTGATACGATTATTCCCTCGCTGCGCCAACAGAGAAGTGCCTCTCCTTTGTTGCCGGTGAATTTATTTGTGGTATCAGGCGGATTGGTGGCCTACGTCACTCAATGGTGGGTGGTATTCATGATAAGTTATGCCGTGTCCTGGGTATGGACATTATTGGTTGGGCGTCGATTATTGCGAGAAAAAATTTGACTTTTTCTCTTAAAAATCTTGCTTGAATGGATTCCATTCTATTTCTTTGTGTCCCGTTCAAGCGAGAGTAGCTCAGCTGGTAGAGCACAACCTTGCCAAGGTTGGGGTCGCGGGTTCGATTCCCGTCTCTCGCTCAACAAGAAAAGCCGAAACCCTGTGGTTTCGGCTTTTCTGATTTACAGTCCTGAGACTGCCTATTATTCAATTTTTAGATCATATGGCATCAGGGCGTAGGTGCCATTGGTCGGAAAGGTTTGCTTGATTTTTCTCAAGGTTTCCAATTCCTGATACAAGGGATCATTAGATCGAATGTCCACCATAAAATCCTTGAAAATCTCTTCAAAAGGATTGTCAGATGGCTTGAACTGATGAATTTTGTAGTCCTCCTCAATGCCAACTTGTTGAGCTGCATAGGCAATGGCATCATCTAACTCACCATACGCATCGATCAAATTTCTTTCTTTGGCAGCTTGTCCAGACCAAACTCGGCCTTGAGCGATCGCATCTACAGCAGCAGAATCCCGAAAATTTCTGCCAGATCGAACAACTTCAATGAAGGAACCATATCCGCGCTCAATTTTTGCCTGAATAAATGCTTCTTCAGCCTTTGTCAATGGGAATGATGGATCGCCAAGATTTGCGTGCTCATGTGTCTCGACAGCATCGAAGGTAATTCCGATATGATTTTCCAAGGCTTGAGACAGTTCCATCCACATCCCGAATATGCCGATAGATCCGGTGATGGTGTTTCTTCTGGCAAAAATATAATCGCAGGGCGCTCCCATATAATATCCACCAGAAGCTGCTACATCGCCAAAAGAGGCAATAACAGGTTTTTCAGCTTTGCACAGCCTGATTTCATTTGCCATCATGTCAGAAGCTAACGCACTTCCACCAGGGCTATTGATTCGCAAAACGATGGCTTTGATCTTCTTATCCTTTCTCGCCTTTCGGAGTTGACTGATAACCGTCTCTGAGCCAATGGACCCCTGGCTACTTTTTCCTGAATTGATCGCTCCTTCAGCAAAAATAACCGCAATCTTATTCTTGGAAGATTTATACTTGCCAGGCACTTTCATGAACTTTTTGAATGCCAGGAGTTCCAGACTTTCGTCAGATTCTTTCCCTACAGCTTCCTTGAGTCTGTCCAGTACATCAGATTCGTACAGCACTTCATCAATCAATCCTTCTTTTTTGGCCTGGGGGCCTTCCCCCATGATGAAGTTGTCAGCCAATTCATTCAATTTCTCAGGGGAGAGGGATCTCGATGCAGAAACGTCTTCGATAAAGATGTTCCAGATATCTTTTAAATATTCTTCTGTTTGAAGTTTGCTGGCTTCACTCATATCTTTTCTCAGATATGGTTCAACGGCTGATTTAAAGGTTCCTACCTTGAACACTTTGGGTTCCAGATTGACCTTGTCAAACATTCCCTTGTAGAACATCCTGGAAGAAGCAAGGCCATTGAATTCCAACATGCCCTCTGGT
This sequence comes from Bacteroidota bacterium, assembly GCA_039029315.1. Classification (GTDB taxonomy): domain Bacteria; phylum Bacteroidota; class Bacteroidia; order J057; family J057; genus JBCCCJ01. The sequence goes on along the minus strand of JBCCGK010000045.1, from coordinate 2,892 downwards.
GGAAGATATACTTTATCTGCCACACTGGCGAGGTAGTAGGCTTTTTCAGTATAGAGCTCAGAGTAGGCGTAAATAAATTTCCCATCACTCTTGAACTCAAGAAGCGCATCGCGAATAGAGCGCAGGTTTGCCCATCCTGTTCCTACAGTTCCTGTCAGATTCAGGTAGATTCCTTTTACTTTTTTGTCATTTTTTGCTTGCTCGATTTTTCTCAAAAGTTGAAATAAACCGATATTTCTGGTGTTTCCGGCTCCGGGAACCCCCAATAGATCTCCTAAATCCAGCTCGATAGGATTTCCTGTTTCAGTTTCAGTGATCACTCCAGAAAGACTCATTTTCAGAATTGTGCCTGACTTGACCTCCACTTGATCTTGAGAGCTGCCAATGCTCGCAAATATTCCTCCAATTACAATGAATATTATAGGAATGCCAATAACAATGGCTGTAATTACCGCGATAAAACTAGCAGCAAAGGTTTTTAAAAAATTCATATCTCATTAACTGTTGAGGAGAAAAAGTGTTTGATACTCAATCTCAAAAATATTGTTGATGCTCAAAATTACAGATCCTTCTCAAAACATGAAAAGATATTCTACCAATCAGCAGAAACCATCTATCTTTAGGCATGATTTTTCTTGGACTCGGTAGCAATATTGGTAATAAGGTCGACAACCTGAGAAATTCTATCTTCCAAATGGAAGAAAGTAATATTCATGTTCTTCGTTGCTCCGCAGTGTACCGAACCCCTGCCTGGGGAATTGAGGCACAGGAAGACTTCGTGAATGCAGTTTGCGAGGTCCAATTTGCTGGAACGGCAGAGGAGCTGTTAACTGCCTTGTTGGGCATTGAGCAAATGATGGGTAGAAGACGCATCATGAAGTGGGGACCACGTTTGATAGATTTGGATATTCTGGAATTCCATCGTCAACAAGTGATTTCCGAGCACTTGACCCTTCCTCATCCATATTATCCTCAGAGATCTTTCGTATTGGCACCATTTCAGGATCTTGAACCAGACTGGATTCCCACTGGACATAGCTTGAGCATTTCTACTCTTCTGCTTGAGCAGGCAGATTCAGACATCACCAAACTATCAGAATCATTGATAATTTCCGAACAGGAATGAGGCAGTTGTTAAAAGTCTTTCGGATACTGAGTATTGATGTTGTGCTAGGAGCATTGGCCTCTGGTGGGTTGGTTGTCTGGTGGTTGGAGCAGCCGATGCCCCTGGTTTGGTGGATCGCTTTGCCACTGAGTGTATGGGTGATTTATACAGCTGATCATTTGATGGACGCCTATAGGTTGAAAGATCAGGCACATACTGATCGACATTTATTCCATCACCGATACTTTCGGCTTCTTTTTGTTGCCTGGCTGATTGGCATGAGTATTTGTGTGTTTTTGATCCCTGTATTTCTCACCTCTCAAATTTGGTTATTTGGGATGGGAATGGGAATATTGGTTATAGGGCATTTGTCCCTGGTGAGTATCGTAGGCGATCGGATTTCCTGGTTTTTTCACAAGGAATTAGGAGTAGGAGTTATTTATGCGTGTGGGATTTGGGGGGCGCCAGCGCTTTTCGCCCGAGTCTTCTCTACTCCGGATTTATGGATACCCTTTGTTCAGTTTTTGATTCTTGCCTTGATTAACCTGTTTGTATTTTCTGCCTATGAAGCAAAAACTGATGAATTGGATGGCCATACATCATTTGTCCGGGCGATAGGAGTCCGAAACACGACCTATTTGGTAACTTCTCTAGCGATGGTTGTCTTACTACTTGGAGTCTGTTTGTCATTTCAACCCATGGAAGCAAAACGATTTCTGGTTCTACAAATGATTTATCTCTGTATGCTCACAGTATTGGTCATGATACACTTTTTTCCACAATGGTTTGTAGGAGAAGAAAAGTATCGTGCATGGGGGGATGCTGTTTTCATTTTTCCTGGAATTGTCTGGATTATTTAGCCTTTATGTCTGACACTACAGATCGAAGTGGATTTGATTGGATAGCTCCCATTTATGATAAGCTAGCGGGCGCAGTATTTGGAGATGCTCTACAGCGGGCTCGCGGACATTTTTTGTCTCACATTCGCACTGGCGATCAGGTATTGATTATTGGTGGGGGGACGGGATGGATTTTGCCAGAGGTATTGAATCGAGTAGGGGAGAAAGGACAGATCCTGTATGTGGAGATCTCTGCTGGAATGGTTCAGAAGTCTTCCCAAAGGATCCTAACTCATCCCAATCGAGACATTGTGCAATTTCTTCAAGGAACAGTACAGGCAATTCCGGTTTCAAGAAAGTTTGACCGAATCATTACACATTTTTTTCTGGATTTGTTCACTGAACAAGAGCTTGAGGAAGTATTCGAATGTGTATATCAGAGGTTGCGGACAAGAGGTCGTTGGCTTATTGCAGATTTTGCTGTTCCAGACAATACCTGGAAATTACCGAGTATGCTTTTGCTCACCATCATGTATTGGTTTTTCCGAATTTGTTGCGGAATCAGTGGGAAGCGAATTCAGGACTTTCGAGCATTATTTAACAAACGAGAAATGCCTCTACTGGATGAACAGTTATTCTGGAAAGGCCTCATCACCAGTCGGGTATATCGTAGAGAAGAGTCTGCCAAGGACAATTAGAGACTGTTTTGAAATCTGCCACTTATTTTTTGTATGCGTCTTTTTTCCTCACCCGGCGGCTTTTTTCACTATTAGAATAAAATTCACTACCGTACACTTTTTCTTTTCCATTATTCTTAGGGCTTCTTGCAACTTTTTGATGGCAAAAAGTGAATGCGCTCAAAAAGTTGGGGGAACCGAACAGCTTAACCCAAACCAAAAGGCTTAATGTATACGGAAATGAACTGTTCGAGAGAAGCATTTCTTGATT
>JBCCGK010000044.1:0-86970 GCA_039029315.1 Bacteroidota bacterium | reverse complement strand
GCCACGGTGAAAACCCGCATCCATGGATCTGTATGATACACCGTATGCTGAAAGACATCCATGGGGGCAGTCAATTCAGTATTGTATACGCCATCCATGATCAAGAATCCTACATTCCAGACCTCACTTGGTGCATCTACCTGCGGCAAAGGAGAAGATTCCTTTACTTTCGGAGAAGGGGACTGACAGGCAAGCCCGAGGCTGAGAAAAAGAAATAAACATCGTTTCATTCCGGAAAATTAGCAATCTCTCTTTGTTTTCAAGTCAACATCTTGTACTTTTTCCCGTAATTCAAAGGAAAATGCACCTTTATGGATGAATTTCAGGGTATGGTTCCGCTTGCAAGTTACGATGATGCTGTTCAGGCAAACAGAATTGCAGATTTCTTGAGAAAAGAAGGAATCCATTGTGTTGTTAATCTTGCAGATCTGGGGAACTGGTATATGACAACCAATCGGGAACACAAGGGGATTCTCATTCTTGTGGAGCCTGAAGACGAGTTGTTTGCACACAGTATTCTGGACGAAATTGAAGATACAGGTCTCAACAGGCCTGCTGGGAAAGCTGATACCTATGTTCTGGCTGGTGGTGTCACAAGTACAGTTGGTGTGTTGGCAACCTTGGGACAGTATGGAGATGAAACTTCCTTTGTCCTTACACTCGCCTATGGATTGATTTTTGGTGGAGGAGCTTTTTTCCTAAGAGGACTCATGAAGTCTCGCGAAGAGAGTAAGCATGAGGGATTGCATTGAAACATTGTCTATGAGATCATTGAATGTCTATCTTCTAACTCTTGTTCTTATCATTCTTCTTGGAGGGGGGATTAACCCAGCCTCTGCTCAAAATTATGGAACCGCCATTGGCCTGAGAATGGGGTACAGTGTGGGACTGACAGTCAAGGGCCATTTAGATGCCGAAAAAGCTATTGAAGGGCTTCTATACTTCCGATCTCGTGGACTTGGGTTGACCATCTTGTATGAAAAGCATGCTGATGCTTTTGGGTCCTCAGATCTTCAATGGTTTTATGGAGTCGGAGGGCATTTTGGATACTGGAACAAAGACCGTAACCTGAATGCACCAGTATTTACAGAAGAAACTGATGTGATTGGTGGAGTAGATGGGATTCTCGGAATCGAGTATACCATTCGAGAAATCCCTTTTTGCATCAGCCTTGACTATAAGCCGCTTTTGAATCTCTTTGGGACAGGAGAGGTTCCCCGCTTTGGACACGGGGGCGCTTTGTCTATCCGATATCTTCTTTAAGATATCATACTCTCGCCAACTTTTCGAATAACATGTGGACTGCCATCCGGCTGGCCAGCTAATCTTGTGGATACACAGCTTAAGTTGCTTGTATCGGTCACTGTCAGGGTTTTCATAAAAGAAATAGCATCATTGATTTCTTTCCTCATATGCGAGAATCAAATGCACCAGCTTGTGTCAAAAAGGCAGTGTCGATTTGTGGAAGGGTGTCATATTGGCAGTTTTTGGGAGTTGGAAGGAAGTTTGACCCCTGACAGAGGACATCGGTCCATGGAGTGGAACAAAGAACACATCAACATGAACTTCAACCAATATACCATCAAGGCACAGGAAGCGATTCAGAAGGCAGGGGAAATTGCCAAGACCAACCGCCAACAATCCGTTGAAGGTGGGCATCTGCTCAAGGCAATGCTGGAACTGGAAGAAAGTATTGTGCCATTCATTTTGAAAAAACTGGGAGTCAATCTCCCGTTTTTGGACAAGAAACTCCAGGAGTTGTCGGATGGCTACCCAAAGGTAAGCGGTGCGAGTGGTGGGCAGTACTTGTCCAATGATCTGCATACAATTCTGGAATCAGCCAATCAGGCTGCAGGGAAGCTTCAAGACGAATTTATCAGTATTGAACATTTCTTGTTGGGCTTGGTCAAGTCCAAAAATGGGGTAGGGCATCTGTTAAAAGAGCAAGGAGTGATAGAAAAAGAATTGCTCAAAGTATTGGAGGAAATACGAGGAGGGAGCAAAGTAACCGACCAAAATCCTGAAGCGAAATACAATGCAATAAGAAAGTATGCGAGAAACCTGAATGAAATGGCTCGGCAGGGAAAACTTGATCCTGTTATCGGGCGTGAGGATGAAATCCGTCGGGTTATGCAGATTTTGTCTCGAAGAACCAAGAACAATCCCATTTTGGTAGGAGAGCCAGGAGTAGGAAAGACTGCCATTGCTGAAGGGCTTGCACATAGAATGATTCAGGGAGATGTGCCAGAAAACCTGGCCTCCAAAACGATCTATTCTCTAGACATGGGAGCCCTGATCGCTGGTGCGAAGTTCCGTGGAGAATTTGAGGAGCGCCTCAAAGCAGTGATCAAAGAGGTCGTAGGAGCAGCAGGATCAATCGTCTTGTTCATAGACGAAATCCATACCCTTGTTGGTGCTGGAAAAACTGATGGGGCAATGGATGCAGCGAATATTTTGAAACCTGCATTGGCCAGAGGTGAGCTAAGAGCCATTGGGGCCACTACCTTGGATGAGTATCAAAAATATATCGAAAAAGACAAAGCCCTTGCCCGAAGATTTCAGTCCGTGCATATCGGAGAACCCAATGTGGAGGACACAGTCTCAATCCTCAGGGGCTTGAAGGAACGGTATGAGGTCCATCATGGTGTTCGGATTACAGATGCGGCAATTGTTGCAGCAGCAGAGTTGTCCAATCGATATATCTCAGAGCGATTTTTGCCAGACAAAGCCATTGATCTGATAGATGAAGCTGCTGCGAAATTGCGATTGGAAATGGACTCTATGCCTGAGGAATTGGATGAGGTGGAACGAAAGATCCGACATCTTGAAATTGAACGGGAGGCCTTGAAAAGAGAAAATGAAAAAAGCAAGCTGGGAGAAATTGAACGCCAGTATGCAGAACTCAATGAAGATCGGAAAAGGCTCCGTTCTCATTGGGAAACAGAGAAGGCAATCATTGATTCTATCCGAAAGAAAAAAGGAGAGATAGAAGCCCTGAAAGTAGAAGCCGAGGAAGCTGAACGGCAAGCAGATTTTGGGCGTGTGGCCGAAATCAGGTATGGAAGCATGGGAGAGGTGGAGAAGGAAATAGAGCAATTCAAGCAAGAATTGATGAGCTATCAGGAAGACCTCCGTATGCTAAAGGAAGAAGTAGAGTCTGATGATATCGCTGAGGTCATTTCGCGCTGGACAGGCATCCCTGTCAGCAAAATGATAGAAAGTGAGCGGCAAAAACTCCTTCGATTGGAAGAAGAACTTCATAAACGGGTCGTTGGGCAGGAGGAAGCCATTCAGGCCGTTTCGGATGCGATACGAAGAAGCAGAGCAGGCTTGCAAGACCCTCATCGTCCCATAGGGTCATTTATTTTCCTTGGATCAACTGGAGTTGGAAAAACCGAATTGGCCAAAGCTTTGGCTGAATTTCTCTTTGATGATGAACGTTCTCTGGTCAGGATAGATATGTCGGAGTATCAGGAGAAGCATACTGTAAGCAGATTGATCGGTGCGCCTCCCGGATATGTGGGGTATGATGAAGGGGGGCAGTTGACCGAGGCCGTTCGTCGTAGACCTTATTCGGTCGTGTTGCTGGATGAGATTGAAAAAGCACATCCCGATGTGTTTAATATTTTGTTGCAGGTGCTGGATGATGGGCGTCTGACAGACAACAAGGGGAGAACTGTAGATTTCAAGAATACCCTTGTGATCATGACATCCAATTTGGGGTCACATTATATTCAGGAAAAACTGGAAGAATTAACAGAGTCTACCAAGGATGCCCTGATGGTGATCATCAAAGAACAGGTGCTGGATTTGCTTAAAACGCATTTGAGACCTGAATTCCTGAACAGGATTGATGAACCCATTGTCTTTTCTCCCTTGAGTGAATCTGATCTGAAAGAGGTAGTAAGTATTCAAGTGCAAGGATTGATTAGACAAATCGCCGAAATGGGAATAGACTTGACCTTCACCGATGAGACCCTGGATCTGTTGGCCAGCCTGGGATATGACCCTCAACTAGGAGCAAGACCTGTCAAGCGATTGTTGCAAAAAGAAATTGTGAATGAGTTGGCCAAGCAATTATTGGCGGGCAAAGTTGCGAAAAATGCATCGGTAGTGGTTGAAGTTCGAAATGGAAGAATCCATTTTGAACAAACGAGCCTGAATCTTAAGCAAAGTCAACAAAACTAAGACACCTTACTGCCAAATAATCGGCCCATACCCCTGTTTGACGAAGTCTGTCAAACAGGGGCTTCTTATTGGAAAAGTGTGGATAGTTTTTTAACTTAAAGCGTTCAAATGTACAGACAACTGCTCCATCATTTTTATCGTTATCTAAACGGTATTCATATCTTGTAACCTTTGCGAATTATGTCGGACAAGAAACGCAACTTCTGGATTCTTCTTACCATGATTGCTGTGATACTTGCAGCTGGGAAACTGATTCGGTCCAACCAATCACACCATTCTACCACCAGAGTAATCATCAAAACCCCTGCTCACTGTACACCTCCTTCACATCGACACAGAGATCATTGTAAAAAGAAAAAACGGAAGAAGAAGCGAACTTGCTCCTCTTACCATTATTCTATTTCTCCAGCCATTGATGACTTTGTGTTTGTGAATCAGGAGCCGATTGTTCTTAATCTGAAAGAGGTTCGGCACAAGATTGCCTATCCGTTTCAGAATAGGGGCCAATTGCAAAATGAATCCATCGTTGCCAGAATTCTTGTTGATCAGAATGGTCGCTACCTTCGGCACAGAATTATCAGCCAAACCAATACACAATTGCGCTCCCGATGTGATAAATTCCTTTCAAATTTGAGATTTGCTCCAGCCATTCGAGATGGAAAAGCTGTCCGATACTGGGTGAACATTCAAATGAATTTTGATCAATAAGGATGAATTAGACAAGGAGCCGTCTGCTTTTCTTTTCTGGTTTTTTTGCCTGCCAAAGTAATCAATCCTTGGAATGGGAAGGCTTGTCTTGTTGCTATTGGAAATATACCAAGCTGTGTACTAATCCTGATGCAATCACCAATTTTTGTTGATGTTGTATAAGGATGCTGCATGTTGCATTCCTGACCTGCATCTGATGATAGGCGTAAAGCCTACAGCTGAGAAGCGTTCTTTCATCGTGTTAGATTTTATAAAAAAAAGGTAGAAATGGAGAACAGCTCTGGCATGTTGTTTGTTCCATTTCTTGAGAAAATCACGCTCTTCGTACCTTTTATTGTAATCGCCCAGACCTATGTTTTTCCAAACACGGACATTTTGGATTACACTGACGTTGGCTGCTGTTGTCTTCACAGGACAACAATGGCTGGGGTTTCCGCTATTTGAAGGGGGGACCAACACGTCCAAAACTGCTCACATTCCAGGTCAAACCGTTACTGATTTTCATTCACCTTCTTCCACTGTTGCTAATCATCCTCCGATTCCCAAAAATCTTCCAGCAATCAAAGAACAAATTGGATATCCGCCGATTGCCAAAAATGCAGGCATCGAAGGTAGGGTAATTCTAAGAATTCTTGTAGATGAAAAAGGGAACTATGTGAAACATTCCGTTGTGGATAGCTTTCATCCCATGCTTCGGATTCCAGTTGAATTGCATGTTCCCTTAGTGACCTTTGAGCCTGCCAAAAGAATGGGCAAGGCTACATCTGGATGGGTGAGTATTCCATTTCAATTTGACCTTTCAGGTTCCTGAACCACTGAATTTGATTTCAGCAAAGCCAAATTTGTTAATTGTGAAAATCTCTCTGCACCATCTATGGTGATAGAGAGAATTTTTTTATCTCCCACCAGAAAATTATTGTTACCTTTAAACTTGTTTTGACCTAACTACAATTTAATTTGAGTATGCAAAAACAGTTGACACTCAACATAAAGATGATCAAACATTCATCTTTGTTTTTGGTTCTTTTCTGTGGAATCATTCTTCAGGCAACTGCCCAATGTATCAACACCTTTCCATATTCAGAGGATTTTGAGTCCAGTAATGGAGGTTGGGTAGCAAGTGCCATTGTGCCGACATTCAGCACCGCCAATTCCTGGACCTGGGATGATCCCACCAATCCGATCATCAATATGGCTGCTTCGGGATCAAAATGTTGGATTACTGGAAACAATCCCTTTGTCCTACCACCCAACGTCCCATACTCCTACAATGCCAATGAATATTCTCAAATAATAAGCCCTTGTTTTGATTTTTCGAATTTGCTTAATCCGGGAATCAGAATGAATATTTGGTGGGAGACTGAATACAGCGTTGATGGCGCGGCCTTGCAATCCTCTATTGACGGAGGGAATTCCTGGCAGATTGTAGGTGCGCACAATGATCAGGTAGCCTGGTATAATGACAATACTGTTACCGGTGGAATTACTGGGCCAGGAGGACAGTTTGAAGCCTGGACAGGAACGGCATCAACTGGCACAGGGAGCAATGGTTGGATTGAGGCGCAACATGCTCTGGATGGCCTGGGAGGTCAGCCGAATGTGTTACTTCGTTTTGTCTTTTCTTCAGATGCCGCAGTGGTACTTGACGGCTTTGCCTTTGATGATATATTTATCGCAGAGCGTCCAAATATGGAGCTTGGGGCTGATACAGTTGTTTGCTTTGCAGATACAGTGATTTTGTCAGGCTGTATCAATGGAATCACCAGTTATAGCTGGAGCTCAAATCCTTTGATCGATACGCTTTGTACCAAGGTTGTTGTGAGTTCTGGAGATTATATCCTCACGGCTACAGATACACTGGGCTTTATTTTGGTTGATACTGTGAATGTTGTGGTGTCGGAAACCAATGTGATCCTTCCCCCTGACCAGCTGATTTGCCCAGGCGATTCGATCATATTAGATGCTGATAATCCGACGGCCTTGTCTCATACCTGGTATCCCGGTGGAACAGCAGGACAATTCTTAACTGTCTCTGAGACTGGCACTTATACCGTTGAAGTGGTAGATGGTTTTGGGTGTCTGGAAATTGATTCTATCTCTGTATTTGTGGAATTTGTGCCGGATGTGGATCTCGGTGAGGATACTACCGTATGCTCAGGTGAGTCTATTATTTTGAATGCAGGTAGTGCAAATCCAGGGACGACGTATGCATGGACACCGTTTACGGCTACAACTCAAACCATATTTGTCTCTTCACCAGGGGAATTCATTGTTGTGGTGACCACGGGAGCAGGATGTATAACCTCTGACACGATTATTGTCGATGTCTCGCTAGACCCCGTGGTAGATCTCGGGCCAGACCGGACGGAATGTGGAAACTTTACACTGAATGCCGGGAATCAAGGATCAGGGTTTTTGTGGTCTACTCAGGATACCACCCAAACGATTACTACTAATCAAGGAGGATTGTATTGGGCAACTGTCGTCAATCAATTTGGATGTTCTACTGTGGACAGTGTGCACATTACTCCGGCACTGGAACCCAATGTTGATCTGGGCTCAGACGATGTCATCTGCAATGGAGTCGGCATTCCCTTGGATGCAGGAGCCGGAGGATCCTCATATTTATGGAGCACCAGTGAGACTTCTCAGGCTATTGTTGCAAATTCTCCCGGAACTTATACCGTTCAGGTAACCAATGCCCAGAATTGTGTTGGCACAGATACCGTAAAAATTTCTTTCTCTACCCTGCATGTAGACCTGGGAGATGATATCACGATTTGTGAAACCGACTCTATCCTACTGGATGGTGGCAATACAGCGGAGGTCTATGATTGGTCCACAGGAGAGACAACACAAAGCATTTGGGGATTCGGAAATCAGGATTATACAGTAATTGTGAGTGATTCTACTGGATGTATGATTACAGACCAGATATTCATCAGTGAACAAACGAATTTTAGTGCTCAGATAGATGTCAGTGGAGACACTGTATTATATGGGCAAGTTCAGTTTACAGATCAAAGTACAGGGAACCCAACGATGTGGCAGTGGGATTTTGGTGATGGGAGCACCTCTTCTGATCCCAATCCTACCCATAATTATCAATCCATTGGAACATTTATTGTTTGCTTAACGGTAAGTGATGGGATTTGTACAAACCAGATTTGTGAAGAAGTATTCATAGATATTTTTGATGGGATAGAGGAATTTCTTGGATTGGAATTGGCCGTATATCCAAATCCTAATTCAGGATCATTCACCGTTGATGCACAATTGCCATCTGCCAAAGAAATTTCGATTGACCTTTTTGATCTTGCAGGAAAAAAAGTATTTATGCAGGAAATTGGAAAGATTCAATCAGTCTCTGTTCCAATCCATCAACCACAACTGTCCAGAGGCATGTATTTACTTAGAGTCTCTGTTGATGAGTATGAGGTGTTCCGAAAAATATCTATTGATTGAAAAGAGGAGAAATTGTACATGCGAAATGAAGTCCATGTTTTTGCGCCGGCAAGTGTAGCAAATGTTGCCTGCGGCTTTGATACATTAGGATTTGCCATTCATCGACCAGGAGATGATATCATTGCCAGATTTTCTAAATCTTCTGGTCTTACCATCAGCAAAATCACTGGTGATAATGGGAAACTCCCGACCGATCCTAGCAAGAATACAGCTGGTGTTGCCGCCCTGGCTCTGATGGAAGAATTGGGGGTTGTACAGGGGATCGAAATGGAAATCCATAAAGGAATTGCTATCGGTAGCGGCCTTGGTTCCAGCGCCTGTAGTGCCGTTGCAGGAGCAGTGGCTGTGAATGAATTGATGGGACGACCGATGAGCAAAGAACAGTTGCTTCCATTTGCTCTGAAAGGTGAGGCCCTGGCTAGTGGAGGGGCCATTCATGCAGACAATGTGGGCCCTTGTTTGTTTGGAGGAATTGTATTGGTTCGAAGTAACAAAGACCTTGATACCATTTCTATCCCATCACCGAATAATCTGTTTGCAGCTGTTGTGCTTCCTGAATTGGAAATCCTGACAGTGGACGCAAGAAACATCCTTCGAAAGGAAATTCCAATGAAAGATGCCATCACCCAATGGGGAAACCTCGGAGGCATGGTGGCAGGACTGATGCAATCTGACTATAAGCTGATTGGGAGGTCAATCCAGGATGTGATAGCCGAGCCTTATCGATCCCAATTGATTCCAGGTTTTTATCAGGTCAAACAAGCAGCATTGAATGAAGGCGCATTGGGATGTTCTATTTCCGGTGCTGGGCCAGCAGTATTTGCTTTGTGTGAAGGAGACGACAGGGCATTCAAAGTCGGAATCGCTATGCAATATGCCTTTATTGATGCTGGAATTAAAGCAGAGCGATTCATCTCTTCTATCAATACATTGGGTGCACAGCGGATTAAATAGGTACCTATTTCGAAAAGGATTCCCTCCTCAACTTTCAGGAAAATTTCAAGACTGTTTGGTTTGTCCTATATTGGTTTGTTTGGCCATTTTTTTGACTTTCTGTTCGGATGGTCTGCTGCCTTGTGGAATCAGGGCCCGTAAAACCTAAAAAATGGCTGATAACTACCGTATCAATAAACCTCATTCAGTTTCGTAGAGATCAGGTCGATGATATTCTCCATAAAACCAGGTTTTGGGAGAAAGAGAAGGATCATCCTCCCCATAATATCCCCATCCCAAGATGTAATAAGTATCCAGTTCAACTTGCTCGTAGAAATATTCAATATTTTTAGGCGCGCTTATGGAGCGTTCCCAAATGATGATGTGCTTGTCTAGTAAGCTGCCGGAATGGATCACCCTGTCATCAGGTTTTTGGACAAGGCATACTAATTTTCCTCCTTCTACTGTGTTATAACCCGAGCTTTTCACAACGCGTATGCTACCATCCTTTTCAAGGTATGAATCTTCAATTGAGACCTTTTGTACAAATGGAGAAACAGATTGATAGAACTGTTTGACGGAAACTTCGGATGTTTTTACCAAGCCCAAGCTATCCAGTATCTCTTTATCCGAAATTCTGGGTTGACTCAAGCCTTCTCGTTGGCCTTGTGGATCAGTATAAATGCTGAAAACTCCTTCCCAATGCCCCTCCCAGGGAGCATACACGCCGCTATATACTGAGTCCTCAGATGTTGGAGTTGAAGGTGAATACCTATCTGCCAACGGAGGAGATGAGGTACATCCCCAAAAAATTAACATCACAAAACCTGGATAGAATGTGCGCATCATCAGAATTTGTTGCATATTTCGAACAGATTTAGCCCCCACCAGTAAAATGCCCAATTTCGGGTGTTTCTCCAATTTTTCATGTTCTATTGAAGCATTTTTTTCCCAATCGATGATTTTATATAGTACCAATACGCCAAGACATCGAGTGAACTTGAGGGAAGCTGTGATGAGGGGCTTGGCACCAGATAAAGGGCTCTATATGCCCATTGACATTCCTAGATTGGATCAGACATTTTTTGATCGAATCAGATCCCTGCCTTTTGATGAATTGGCCTTTGAGGTGAGCAAAGTCTTGATAGGCGATGAGATTCCTGATACTGCTCTTCGATCTCTTGTTCGTAAAGCTGTTACCTTCGATGCGCCATTGGTGAAGTTGAAAGATCATTTATTTGTACAAGAATTGTTTCATGGGCCGACTTTGGCATTTAAGGATTTTGGTGCACGATTTATGGCCCAATTGATGGGGCATTTTGTCCAGCAAGATGGAGAAAAATTATACATCCTGGTCGCGACTTCAGGAGATACCGGTGGGGCCGTTGCCTCCGGTTTTTTCCAAACGCCCGGAATAGAAGTAATTATTTTGTATCCAAGCGGAAAGGTCAGTGGGTTGCAGGAAAAACAACTCACCACATTGGGGCACAACATCACAGCATTGGAAGTTGAGGGGACTTTTGATGATTGTCAAGCGATGGTCAAGCAGGCGTTTGTGGATGAGCAGATCAATGAAAAACTCAGATTAACCTCTGCCAATTCGATCAATATCGCGCGTCTGATCCCTCAATCCTTTTATTATTTTCGGGCATGGCAACAGATGAAGGAGCATCATGCTCCCCTGTCAATATGTGTGCCGAGTGGCAATTTTGGAAACCTCACAGCAGGATTGCTCGCACAGAAAATGGGGCTTCCTATCGATCATTTTATCGCTGCTACGAATTCGAACGATGTGGTCCCAGCCTATCTTCAAAACGGAATATTTCATGCTAGAAAGTCTATACAAACGCTCTCCAATGCGATGGATGTTGGAAATCCCAGTAATTTTGTTCGAATGTTGGAATTGTTTGGCAAAAACTGGCAAGAGATGCAAAATCATATCAGTGGGTATTCCTTTTCAGATCAGGAAACGCGTGCTGGCATAAGAGAGGTGTTTCATTTATTTGACTATCAGATAGACCCACATGGGGCTGTTGCCTACCTGGCCGCCAAAGCTTTTCTGAAATTGCATCCAAGCCATCAAGTAGTGATGCTCGAAACGGCCCATCCATCCAAATTCCCGCAGATAGTCGAGGAAGAAAGCGGCTTGTCTGTTAGCATTCCTCCGCGATTGGCCGTTCTCGCTGAGAAAAAGAAAGTTGCCCACCTCATTCCCAATCGATATGAAGCCTTACAATCATTTTTGATGGGGATTGATAGCTGAACTTGACATTTCGCAGGAAAGATTCGAGATTCACCTGTCGAAAAAGAACTACTACTATTCTTCATGTTTGTCCATACCTTCAGAAGTCTTCTTCTCTACCTGATGATGATAAGCGGGATGTCTATGACGCCAGCTTGTCAACATTCTCAGGTATCCACTCCTTCTGAATCAGCTCCCCCCAATATTGTCCTGATCTTCACAGATGATCAAGGCTATCAGGATCTAGGCTGCTTTGGTTCTCCAGATATTCAAACCCCTAATATTGACAAACTTGCTTCTGAGGGAGTGAGGTTTACCCAGTTCTATTCTGCTCAGGGAGTATGCTCTGCTTCGCGAGCAGCTTTGTTGTCCGGGTGCTATCCCAATCGGATTGGTATCCATGGCGCCTTGTTTCCTAACGCAAAGATTGGATTGAATCCGGCAGAGACCACCATTGCAGAAATGCTCAAGCCTCTCGGGTATGCAACAGCCATCTATGGAAAATGGCATTTGGGCGATCATCCCAAATTCAATCCAACCAGGCATGGGTTTGATGAGTATTTTGGAATTCCGTTTTCCAATGATATGTGGCCTTTGCATCCACAGAATGAGATGTTCAATTTTGATCCCTTGCCTCTCATGGAAAATGATTCTGTTCTCAGGTTTCTGGAAGATCAAAGCTTGGCAACAAGCTGGTTTACAGAGCGCGCCATTCAATTTATTGACAAGAACAAAGAGCAGCCATTCTTCCTGTACATGCCACATCCTATGCCGCATGTTCCGCTCTATGTGTCAGACAAATTCGCAGGAAAAAGTGAAAGAGGCTTGTACGGAGACGTTATTTCTGAGATCGATTGGTCTACAGGCCAAATCATTAAAACGTTGGAAAAACATGGATTGAGGGAAAATACCCTGATTATATTCACCTCAGACAATGGCCCCTGGTTGAACTATGGTGAGCATTCTGGATCAGCTCTTCCTCTGAGAGAAGGTAAAGGGACAGCATTAGAAGGGGGCGTAAGAGTTCCTTGTGTGATGAATTGGCCAGGGAAAATCCCTGCGGGACTCATCCAGAAAGAGCCTGCCATGACCATTGACATTTTACCAACCATTGCATCTATCACCCAAGCCGCTCTTCCAGAGGTGCGTATTGATGGGATGGATATCCTCCCCCTCATGACAGGAATGCCTGATGCGAAAAGTCCTCAGGAAGCCTACTATTTTTACTACAAAACCAATGAACTTCATGCTGTAATGAGTGAAAACTGGAAACTCTATTTTCCTCATGAGTACAGAAGTTTGAACGGACGTGAGGGAGGAAAAGGTGGATTGCCAGTTCCATATGACCAAAACAAAATGGGACAAGAACTATATGATTTATCCGCTGACATCAAAGAATCCAATAATGTCATTGAGCAACATCCTGACATCCTCGAACGCCTGATGGTTTTGGCTGAAAAGGCCCGAAATGATCTTGGAGACAAACTTACAGGTCGTACAGGCCAGGGTGTTCGGGAAGTAGGAAAAATTGACCTCTGATCTCACTCCTCACATTCACAGAATATACTTGATCAATGAATAAGATGAATAAACTCGCAACTATCCTTATGCTAGGCCTACTGGTCGGCTTTCTCTCCTCAATCATAGCCCAACCCAACGACTGGGAGAATCCTATGGTATTTGAGCGAAACAAACTTCCAGCTCATGCGACCATGTATTCCTACCCGGATGCTGCCGCAGCCCAATCTATGGACAGGAGCCAGACCTCAAGGATTATGTCCTTGAATGGCAATTGGAAATTTGCCTGGGCCGCAGTTCCAGAGAAGACCCCACAAGGATTTTTTAAGGAAGATTTTTCTGCGAAGGATTGGGCAACTATTCCTGTTCCCGGACATTGGGAGTTACATGGGTATGGAACAGCTATTTATACCAATATTACCTATCCATTCAACCCGGTTGATCCGCCCAACGTGCCAGATTTTGACAATCCAACTGGCTGCTATCGGCATGATTTCAGCATTCCTGACTCCTGGGAGGACATGAAAATCACCATTTTCTTTGGGGGGGTAAGTTCAGCCTTTTATCTCTGGATCAATGGACAGGAGGTTGGATATAGCCAGGACAGTCGATTGCCGGCAGAATTTGACATTACGCCCTATCTGAAGCAGGGACAAAATACCCTGGCAGTAAGAGCATACCGTTGGAGTGATGGTGTATATCTGGAAGATCAGGATCATTGGCGATTGAGTGGCATTCATCGAGAGGTGTATCTGCACGCAGAACCCAAGGTGAGGATTTCGGATTTTTATGTCAGGACGGACCTGGATGACCGATATATGGATGCTGATCTGGTGATCAAACCGGAAGTGGAAGTTTATGGAGACGAAAAAGTAGACAATTGGCAAATCAAAGGTCAATTGTTTGATGCAAACGGGCAGGCTGTTCTAGAGAATGAGATGTCTGTAAACCTTGGAAGAATCCTGAAGGAAAGATATCCACAACGTGCCAATGTGCCCTTTGCCAAGATGGCAGCAAAGATCACAAATCCTGCGAAATGGTCAGCGGAATTCCCTAATCTGTATACACTCGTTCTGAGTCTTGTAGATCAGGATGGAAAGTTGCATGAAGCCAAAAGTTGTCGAGTAGGGTTTCGGGAAGTGGAATTCATCGATGGGGCTTTGCACATCAATGGGAAAGAAGTGTTGTTATATGGAGCCAATAGACATGATCACGATCCTCTTACAGGCAAAGTCGTTACAGAGGAATCAATGCTTCGTGATGCCGCATTGATGAAGCAATTTAATTTCAATGCAGTCAGAACCTCTCATTACCCAAACAATCCTCGATGGTATGAGATCTGTGATGAATATGGCCTGTATGTGATTGATGAAGCCAATATTGAAACACATGGGCAGGGCGGGAAATTAACCAATGACCCTTCCTGGTATGGCGCATTTGTCGCTCGAGGATTGAGGATGGTAGAACGAGATAAAAATCATCCAAGTATCATTTTTTGGTCCCTGGGGAATGAATCAGGAGAAGGCCCCAACCATGCTGCGATGGCATCCTGGATGAAGTCTTATGATCCGACGCGTCCCATTCATTATGAAGGAGCCCAGGGAGATCCAAGAGATCCAACAGTACCCGATCCATTTTATGTAGATATGATGAGTCGAATGTATGTGTCCATGCCCCAAATGGTCAAACTGGCCACAGATCCTTCTGACAAGCGCCCGGTGATTTGGTGCGAATATGCCCATGCGATGGGGAATTCTGTGGGAAATCTGGACAAATATTGGAATTTGATTCGAAAGAACAAACGATTGATCGGGGGATTTATCTGGGATTGGGTGGATCAGGGATTGGAAAAAACAGCTGACAATGGGGAAGCATACTATGCCTATGGAGGAGATTTTGGTGATACCATTAATGACAATAATTTTTGTTTGAATGGAGTCATAACGCCTGACAGGAAAGACAAACCTGCCACATGGCAATGCAAAAAAATATCACAAAGAATAGAACTCTCTTCTGGAAATATTTTGAAAGGGCAGTTTTTTATTCGGAATTGGCACCACTTCACTGATTTATCTGCCTATGCAGGAAGTTGGGAGCTGACTGAAAACGGAATTGTGATCGAGGAAGGGAAGTTGTCTTCTTTATCTGTTGCGCCGGGAACATATGCGAGACTTACTATCCCTTTTTCCAAACCAGCATTGAAGGCGGGAGCTGAATATCATCTGATGCTGCGATTTCATACCACTGAGGATCACATATGGGCCAAGGCCGGCCATGAGATTGCCTGGGAGCAATTTGAATTGCCATATTCTGTAGAGGGGATCTCAGAATTGTCGGAATCAACATTGGGAGCAGTGGAGGTCACTCAAACTTCAAGTTCGATTGCTGTCACAGGAAAAGGATTTGAAGTTTCTATCGATCCCAAGAAAGGAGTCATTACCGCTTATCAGATGAAAGGAAAATCTCTGATCAGTGAACCCTTGATTCCTAACTTTTGGCGTGCTCCAACAGATAATGACATTGGGACCAGACTCCTGCGAAAAACAAGAATCTGGGAGAAAGCTGCTGAGAACCGAATCGTGGATCGAGTATCTGTGAACAAGTTGGGAAACGGAGCGGTTAAGGTTGTGGCAGAAATGAGACTCCCTGATGTGCAAGCCGATTTGTCATGTAGCTATACTATCTATGGAAATGGGGAAATTGTAGTTTCCTCCAATATGCAAGCCATGAAAGGAGAATGGTTCTTGCCACGATTCGGCATGTCTCTCGGATTACCAGCTGAATTCAACCAATATCAGTGGTTTGGGCGTGGACCACATGAGAATCATACAGATAGAAAAGATCTTGCACCAGTAGGACAGTATCAGACCACTGTGAGCGAAGGGTTTTTCCACTATATCCGACCACAGGAAAGTAACAATAAGACCGATGTTCGTTGGGTGAGCTTAACCAATCAAAAAGGACAAGGGCTGATGGTCGTCGGGATGCCGCACTTGAGTGTATCGGCATGGCCCTATTCACAGGCGGACCTTCAAAAAGCCGACCATACCCATGAGTTGACAGAACGAGAGGTCGTGACCCTGAATCTCGACCTTAAGCAATTGGGAGTAGGAGGAGATGATTCCTGGTCAGTAAATGGATGGCCTCATGAAGAATTTCTGATGAAACCAGGCGCATACCAATATCAGTTCAGATTGGTTCCTGTTGGAAAATCGAAAGAGATTTCTTCTAAACGCCAATATCGACTGCCTCGATATTGATTCATATATAGATGATAAGGAAATGTTGATACGGCTTTTTTGGCTTGACAAAAAAGCCGTATCTTTCACCCATGGAGCCCGATCGATATTTTGATAATATTGAAAGATTGTTACGCCAGATCCCCGAACTGGAGCGCAACTTATCTCTGGCTCAAGAAGAAAAAGCACGTATCAATATCGAGCGATCTTTGAAGAATCGTCGAAAGCGCTTCGAACATCTTATTCCGTATCAGTTCCGTCGTCAACTACGTAACCTCTGTCGAGACGCCGGGGTGCGAGGTGATTTTATGTGATCCATGGCATATTCCAATCCCTACTGGACCTATCTCTTGTTGGTTCTTTTTTCTATCCAAATGCTTCATGCACAAGTCGCATTTGTTCCGGGAAACGATATCACTGTCTTCAACTTCCAAAATCAATTGGGGTATCCCTGGACAGGTGGAATCAATTCAGGACAATTTGGCCAGCTCGACCTCAACCTGGATGGAACAAATGATGTCTTGATTTTTGATCGAATTGGGAATCGCATCATTCCTATGGTCCAACATGGAAATCCAGGGACTCCCGATTACACATACCAACCAGAACTCATTGAAGTGTTTCCTAAAGCAAGGAACTGGTTGCTCACTGCTGATTACGATCAGGACGGGCAGTTCGATTTATTCATGTCAGGCCAAAATGGGATCATGGTATATAGGAACGTATCGGATACAGTCTCAGGCTTGGCATTTGAACGATTTCCGGGATTGAATCCGATAGAGACCGTCATTCCAGGAAGTAATCAACAAGTCCTGGAGGTGCTCGAATTGGATATCCCGACCATCGTTGATCTGGATAATGATGGAGATTTGGACATTCTTGCTTTCAATACCTTGGGGACATTGATTGAATATCATAAAAATCTCTCACAAGAGACCTATGGACATAGTGATAGCCTGATTTTCATTTTGGAGGAGGCTTGTTGGGGACATGTTATGGAGGACGATGTCGATTTTGTCATCAGCACAGGTGTCTTTTGCAAAAATGGAACTGCCAGCGGGGGAGGAGGGGTCCATGCAGGCTCATCTCTATTGGCATTGGATATGGATGGGGATGGAGACAAGGAGCTTGTGTTAGGAGATATTGGCAGCTCAGATATGTTGATCCTGATGAATGGTGGAACTGCAGAGCATGCAGATATTACCCAGGTGAATATGTCCTTTCCCGCTTCGAATCCAGTAGATTTGGATGTTTTTCCTGCAGCATTTCATCTCGACCTGAACAATGATGGAACAAGAGATCTGATCGTCAGCCCCAATGGAGAACTGAATACTGAAAATGTAGGAGTTGGCTGGTATTATCCGAATACAGGAACAGATAGTGTCCCAACCTTCTCTTATTTGAGAGACAATTTGTTTGTTGAAGAAATGATTGATGTGGGTTCAGGTTCAATTCCTGTTCTATTCGATTATGATCAGGATGGAAATACTGATTTGCTCATCGGGAATTTCGGCTATTATGATTTTGGTCCTTATCTTCCTCAGATTGCTCTATTTAGAAATGCGGGAACAAATACAGATCCAGTATTTGAGTTGATCACCGGAGACCTGGGAGACTTGGGGAATATGTCTGTTACCCCTGATGTGTATCCAGCCTTGGGTGACCTGGACGGGGATGGAGACTATGACATGCTGGTAGGAAGGGCTGATGGAACCTTGGATTTTTATCGCAATTTTTCCATAAGCCCAACCAATATTTTGCCCCAACTTGGATTTGAAAGTGGCAATTATGGAGGCATCGATGTTGGTGGAAATGCAGTCCCTCAATTGATAGATGTGGATGGAGATAGCTTGATTGATCTGCTGATCGGAGAGCGGAACGGCAACGTCAATTATTACAAAAATACCGGAACCAAGAGTGCTCCCGCATTCACGCTCGAAACAGAAACGCTGGGCGGGATTCAGATGTCAGTAGATGGATTCCAGCCAGGATATAGTGTTCCTTCTGCATTCGAAACGGATCAAAAACTTCATTTGATTGTCGGTTCAGATATAGGAACCATGAAGTATTTTCAAGATATTCGTTCTGATTTGGGGGGAACTTTCGGGGCTGGAGATACTGTGATGCCACAATTCAATGTCGGTATACGGTCCGCTCCGACTGTAGCAGACCTGGACGATGATGGCTTTGTCGAACTCATCGTCGGAAACAAAAGTGGTGGATTGAATCTTTTCAATGGAATCAAAGCTGTAATGGTGGGAGTGGATGATGAAGACCTGACTGCTTCTCAGGTATTTAAGCTGTTTCCCAATCCAGTCTCTGACCAATTCACAATAGAAACAAAGGCTCAATATTTGCCATTGCAAGGGGCATTGTTTACCCTGGAAGGAAAAATGATCCGGGAAGTGAAGATACAAACAAGCTCTCAACAAATAGAGGTAAGCGATCTCCTGCCAGGAATGTACTTGCTTCAATTAAGGTTGGAAAAAGAGGGAAGAAGTTTTCGAGAAAAAATTCTTCGGACACCCTAACGAAAAGAGAAAGGTAATTCGGTTTTGAATCCCTTCAATTTCTCTCTAATTTTCAGCCTGAGATCAGGGATATTTTATCAGTCAGATTTTTTTTTTGAACTCAAATAGTCAATTCAGTGAATGTATTAGGGATTGATATAGGCGGTTCCGGAATCAAAGGAGCACCTGTAGACGTATCTTCGGGGAAGATGTTGGCAGAGCGCCATCGAATTCCTACCCCTCAACCCGCCAAACCCAAAGCTGTTGCCAAGACAGTTCTTGAGTTGGTTCAGCACTTTGAATGGAGCGGGCCGATTGGCGTAGGATTTCCTGCGGCCTTACAACATGGTGTAGCCAAAACAGCTGCGAATATTGACAATTCCTGGATTGATACGAATGCAGAAAAACTGTTTTCGGAAAAAACCAATTGTCCGGTCAAGGTTGTCAATGATGCAGATGCTGCAGGTTTGGCAGAAGTTACATTCGGTGGTGGAAAAGGCAGATCAGGTCTGACGATTTTGCTGACCATCGGAACAGGAATCGGAAGTGCATTCGTGAAGGATGGGATATTGATTCCCAATTCTGAATTAGGGCATCTCAAATTCAAGGGGGGAATTGCTGAGCATTATGCTGCTGACTCCGCCAAAAAACGAGATGACTTATCCTGGAAGGAATGGGCTGTAAGATTTGATGAATACCTCAATCATGTATATCGACTGTTCTATCCTGACCTGTTTATCTTAGGAGGAGGAGCGAGTAAGAAGTTTGAAAAATTTGAGAAACTGTTAACTGTGCCTGCAGAAGTCGTTCCTGCTACTTTATTGAATCAAGCTGGAATAATTGGTGCTGCCTTGGCCGGAAAACCATAAGAGCTACAGGAGGAATCAACCACTCATTCCCAGCAATTCCCGTGCATTTTTTAGCGCGCTCACACTGGGACGATCCCCGCTGATCATTTCAGCCAATGTCTGAATTCGTTCCTCTTGGGAAAGACTTTCTACAAAAGAGGTGGTGGTATTACCTTGAATTTTCTTTCGAATCTGAAAGTGTGCATTGCCTTTGGAAGCGATCTGAGGAAGATGCGTAATGGAAATGATTTGAAATCGGTTGGCCAGTTGTTGCATCACAGTTCCTACTTTGTTCGCGATTTCGCCACTGATACCAGTATCAATCTCATCGAAGATCAATACTGGAAAGGCAAATTTATCTGCCAAAACCGTTTTGATAGCCAACATCACACGAGATACTTCTCCGCCTGAAGCAATTTGGGACAATGGCCCTGCTGGCATGCCAGGATTGGTCTGAATTACAAAATAGACACGATTCAAGCCATTTGGCAAAGGTTTGATGGAATCCCCATCCAATTCTATCATGCCATCCTGATGCGTGTTTCGCTCGATTGCCACGCCAAACTTGGCCTTCTGAAATCCGACCTGTCCAAGGAGTTGCGTAATTTCTTTTTCAAGAGACTTGGCTGATTGGAGTCGTTTCTTCTCCAGACTAAGTCCTAACTGACTCAGAGTTGCGAGATGATCACTCCTCTCTTGATGAAGTTCCGCAATCCGCACCCCCAAAGATTGAAAATCAGTTAATTGTGCAGCGAGACTCTCCCACTTTTGGACCAGTTCGGCACCTGTAGAGACTCCATATTTGAGTTTGAGAGTATGATAAATGGCCAATCGATCCTCAATGAATGACAATCGTTCAGGATCAGATTCTACCGTTTCCAGCAATTGTTGGAAAGTAAAAGCAGCCTCTTTGATGGTCTCTTGAGCTTCAAGCAGGCGATCAACTTCAGTAGAAATTTGCGTATTGACCTTGGATACCCGACGCAGAGGTTCCAGCGATTCGCTCAATTGATTATAGAGGGATAAATCCTGATGATATAGCAAATCTGTTGCGCTACCGAGGGCTTCCCGTATCTCTTCTGCATGTTGGAGGAGATTCAATTCCTGCTCCAGTCGCTCT
Organism: Bacteroidota bacterium; assembly: GCA_039029315.1. Classification (GTDB taxonomy): domain Bacteria; phylum Bacteroidota; class Bacteroidia; order J057; family J057; genus JBCCCJ01. Next base: position 66,199 of record JBCCGK010000044.1, on the reverse strand, counting down.
TCTTCATCAGCCTCTAGATTGGCATCAGTTAATTCCTGAATCTGAAATTGAAGATAATCCCATTTTTGTTTTGCTTCGGTTTCTTGCTGCTCAAGACTGCGAATTGTTTTTTGCAACTGTTCGAGGAGCTGAAGAGACTCTGCGAAGCTGGCAACCGTGGAAGTCGTGCCAGCATAGGCATCGAGTAATTCTATCTGATGGTCATGAGATAAGAGATTTTGATTCTCATGCTGGCTGTGTAAATCCACCAGAAGTGTGCTGACTTGACGGAGAAGCTGAAGGGAAACAGGCGTATCATTAATAAATGCTCTGGATTTCCCGTTGGGACGAATTTCTCTCCTGATCAACAATTCTTCATCTTCCAGATCAAAATCTTCAAACCCTAGCAATCGCTCCTTGATCCCTGCATTGAGATGACCAAATTTCGCCTCTACGATACATTTTTCATTTTCCAGAAAAATAACGGAATTGTCTGCTCGTTTTCCAGTAATAAGGCCTAATGCCCCAACGAGTAAGGATTTGCCAGCACCCGTCTCTCCTGTTAAGATATTCAGTCCACCAGGAAAGTCTACTTGCGTTTCGGCAAAGAGTGCATAATTTTTGATATACAACTGCCTGAGCATGTCGCAAAGGTAGTACAAAAATTGATTCCAAAAGCAAAAACGAATGTGGCAAATGCAAAAAATCTTAGCTTGCTTGCTGAAAAATTAGCGTGTAAATTCGGACATGAGCATGAGATATTTGAAAATATGTGGCTGGATTGTCCTCTGTGGTTGGTTCGGGATCAATGGCGGAATTGCTCAGCTTGTGGATACAATACCTGCCAACAAATCTATGCATGAAGCAGAAGCTTTCTGGTTTGCAGGCAAACAGGAATCGTCCTTGGAAGCTTATCATACAGCCGTAGATATCTATCGGAAGGCAGAAACCTGGCAAGCATATTTTGAGGCAGTTGGTCAACTCTGTCAGGCATATTATTATGCCGGGGAGATAGAAGGAGGTGTTCAGTTTGCGCAGACACTGGATACTTCCCTTTTTTTGGACAATGGCATTTCCAGATATGTTCTATCCAACTTCTGCCTGAATGTTGGGGCACTATATGAGATTGGCAACCAAGCTGAATCTGCGGACCATTTCTACAAAAAGTCCCTGCAAGGGTATCGACAGATTCCAGCAGGAGTTGATTCTTTGGACATGTGGGAAAAGCTTGCCAATGCCAATCAGTTTATTGGAATCTCCCTCGGCAAACGACAGGATTGGCTACGGGCTCTGCATCATGGGAAAGAAAATCTGAGGATCAGAAGTGCCTACCTGCCTCCCAATGAACGCTTGGCAGATGCCTATACAGATCTAGGCTTCCACTATGACCATTTGGGACGGTATGACAGTGCCGTTCTTGCATACAAAGGTGCAGAAGCTATGTTTTTATCATTGCCTGATACCTTGTGGAAATCATTGGGCCTGGTATGCCATAACATCTCTTATGTTTTTGGGATGATAGGAGATCACAGACAGGAATTGACATATGGGGAAAAAGCCCTTGACTATTGGCTGAAAGGCACAGATCTATTGCCAGATTATCTGTTGAACTGTTACAGCCATTTGGCAGAGATTTATCTGGATCTGGGAGATTGTGAGAAAAGTCAGGATTATTACTACAAAGCTCTGGAATCTGCCAGAGATAATTTTCCCAACCATTCTCCCCAATTGGGCACGACCTATCTCAAAATGGGCCAGAGTTGCTTGAAGAAAACAGACCCCCTGCTGGCAATGGATTTTCTGGATAATAGTGAAGAACTGCTCAGCCAGCTTCCTCAGCCAAATTTGTCCTATTTGGGCATAGTCCACACCACAAAAGGAAGGCTTTACAAGAATATGGAGGAATATGATCTGGCTCTGAAGGAGCATCAAAAAGCCATTGAATTACATAGCCAGTCCAAAGATTCTATCCGAATATTCGAGGATTTTGTGAATTTGGCTGGAGTTTATTTGGCTATGGAACAATGGGCCACCTCTTTGTTCTATATGGAACAAGCTAGAAAACCTGCCGAAGCTGCCAAGAGTAAGCATTTGGCTTTGATCTATGCAGGGACAGGATATTTGAAGGCAAAATTAGGGGATGAAGACGGGGCAATGATATGGATTCAGCGCTCTCTTGCTCGGATGACTCGTGATAGCACGCTTGATCAGTCGGACTGGTCGTTGAATCCTCGATTGAATCAGATCTTTCATCATCAGCGCAACCTGGATATTCTGGAAAACAAGGCAAAAGCCCTGTTGGTTTTGGCTCAACAGCGGGAAGAGAATGTGTATTTATTGACCCATTGTTGGACTGTTTATCAACTGTGCTTGGAAGTGATTCAGAGCATGCAAATCCGCTCTCAGAGTACCCGTGAGATTCTGACCGAGGAAAGCCTCAATATCTATGAAGGAGCACTCCAATGTGTCCACATGTTGTATGAAAAGGAGAAAGATCCAGAGTATTTGGAAGTAATCTTGAAATTGATCGAACAGAGCAAATCAGCAAGCCTCAGGAAGAACCTCCAACAATCCAGAGCGGTTTTGCAGGCAGGTTTGCCTGACGAATTGTTGGAGAAGGAGCGAAAATTGAGTGCACAAATCGCTTTTTATCAGCAAAAAATTCTCAACAAAAAAATTGATGAACAGATTCAGGACACCATAGACTTATCCTACTGGAACGAAAAGCTATTTACGCTTAATGAAGAGAAGAGAAAGCTTCATATCCATCTCGCAGAGGCTTACCCTGACTATTATCAAATTCGTTATCAAACGCATGCGGTGTCAGTAAAAGCCGTTCGACAAGATATGCTAGAAGAAGGGGAATCGATGATTAATTTCTTTCTTGGAGACTCTACCTTGATGATTTTGTTGATCTCCGCTGAGGAAACGCGCATTTACAGAAAGACGGTCTCCTCGGATTGGAAGGATCAATTAACAAGTTTTTTGAACAATTTGGTACACTATCACCAGCAAATCAATCCGGTAAACAATCTTCCGGCTTTTGCAAAAGGGGCCCATCATTGGTACCAACAACTGATTGCGCCGGTTGTAGGAGTTGACTCTAACCCTCCATCGGCATTATTGATCTTGCCTGATGATATCCTGGCATTGATGCCCTTTGAATTACTGCTGACAGGTGATTCCTGGTCTACAGGATCCATGTATAGCAAGCTGCCTTATCTACTCAAGTCGAGTCAGGTAAGATATGCGTATTCTCTTTCCTGGTTGGCTACTATTTCAGATCATTCTATTCGACTGAGAAAACCAACTTTTTTTGGCATGGCCCCGACATACAAAGGGAGCAATGAGGTGGAATACGCGAATCTGAGAAGTGTACCACTCAATCAGAGAGGACCGTTTCGTTCCTTGGTGCACAACAGGACCGAAATTGAATCTATTTCAGAGGTGTGGAAAGGAGGATCTATGATTGGGGAGTCTGCGACAGAGGCTGCTTTCAAGGAGGTTTGCGCCAACTATGATATTCTGCATTTGGCAATGCATGCCTATCTGGAATATGACGATCCCATGTTTTCTGCTTTGGTGTTCAGCGAATCCGCAACCACTTCCTCTGAAGAAGACAGATTCCTGCATGCCTATGAGATCTACAACCTTTCGCTAGGCATTGATCTGCTGGTCCTGAGTGCCTGTGAGACTGGAATTGGCAAAATCGAAAAAGGGGAGGGGGTTCAGAGTCTGGCTCAAGCTTTTGCCTATGCTGGTGTTCAAAGCATGGTCACAAGCTTGTGGCAAATTGACGATGCGAGTACAGGTTGGATCATGGAGCGAATGTATGCTTACCTCCAGGAAGGAGAAAATAGACCTCAGGCACTTCGATTGGCCAGATTGGATTATATGAATAAGTTTCCCGGAGCACATCCCGGCTATTGGGGCGCATATGTTTTCTGGGGAAATCCTGATCCATTGATTCCACAGTATTCTATTGGTGTGGGGATCCTGATTGCTTTGATGATAATTCTTGGAATTGGGACCAGCTTATGGTGGGTAAAAAGGAGGAATCTTCGACAAATTTTCTAACTTTGCACTCCAAATCAATAAGCTAAACGTACCCTATGGCAAATACATATGATGTGATCGTAATCGGAAGCGGCCCAGGCGGATATGTGGCAGCAATCCGAGCAGCTCAACTTGGAATGAAAACAGCTGTTGTTGAGCGAGAAAACCTTGGTGGAATTTGTTTGAATTGGGGCTGTATCCCAACCAAGGCCTTATTGAAAAGTGCTGAAGTAATGGACTACCTCCATCATGCGGAGGACTATGGTCTGAAAGCAAGTAAAGTTTCTCACGATTTTGGGAAGGTGATTGAACGGAGCCGGGGCGCTGCTGATAAAATGAGCAAAGGCGTTGACTTTTTGCTGAGAAAAAATAAAGTAGATGTCCTGGAAGGACATGGAAAACTCAGCCCGGACAAGCGAGTTGTAGTTACAGATAAGGCAGGGACCTCCATCTCCCATGAGGCAAAACATATCATCCTTGCAACTGGCGCTCGATCCAGAAACCTGCCACATATGCAGATTGATGGCAAAAAAATTATCGGTTATCGCGAAGCGATGACCCTGCCTAAGCAACCCAAAAAGATGATCGTCGTGGGATCTGGAGCAATTGGGATGGAGTTTGCCTATTTCTACCACAATATGGGCACTGAGGTCGTTGTCATTGAGTTCATGGACAAGATTCTCCCGAGAGAAGATGCCGATGTATCCAAACTCATGGCCAGAATTTATAAGAAAAAAGGCATGACCATCATGACCAGTTCTGAGGTGACTGAAGTGGATAGCTCTGGTCGTGGTGTGGTAGCAACAGTAAAGACGAAAAAAGGAGAAGAAAAAATCCAAGGAGACATTCTTCTATCTGCTGTAGGCATCAGTCCCAATACTGAAAATTTGGGACTGGGTAGTTTGAATATCAAAACAGATCGAGGCTTGGTCCAGGTAGATGAATTTTATCAAACCAATGTCCCAAACATCTATGCTATTGGGGATATCATTCCCGGACCAGCCTTGGCACATATGGCCTCTCATGAAGCCATCCTCTGTGTGGAGAAAATAGCAGGTCTGGATGTCCACCCTATTGATTATGGAAACATTCCTAGCTGCACCTATTGCCAGCCAGAAGTAGCCTCTGTTGGAATAACCGAAGCCGAAGCGAAAGACAAAGGCATGGAGATCAAAGTAGGGAAATTTCCGTTTTCTGCTTCTGGAAAGGCCACAGCCTCTGGCAAGAATGATGGCTTTGTCAAGGTAATCTTCGATGCGAAATACGGAGAATTCCTTGGAGCGCATATGGTAGGTGCTGGCGTTACGGATATGATTGCTGAAGTAGTCGTTGCCAGAAAACTGGAAACCACTGGGCATGAAATCATCAAGGCTGTCCATCCACATCCGACCATGTCTGAGGCAGTGATGGAAGCAGCAGCAGCAGCGTATGGTGAAGTGGTCCATTTATAGACAGACCACTTTTCAGGTTCAGGATTTGTTAAGATTCAGTGTGATCCCCATTCGAAGAAATGCGGGAACCACTTGCGGATGCCTATAAAAAATTCTAGGTGGTGGAATTGAATTCATAGGAGGACTTTGCACAACTCCTATCTTTGATATGAAGTTGACTCCAGCTTTTAAGAACACATATTTTCCGTTCTTTCCGATGCTGCACATTAAACTGGGACTTGCTGAAAAAGCCCATTTGTTTCTTGTGAGAAGAATATTTCTTCTGATATAGCAGAGTTCACATGATTCGTGATACCTACTTTGGTAATTATAATATTCAAACCATACGGGAGAAAACTGCAAACTAAAACTAGCTTTATAGTTAAATCCTTTTAAATAATTGTTTATTTCACCTTTTCTCAACAAATGTGTCTGAATAGGGAGCATATGGTAATTGACCTGATTGATATGGGAATAGTAAGGACCCCAATAAGGTGCAGGCGTAAAGGGAATAAAGGAAGGTCGAGATCTGATTTTTGAGTAATTTCGCATAAACCTATAGCCAATGCTACTTTCCCAATACCATTTTTTCCCAATTTGATGGAAAATAAGCCCTGAAATCTGACCACCTAATTGGCCTTTAAATCCAGCATATGCCCAGGAAGACATTCCATGATGAGCACCTAATGCTCTCCCATATTGGACTTGGACATTGGTCAAATCAATAGAGGGAGTAAGGATTTGATCCTCTTTCTTTTCAAAAAAGTGAGGATCTGAAGTTGCCGGAATATACGCACGTTGAAGTCCTACATAGTGACAGTTTTGTAATAAAAATCCAGAAAGGATGAAAAAGAATAAATTAGCATATTGAATCAATAGGGGAGGACGAGAAAGCATTTTCATGATATAGGATATAAATTTGTGTTTGTGTCTCGAGTTTCTCCTTTCAAACACAACAGTCAGATTTTCTGCTGCATTCTGTTTATATTTGTCTACAACAATAGCTTCCCTGTCAACATGAAGCCTAAAAAAATAAAAATTACCCCAAAGAACCTTCCCCCTTCTGACAAGCAGATGGAGGATCGTTCAGCGACTGGGAACAGGACGAACAGGGAAACTGGCAGGTCAAAGCTGATTATTCGAACCAAAAACGATGGCTATCAGCAATTGAAGGAGGAGAACGAAAATATTTCTGAATCCTATCAGAAATTCAGGAGAAATGCTTTGATCATTGGGGCAGTATTGTTGTTGGGATTGGTGGCTATAAGTGTTGCCTGGATGTGGGGACCAGACAATGATCCACTTATAGATAACACCGATACTTCGACTTATCGGTATGGCTTTGATTTGGCCCCGTATCAGATTCACAAGGACATAGTAGAAGATGGACAAGGAATGACTGATATTTTGATGGCCTATAATGTCCCAACCACCAAGATTCCCGAAATTCAACAACTTGCCGAACCCGTGATGGATATTCAATCTCTTCAGGGCAGGTCTATGGTGACGGTTCTGACTTCAGAGACAAACAATCAAACAGAATACATCATCTACGAGCCGAATAAGTTCGAATATACTGTTTTTGATTTGAGGGATACGCTACGGGTATACCGGATTGAGCGCGAGGTAGATATTCGATTGAGTACAGCAAGTGCTATCATAGATTCGGCCTTATGGAAAACCATTTTGGATGAAAATCTACACTACGATTTGATCGGAAAAATGGAAGAAGCACTGCAGTGGTCGGTCGATTTTTATCATTTGGAACCTGGAGACCGATTCAAATTGGTCTATGAAAGTGTGTATGCTGATGGAGAAGCAGCCGATATTCGAGAGTTAAAGGCGATTTATTTTCAGACAAAGAGTGGTGCCCATGAGGCGTATTATTATACAAATGGCCAGACGAGAGGATTTTTTGATGAAAAAGCCAGACCGATGAAGCGAGGCTTTTTGCAATCTCCTGTGAAATATGCCCGGATCTCTTCCCCTTTTAATTTGAAACGTAAACATCCCGTTCTCCAAAAGGTGAAACCCCATTTGGGAACTGATTATGCAGCACCAGAAGGAACCCCTATTTTGGCAGTTGCAGATGGCGTTGTATCTATTGCTACCTTCAAAAAGAACAATGGGAACTATGTCAAAATCCGACATGACAAGACCTATGAAACTCAATATCTGCATATGAGCAAATTTGCTCCGGGAATCAAGCGGGGTGTCAAGGTCAAGCAAGGAGAGGTGATTGGACTAGTTGGCTCAACAGGCTTGGCTTCTGGACCTCATGTGTGTTTCAGATTTTGGAAAAATGGTCAACAAGTGGATCATCGTGCAGAAAAACTCCCTGCTCCGAATCCACTGCCAGACCAACTGGCAAGTCAATTTTTGGGAATGAAAGACAGCCTGGAGTTGAAGTTGGCTTCTATTGGCTATAATTAATAGATATGAAAAGAGTGGTGGTTGGCCTCTCAGGAGGTGTAGACTCAAGCGTAGCTGCATACTTGTTGAAAGAACAAGGGTATGAAGTCATCGGCTTGTTTATGAAAAACTGGCATGATGATTCTGTGACAATCAGTGATGAATGTCCCTGGTTGGAAGATAGCCATGATGCCTTGTGTGTGGCAGAAAAGCTGGGAATTCCTTTTCAGACAATAGACCTGAGCGTTGAATACAAAAAGCGCATTGTCGATTATATGTTTCGGGAATACAAAGCCGGAAGAACTCCCAACCCAGATGTGTTGTGCAATCGGGAAATCAAATTTGATATTTTTCTGGAAAAAGCCCTGAAATTGAAGGCTGACTTTGTTGCTACTGGACACTATTGCCAGAAAGAAACAATTGAGAAGGATGGACAGTTTGTTCACAGATTGTTGGCTGGTGCTGATCGAAACAAGGATCAATCCTATTTCCTTTGCCAATTGACCCAGGAACAATTGGCATATGCGATGTTCCCAATTGGACATTTGAACAAACCAGAGGTTCGACAAATCGCACAGGAGGCGGATTTGGTGACAGCCGGCAAAAAAGATTCTCAGGGATTGTGCTTCATTGGCAAAGTCAAACTTCCGGTATTCCTGCAACAGCAACTAGAGGCACGAAAGGGCGACATTATTGAAATTCCCTTCGATTCTCCTTTGTATCAGGAAAAAATTCTGGCTGGCAAGGAATATGAGCATACATCAGAATGGAATCGACTGACCACTGCACATCAGTATCATCCTTCTGATGGAGAGAAAATCGGCGAACACAATGGGGCACATTTTTATACCATTGGCCAGCGGAAGGGACTCAATGTGGGAGGAAAACCTAAGCCACTTTTTATCATTGCTACGGATACAACATCAAATGTGATTTATGTAGGCATGGGAGATGATCATCCTGGTCTGAATCGCCCTGGTTTGTTTATTCCAGAGGCAGACATGCATTGGGTGAGAGAAGACCTCCAGATGGAATTGGGAGAACAAAGAACCTATCTAGCCAGAATCCGATACAGACAACCACTGGAAGGAGTTAGGCTGATCCGGGAAACAAAAGGCCTATATTTGTTGTTTGATCATAAACAAAAGGGAATCACTCCGGGACAATTTGCTGCCTGGTATGAGGGGGATGAACTGATTGGATCTGGTGTAATTGAATAACACATGAAAAAGTTACCAAAATGGCTTCGAATCCTGCTTTATGCAGCAGGAAGCCTTCTATTGATTGGATTCATCGCAGGCTTAATCGCCCATGAATCACGCCCAACAGGACAATCTGGCCCTGAAGCAGATGTCCTGGCTAATAAAATGATGGCAGCTGTAAATAAGGCCGCCTGGGATAGTACGGGTGCGATCAGCTGGAATTTTGGAGGGAGAAATGATCACCTTTGGGATAAGAAACGACATTTGGCTAGAGTGAAATGGGGAGAGAATGAGGTTTATGTTGATATCAACAAAAGAACCGGCGTGGCACTCATCAAAGGAGAGCGTGTAGAAGGGAAAAAAGCTGATAAATTGGTCGATAAGGCCTGGAAAGCATGGGTGAATGACGCCTTCTGGCTCAATCCAGTCGTCAAGGCATTTGATGGGGGAACAAGCAGAAGCATCGTAAAAGGAAGCGACGGGAAGAATGGACTATTGGTCTCTTATGGGTCTGGGGGAGCTACCCCCGGAGACGCATATCTCTGGATACTAGATGAACAATGTCGTCCAGTTGCCTGGAAGATGTGGGTCAAAATCATTCCAATAGGCGGGATTCGTGTTCCCTGGGAAGGCTGGACCAGCTTGCCAACCGGAGCAATGGTTGCCCAATCCCATGGGATCCTTCAATTAACCAATATCCAGGCTGCCGGAAGCCTGGAAGAATTGGTAGGAGAAGATCCATTTTCTATCTTGCAATAACAGAATATCGCCCCTTAACATAGAGTATAACTACAATTCATCCGCATGGCTTATCAAACATTTCTCCTTGATATTGACAATCATATCGCTCATGTAAGATTCAATAGACCTGAAAAAGCAAATTCGTTGAACAAGGTAGCCTGGGACGAACTAAAGGCTATTTTTGAGGAACTGGATGAAAATCAGGAGGTGCGTGTAGTCATTTTGAGCGGGGAGGGAAAACACTTTTGTGCAGGAATAGATCTGGAAATGTTGATGGGAATAAATCAATTCAATGGGATCAAGGAAGAAGGAAGAAAACGGGAATATTTGAGGGGAACGATATTGTATCTACAGGATACTGTTTCGGCCATCGAAAAGTGTAGAAAACCTGTGCTTGCCGCCATCCACAAAGCATGTGTCGGAGGTGGAATGGATATTACCACTGCTTGTGATATGCGCTATTGTACCGAGGACGCCTTTTTCTCTGTCAAAGAGATTGACATGGGAATGGTAGCAGATCTTGGAACACTCCAGCGGTTACCGACCGTCATTGGGGAAGGTATGGCACGGGAAATGGCTTATACGGGCCGAAGAGTATTCGGCGCAGAAGCCAGGGAAATAGGCCTTGTCAATCGGGTATATCCTGATCAGGAAGCTATGCTAGTGGGGGTGAAAGAGATGGCTGCCATGATTGCGAGCAAATCCCCCCTTTCCATTCGAGGTACCAAGGAGATGTTGTTATATACCAGGGATCACAACACGCGCGATAGCCTGGACCATATAGCTACCTGGAATGCTGGAATGCTTCTGTCAGAAGACTTGATGAAAGCCTTCCAGGCCAAGATGACCAAAACCGATCCTGTATTTCAGGATTGAACAATCAAGGTCGAGAATATTCGTGAATCAGGCGTGAAGCTTTGAGTGCCTGATCAATGTCCTGAATGATATCCTCAATGTGTTCTAATCCAACTGAGATTCTCACCAGCCCTTGAGTAATCCCGGTCTGGAGACGTTCTTCTTCCTGTAGCTTGGCATGAGTAGAAGAAGCCGGATGGGTGACAATGGTTCGGGAATCTCCAAGATTAGAGGTCAATGAGGCCATCTCTATGCTGTCCATAAATGCCCTGCCTCTTTCAATACCGCCTTTGATTTCAAAAGCCAAAATACCTCCGCCTAGGCGCATTTGCTGTTTGGCGATGGCGTATTTGGGATGGGAAGGGAGAAATGGGTATTTGACGCTTTCGACTTCTGGATGCGTTTCCAGCCACTCTGCCAGTGCCAGGGCATTGTTGCAATGCCGATCCATTCGTATGGCCAGGGTCTCCAGACTTTTGGAGAGAATCCAGGCATTGAAGGGCGAAAGAGCTGGCCCGGTTGCTCTGGCAAATCCATATATTTCTTCCAGGAGATCCTTCCTGCCAGCAATCACCCCCCCTAATACCCGTCCTTGCCCGTCCAAAAATTTGGTTGCAGAATGTAGCACCAAATCAGCACCATATTTGATGGGTTGTTGCAAATAGGGCGTGGCAAAACAATTGTCTACCACCAGCAATAGATTGTGTTCTTTGGCGAATGTCCCTAACCATTCCAGGTCAAGAATATCGATGGAGGGATTGGAGGGGGTTTCAACCAGAATGAGCTTGGTCGTTGGTTGGATCAACTCGTGCCAGGATTCCGGCTTATTGATATCACCATAACTATGGCTGATGTTCCATTTGGGAAGATGTTTGGTCAAAATGGAGTGCGTGGAGCCAAATACAGACCGACAGGCTAAAATATGATCACCTGATCGGCAAAGCGTCGCCAGGGTTGTGAAAATCGCAGACATGCCAGATGCGGTGGCAAAACCATCTTCGGCCCCTTCCATTTGGCAAATTTTATCTATGAATTCACGCGTATTGGGATTGGTGAATCTGCTGTAGATATTCCCTTTTTGTTCTTGCGCAAACAAAGCCCGCATTTGTTCCGCATCTTCGAATACAAAACTGGAAGTCAAAAATAAAGGGGAAGCATGTTCCCGGTGTTGACTTCTCGGAATTTGGGTACGGATGGCCCTGGTTTCGAATCTGGATGTTTGTTTTTCTGGATTCAACATAATGATCAGGATGTGGGATTAAGAATCAAAGAATATCGAATATTTGCTGTTTTTTCGATCATTTTTGAGACCGAACAATATTTGGAGATGGATAGCTCTATCGCTCGTTGGGCTTTGGCTTCCTCTATCTCTCCATGGAGCTCGTAGGTAATGTGGATCTCTGTGAAGACTTTTGGCACTTGGTCTTTTGCTCTTTGGGCATCAATCTTGATGCGAAAATCTTTGATTTCCTGTTTTTGTTTTCCCAAAATCACTCCGATGTCAATCGCACTGCATGCACCGATGGCTGCAGCAACCGTCTCCATGGGACCAAATCCTTTGCCTTGACCGCCAATCTCTGGATTGTGCGAATCGAAGGAGATGGTGTTTCCGTGTTCGTTTTGAGCTTCAAAATGAAATGCTTGATTCTGGCGTTGTAAGCGAATCTCCATATGCGTGTATAATGACTAATGCTCTTCCTGTTTGGGGGAAGAGAGATGAAAAATGAAAAAAATAAGGATCAATCATGATTTGGCATTTATCTTTCCCATTTCTGGGCAGGAATTGGCACCGTTTCTCACGGAGAAGGTTGCCAGAGGGTCATAGAGCCTGTTCTCTCACCTCTTCTGAATAAATCAATCTGCTGATGCAGACGGTACAAACCAACTCAAGTTTTGGCTCAAATCCAAAAAAAAAGCTGCCTTCCTGGAATTTTCCCAAGAAGGCAACAAAGACCAAAATAGTTTTTGTATGTTATGAAGATTTTTTCTCAAAAAATAAGGAAATCCCTGCCAATAAGATACCGCCAAAAGACAGCCAATATCCCAAGCCTGCAATCTTGAAGAAGTTCAATGTCTCTGTCGCTGTTTCGCCTAAAAAGAGATAACTACCGTCCATGCTGATGAAATAAAAGGTTCCCCAGGCCAATCCCATGAACAATAAGTTGAACATAATGCCTCTTTTATATTGTTTGCCTGTTATTCCTCGAAAGAAATGTCCAAGGGAATATAAGAGCATCATGATTGGAAGCGATTGGATAAAGGTCATGGCGATGGCTTTGCCAAGTCCCATTGGATTGGAGGCATCATTCCACAATTCTGCTGACCATCGAAGCCAACGATAATCTCCATCAAACTCCAGAAGACCAAAATTATCAAGAAAACACCTCACATAGGTATACCCACTCATACTTATTTCTCCGAGAGAAAGGCCAATAGTGGTGGTATCGAGATGAAGATAAGGGAAAAAGAATCCGGCAATTCCAAGTATTCCTCCTAAAATAAGTACAATGTGTTCCAATTTCATAATGAATGGGTTTTTTATAAGGACGGCAATTTTAGACAAAAGTCAAAAACAGAACCTCCCTACATGAAAAAAACTTCAATGCAGGGAGGCAGGAAACCTAAAAGGAACTAATTCTATACAGTGGCAGTATCCTGTTTCGATGTGGGTTGATTGGGGTGGCCATTTCCATTCCCATTTACGTGGGTGTTTGGATTGTCAATCAACTCATCAGAGGGATCTTGTTCAATAGAGGAATCTGAGGTGAAAAAGCGTTCTTTGACAATCTCTTTCAATCGCTTGACTCCATAATACATCACAGGAACAATCACGAGGGTTACGACTGTGGCGAAGCTGAGACCAAAAATGACTGACCAGGCAAATGGCTCCCAGAATACGCTGCTGTCTCCTCCAAAGAAAATTTGTGGGTTTAGGCTAGAAAGCAAGGTCCCAAAATTCACATTCAATGAGAAGGCCAATGGCACAAGTCCTAATACGGTAGAGGAAGCCGTGAGGAGAACAGGTGTAAATCTGGTGGCTCCACCTTCTACCACCGCCTCTTTCAGAGACATCCCTCGCTTTCGCAATAACTCAATATAATCAAGCAGGATGATTCCATTGTTTACCACAATCCCTGCCAGAACGACCAGACCTACACCAGAAAGGATGACTGAGAAGTCAAGTCCCATCACAGCATGTCCCAAAAATACGCCAATACAACTCAAAAATACCTGGCTGATGATGATGAATACACTGGAGATCGAGTTGAACTGGGTAACCAGAATCAAGATGATCAGAAGAATGGCAGCCATGAATGCCATGCCGAGAAAGGCTCCCTCTTCTTCCATATCCTTGGTTTGGCCACCCACAGCAATGTCTACACCTTTGATTCCTCTCCCTTGTTTCTCAAAATTACTCACCCAAAATTCTACTTCAGAAAAAACATCATTAACATTGGCATCTGTTAAAACATTGGAAGTAATTTGAACTGATTTTTCAAGATCGGTCCGATTGATTCCCCCATAAGAGGCAGAATATCTTAAGGAAGTTACTGCGGAGATCGGCACTGATTTGAATCGGCCGGTTGCCATATCCATATAAGTGATCCGCATATCCAAAAGGGAAGAGGGATCCTGCCGATATTTCTCATCAGCGCGCAACTGTATCGGATAGTCATCTTCCAGGGTTTTGTATTTGGATACTTCCTTGCCGAATAGAGCTGTTCTAACAGCCATCCCAATTTGCCCACTGCTCAAGCCCAATTCGCTGGCCTTTTGACGGTTGATATCCAGAAGAATCTCTGGTCGTTTTTCATCTACGTCCCATTTGAATTTTTCAATTCCACCGATATTGAGAGAGTCGAGAAAGGCAAAAAGATCTTCACTCACCCCCATCATATCACCGAAATCCTCGGAAGTAATCAGAACTTCAATGGGAGCGCTACCAGGAGGCTCATTCTTTTCCTGTTCCGCCGTTACCTTTGTGCCTGGGAGTCCTTTCACTACTTCCCGAACCTGGGCCAATAAATCACTTGTTGATTGCCCCCCACGCTCTTTAACTCCAACGAATTCAACTGTGATTTTTCCTTTGTGGGGTTTGGACGCACTTTGGTCAAATGAATTGGCATCTCCTGCTCCTATGGCAATATTGGTGATCATGGATTTGACAATTGGATTGTCTTCTCCGATGACATCAATCACTCGTTTTTCAAGGATGCGAGTTACAGAATCTGTTACTTCAATGTTGGTTCCATTCGGCATTTCATTATACACATAGATGAAGTTGGGTTCTGCCGTCGGGAACTGAATGAACTTCAAATCAGCCGAAGCAACACCTATAACCGTAAGAACAATCACTGCGAAGGTGCCCAAATAAACAGCTACTTGATGATCTACGGACCAATTCAAGACACGTCGATATCCTGCTTTGATAGAAGGAATCGCAGTTAATTGGAACCAATTGATGGCAAAGCGGAGGACATAGGCGTTAAGCAATACAAATCCAACCATGAAGAACATCAGGTTACCCATCGTTGGAACTGAGCCAATGCGGAACAATACACCCAAAATGATTCCTGCTATCGTGTAAATCAATACCTGACGATGTGGAATTGGCGCATCATAATCCTTTTTCTTCATGAATGTAACAGCGAATACTGGATTGATCACATAGGCTACAAACAGAGAGGCGAAGAGAGTAATGATCATAACCACCGGCATGAATCCCATGAACTCACCAACAGGCCCCTTCCAGAATAGAAGTGGAAGGAATGGACAAATAGTTGTCAATGTTCCTGAGAATACAGGTCCAATGACCTCTCCCGCAGCTTTCTTGGCTGCCTGTGTGATATCCATCCCTTGCTCTGTGAAAATGCGGTAGGTGTTTTCTATCACCACAATGGCATTGTCTACCACAATTCCCATCGCAAGGATGAAAGAAAACAGAACAATGAGGTTCATGGTGAAGCCAAGCGTGGGGAGGAAGGCAAAAGCGATAAAGGAAGAGAGGGGAACAGCAAGACCGACGAATAAGGCATCCCGGACCCCCATGAAAAACATAAGGACAATGGTAACCAGAATGAAACCAAAAATAATGGTATTGGTCAACTCATTCAGGGTGTTTTTCGTCAGAACTGACTGGTCAGCCGAAGTGGTAATTGTCAAGTTCTCTGGGAACTTTCTTTCCTTCAAATCAGCAATGGCTTCTTCAATATTGTCTGCAGCTGAAACCAGATTTTCTCCTCCTTTCTTAATCACATTCAATGTCATCACAGGCTCTCCATTCAGGCGCGCATAACTTTCCTGATCTTTGAAGCCTTCTTTTACCTCGGCAATATCTTTCAAGTAAGCACTGTTTCCTTTGCCTGATCGAATTACCAAATTTTGGATCTGATTGATGCTGGTGAATTGACCATTGAGTCGTAGGGCGACCTTTTGTTGGGCCAATTCCAGTTCTCCACCAGAAACAATGACATTCTCACCTGCAATGGTCTGTTCAATATTGTCCAGCGTTATACTGGCCAATTCCATTTTATACAAATCGACATTGACTTGTATTTCTTTCTCAGGGGCCCCAACGATGTCTACCCGGAGGATCTCTTTCATCCCCTCTAATTCATCCTGCAAGGTCTCAGCATATTGCTTGAGCTTGGCATTGGTAAAAGGCCCCGAAATGTTGAGAAACATGATCGGAATCTCAGATAAATTGATGTCGATTACCTGAGGATCGGTTGGAAGATCATTGGGAAGATTACTTTTGGAACGATCTACCGCTTCCTGAACTTCTCTTTTGGCTTCATCTAAGTCAACATCTGTTTCGAATTCAACAAAGACAGATGAGAAGTCCTGAATAGAGGTACTGTTAATTTTTTTGATCCCTTCGACACTTTTTAATTCCTTTTCGATTTTTCTACTCACAAGGTTTTCGATGTCCTCAGCAGAGGTGCCGGGATAAGGAGTAGAAACAAAAATGACTGGAAAAGCAATCTCCGGGAAATTCTCCTTGGGCAAGGCATTGAAGGAAACCAATCCGGCAACTGTAATGACAACAGCCAGCAAAAAAATGGTTACACGATTGTCAATGGCCCAACTGGATATTGGAAATTCGCGAAATTTATTACTCATGAGATAGGGTCTGTATCAGACCAATTGATGGGTTTCTATTTTGTTGCGGCGAGACTATTTTCAGGATCGTTGGTTACAACAACCTCTTGACCATCACTGAGCTCTTTGTACCCTGCGATGATCAAAAAATCACCCTGAGAGAGCCCGCTTACTACTTCAATTTGGCCATTGGTACTCAGGCCTAGTTCTATTTTCTTCTGTTTTGCCTTATATATTTCGCCTTCAGAAGCTTCAGCTATAAAGACATAAGGTCCCGTTTCTGCATATTGGACAACTCCAAATGGGATAGAAATGGCTTCCTCTCTGGTTTGGTCATTGATAGACAACTGTCCATACATATTGGGTTTGAAGGCTTGATCGCTGGGAAGCCTGACTTCTACCCGAAAGGTCCGGTCATTGGCATCAATCGAAGAACCTACAAGGCTTACTTTGCCATTGATCTCCCGATTCAAACTTGGGAACTGTACCTTGACCACATCGCCTTTCCGGATATAAGGAGCATAGGCTTCAGACAAATCAGCCTTTAAGGATAAGTCAGAATTGTTGACAATGCGAAAGGCTGGAAATCCTGGGCTGACTGTTTCACCGATTTTAGGCAAAATCTCATCCACAGAACCTGATATGGGAGAATAAATCTTGTGAAGCGAGAGTTGTTCATTCAGGGTGACGAGTCGTTTTTCGAGAGACTCCTTCTGATTTTTGGCTGTGAGGAATTGAATCTCAGTGCCAATTTCCTGCTTCCATAGATTTTCTTGCTTGTTGAACATGATGGTCGCCAATTCCAGAGAAGTTTTTAGTTCCTCTATACTGCTTTTCATGATCGCATCATCCAACTGAGCTAATAACTGCCCTTTTCGAACTCTTTGACCTTCCTGAACCTTGATCTGTGTAATTCTCCCGGCCATTTGAGAGCTGACCTGAATATTTTTGTTCGCTTCGACCTTGCCTTGTACTTCTACAAAATGTTGGAAGGTTGTCTGCTCAATTTCGCTTACCGTAACTGGTGTCTGACGGACTTTCAGTTTGGTCTCAGGGTCCAACTCTTCGATTTCGGCTTGTAGTTGGCTAATTTCCTGATTAAGAGCCAATAATTGACCTTTCTTAGCTTCTAGTGCCTGCTTTTTGTATTTGAGGGTAAGTTCGGGGGAGCTGGGTTCTTTGGAACCGCAAGCCGCTAGCATGAATCCCGAAACCAGTAGACCCATCCAGAGTAATTTGTTCATGTGATGCTTTGTTTTATGGTTTTTGATGAGATAGTTCTGTTGTTCAATCATTCTGTTTCGACATGATATTTTGAGAATTGACCCTGTGCTTTTTGCCAATCTAGCTGGGCCATGAGGTATTCAAACAGGCCATTGAGATAATGAGACTCTGCCTCCTTCAACTGATTTTCCGCTTCATTAACTTCAATGCTGGAACCGACCCCCTCTTTGTATTTGATTTGGGTAACAGAGAAGACTTTTTGGGCCAATTCAATATTATCCTGAAATCGAGCAAGGCTCTCATACGCATTCTGAAGATTGCTTTGTGAATTGCTGAGTTCGAGATAAATGGAGTTCTGGAGTAGTTCGGCCTGATTGTCCAGCTTTTTGAGGGCAATCTGTGATTGTTGGTGTTGTGCATTCAAACGAAAACCACTAAAAATGGGGACATTCAACTGAAGACCAACCACTGAGATGGGGAACCATTTTTGATTAGAATCAAAAAAGCTGAAATCATCTCGCTGTGCATTGTATTGATAACTGCCAAATGCGTACAAACTTGGATATCTGCCAGCTTTAATTCGTTGAATATTATAGCCTTCCAGCTTTTTTTGAGACTGGAGAAGTCGGTACTCAACTCTGTTTTCAAGATTGAAGGTGCTAAAATCAGCAATCAAGGAGGGCGGGCTGCTATGGTCTTCCACAGCTTCTGTCAGCTCGATGTCAGTCGCAATAGGAAGGCCCATTTGGAACTTGAGCAAATTCTTGCCCATGGCAACAAATCTAACCACCTTTTCCCGCTCAACTTCCAGATTGGTCAGATTGATTTGGAGGCGATCTACATCAATTTTCTCTACAAAGCCTTCCTGATTCAATGCTTTGGTTTCATCGAAAAGTCGTTGAATCCTGGCAAGATTGGCATCGAGAATAGACAATTGCTCTTTGGCAATCAAGGCCTGATAGTAGGCCTTACTCACCTGTAGAGCGGTTTGTTCCTGGGTGCGATTGGAAGCGACTTCAGAGATTTCTACATAGGTTTTGGCAGCTTTCAATCCCAGAAAGAAGACACCATCAGCGATGAGCTGATTGACCTGAACGCCTGCATTGGATTGCCAGGGAAAGCCAAATTGGACTTCGAGCGGATCACCAGGCACCGGTTCGCCAGTAACAGGATCGATTACTGGTTGTCCGGTAGTTGGATCGACCTTTGGGTTGAAAAAGCCCGGAAGAATCTGCGTAGGCAATTCTACAAAATACTGTAGATCCGCTGTCGCACTGATTTGAGGATAGCCATTTGCGATGATTTCTTTTACTCTTGCTTGAGCAATGTATTCATCGAAACGCGCATTCTGGACTTCTTTATTATTACTGAGTGCATATTGGATACTTTCTTCGAGAGTTAAGCTCATTCGATCCTGAGCAACTCCTTGAAAAAAGAGCATCCACATCGCACAAAATAAAGCAATCCAGTGAATCTTTCTCACAACATTGTCAAAGATCATGTTTGTTCTTGTGATTTTGTTTTTGGAAATGGAATAGAGTGAGTAGCAGGTGGGGGTATTTTTTCAGGGCTAGATGCCAAATATTTGGATAATAACCTTCTTCCTTTCTCTGTGACAATCCCGCGGATATAGGTCTCGAACATTTGGGACTGAACTTCGACCGGTGGAAAATCATTCGGGGGAAAGTATTCGGGATTCACGCTCATATCGATTTGAACAATCCGCATTCTGGCAACGATCTCCAGGTTCAAGTTCTTCCGATATAATCCTTCTTCAATGCCCCTTTGAAGATTTTTTCGAAGCTCCCGGAGGACAAAATGTTCCCGGAATTCATTAAATAAATCCCAGGCTTTGGGATAATATTTTTGGATCTCAAAAATTAGATTAGGAGCAACATTGCTGAACATTTCCAGCGACCATTTTACTACCTTGACCATTTCATCTATGGCATCAACAGCTGATTGAGCCGCAATTTCACAATTTTGCTCTTCCTGCCTGAAATGAGCCTTGGAAACTTCATAGACAAGGTCTGCCTTATTGCTATAATATTGATAAATAGTCTTTTTGGAAATGCCAAGTCCTTTCGCCAAATCATCCATCGTAATGCTTCTGACTCCATAGCGCATGAAGACATGTTGAGCATGTTCGAGAATTCTATATTCTATACTTCTTGGCATGTATGTGAATTGAGGTACAAAACTACGGAAACTTTCAATATTTCCATAGTTTCCATCATGATCAACGTGTAAGATCATAAAAGGTTTAGAAATTTTCCTAAAATAAAGAAAAAGGCAATTTTTAATGTAATTAAATATAACATTGTTATGAGGCCTGTGAAGCAACAAGCATGCAGAATTCAGGTATCTGAGTGTAAGGCACAGGAGTCAAACAGACCTTGACATAATTGTATTAAAATATCAAAAAATGGAATTGAATTTGGATCCTTCATCTAGCTAGTCCTATATTTACATCACAACCAAACACATAACACCAACCATGATCCCTACTATCTTTGTTTATTTTGATCTCTCCATAGGAATGTCCATTCTTATGGGTATTTTTTTTGCTTTTTCTTTTGATTGTTTGGCAAACGATCTTTTTCAATTATCCATTGGATAGTCATCTTATGGCTGGCAATCTGAATATCAGATTTACTCTGAAAATTCAGGCAGGTTTATAGATACCTTCTTGCGTAAACAACCCGTTTTTTACCATTAATAACACTTATCAAATGAAACTGTTGAAATTATTTTTAGCACTCACAACCCTTTTGATTCTTTCATCTTGTGGAGAGCAATGTACCACTTGTACATTCACCTATGAGCTTGCTGGCCAATCCATCCCTGCTGAGCAGCCACAAGTCTGTGGATCAAATGCCGAAATCACCACATACAAAGAAGGTCTTCAGGCTGCTGCTGACGCTGCTGCTGCTGCTGCTGGTGGAGCATCTGCCACTTTTACCTGTGTAGATGATTGATGTTCTTTGTGTTCAAACATTACCTTACAGGTCTGCCTACACTCTAGGCAGGCCTTTCTTTATGAAAGACTCTTCCCGAATCGCTCAACAGCATTGAGCATATAGCGCCTCATCTGACTGTTCATCCCACCTATTTGGCCAGACATGACCAGGGAGACATGTCCATGCACGATGCTCCACCAGTGGAAAAATAATCCTTCTGTTTCGGAAGAAAAAAGATGAATCTGTCGGAGAATCTCAATCACACAGTTCGCAGAATCACGAAGAGATTTTGGGCTGGGGGGGGTAGACTGCACACCTTGCAAATTGAACATCACTTGATAGAGTTCTGCATGAGCAAAGGCCCAATCCCAAAAAGCAGCTGAAACCAGAGTCAATTGTTCATGTGGATCATTGGATTGTTCCCGTGCTTCCTCTATCGTGTATTTGAGTTTGCGAAAGCCTTGAGATTCTAACTCAATGAGAATTGCCTCTTTGTTCTTGAATCGCTCATAGATGACAGGTGGGGTATATTCGATGATGTCAGCTATCTTGCGGATGGACACAT
This sequence comes from Bacteroidota bacterium, assembly GCA_039029315.1. Taxonomy (GTDB): domain Bacteria; phylum Bacteroidota; class Bacteroidia; order J057; family J057; genus JBCCCJ01. Next base: position 44,673 of record JBCCGK010000044.1, on the reverse strand, counting down.
CTGGCCAGCCTTTTTGAATGGCCAATTTGCGTGTAGCTTCAAGAATGGCTGTCTTTTGAGATTCGATTTCACGGAGACGTCGTTCTTTGATACCCATAGCATGCGTGTTAGGATCAAGGAGTTAGGATCGGTTTGTCATATATCCTAACATTGTTAAGTGCAATCTAGGAAAGTAATTCGGGATTTCAAAGAAACTTATGTTTGCCCAATCTTTCAGGAGTTTGTAATTTTGCCCCTCAGTTTTACCCAATGAAAATCTGAGAACCAATGGGATTTAAATGTGGAATAGTCGGGATGCCAAATGTGGGGAAATCAACTTTGTTCAATTCACTCTCATCCGCCAAGGCTGAGTCAGCGAATTATCCATTCTGTACAATTGAGCCAAATATTGGTATGATTCCCGTTCCGGACCTTCGTCTGGATACTATCACAAAGCTGGTACAACCCAAACAAACGATCCCAGCTGTTGTGGAGATTGTCGATATAGCAGGTCTGGTGAAAGGAGCTAGCAAAGGAGAAGGCCTGGGAAACCAGTTTTTAGGCAACATTCGTGAATGTTCTGCCATTTTGCATGTCCTTCGTTGTTTTGCTGATGACAATATTGTGCATGTTGAGGGCGGGGTAGATCCTGTCAGGGACAAGGAAATCATTGATATCGAGCTTCAATTGAAGGATTTGGAAGTGCTGGAACGCAAGCTTGAGCGAACCAAAAAGATGACCAAAGGGGGCAACAAGGAGGCGATGAAACAAGTGGAGATTGTGAAAAAATATATTGCGCACCTGGAGAAGGGCCTGAACTTGAGGACACTGGACCGAACGGAGGCTGAACAGGATTTTATGAAAGAGGTAGGCTTGTTGACAGAAAAAAAAGTATTGTATGTCTGTAATGTGGATGAAGACAGCTTGCCAGGCGGGAATGCTTTTGTAGAAACTGTCAAAGAGGCCATCAAGGATGAGGATGCGGGATTGATGATTATTTCTGCTGGATTTGAGGAACAATTGCGAGAGTTTGAGGACGAGGCGGAGATTCAGGAGTTTTTGGAATCTGTAGGCTTGGAAGAACCTGGTTTGAATGTCCTCATCCGGTCTGCTTATGATTTACTTGGGCTTGATACATACTTTACTGCTGGAGAGAAAGAAGTTCGAGCCTGGACGATCCACCATGGGACAAAAGCACCACAGGCAGCCGGAGTGATTCATACAGACTTTGAGCGCGGATTTATTCGCGCTGAGGTGATGAAGTATCGAGATTTGCTTGATTATGGATCGGAGGCTGCTGTGAAAGATGCAGGCAAATTATCGATTGAAGGAAAAGAATATGTGGTGGAAGACGGAGATATTATGCATTTTCGCTTTAACGTTTAATCAAATTACCCTGACATGGACATAACTGTAAATGAATTGAAGCAAAGAATCGATGCGGAAACAGCACCGATAATGATAGATGTACGGGAACAACATGAGTGGGACCAACAGCACCTGGAAGGGGTGGAGAAGATCTCTCTGGGGACAATTCCAACTAAATTGGCGGAGATGGCTAAGTGGAAAGAGCAGGAAGTTGTTTTGATCTGTCGATCTGGAGGAAGAAGTGGCCGGGCGACTGCTTTTCTACAACAGCAAGGGTTTTCAAATCCTCGGAACCTGAGTGGCGGCATGCTGGCCTGGAAAGCCGAGATCGATCCTACTTTCGATGTCGATTAGCAAGTCAGTATGATTGTTCATGATACCCAATTGCGTGTTCGATATGGTGAAACCGATCAAATGGGCTTTGTATACTATGGAAAGTATGCAGAATACTTTGAGGTTGGAAGGGTGGAGTTGATCCGCAAGTTGGGCATCACCTATAAATTCGTAGAAGAACAAGGAATCCTCATGCCAGTGGCGGACCTGGCGATCAAATATCATCGTCCTGCCCGCTATGATGACCTGCTAACCATCCGAACCACTTTGCCAGAACTGCCTCGGAGTAGCTTTCTGACAGAATATGTAATTTTCAATGAAGCTGGCGAGAAATTGGTATCAGGCAAAGTTCGCCTAGCCTTTTTCGAGCCTTCCTCTCAAAGACCGATAAGAGTTCCAGATTTTATCCTGGCCGCTGTCACCAACAACTGGCCAGGTGAAGAATAAGAAAATGAAGACACTTCAAAGTCAGATCCGACGATCTGTAGCTCGCTTCCTGATCCTGCTTCGCAAGATTGAGTTGCCGGGCTTTCAAGGGATGGGTCTCTATGATGTGCTCCGATTTTTTTTTACTGCCCTGATGGACAGTAAGTTTACCCTGATGGCCTCTGCCATGGCTTATCAGTTTTTCTTTTCTCTCTTCCCTATACTCTTATTGGCATATCTGGTCTTGCCCTTGTTTCCAATAGAGGGATTGCTGGAACAGGTCTTTAAGTTTATTGAACAATTTGTCCCAAATCCCGAAGAAAGTCTGGCCTCAGTCAATCTGGACGAACGTCTTCAGGCATTTTCAAACAGAAGCCCCAATATATATCTGCTGATATTATCAGTTGTATTGATTTTGTGGGGTTCCACCAGAGGAATCATCGCCATGATGAAGGCATTTACCAAGCGGGAAGAAGTCTTCAGGCGGCGGACTTTGTGGCAGCTCTATGGAGTCGCTCTCTTGATTCTATTGGCTTTGGGCGCCATCATAGTCAGCTCAGTCATGATGCAACTGTTGGGTGATCGTCTGTTGGAATCGCTTCAAATCCTTGACTGGATTAGCAAAACGACTCAATTTTTTGTAAGTCGAACACTCAATTTTGTCCTGACTATTTTTGCTACTTTTTTATCCATTGCGACCCTTTATTATCTGGCACCAGCTACCCACCAAAGATGGAAGTTTGTCTCGCCAGGGGTGATTGCAGCGGGATTGCTCATCATGGTGGCCATGATTGGCTTGAAATACTATTTCAGAAACTTTGCCGATTTTGATTGGATATATGGAGGACTGGGAGCCATCATTCTCCTGATGGTCTGGTTTTATTATATTTCAATCATGTTGCTCATCGGATTTGAGTTGAATGCAGCAATTGACATTGCTTCCTTCAAAAAGGGACGAATTCGGCTTCCTGAACCAGAATAAAAAAGCCGAACAAATCCTTGTTAGAAGATTTGTCCGGCTAGATCCATCATATTGAGATGGGAATCTTGTACGGAATCTGTTGTTTTCTTATGAGAGGAGATGAAGGCCACATTCTGATTTAGAACTTCCAGCCCATCTTCCAGCTCTTCCATTTCCCTGGATGGTACAGTGCATACAGCCCACAGATTCGTATCCTTGTCGCTCCAGTGGGTGAGAAGGGAGTTCATAAATGACTTTCATGATTTCGACTTCTTCCGGAGAGATATCACTCAAGGGATAAAATCGAAACAAATCTCCATCTCGCCTAAATAAATCAAGATTGGCCCGGTTAGTGTTGCCACTTCCAAGCATCCCGGAAATCCAGATGTCATGCCTCGCTTTTAATTTTTCGAGCGGTTCTACTTTGTTCACAAAGCAGCAAACATCCGGATCATGTGTCCAGGTAAAGTCCATTCGTGTGTACGCATGTGCATTGAAACCAGGTTGTAAATCCTGGACGTTCAACTTCCAGCGTTGTTCAAGCGTCTGCTTGTAGTGGTGGGTCTCCTCAAAATGATATTTGGTATCAATAAAATACACCGGATGATTCGGCCGCACCTGTTGGAGAAAATGTAATAAAATGGCTGATGTAGTCCCGAATGATGACGTTACCAGCACCCTGTCGAAGTCCCGAAAGATCATCTCCAATCTTTTTCGGTGATCATATGGTGCATAAGTTGCACACAGGGTTTTTGCATCCATAATGTTAGATGTTAAAAGGTCCAACTTCCGATACGTCAAAGAGCACTGCCTCACAAAAGAGGGCTAATATATTGGGAGAGAGGAATCTATTTCTTTTGCATAAGCCAGAATTCCCCCTTCAAGGTTGTAAAGATTGTCAAATCCATGATCGGATTCAAGTGTATGGATGACGTTTGCACTTCGGATCCCACTTCTACAATGTAAAATTACCTGTTTGTTCCGCTGAATCTCATCCAATCGTTGTGCAATCTGACCTTTGGGAATCAAGCGAGCTCCAATGTTTACGATCTCATACTCATAAGGTTCTCGCACATCAATGAGTTGGACATCGACTTCTTGATGAATCAATCTCTGCAACTCCTGCACAGATATAGATTTGATCCCAAGATGATCGATCGAATCTTTCTCAACTGGAGGCACACCACAAAATTGCTCATAGTCGATCAGACTTGTCTGGCTGGGAGTCTCTCCGCTGATTGGATTCGAAGGATCTTTGCCAAAAGTTAATGTTCGTGTCATAAAACTCAAGGCATCAAATAAAAACAATCTACCTGAGAGAGGTTCGCCTATGCCTGTCAGAACCTTGATTACCTCCAATGCCTGAATCGATCCTATGATGCCAGGCAGCACGCCTAATACGCCACCTTCTGCACAGCTTGGAACCATTCCGGGTGGGGGAGGAGAGGGAAAAAGATCGCGATAATTGGGACCTCTTTGTCCCTCCGAATCTTGAAGATTGAAGACAGAAACTTGCCCCTCAAACTGAAAAATGGAGGCATAAACACAGGGTTTTTCCAACAATACGCAGGCATCGTTGACCAAATATCGAGTGGGAAAATTATCTGTGCCATCAGCCACCAAATCATAGGGACTGATGATCTCCAGGGCATTGTGTGAAGTCAATTGGGTTTCATATGTATCAACCTGGATGTGGGGATTGATCGATAGTATTCTATTCTTTGCTTCATTCACCTTGGGTTTGCCGACAGACTCGATACCGAACAAGACCTGCCGCTGTAGATTGGTCTCATCCACTGTATCATAATCGACAATTCCAATATGCCCGACACCAGCAGCAGCAAGATACTGGAGGAGGGGACTTCCGAGCCCACCACTGCCTATGACAAGGACCTTTGCTGCTTTTAATTTTCTTTGTCCTTCAATGTTGAATTCTGGGATAATCAAATGACGACTATATCTCTCAAGCTCTTCTTTGCTAAACTGAATCTTCATACCGTCTTAATTGCTTGTTTTGAAGAATTGGCAAAATTGCCGACTTTGCTACAGAATACTCATGACAAAAATCTCATGGCAAAACTAACGAGAAAAAAATTTTTATCGCGTGCTGCTGTCACATTGGCAGGTGCCAGTGTATTGGGTGGCGCATGCACAGATGAGGGACCGCAACAACAGGGAGAAGGACCAAACATCATCACGAACAAAAAGTATCGATGGAATATGGTTACTACCTGGCCTCCCAACTTTCCAATTTTGGGAGTTGGCTGTAAAGAAATGGCGGAATGGGTAAAGCGAATGTCAGGAGGTCGACTGAGTATTGATGTTTTTGGGGCAGGAGAATTGGTACCAGCCCTTGAGTCTTTTGAAGCAGTCAGTTTGGGTACAGCAGAGATGGCAAATGGGGCAGCATATTACTGGGCTGGAAAGGTTCCTGCGGCTCAGTTTTTTGCCTCCGTCCCCTTTGGCATGAATGCGCAACAGATGACTTCCTGGATTGTATCTGGTGGAGGACAGGAGTTGTGGGACGAAGTCTACAAACCATTCGATATTATGGGATTTCCGGCGGGAAATACCGGGGTTCAGATGGGGGGATGGTTCAATAAGGAAATTAATAATCTTGCTGACCTTAAGGGATTGAAGATGCGTATACCCGGACTCGGTGGAAAGGTTTTGACACAGGCGGGAGGGACGGCTGTGAATGTAGCCGGGGGAGAGATTTTTACCAATCTTGAACGCGGGGTCATTGATGCTACGGAATGGATCGGACCTTTTCATGACTATACAATGGGATTCCACAACATTGCCAAGTACTATTATTATCCGGGTTGGCATGAAGCGGGCACAGTACTGGAGACAATGGTCAATCGTCAAAAATTCGAAGGACTGCCATCAGATTTGCAGGAAATCCTCAAAACTGCCATCTATCGACAATCTATCTGGACCTTGTCCGAATTTGAGGCCCGAAATGCGGAATACTTACAAAAGATTCGAGAAGAATCTTCTGTAGAAATCAGGCAATTTCCAGATGAAGTATTGAATGCTCTCAAGGAACTGACAGCCACGGTGCTACAAGATATGTGTGCTGCGGATCCTTTGGTCAAAAAAGTATATGATTCCTATTCTGACTTCCAGAAGAAGGCGGGGGCGTGGTCAGCTTTTACCGAAGAAATATTTTATTCTAAACTTCAATCCTGAAGAGGAGGAATACATGAAAATGGCCTATGGTTTCTGAAAACCATAGGCCAAAATCGTTTTGTGTAAGGGAAGTATGATTTATCTTCTGGAAGAAGGAGTCAGTTTGAATTCTACTCGTCTGTTTTTGGCTCTTCCCTGAGCAGTGTCATTATCAGAGATTGGAGCGGCAGAACTATAGCCATCTGAGTTGATCCGGCTCATTCTGATTCCTTTCTCATACACAAGATAGTATTTGACCTTGAAGGCTCTCTTGATAGAGAGGACGAGATTGTTGTTTTGAGAACCAGTATTGTCAGTATGCCCCAAAACCTCTAGATTGTATTGTGAGTTTCTATTGAGGATCATCGCAACCGTATCCAGAACACCTAGGCTAGAATAAGCCAATTCATCACTTCCCTTCTCAAAATAGACACTGGACATGGCTTCGTCAAGATAAGCGATATCCGCTTGACTAACTGGACGCAAGGGTTCATTCGCAATGCTGGAGCTGATGTTCAATTCTGTAACAGCTGGCTCTTTTTGTGCACTGGAAGGTTCTGGCGTGCTAGGTTTATGTGGTTGAGGTCGAGGACTTGGTTGGGTAGGTGGTGTCTCATTCTTTGCGATTGGATCTGTAGATTCTTCTTCAGGACAGCCAAGATACATGGCTTTTCCTTTTACATCCGGGCAAATGTCATCTCTGTCTGCGACACCATCGCCATCAGAATCGGCAAGCAGATCCATTTCAGTATTTGGCTCTTTCTTTTCTTTTGGTTCTTTGACCTTCTTTTTGTTTTCACTCAAGGCAAATACAAAGCCTGCAGTATGCGTAAGAGGTTGATGTTGATTTTTCGCAATACTTTGTTTGTAGGTGGTTTCAAATTGCAAGCTGAAATTCTTGCTGATTTGAAGCTGCACACCCAGAACAGCTGGTACATACATCCGAATATTGTTACTAGCTGTATTCAGTCCAAAACCTGTTCCGATGTATGGAGCAAACAAGGCATCCTCACGAAGAAGCTTGTCATTGTTGGCTTTCACACGAATCAGGGTATTCACATCTATCAAGGATGTGCTTAAGAAGTCATCTGCTGATACTGGATAAGTGGCTTCGGGAACAAAACTTGAGTTAAGAGAAAGATTCAACAATGGGCTCAGGTAGACATGTGCTCCCATTGTGATTCCTGGGTCGAATGTCCGAACCTGGGTATAATCGCCAGTCAGGGGACCCTGATAGTCAAGAAAAATTCCGGATAAACCAGCCATCCATCTGGAATCACTGGTTTGAGCGTTACTGAATGGAATTGCAAGGCATAAAGCAGCAAGGAACGTAAAAAAGTTTTTGAAGGTCATTTGCGTAGGTTGTTTGCAAAATCTTCCAACCGGACCTTTCGTTTTGGGCAGAGATTGATTCATATCGTTTTGTCTTCATACACCTCTCTGCACCAACTTCACAAAAATCCGGCCAGAACAACATTAGGTTTTCCATAAAGAAAGACAATCTTTGTTAGAGAAATGCACGCTTTGAGCTGATTGGGAGCTTTTCCCGGTTTATATGTCATTTCTTACGTATTAATGGTTGTCCTGAATTTTGGAAAAAGCAAGTAATTCGATGTGTAGAAATGAATACAGGCCTTTGTATAAAAAAAAAGACAGCAAAAAAATGGACCTTAAGCGAATCATCTTCGCTTAAGGTCCTTAGTGCCAGTTTCGTATATGGCCAATGAAGTTAAAAAATCTTCATGCTAGAATACGAAGGTATAATCGACTCTTCTGTTTTTCTCTTTGTTATGAGAATTTGTCGCGTACGCATTCATTTCACCCAATCCCCGGGAACTGATTCTGGATTGACTTATTCCATATTCATATACGAGGTAATACTTTACATTGAATGCGCGCATAATGGAGAGAACCAAATTGTCATTCTCAGTGCCGACATCATCAGTATGTCCTTCAAGGACGAGTTGTAATTCCTCACAGGAATTGAGTACATCGGCAAGTTCTTTTAGTTTGCCCTTGGCTTCTCCTTTCAATTCATGACTGCCATAGGCAAAGAATATAGGACTGTCTTTTGTGCTCGGTAGTTGCTCACTGGAACAAGGACTACTCATTTTTTGAGTGCTGGCAATCACTGGTTCTGCCATAGGAGCTGGCTCTGGTTGAGGAGCTACTTCTACTGGGGCTGCTTGAACTGGAGCGAGAGCTACGCTGGTAGATTCTGCAATCACTTCCTGGGATTCAGGTTCCGGCTCATCTGGGAGATAAGTGTCTGATTCGCTTGCTTCTGTGATGGCTTCAGCCAGATCAAAGCTAGCGGATGATTCCGCAATTGGTTCTGACTCAACAGCTGGCGGATTCGTGTTGTTCAACTGGGCACCGACATCAGGAGAGTCTCCTAATTCAACCAAAGAACTCAAGGTCTCAAAACTCATGGATTCATCCTGTGACATTGATTCCGGATCTGGGGCGCTTGCCATCTCAGCATCTGTCGTTGATAGGCTTGTCTGATCCAGGGCGTAGACTTCATCCTCTTCCTGATCCGCGGTTGGACATCCCATGAATTGGATAAAACCTGGATGGTTCGGGCAGTCATCTTCATGATCTACAATGCCATCCCAATCACTGTCTCTGGGCATCAAATTGGCTGCAACCAATTCTTCTTCAATCTCTTTGGGAATCGTGCCTGGAGGAATTTCAGAGGGAGACCCCAAATTATACACAAATGCAAGTGCATGCGCGAGATTCTGCACATTCTTGTTGACAGATATCTTTTTCACCGTTTCTACCCGAAAACTCATTCTTGGGTTGACGCGGAATTGAACGCCACCTCCTAATGGGAGATAGGCATCAGGATGATTTTTGACATAACTGCCTCCAACCCCAAACATAAGATATGGTCCAATAAAGGCACTTTCCCGAAAGAATACACCATTATTGAATTTAAATGCCAGGAGATAATTCATATCGAACAGTGGTCCTGTCTGAAACAACTGCTCCCCAATAGGATAGTTGACATTGGGCGCAAAGGTCAACTGACTACGAAAATCAAATCCACCCGCCAGATATTTACTGACGCCTAGTTCAATGGTAGGATGGAAGGAGGAATTCGTGAGGGGAGGATCTCCTGGATGAGCAAAATAACTGAGCATCCCGCCACCAGCCTTGATGGCAATGGGAAACTCCGAGGTTTGAGCGAAGGAGGGTAAACATACAAGAAAGAACAAGGTAATTAGCCCAATCTGGCGAGCCATAGAATCACAATTATCAACAACTTTGGAAATCCTTTGAGTAAATACGCAAATATTATTCCAATAAGTCTTTTCACAAAGTTGAAATGTAAAGAAAACCCCACATGGATTAAGAAAAGAGTCCATGTAGGGTATAAACCTTAAAATTTCGATTTTATTACTTTATGAATAATTCAAATTCTACCCGACGATTAATCGCCCTTCCAGCTCGGTTGATGTTATCTGCAATAGGCCGGCTTTCTCCATAGCCGATATGAACAAGTCTTTCTTCAGCAATACCTTTGCTGATGATATACTCCATACAGGCCTTGGCGCGAGCTTCTGACAAGTCCTGGTTTTTGTCTGCTTCTCCTTGTGAATCTGTATGGCCAGATGCGCGCAAACTGTATTCTGGATAGTCTTCCATGATGGTGACGATGGTGTCAAGAACGGCGTAAGAAACTGTTTTCAAGATAGCCGAAGCTGACTCAAACTGTACAGCTTTTGTTGCAAAAGCCAATTTTTCTTTCACCTCATCTTCAATTTCTGGACAGCCTTTGAGCTCCGGTACGCCTGCTTCATCCGGGCAAATGTCTTCTTCATCTCTGATGCCATCTCCATCTCGGTCTGGGCACCCATTCAACTCCACCAGACCTGCTTCATTCGGACAATCGTCCTTATGGTCAGCGACATTGTCATTGTCTCTGTCAGGGCAACCATTCAGGCTAGCCAATCCAGCTGTTTGTGGGCAGTCATCTTCTTCGTCAGGAATTCCATCATCATCTGCATCGTCGTCAGGACAACCGGCTAACTCTTTTGTACCGGGTGTATCTGGGCAATTGTCTGAATCATCAGCGACTCCATCCCCATCGCGATCTGGACACCCCTGAAGACTCGCTACCCCAAAGGTGTTGGGACAATTGTCAAGCATATCATCAATACCATCGCCGTCTGAATCTGGGTTGGGTGGGGGAGGGGGCGGAGTTCTGTTTCCTCCAATCAATAAATTAAGAGATCCATTGACACTGAAATAATCTCTAAAATCTGTTTGATTCGCTTTATAACTTGCGTTGAAATCCAGGCCCCAGGATCTCCAGTTGACTCTGAAGCCAGCACCAAATGGGACGCCCATATTGAAAATGGGATTGGCCCAATCATACATATTTCCATTGACGCCTAAATGAAGATATGGGGCAATGGTAGATGTTTCTTTGAGGATATATCCATTGGCGAATTTGTACCGGATATGTACATCTGCTTCTGATAGGGATGTGCTATCATTGGAAGTTGCGAATGTACTCGCCGGAAAGGTAGTTTGAAGAACGGCTTCCAAAGAGGAACCAAGACTTCTCCCAAATTGGAGATGCATGGCTGGGGTAAAGGTCATCTGTTCGAGATTCTTATTGGGGATACCTGTAAAATCTCTAATGGTTGGGCCGATCCCAATTGTCCATTTGTATGGACGCTCCTGTGCTTGAACACTCAGTCCCGCTAATGCTGCCAATAGGAGCAGAACAATCCTTCTGACATGGTTCATCATAATATAAGTATTTGGGTTTTGTCATGTTTGCTTGGGTGGCGTCTGTCAGGACTAGTCGCCAAATCACCTTCCTGTCTGAAAGGTGTGACGCATGCATTGCGAAAATGTCATCAAACATGCTATGGAGTCACACGTGTAAAAATTCGCTTGATTTCGGTATTGTCAATTTCATATACCAAAACCAATCGATCACCGCTCAATTCGACGATCTTTTGTGTCAATCCATCCAGATCACTAACGATGACATCATTCTCAAATGTAAAAGTTGTTTCCTCGGGGCTTAAACCAGGTGCACTCGTAATCATCGTACCCTTGTCAGTGAATTCGAGCGTAGACTCACCTGTGTCTTCGATAGACATAGGGGTATTACCGTATCTCATTTCCTCCATTCGCCATGTCCCGATTAATTCTGGTGAAATACTTGGACCAGCTTCTAGAATCTCTACAAGAATGGAATCCGACATTCCTTCTTCCTGACTCTCTGTAGTGGCATGTTCATTGGAAGAGCAAGAAGCCAAACATAGACAGATTGAAACAAAAAAAAGGAGTATTCGAAAAGGCATTGCTACGAGTGTTTGAATTTCTTACGAATTCGACTACGAATCTATTATTTTTACCCTGCATTTCATAACAAGAAATGTCTGATTGTCTGTAAAAAGGCTTCAGGAGCTTCCGCATGAACCCAATGACCAGCTTCCTCCAGTACTTCAAATTGGGCAAAGGGGAAATGATCGCGTATGTTTGGCCAATCACTGACTTGAACATATTCCGATTTTCCACCTGAAAGAAATAAGGTAGGCCCTTCGAATGGTTCTTCCAACTCAACGGCTTCGAGTATTCTTGGGTAGTGGAGACTAATGGTATTCAGATTGAATTTCCATCGGAAATTTTTTTGATCATCTCGGCCCAAACCTTTGAGCAGAAACTGTCTGACGCTCCATTCATCAATTCGGTCTGCGAGAAATAGCTCTGCCTCTTTTCGACTAGACAGGCTGCTTAGTGGTACGGCAAGCAGGGTCTCAATGATGTGGGTATGATGTGGAGAATATGCTTTAGGTGCCATGTCAACCACAATCAATTTGTCTATTCTTTCTGGGAAGCTACCTGCCAGCTTCATGACTGTTTTTCCCCCCATGGAATGTCCCAGAAGATGTGCTTGCATGATTCCTTGTTGATCCATGAACTCTGCCAAATCTTCTGCCATGACATCATAATCCCACCGATCGGCATGTGGGGATTTTCCATGATTTCTTTGGTCTATGGTATAAACACTGAAATCATTTGCCAATTTTCTTGCATGGCTGACCCAATTGTCAAGGGAGCCAAAAAGCCCATGCAAGATGATCAGGGCCGGACCCTGCCCATAGGATTGAAAATGCAATTGCATAAATGATCGTTTCTTTCAAAGGTTTTCTCTTGGCCTGGTTTTTGTTTTATGAATAAACGGTTGCCAGTACCTTCCGTCTACCACCATGATTGCGGAATTCACATAAATAAATTCCCTGCCAGGTACCGAGATTGAGACGAGAATTGGTAATCGGAATACTAATTGAAGCTCCTACAAGACTCGCTTTCACATGTGCAGGCATGTCATCACTTCCTTCTATAGTATGAACATAATATGGTTCATCCTCAGGGACGAGGCGGTTGAAAATTGACTCAAAATCTACGCGTACAGATGGATCGGCATTTTCGTTGATCGACAAAGCTGCAGATGTGTGTTGAATGAACAGATGTAAGATTCCCTGTTCTGGTAGCTGCGGGAGTTGAGAGACCACGTCTCTGGTAATCAGGTGAAACCCGCGAGAAAAGGAAGGAAGTCTGATCTGATACTGCTGAATCATAAACAAAAACAATAGATAATTTCACAACTCAGAATTTATGAAAGCCACTTTGAGTTCTGCCAGCCTCGCCGACACCCTTAGATCTATCATAATCGACATTGCAGAAATTGCCCCTGATTCTTATGACCTTCAATCAAACTTTAAGGCTGATCTAGGGCTGGACTCATTGGATATGGTAGAAATGATCATGATTTGTGAAAAAGATTTTTTGATCCATCTGCCAGATCATGAATGGACACACCTCGCTTCCCCCGGAGATTTGCTGCATCTCATTGAACAGAAATATCAACCGGTATCCTAATCTGAGTAAGGATCAGTATTTCCAGCCATAGTACAAGAGTTTGACATATTCGTTATTCACATTGATCATGGCCTCTTCATTTTCCCACCAGTGATCAACCTCATACCGTTTCGGTGGAGCACCTTTGATGACCACATCAATGCCTGCTTGCTTGAACTTTTTCTTAAATACTTTTTTGATACGGCGGGTGTGGAACTGGGAACTGATGATCATGATACTTTGAAACCCTTCCCGCGTGGCATAGCCGAGGATCTGCTCAGATTCCTCAAATGTACTGCTGCCTCTATTGATCACCCGAATCGCTGTAGAGTCCACCCCAGATCGAATCAGCACTGTTCGGGCTAGTTGTGCATCTGTTTGCTGGATATTCATGGCAAGGAGAGAGGGATTAACCGATTCTCCCATGGTGATCACCAGTGGAAAAAGGTTCAGATGATATAGTTCTGCTGCATATTCACACCTTTCATTGGGGCTGCTGGATAACACAAAGGCTGCGTCTACTTCAACATTGGGATCTTCATAGATCAGACTATAGCCGATTCCTTTGAGAATCGTAAATCGCAACAAGAACAAGCTGAATCCTACCACCAATAAGATGGAGAGAAAGATGAGGAGTTTTTTGAAAAATTTGCCCATAATCAATTGTCTTGATGCAGTTCGGCAAAGTAAGTGTGGAAGAGTGGAATGGTTTCAATACCTTTCAAATAGTTGAATACACCATAGTGCTCATTGGGACTGTGAATCGCATCAGAATTGAGGCCAAATCCCATCAAGACAGTATCCAGTCCCAAAACCTCCTGAAACAAGGCGACAATCGGAATAGAGCCTCCTGAACGTGAAGGAATCGGCTTTTTTCCAAATGATGTCTCCATAGCTCTTGAGGCTGCGAGGTATCCCGCTGATTGGGTCGACACGACTGCGGCCTCTCCACCATGATGTGGCTTGACCGTTACGGTGACTGAATCTGGCGCAATGCTGGAGAAGTGATCGGCAAACAATTGGGTGATTTCATCTGATTGCTGATGGGGAACCAGCCGCATGGAGATTTTTGCAAACGCCTGAGACGGAAGTACCGTTTTTGCGCCTTCTCCTATATATCCACCCCAAATGCCGTTTACGTCCAATGTTGGGCGAATGGAAGCTCGTTCGATGGTTGTATATCCTTCTTCGCCAGCAGTGGTGGCTATTCCCAATGCCTGTTGATATTCATCTTGATCGAAAGGTTGTCGAGCCATCTCTTGCCGATCTTCTTGTGACAATTCCATAACTTTGTCATAAAATCCGGGAATGCTAATTCTGCCTTGCTCATCCTTGAGGGAGGCGATCATCTCACACAAGACATTGATTGGATTGGCAACTGCCCCTCCATATATGCCAGAGTGAAGGTCTCGATTGGGACCAGTTACCTCTACTTCCAGATATGACAATCCTCTCAGGCCGACGGTCACAGAGGGAACATCATTGGCAATCATGGAAGTATCAGAGACCAGAATAATATCAGCTTTGAGCATCTCCTTATGTGCCCTGACGAAATCTTCCAGGTGATCACTGCCAATTTCCTCTTCTCCTTCTACAATGTATTTGACGTTGCATGGCAAGCTGCCTTGTTTGACCAGAATTTCCAGGGCCTTGACATGCATATATAGCTGCCCCTTGTCATCGCAGGCACCACGAGCATATATCTTTTCGTCTTTGATGACAGGTTCGAATGGAGGACTGTTCCACAGTTCCAATGGGTCAGGTGGTTGAACATCATAATGACCATATGTCAAAATGGTTGGGAGAGAAGGATCTACAATTTTTTCTGCATAGACCACTGGATGCCCTTCTGTGGGTATTTTCTCTACCTTATCCATCCCCAATTCCCGAAACTTTTCCATCAGCCAATTCGCAGCATTGTCCACATCTTGTTTATAGGCAGAATCTGCACTGATGCTTGGAATTTTCAACCAATCAATGATTTCGTCCAAAAATCGGGATCTATGCTGGTCTACGTAGGTTCGAATGGAAGTTGCCATAAGGGGTCTTATTTTTGTGATCATCAAAAATAGTACAAAAATCGGGATTTCGTAGAGCTAGTCTGCCTTTGGTAGGCGGGAATTTGGGATCCTCAGGTTTGGAATCTCCCTGGCGGATACAGCTGAAGAGAGTGCTACTCCTTGAAGAGATTCATAATTCCTGAATATTCAAACAGGGGATGAGGTCTACATTCGAATAGTATCTTATCGGTGAAGAGACCATTTTTGTACATATTGTCTTCCATTAATGGTGGTGGCGCGGACTAAATACACAGCTGTTGGCCAGGTGTCAGTAGAAATTGACACATGGCCTGAAGCTGGAAAGAAGGTCTTCCTGCTCAATCTGGTCCCATGAAGATCAAATACTTCAATCTGAAGAGGACCAGAAGAAGCCTCTGAATGCGCGATGTTGAAAAATGAAGTTCCGGGATTGGGCCAAAGCAAAAGTGGTTGATCTGGTTCGATGGATGGGGCAGAGGAGGGCGGTTTGGCTTCCAGGATGGCAAATCCCCCTCTACTATTGCCAATGATCCATTCTTTTTTGCCATCATTGGTGATATCAGCAGCATGTGGACTAGCTCTACTGCCTTCATTCAGTTCTCCATAATCGGTGCTGTTCAGGCTAAAGACCCCTGACAAATTGCCTTCGATATTGGTATAATGAAATAATTGTCCGGATTCGGCGCCAACCACCATTTCATATATTCCCTCCTCATTCTCAAAAACAAATGGAACACTATAGCCAGTACAGCAGGGAATCAGAACATCTACCCCCCCAAAATCCATGATTGCAGGAGAACTGAAATCGGCATTTCCCTGTGTGCCTGTATTTTCAAAATAATTCAAATTGCCACTTCTTTCGCCAATGAGAAGATCCGCCAGACCATCCCTGTTTAGGTCGATTAGTTGGGGGGCAGCATCAGCACCAACATCAATTCCTGCAAGTTCAGGAGCAAATAAGATGAAACTTGGTGGACTTCCTAAGGCTGCAATATTTTTGAAATAATGAACCTTTCCGCTTTCATCTCCCAGAACCAAATCATCATCTCCATCTCCATCTACATCCCCAAAAGTCGGGTGAAATCCAAATCTGGGTGGATTGAACAAAGAAGTAAGTTGGAGAAAATTCGTTGTCAATCGCTCAAATTCAGGCTCAGTTGAGCTGCCTGCATTCCGGTACACCCATAGAGAACTGCTTTCCTCTAATGCCTCTTCCCGAAAAAGCGAATTGCCCGCGACGATGTCTAATAATCCATCTCCATTCATGTCAAAGAATACTGGTTTGGCAGCCCTGCCTAGATCGATCATCGTCTCCTCCAAAAAATCTTTCTGTTGAAACGAGAATAAGGGAGTGGAGTTGCTTCCAATGTTTCGATACAGCCAGACGTTCCCGACATTGAGGGAGATTCCTGGGATATTGGGAGCAACCAACAAGTCTGTCAGTCCATCTCTGGTGACATCTATGAAATATGATGCGGGAAATTGCCGGAGATCTACAGGGACACTATTCGTGGGAAAACCTGGCTCTACCGACACCATGTCTGCGTGAAGAGTAGTTCCTCCATTGGTAAGCAGGACGAGATTGGCATGATTCAAATCCCCCAACAGGACCTCAAGATCCCCATCTCCTTCGGCATCAAATGCACCTATGGAAGACCCGGCATGGGCCGTCGGATGGTTGGAGGTTCCATTGTCGCGTTTGCAAGCTATACCAAGAGTAATTTCATTTGTCAGACCCGCTTCTTCAAAATTCCCCCAGCAAGCATCTGTCAACTCAAACTGAGGCAATTCACAGGGAGTGGCAGATATGTTTTCATACCATTGGACATGCAGACCTGCCGGATCAAAACTTAAGATATCCAGATCCGTGTCTCCATCCACATCGACGATTGCAGGTATATCCGAAAATGGGACATAGATGTTCTCGTTCTGGGCTTGTAACAACTCCGCAACCAGAGAGAATTGTAAAATTCCATTGGAAGAATCATTGTGATACAGCCTCACCCCATTAGAATCCGGATGAGAGGTAAAAAGATCCATGCGGCCATCACAGTCATAATCCCGAAAGAGCGCCCACTGCTCAAGTGGCGGAAAGCTGGCTTTGAGATAGGGGGCATACACATAAGGAGATGAACTTGATGTATCTCTGAGAAAAGGAATAAGAACATTTCCCGAGCGGTCAAATACGACCAAATCGATTTGATTATCCGCATTCAACTCTACTGCTGAGAACTGTGGCTCATTGACTCCGCCAGCAAATGGGCTGCTTAGGAGACTTCCGCTGTGAAAAATGGGAATAGAGGTGTTGGTTTCTAGCACCTGTGCATCTGTGGAAGTGACACTCCCTGCAAGTAGAACTAGCCATGCAATAATCTGAAGGGTCCACCTAGCCATATCAAGCTGCTTTATGAAGGAGAACTATCCCTTGAGGAATAATTTGTGCGGAACTTCGGCATACTCCCGTTCCATATTAGACGCGAGGACAAAAATCCTGTTTCCCAGGTGTTGTCGGATCAGTCCAAGCATCAGTTGGGCATTTTCTACATCCATATGACTGGTCGGCTCATCCAGCATCAATAGGTTGGATTTGGAGAAAAGAGCCAATCCAACTTTGGCTCTCTGTAGCATACCAGAAGAAAAGAACCGCAATTTTTTATGCCTGTGCGATTGAAGATGAAGGAGATCGTGTAGATCCTCTCGATTGGGAAGCAAGCAGTCACAAAATCGAAAGTGGAGGTCCAGTTGCTCTTGCCAGCTCAAATCTGCATATACTTGCACATGCGGCCCTGACCAGCTGAGTTGCTGATACCTTTTGGAGGCGGGAATTAATTGCTGGTTCTGCCGATAAATGACTTTGCCTTCAGTGGCATTCATCTGACCAGAGATGATCCGCATCAAGGTGGATTTTCCTGAGCCGTTTTTGCCAATGATAGCTAAGTGAGGCTGTTCAGAGAAGTCGTGGTTGATTCCTCTAAACAGCCATCTTTGATAAAATTTCTTGCCTAACTGCTGAAGTTCAATATGCAAGCCGTTCTTAGACATCGGAAGAAGTTCCCTTGGAAACTCCATATCCCTTGATGATTCCACGGGTTGCTTTTCTGATAAATGTCAGGATTTCATCCCGCTCTTCAGTTGCCTCAATTTGAGTCTCTGCGTAGTCTAATGCCTGGGCAGTATTTAACCCATTGAGAAATACATGACGGTAAATATCCTGAATATGATGGATGGTGGAGTTCGAAAACCCTCTTCTTCTCAAGCCGATAGAGTTAACTCCTTCATATTGAACGGGATCTCTCCCAGCCTTGACATAGGGGGGAACATCTTTTCGGACCAGGGTGCCGCCAGAGATAAAGGCATGTTTTCCAATTTTCACAAATTGATGAACAGCAGACAAGCCTCCGATGAAGGCATATTCTTCCAGTTCCACATGTCCTGCGATATTTACCCCGTTTACGAGAATAGAGTGATCTCCGATGATGCAATCATGCGCGACATGGACATAAGCCATGATGAGCACATGTTTGCCAATGACGGTTTTTCCATAATACTCTGTTCCGCGATTCAGGGTAGCGAATTCTCGGATGGTGGTATGATCACCAATTTCGAGCGTGGTTTTTTCTCCATGAAATTTCAAATCCTGGGGAATGGCAGACACAACGGCTCCAGGAAAGATTTTACAATGTTTTCCTATTCTGGCTCCATCATGTATGGTACAACTCGATCCGATCCAGCTCCCTTCACCGATAGAGATTCCTCCGTGAATGTTGGCGGAAGGCTCAATATGGACAGAATCACCAATGATGACTTGGCCCATATCTTCGGCAGGGTTTTGTTCTTTTCGCCAGAATTCCAATTGCTGTGAATTGGCAGAAATGACTGTCCCGGGCATGATTCGGCAATTCTTGCCAATGCGGACGCCGCTGTAAATCACAACGTTAGATCCGATCCAGCTTCCTTCGCCGATTTCAACGTTGTCGTGGATAACGGCAAATGGCTGAATTTGTACGGAAGGATGAATCTTAGCGTTGGGATGGACTTGTGTGAGTGTTGTTGGGTTTTGGCTAGAATGGTGTGAGGTCATAGTTTGTTTTTAGGAACTACACTGGCGATGAGATCTGCCGAACAAACAAGTTTGCCATCGACATAGCCTTTGCCAGACATTTTGCAAATACTTCTGCGGTGTGCAGTCATTTCAAGCTCCAAGATAAGGGTGTCACCTGGTATAACAGGTTTTTTAAATCTTGCGTTGTCTATTGCAACAAAATAAACCCAGATGGATTTAGGATTTTCGATTGCATTGAGCAACAATATTCCCCCTACTTGCGCCATTGCTTCGAGTTGTAAAACTGCTGGCATGATAGGATTTCCGGGAAAATGCCCCTGGAAAAACGGCTCATTGATGGTTACATTTTTGACACCAGTGATTGTGTTCTCAGTGAAGTCAAGAATTTTATCTACCAATAAGAAAGGATAGCGATGGGGAAGAATTTCATGGATCGCATTGATATCAAAAATAACGCCTTTCTTTTCCTCTTTCTGGAATCGGCTGGCGATTTGTTTTTGCTTGATTTTGGCCTTGATCTTTTTGGCCAGTTCTACATTGGCTGCATGACCTGGTCGAGAGGCAATGATGTGCCCTTTGATGGGCTGGCCAACCAAGGCAAGATCCCCCAACAAATCCAGTAATTTATGTCTCGCTGGTTCATTGT
Source organism: Bacteroidota bacterium (assembly GCA_039029315.1). Classification (GTDB taxonomy): domain Bacteria; phylum Bacteroidota; class Bacteroidia; order J057; family J057; genus JBCCCJ01. The sequence goes on along the minus strand of JBCCGK010000044.1, from coordinate 24,793 downwards.
CATGCCGTAGGCCTGTCTCATTGATAATGCCTTCTTTGATGGGAACATCTGGTCGCTTGAAGATCTCTCGAAGTTGTTCCTCTTCTTCAGGGGATATTCCCTGATCAGCAATGACGACAGCACTGTCAAGATTCCCGCCCTGTATCAGCCCTGCATTGTACAATTCCTGAAGCTCATGCAGGAAACAAAATGTTCGACTGTCAGCAATTTCATCCGGGAAATGACTCAAATTGGTGATGCTGGCATGTTGTGCCTTGAGAACGGTAGAGTTAAAATCGATCATCACACGGGCATGAAAATCTTCTGCTGGCAATGCAGCCAATTCAGTATTTTGTTGATTTTCAAGCAGGTGGATGGGTTCATCTATGTGGAAATACACCCGTTCGGCTTCTTGTTCCTGTCTGCCAGCCTCTTTGAGTGCGAGCGTAAAGTCTTTTGCACTTCCGTCCATGACTGGAGGTTCTGGCGCATCTAACTCAATTCTCACATTGTCTAGCTGCATCCCTGCCAAAGCTGCCAGGGTATGCTCAACGGTATGGATTTTTACTTGTCCATTCCCGATCGTTGTTCCCCGAGAAGTATCAACCACATTTGCTACATCCGCCAAAATGCCTGGACTGTTCTCAAGATCTGTTCGATAGAAAACAAAGCCATGTCCTTCGGGTGCAGGATGGAAACTCATGGTTACCAGTTTGCCCGTATGTAAGCCGATACCTGTTACGGAAACAGATTTCTGTATGGTATGTTGTTTATCTGCCATGTACTAGCTATTCCTTCTTGTTTTTGAGTAGAGAAATCTCTGTCTGTAGGTTATGGATTTGCTGAGACAATTCGGTCAATTTGCGAAAAAGAACCTCGGATTTCAACTGTTGCCGAAATGCTTGTATGGGAGAACCCCGAAAGGCCTGACCGGATTGTTTGATAGACCTATTTACTCCTGATTGGGCGTCGATTCTGGTTTGGTCTGCGATCTCAAGGTGTCCTACGATGCCCACTTGTCCTCCAATCATGCAATAGGCTCCCAATTTAGAACTGCCTGCAATGCCTGCCTGTGCAGCAATGACTGAATGGGACCCAATTTCAACATTGTGCGCCAACTGGATCAAATTGTCCAATTTTGCCCCTGAACGAATGGTTGTTGATCCCAGAGTCGCGCGATCAATGCAACAATTTGCTCCGATTTCTACCCCATCCTCAATGACGACATTGCCTGTTTGAGGGACTTTTTGGAAACTGCCATCTGGTTGTGGAAGAAACCCAAAGCCATCACTCCCAATGACAGTGCCGGCATGTATCAAACAATGTTGCCCTATTTTGCAAGCGTGGTAGATCGACACATTGGAAGCAATTGTGGTATGACTACCAATTTCGACTCCTTTGCCTACAAATGTCCCAGGAAAGATTCTTACATTGTCTCCAATAACGACTCCCTCGCTGATATAGGAAAATGCACCAATAGACACCTCTTTGCCGATTGTAGCATCAGCATGTACGAATGCCAATTCTTCGATTCCTTGATGACTAGCAGCGTCGGCTTCTGACACATGAGATAGCAAAAGACGAAAGGCCTCATATGGATTCGCTACCCTTAAGAGAGTAGGATTGATTTCTTGTGAAGGGGTGAAATTCTCGTCGACAATGATTGCAGAAGCATTGGAGGAATACAGGAAGGATTCATATCGAAGATTGCCCAAAAAGCTCAATTCGCCTTGTTTCGCTGTTTCGATTTTGGCCAGTGACTGTATATACAGGTCGGCATTTCCCTCGATTTTTGCCTGGATAAGTTCGGCGATTTGGCTAATCCGCAAATTCATTAAGTTTCTTTCTCAGAGTATGTGGGTAAATGTAAAACGCGGAAATGCAAATCACAAATGCTGGGAAAAAAGTCAATCGCTGGATTGGTATTTCCCTTTGTAATAAGTTCCCAAAACCTTGCCTGTCAATTTCGTATCTAGCCAGGGACTGTTTTTTGCCCTGGAAGGGATATCAGCTTGATTAAGTTCAAATGATCCTGTTGGATGAAATATGGTCAGGTCTGCTCCTCCTCCTTCTTGAATACTGACAGAAGGCAAGTCGAAAATCTTTCTTGGACCACCTGTAATGGTTTGAATCAGATCAGAAAGAGAAAGCCAGTCTTGATCTACCAGATGTGTTTGGGCAACAGGATAAAATGTCTGTAATCCCAACATGCCTGGCTCTGCATTTTTGAATTCTACCTGTTTTTCCTCAATTCCTTGAGCGTGATGACCTGAGGACAGGAGGTCAATGTCTCCATTTTTTAGTGCTTGTTTTAGGGCTGTAACCTGATTCTCATTTCGCAGTGGCGGAAAGACCTTATATACAGGATCAAATTCCTGAAGCAATTGATCTGTCAGAATCAAATAATATAAGTTGGTCCCAATTGTGATGTCTGCATAGGATTGTTTTGCCTGAGCCAATGCGTGCATGGCTTTGGGAGAACTGATAGGATGAAAATGAACTTTTCCTGGTTCGTAGGCATACAATTCCAGATCTCTTCGTACTGGGATGATCTCAGCCAATTCCGGGATGCCAGGCATTCCCAATTGAGTAGCAATATTGCCTTCATTCATTTGGCCATCACCAATCAAGGACGCATCCGCTGGAGACTGTATGAGTAGTCCTTTGAAAGAAGAGGTGTATTGAAGGGCCCGAAGAAAAATCCCGCCATTTGGCAAGGGGTGCGAACCGTCGCTGAATCCAACTGCACCTGCCTGATGCATATCATATACCTCTGCAAGATCTACTCCTTGAGCTTGTTCTGTAATGGAGCCGCAAAAGTGAAATTCTGTGGGAAGGAACTGAGTTCTGCTTTTTAGGCTATGAAGAATCTGACTGTTGTCGAGGACAGGACTGGTGTTTGGGGTACAAATCACGTGAGTAAATCCGCCTTTTTGGGCTGCCGTTGACAAGTGATCCAGAGACTCCTTGTACTCAAATCCCGGATCATTCAGCTGGACCATGCTGTCCACCCATCCTGGAGATACACAACTTCCTTCAGGGAAGTGCAATTCCTCAGAAGAGCCAATTTCCAGCGTTCCTGGATCACCAAGTTCTACAATCGTTTGATCTTCAATGCGTACATCCTTGAGCTGATTGTGATGAGGACTCGTTGCATCGATAATGTGAACCTTGCGAAAAAGAACTGATTTCATGAAAGTTAAGCGAATGAAAGTTAATCAATTATTTCGTCCGGGATTGTTGTTTCTGGAACGAGTCCGGTCTCCAAATTTCAAAATGAGCACTTCTGCCAACAAAAACAAAAGGGCAAAGACAATGAGATATTTCCAGAGAGGGATGCCTTCTTTCTCTGTTCTGATTTCGTCAGAAATTTCTTCTATCCTGGGTGTGAGAATGTCGATTTCTTGATAGCCTTTTTGGTCCAACAGAGACCGAAGGTCATTTTTGGAAGTAAAACTCAGTCTGGATTCTAGATCTGAGATATTGAATGCAATTTTTTCAAGCAATTCTCCTCCCTGTGTCAACTGATATATTCCTTCTTCCAATTCCATTTTTTCAAAATTCAGAACAGTCGCCCCACTTTGAGGGAATTGTTCTGGGGCTGAAATTGTCCCATCTTCATGAACGAGATTGATCAGTGTTTTTTCCTGCGTTCGTATACTCTTTGGTTCAAAAAAACCTATCTCCATACCAGATTGCACGATTTGAGTTTGGTTCATGATTTGAGTGGCCCGAAACATCAATGGTGTAAAAATTGTCTTCACATGGAAATCAGTCCAATCATCACCCGGAAATAAGGTAAAAGTAAACATCAATCCATTTGATACTTTACTTTCGAGGAGAATGGGAGCTTGATTTTCAAGTGAGATGATCCTGTTTTGAACACTCTGATTGTTCAAACTCAGTGGATAGTATTGATAGACAGAGGGAGCATCAAATTCTCGTTGTTTCTGATCCCTCAAAAATATTCCTTTGAATAGCGGGTGAGAAAGATCTGTATTGCTTGCTTTGCTGCCTTCCTGGATTTTTATCATGGAAGAGAAGGATCCTACCTTCACAGATGCCATCAATTGATTGACTGAACTTAGGTCCATTTTACTTCCGGGAAAAAACATAACGCTGCCTCCCCCATCGAGAAATTTCTTGATTTTGTCTGCCAATCCCGAACTCATTTCTGAGACACCTAGTAGTACCAAGGACCGATAGTCATTGAGTTGGACAGCAGAGATGTTGCGACTGGGAACAAATTGAACATCGAATTGTTCAAAGAGGCTTTCATAGAGAATTCTGATATTTGGAGAACTTTGATTCTCTACTACCAATACTTTTTCCTTTTCAGGGATGTAGAGAGAAAAGTATCGCCGATTGTCAAAATCTACAGGATTATCATCTAATTCTATATACCCGCCAAGCCACCCTCCCTGGGTCGGAGTGAAAGACAGTTCAATCTGTTTTTGGCTATTGGCTTCCAGACTTGTATTGCTAATCGCTGCCACCTTGCCTTCCAGAACAATCCGGGCACTAAGATCTCTTACCTGATTTTGTCCATCATTCACCAACTGCATAGAGAATTCTATGGGTTTGTTTTTTTCCAGAATTTGAGAGAGGATTTTGTTCGACTCCACATATACATTTTTTTGCTCTCTGGTTGCAAGTGGAAGATATTTGATCAATCTGGCACTGTCATCCAGTACGACGACCTGGCTATCAGCCATGACTGTGGATTCCTGGAAGTCGCTGAGGAAGTATAGTTCTTGAATTCTGTTCTGGGCCCGGGCAAATATATCTGGAATGAAAGACAGAATATCGGTATGAGCCCTGATATTTTGCGAGGTTTTCAACTCTTTGAGCTCTTCGATAACCTCCTCTTGATTGGCAAAATTATTGTTTAGGCGCAAATCGGAACTTGTCATCAGGATGAATTCATCTTCTTTGGAGTAAGCCTTGAAGATGTTGCGGGCTAGAGAGACAGATTGCTGAAGATAGGTTCCTCGTTCATTGCCGGCTGTCATGCTGTAAGAGTTGTCAATGACTATGGCAACAGAGCGTCTGCCTTGCAGAGCCTTTTCCCCTTCTCCTACAAGAACTGGATTAGCAAAAGCCAGCACAAGGGCTGTCAGTGCCAGAAGTCGTGCCAGAAGGAGAAGCCATTTTTGGAATTGTACACGTTTGACAACAGTTTTTTTGACTTCCTTGACAAATGCGACATTGCTAAACAGGAATTGTTTGGGTCTTTGCAGGTTGAAAAAATGAACAATAATTGGAACTGCTAAAGCCAAAAGCCCCCATAAAAGAGTAGGATTAAGAAATGAGAGGGTCATGCTATTGAGCCTGTTGAAGATAATGAGACATTTGTTCCTTCTGCAAAGCCTTGGAAATCAGTTTGCAAATATAGTTTGAAAATAATCTCAAAAAAAGTTGACTTTCGAAGAAACATATTCAACAAAATGATGTATTTTATGATGAAGAATATGCTTGACATTCACATTTATTCTTCTATTTTTGCGTCGATTTTAAACAAAGGTAGAAATACATGTACTGGACACTTGAGTTAGCAATCCATTTGGAAGATGCCCCTTGGCCAGCTACCAAATATGAGCTTATTGATTTTGCATTAAGATCAGGAGCTCCTATGGAGGTTTCCGAAAATCTTGCTCAGTTGGAGGAAGATCGTACTTATGAGAGTATTGAGGAAATATGGCCAGATTATCCAACCAAAGACGATTTTCTCTTCAATGAGGATGAATACTAGGCTGCATCAGCAATCTATTTCCATAAAGGAATTTTGATTTGCATCTTCTCCTCGAAAATCTAACAGTAGTAAGAAAACATCGGACCGTATTGACGGATGTCTCCATTGAGTTTTATCCGGGGCTTACGTATGTCCTGGGATTAAATGGGAGTGGGAAGAGCACGCTTTTGCATTGTTTATTGAAAACAATTCAATTTGAGGGAAACATTTCTTTAAATTCCAGGAATATTCGCAATTTTTCCCGAATTGAACTGGCAAAACAGATAGCTTTTGTCCCTCAAATGCAACAATTGCCTGGCTTTATGACTGTTCAGGAATTTGTTCTGATGGGGAGATATCCTCATTTGGATTCATGGGGCTCCTATCGTACTACTGATCAGCAATTCGTACAACATCATCTGGAATCTCTAACGATTGACCATCTAAAGGATAGACGGGTATCTCAGCTATCTGGGGGAGAATTACAGCGCGTAAAACTTGCGAAAGCTCTTTGTCAGGACACGCCAATACTCTTGTTGGATGAGCCCGCACAATCACTTGATCCCAAAGCCAAGGAGGAGTTAGCCCAATTGCTGACCCAACTGGCCAGGGATGGAATTCTGGTTGTGTGTGTTACCCATGAATTAGCGCCTGTATTGGATCCGCAAGTCAGGGTTCTGGGGTTGAGGGGAGGAAGACTTGTCCTGGACAGACACATAGATCATGCACCATTAAACAGGCCGGAATTGATCAAATTGGTATATCACTAGCCAGCTAGATCAGGGAGTAGTGCCGGACTCGGACTGCCATAAGGCTAATAATTCTTCAGCCGCTTGAATTGGAGAGATTTCCTGATCCAAGACCCCTTGTTTCAGCAAGGGGAAACGCCGTGCGACCAAGTCTTTCTCCAGAAATCTACTCTCCAACTCGCTTCTTATATGATCCAACATCCAGGTCAAAGCTTGTTGTTGCCGGTTGTTGTTCCAATATCCATTTTTCTGGCTGCGGGCTTTTAATTCACAAAGTCGATCCCACAATTGATCGATGCCAAGTTGATGCAAGGCAGATCCAATGACAAGCTTGGTTTTCCAGCCCGATTCCTTTGGAGGATACAACCTAAGAGCTTGAGACAACTGAGCTTTGGATTTTCGGGCAGAGGCCAATAATTCGTTTTCAGCCTTGTTCATGAAAATAATATCAGCCATCTCCATGATCCCTCTTTTGATTCCTTGTAGTTCGTCTCCTGTATGTGGAATGGCCAATAACAGAAACGCATCAACCATATGATGCACGGCCACTTCTGATTGGCCAACACCCACAGTTTCAATGAGAATCATCTCATATCCGGCAGCTTCACACAGCAGGAGGGCTTCTCTTGTTCGCCTGCTCACTCCCCCCAGAGAACCAGCTGTGGGGGATGGCCTGACATAGGCCATCGGATTTCGCGCCAGGCGATGCATTCTGGTTTTGTCTCCCAAAATACTGCCCTGGCTATAGGTACTACTTGGATCAATGGCTAATACTGCTACCCGGAGAGATTGCTTTGTCAAAAATTCTCCGAAGGTATCGATGAAGGTACTTTTGCCAACACCTGGAATTCCGGTAATGCCGATTCGGAATGAATTGCCCGTATGAGGAAGAAGCTTTTTGAGGATTTCCCTGCTTAAGTGACGGTCTGAGAGAAGGGTACTTTCCGATACAGTAATGGCTTTGCTAAGGATCACTTTGTTTTGATCGAGTATCCCCTGAACATATGTATCAATAGGTAAGCGGCCTTTTGGAGAAGGTGTCATGGAATGACCTTGTAGTATGTTTTTTCTACCAAACCATGTCGTCCCAGGATGCCAAGTTTGAGAGAATCGGTTTCTTGCAGGAGAAATTGATATCTGAACAAAGAATCTTTTCTGTGTGGAGGAACCCTGATTCCATTTTGGATGTCGTATATCAGGGCCATGGATTTTTTTGACTCATGAATCAGATAGCTCCCATCATTATAGTTTCTATTGTCGTATTCTAGAAATCTCCCATCTCGGAAGAACGTAAGAAAATGGGGATTGTTTTCTTCAGGCAACATGACGTAGCCGTCTTCATATGGATCATAGGTTTTGAGAAGTTGCCATTTGATCATGGCCCCTTTTTCCTGACCAAAAACAAATCTATCGGCCTTGCGGTTGCTAAGGCTATCAGGAGAAGAACTATTGCATCCAAATAGTGGACCGATGATAAATAGGATGCAAGCCAAATATTTCATTCTTAACTGGATTGTTAGCACAAATTACGTATGTTTTGTGGCAAATTACAGGAAAGACAACAAAAGTTATGAGGATTTTGTATATCCATGGATTAGACAGTAGCCCCAACCCTGACCGAATGGGCTACCTGGAAGAGCGTGGACATCAGCTTTGGGGATTGCATCTGGATTATATGAATGAGCCTGAGAGTTATCATCAGTTACGGACATTGGCGAAACAGCAAGAGGTAGAATTTCTGGTTGGGAGCTCATTGGGAGGCTTCCTTGGCTTTTGGTTGGGAGAAGAATTGGGATTGCCCTGCCTGTTATTCAATCCAGCTATGTATGTGAGTCTGGAAGAAGCCAATATTCATCTGGAGGAATCCGTTCATTCTCCTGAAAGGTGGGTGGTATTGGGTGCTAATGATGAGACAGTCGATCCACAACGAAATTGGGCATTTTTTGAACAAAAACTCGACACGACTCTCTTTCAACGCGTATCTTTGGTTCAAGGCCTCGGACATCAAATAGATCTTGACACCTTTTCAAGTTATGCCAGATGGGCCGGCTTATAATCTATTCTGAAAATCAACGTTTATGGAACTTGTAGAAATCCTTTCCGAAATCCTCAAATATGTTGTGCCTGCGGCTCTGGTGTTGTTGGCAGTGAAGTATATGAATGATATGCAGTTTAAGTCCAGGCAACTGGATCACCAAATGTCCATCAAGGGAGAAGTATTAAGACAACATTTGCCCTTGAAGTTCTCGGCTTATGAAAGAGCAATCCTTTTCCTTGAACGAATCAGTCCCGAACACCTGCTCCCACGTGTCAATCCCACTGGCAAAACTGTGCAACAGTTCCATATTGAATTGCTGAATGAAATTCGAAGTGAGTATGAGCATAACCTGGCCCAACAAATCTATATAGGAGCGCAGGGCTGGGACTACCTGATTCAGGCCAAAAATGAGCTTATGAGCTTGATCAATCGCGTTTCGAAAGAACTTAAGCCAGAGGTAGATGCAGTCCAATTAAGCCTCAAAATCTTTGAAAAATACAGTGCAATGCCAGAATCTCCTGTACGCAAAGCCGTATTTGTGTTAAAATCGGATATCCATAGACTCTTCCAACTGCAAGCATCCCAAGAATCCTGACATTATTAGGAGGAATTTGCTAAGATTTTTTGCCCGCTTATTTGGTGGGAATTCATGAATAGGCAGCAAATCCGGAATATTAATTAATTCAGGTGGGGATTAGTGCAGTTTTTGGAATAATTTTTTTTGGGAATATTATTTTCCTAAACCAGTTGATCGTTTGTTTTGTTAATTATCTGATATTCAATTTCTTATGTCTCTTTATTTCAAGCTAATTATTGTTAGGAAAGAGAAGTGAAATATGGTTATTAACAGTGTTAGAGGCAGTTTTTTGATAATATATTGGTATTCAGTAGGATACATTTTTTTTGCCTGCCTCAAAAAAAAAGTGTCCATGTCAAGTTTTTTTTTCCCTTTTTTTTCCTGATGTTAGTTGTTACGCCGTAAGGAAAACTAGTATATTTTTACCAGAGAAAGGTTAGTAAAACAAACAGATTTAGTAAAGTTAGCATGACAACGACTCACGTTGACATATGGTCTGACTGTCTACAATTGATTCGCAAGGAAATTGCGCCTCAGAGCTTCGACACTTGGTTCAAACCCATCAAGCCTGTCAGAATTGAAGAACAGGTACTTACCATCGAAGTTCCCAGCCAATTTTTTTATGAGTGGCTTGAAGAACACTACGTAAATCTCCTCAAACGAGCAATTCATAATACGCTCGGCGCGAAGGGAAGATTAGAGTATTCTATTGTGATTGACAATCGGCCCGCAAATGGGAATGGAGGTACTGTAAGGATGCCGACCTCTTCCCATCACGGTCCAACTCACACCCATTCACTCAACAATCAATTGAATGTACACAGACCTGTCCCCAATCCATTCGTCATCCCAGGCATCCGAAAATTTGAGGTTGATTCAAACCTCAATGCAAATTTCACATTTGGTTCTTTTATAGAAGGAGATTGTAATAGGCTTGCAAGAGCTGCTGGGTTTGCCGTCGCCAACAAACCAGGAATGACTGCTTATAATCCATTATTTATTTATGGAGGAGTCGGACTGGGCAAGACCCACCTGTTGCAAGCTATAGGAAACCAAATCAAAGAGACTACGCCACGAAAGGCTGTTCTGTATGTGTCTTCAGAAAGATTTATCAATCAATTTGTAGAAGCTGTAAGAAAAGGTACCGTTAACGATTTCATGAATTTCTACCAGATGATCGATGTTCTCCTGGTAGACGATATTCAATTTTTGTCAGGAAAAGAAAAGACACAAGACAACTTCTTTCACGTATTCAATCACCTTCGCCAGTCTGGAAAGCAAATTGTCCTGGCTTCTGACCGACCTCCGCATGAAATGGAAGGTGTAGAAGAACGTCTGCTATCCCGGTTCAAATGGGGATTGAGTACCAGTCTCGAAGTGCCAGATTACCAAACCCGTAAACAGATTCTGCAGAGTAAGATGTACCAAAACGGAATCGAGTTGCCGGGAGAGGTCGTTGAGTTTATTGCACACAACATCAACTCCAACATTCGTGAATTGGAAGGAGCCCTGATTAGTCTGTTGGCCCAGAGCTCCTTGAATCGAAGAGATGTGGACATTGAATTGGCTCGATCAATGCTACAGAAGTTCGTGGAAAATGTTAGCAGAGAGATTACCATCGATTCCATACAACAGATCGTTGGAGAGCATTTCTCTATTGAGGTAGAGTTGATGAAAGCAAAAACGCGCAAAAGACAGATTGTTCAGGCCCGGCAAATCGCTATGTTTTTCGCCAAAGAAATGACCCGACATTCTCTAAAATCTATTGGACTTCACTTTGGAGGAAGAGACCACTCTACTGTGATTCATGCCCTTCAGACAGTCAATGATTTGATTGCGACAGATAAGTACTTTAAGCAAAGTGTCACAGAGATTCGCAAAAGAATCTCATTGGAACTTAATTAGACTTAGGCGAAATTTGTCTACACAACTAATCCACAAAATAGAAGGAACCTGCAAGGGTTCCTTTTTTTTATAAGGTTAAATCATTATATCTTGGAGATTGTTTGACAGCTGGAAGCAGGTGGAGAGGGGAAAGAGAAGATGCAGGAATACTGATCGGCCTTATTGGGCAAAGATGTCGAACTATTTGCCTAGGAATCAGTTTCTTTGCTTCTCAACCCTCTGATTTCGCCCATTTGACGTGGATGCTACCTGCCCACCACTACTATGAATATTAACCATCCTAACTATTGACTATGAGTCGTACGATAATATTTCTCCTAGTTTGTTTTGTTTCGTCCGCAAACTGGGGATGTAAGGGTAGCAAAGCAGGCGAAAGCTCCGCTAGCTATGATGTTCCAGAGGATTTTGAATTGATCTATTCCCGTGGAGGATGCAAAGGGACTTGCCCGGTTTATACCCTGTATGTAGCAGCTGATGGAACTGTGAATTATTTAGGAGAAGCTTTCGTAGAAATGGAAGGAAAATATGAAAAAAAGATTACTCAGGAAGCCGTGATGGCCTTGGTCACTTCTGTAAAAGAGGCCGCATATTTTGAGATGAAAGGAAAATACGATGATCCGAATCTCATGGATGTCCCGTCTTCCAAACTCGAATGTCGGATGAACGGAAAGAAGCATGTTGTGGTCAATCGGGTAGGGGCGCCGGATCATTTGATCAAGCTGGAAGAACAAATTGGAGAAATTGTGGGAAAAGAAGGGTATAGCAAAGTGAAAGAATAATAATACAAACGTTCAGTTCTATAGATATGAAAAAGAATCAAAGATTCATCGCCTTGCTGCTTGTCCTGGCTTTCACTGCCAGTTTGGTATTATCCTCTTGCAGAATGTTCCGTGGAGATCCGCGAAAAAACTGTAATCATCCTGAGCATGGAAAGTATATGCAAACCGTTCACAAAAAGAAAACGGGTTTCTAATTGTTGAGCATATCGATGGCGCCACTACTGGACGAAAACCTTTCGTGTAAGAATACCTTTGGGGTGAGTAATCTTCAGCAGGTATACCCCCTTTGACAGCTTACTGATATCCAATCTGGTTTCTCTAAGAATTCCTTCTTTTCGCAGGATCAATTTGCCATTTAGATCAGATAATGTGGCATCGTACTGGATAGGGTCCAGGAGCCTAAGGCTAAGCATGGAAGATGCAGGATTGGGATACAACCACAGTTGCTCTGGACGCAGACCAGAATCATATGCATTGATGATGTCTTCTTGAAAGACCACAATTTTCGTGGGCAAAGTGGTAACGGGAATTTGTGTCCCATCGGCCTGAATCAGGACGACATCCTTAAATCCAAGGGTAAGGGTATCATACAGAAATTGTTTGGCAATGTCATCTATCATGACAAAACTTGCTCCTGCAATCTTTCCCTGATTGCTGGTATTGGTTTTGTTCTTCCTGCAAATGGCTCCATCTAATTCTCCATCCACATAAAAGTCTTTTTCTATCCGCAAAAGATTGCTGCCAAACCAGGAATTGCTGACTGAAAACTTGGCAGAGGCAGAGTCTATCAGATGAGATTCATAGGTAAGCGTAAATGCAATGCCATACACATCAGTAGCAGGCTCAGAAGGCGTGCCAAGCATGATGGGGATGCTGAATGAATTTCCTACCATTACTGGTCCAGCAATACTGCTAGAATCAAAATATAGGACAGGACCAACTCCTGATAAATCTTCTGTTTTATTGTGGGTCAAGCCATAATTTGTCAGAATAGCCAGCGTGTCATCATCATTGACGGTTCCATTCCCATCTGTGTCAACATAAGAAGTATTCACTCCATTGGCCAGGGTGTCTGCCCAGTCATCTGCCGGTTGCCCCTCCCACAGGAGACTTGCATTTGTCCTGACAGGACCAGTATCTCCATAGGCAACTCCAATGGCAAGAACATCTACATTGTCTGCAACCAAATCATTATTGGCATCGCCCGGCCATACACAATTGGGCAATATGGTCAATGATTGCGGAACGATAATTGTCTGGCAATTGCTGCTGACAGTCAACATTACGAAATAGACTGCTGGAGCTGTATAGATGTGGACTGGATTGCTTGCAGTATCTCCTGTCCCGTCTCCAAAATCCCATTGAAAAGAACCTGTAGAAAAGGTGTTGCTAAAGCTGACTTCATTACAATTGTCAATGGTATAGGAAAAACTTCCTGTTGGTGCTTGTGTAACCACAATGTCGAGGGAATCAGTTGCAGTACAACCAAATGAGTCCGAAACCTGGAGCACCACTGAATAGACTCCAGGAGTGGAGAACACTTCTGTAATCGATTGACCCTGAAAGCTCGCGCCTGTACTGAAAAACCATTGCCAACTCAGAAATCCACCAGCGGTTCCGGGCAAAGACGCATCGATGGCAGAAAAAGAAACTGTGTCTCCCGTGCAGACAAGGGTATCGGCGGAAATGCTGACTTGTGGATGACTGACCCAAAAACTCTGAATAGCTGTATCCGTCGGACAACCTGCTTGGAATCCGATGGCAGAAATGGTCTTTTGGCCAGGAGTAAGATATTGAATGCCTGATGGGACAAATGCGTTGCTATTTTGAATGGAGGCTGTAGAACCCAAGTCCCATATGATAGAATCCAGACCAGAGGAATCTATCAAAGAAAAACTGAACTGGTTGGCCGGGAAACATTGGTCAAAGATCGGGGAAATAGAAATGAGAGGAGGTTGTGCTGAGAGCAAGGTTTGGCAGCTGGTATCAGACACACAGCCATTTTCCTCCACCCATAAGCACAGTATATAGGGACCAGGCACTGTGACATCAATGGCTGCTGGATAAACTGGGGAGCTAGAGCTTACAATTTGGCCATTGTTGAGTTGCCAATTGAAAAGGGCTGCTGTCCCAAAATTGCCAGTATAAATTGGAGGTGGTGCAAAGGAAGCAGAACAAACTGTATCCACCCAATCGAAAGAAGAAGTTGGTGTGCTGGCTGTATCTACCGATATACTATCAATGGCTGTAGCCAGCAAGGCATCGGTAACCACAATCACATAATCAACAGGGACAGAAGGATTGGCGATCGGGTCCTCTATTGTGCTGTCATTCAGTGTCGTTCCTGGACCCCAATCGATGGTGTAGGGTGGCATTCCTCCTGTAATTGTTGTTGACAAAAGAACACCTCCACTTCCGAGACAATTGGTGGCGGTATCTGCAAGAATGTTCACCGTTAGGGTTTGTGCATAGGTTGTATGGAGGATCAGGCCTGAAACAAGCATCAGCAGGAGATGTTTCAGATAAGGTGGATGGAAAGAAGATACGGTGTGTTTCATACAATTATGCAGTTGGATTGATGGTTGAGGTCTATGAGGCCATTTGAGATTTATGGATAGAATTCAAAGAGCCTCTTCGGTCATAACAGAGAAATTCTAGCTAACAAATTGACAAAAAAGAGTAGCTTACTCAAGTACATTATCTGTAAATTCTGAAAAAAAATGACTGATATTTTTTTCTTAACATGCTGATTATTAGATTGAAATAATGTATTTTTTAATTGATTTCTGAAGAATGAATAAGGCTCGTTTTATCCGATTATTCAAAAGTCTTTCCTCCAAAGAAAATCGCGCTTTTGTCCGATATGTCAAGTCTCCATTTTTTAATCGAAATGAACGCTTGGTCTCTCTTCTTGAGTGGTTGAACGAGCAAAATCTTGACGGAGAAATCAACAAAAACGATGCTTTTCGCTCTATGTTTGGCAAGAATACAGCCTTCAATGAGCAACAAGTGTACGATCATTTGTCCGCGCTCCAAAAACTGCTTGAAGGCTTTCTGGCCTATCAATCCTATCAGGATCAGCCGATGATTGAGAAGCGATTGTTGATGCAAAATTTGCTTGGCCGTAATTATCCCGATCTATTCCAACGTCATCATAATCAGGCGCGTAAATGGATGGCAAGCCAGGAACAAGATTCGCCTGAAACCTATTTGCAGACCTTTTTTTTGAGCAAATACGCTGATGAATATTTTGGTCAACAAAGAAAAAGAGGCCTGGATGCTGGAGATAGCCTGAGAGAAGAAGTTGAAAATCTGGACATTTTCTACATGGTCTGCAAACTCAGATCCTCTTGCGAAATGCTGAATCGAAATAATATCATCAATACGACCTATGAGCCCTTGATGGTGGAGGAAATGTGTGAATGGTTGGAAAGTGCATCCAATCCATATAAAGAGGTTCCCTTAATCGCCATATATTATCGAATCTACAAGACCCTAACTGATAGTCAGACCGAAGCTCACTACGAAGAATTGGTCAAATTGCTGGACGAAAAATCGCATCGCTTTCCCCTTGCTCTTGCACGAGATCTCTACGGGTACGCAACAAATTATTGTACCAAACAAATCAATAGCGGCAATCAAGCCTATCTTAGTAAAATTTTTCTCCTGTTTCAGGACCTCCTCAAAAAGGAAATCTTGATTGAAGATGGCTACCTGGTCCACTGGCATTTCAAAAACATCGCCACTGTTGGCCTAAGGTTGAAAGAATATGAATGGGTGTTGGATTTCCTGGAAACCTACAAAGAAAAAATTCATCCCGAACAAAGAGAAAATGCCTATAATTTTAATTTAAGTACGCTGTATTATCAGCAAGATCAATTGACTCTGGCTATGCGTCAATTACAAAAGGTCAGTTTTACTGATGTGTATTATGATTTGAGTGCGAGATCCTTGCTATTGAAAATTTACTACGAATCCAAAGAATACGATTCCCTCTTTTACCATATCAAGGCATTCCAAACCTATTTGAGAAGAAACAAACAAGTATCTGGTTACCAGAGAAAAATCTACCACAATTTACTCAAATTGGTGAAGAAACTTGTCAAAATTGATCTGCAAAGAGAACCGGTGAAAGCAGATGAAATGAGGCGGAATCTCCTACTGGAAATTCAGGAAATTCGGGAGATTGCAGATTTGAAATGGTTGAGAACAAAGGTGGGATAATTTTTAGATTGGCTTAAATATTTATTTAGATGGGTTTTAAAATTGAATTTTTTTCCCTTATTTTGGAAAAAATCAAGTGATGAAACCGAAATCAATTCTGCTATGTCTGGGATTGCTGATATCAGCCTGGAATCAGACTTTTTCACAACCAGCAGAAAAACCAACAGTAATTGCTACTACGACCTTCATAGCAGACATGGCTTACAGGCTTGCCGGAGAATATGTGGAGGTGCAGTCCTTAATGCCAATTGGTGGGGATCCCCACTTGTATGATCCAGTTCCGGGAGATGCAAAAAGAATAGCCGAAGCAGATTTGATTCTAAAAAATGGACTGACCCTGGAAGGCTGGCTGAACGAGATGATCGATAATTCCGGAACGAAGGCGCTGGTGGTATCGATCACTGATGGAATCATCCCTATTCAAAGCAGCGACCACATTGGTGCGGTAGACCCTCATGCCTGGATGGATCTCAGGCATGGCATGGTATATATCGAAAATATCATGAAGGCCCTGAAGCGGATAGATCCTGTACATGCAAGTCAATATGATCAGAACTATCAGACTTATCGAGCCGAAATGGAAGCGTTGGATGCCTATATTCTGGCCCAGATCCAATCAATTCCAGAAAGCAAACGAGTATTGGCTACCTCTCACGATGCCTTTCGATACTTTGGCAATCGATATGGTCTGAAGGTCGAATCAATATTGGGGACAAGCACTGATGCAGAAGCCAGAATTGAAGACTATCAGAATATGCTGCGAGTTGTCAAACAATACGAGATCCCAGCCATATTTATCGAATCGACGATTAATCCGAAGCTCCTTCAGCAATTGGCCTCAGATCAGCAGGTGAAGATTGGGGGAAAGCTATTTGCTGATTCGCTGGGAGATGAAGAGAGTGGGGCGGACAGCTATTTGAGTATGCTGAAGCAAAATACTGATTTGATAGTGATAGGCCTGACAGGATTAGGAGGATCAGCCATCGATCGCAAAGATCAATTGTTCCTCTGGGTGATTCTGGGCATGTTTGTGTTGGCATTTTTTGTGGTGAAGTCGCGTCTTCACATCCCTTCAAAATCAGGATTGTCATGGGAAGACTATATCATTCAGATTCAAGGATTGACAGTATCCTATGATCGCAAGACCGCCTTGAGCAATATCTATCTGGATATCGAGCCAGGATATGTCTATGGGTTGATTGGAGGGAATGGATCAGGAAAATCGACTTTGTTCAAGTCCATTCTTGGGTTGATTGAGCCAGATGCAGGCAAGATCTCTCTGAATGGTGAATCTGTCGAGGACATCCGAAAATATATCTCCTATATTCCTCAAAAAGAGGAAATAGATTGGTCTTTCCCGGCAACAGTCATGGATGTAGTCTTGATGGGAAGATATCCCCACCATCAGGTATTTGATCGATTGGCCAAGACGGATCACGACAAAGCCTTTGATGCGCTAGAGCAGTTGGGAATCGCCGATTTGCAACACAAACAAATCGGAGAGCTTTCCGGTGGGCAGCAACAACGAGCATTTATTGCAAGAGCCTTGTGCCAGGAAGCAGAGATTTATCTGTTTGACGAACCTTTTGTGGGCGTGGATATCACGACAGAGAGTCGCATCATTGAAATTGTGCGCTCACTGGTCGAGAATGGAAAACTAGTCGTGATTATCCATCATGATTTAGCCAAGGTAAAGGAATATTTTGACCGACTGATCATGATCAATCAGCGAGTGATAGCCGTGGGGGATACCGAAGAAGTATTTACAGATGATCATATCAAAAAAACCTATGGAGGACGGTTGACCATTCTTCAAAAAACGGAAGACCTTCAATAACTTATTGACCATTTATCAGACAGAAATATGGAGTCATTGATAGAGTTATTTCAACATGCTTATGCAATTAGAGCCTTATTGGCCTCGGCTATGGTTGGGATTATGTGTGGCGTTTTGGGCTGTTTCATCGTCTTGAAAAATATGTCCCTCATTGGTGATGCCTTGTCGCATGCGATATTGCCTGGAGTTGTCGCAGGATTCCTGATTGCGGGCTACAGCATCATGGGATTTTTTACTGGCTCTGTTGTTGCAGGCCTGTTAGCCGCAGTATTGATTACCTGGATTCAACGAAATGTCAAAACCCAGGAAGATGCAGCCATAGGCATAGTTT
Source organism: Bacteroidota bacterium (assembly GCA_039029315.1). Classification (GTDB taxonomy): domain Bacteria; phylum Bacteroidota; class Bacteroidia; order J057; family J057; genus JBCCCJ01. The sequence continues at coordinate 6,643 of JBCCGK010000044.1, read as the reverse complement.
TCACTTCTATGTTTGCTATTGGCGTCATGGGAATTTCCTGGCTCACCCGTCAAGAAGGGGTACATTTGGATCTGAAGGACTTTCTTTTTGGAAATGTCCTGGGAATTTCGAATCAGGATTTGTGGATGACCTTCCTGGTATTGGGCTTTACTTTGGTATGCATCAGTGCATTCTATCGATATTTTTTCATCACGACCTTTGAATCTGTGATTGCCCAAACCATTGGAATCTCTACTGGGACGATGCATTACTTTCTGATGCTTTTGCTGTCCTTTGCCGTTGTGGCTTCCTTGCAATCAGTTGGCGTGATTTTGGTCGTTGCCATGTTGATTACGCCTGCCTCTACCGCTTATCTGTTGACCTATAAACTGAAGAAAATGGTCCTGATTGCAGGACTAACAGGATTGTTATCTACCACTTTGGGCTTACTCATGGCCATCATTTTTGAGACAACCCCTGGGCCTGCCATGACCGTAACGGCTACAGCTTTATATTTGTTGGCTGTCTTCTTTTCGCCCAAAAGGGGGCTGATGAGTCGCTATGTGAAGAAGCGGAAAAAGCAAACCAAAATTTTGCGAGAAGATATCCTCAAACAAGCAGTCAGACAGCAGGAACATGAGAAGATTGATCTCGAAAGAATTGGGGAGAAATTGGGAATCTCAACAACAAGGGTCAAGCGGGTGGCACAGAAGATGCTCAGGAGTGGAGAGTTTGTGAGAGAACATGGTCAGTTGACATTGACTCCGCATGGAACTGAACAAGGATATGCGCTGGTACGGGCGCATAGATTATGGGAGACCTATCTGGTACAGAAAATGGGACTCAGCCTGGATCAGATTCATGAGGATGCCGAAAAATATGAACACATTCTTACGGAAGAACTGGTGGAAGAAGTTGCCTTGTCCCTGGGGAATCCTCAAGAAGACCCACATGGTTCTCCTATTCCTCAGAAGCATTCCACAAATATTCCTTCCCTGGCCTCCATATCTGAAAATGAGACAGTAACCATTAGCCAAAAGCAACGAAATCATCTGATTCGATCCCAACTGTGGGATGCCGGATTAATTCCGGGTTTGGCAATAACCGTTTTGGACAAAGAAGGAGGAAAAATCAAAATACGTCTACAAGGTTCAGAGACAGAATTACCTCTGACGTTGGCAGAGCAAATTCGGGTAGACAGCTAGCGATTGGATTTTGAGTAAAAACTGATTAGTTTGGAGAGCGAAATTGTTTAGATTTCGTTGAATTTCGTTCTTCTTACTTAATCTACCCCTATGAAAAGATTCTTACTTTTTCCCGTGAGCTTTCTCTACGTGGCCATTTTCGCTATTGGTCAAAACGTAGTGCAGCTCAATCCGCCGGGAAATGTTGGTAACCAGCCAGATACGAAAAATACGATCTATCTGGGTGCCATTCCCTCCGGTGGAAATTCCTCTCCAGTATTGGTATTTGTACATGGGTATTTAGGTCAGGGTGAGACCTGGTTTGAGACCGGCGACATGTACGATTTTGCCTACAATGCTGGACATCGCACCGCTTTTGTTCAACTTGGCAAAAAGGACAATATGTGGACCAATGGGCAACTTCTTGCCAATATGCTCATTGTGATCACCAATCATTTTGGCGTCAATGATGTCGTCCTGGTTGCCCACAGCAAAGGCGGTGTAGATTCAGAAGCCGCCATGGTGCATTATGGTGCACATCCCAAAGTCAGCAGATTGATTACCCTCAGTACCCCTTTTTATGGATCTCAATTGGCTGATTTAGCCCAATCCTGGTGGCTCTCCTGGATTTCCTGGCCTTTGGGTCAAAAGAATGATGCAACCTATGTCTTGCAGACCTCCTATATGAATTACTTTCGGTCTATTACAGATCCTCATCCCAACAATCCTCAGGTAGACGCGAGGACTTATGGGGCCTGGGGATATGCCTGGGGACCCTTGCATATTCCTGGTTTGTACATAGCTGCTGCGGGAGGTGGAAATTCTACCGGAGGCAATGACGGGGTTGTTGCCTATAACAAAAGTCAACGTCCAGGCGGTCTGACCGTTTGGCCCGGATATCCAGCCAATGCTTCCAAATTGGATCACTTCGAAATCAGAGAAGGATCACAGATGTGGGCTGAGATTCAGGGTCAGCTGAATGGCTTGCGTGTTCGTTCGGACGCGAGAACCCCCGAAGCTTACAATCCCAATGCTGTTGTTCACAGCCACTCGCAGATTCTTGCCTCTGAAAGTGGTGAACAGCGATTTGTCATTCCACCTGAAGCGGGTGAGGTCTGGATAGAGGTCAGACATGAGTTCCAGTCTGATGAAATCCGGATTACCAATCCCAAAGGAGAAGAATTGATTGCTTTTCACAAAAAACCTTCTCATGATGAGTTCTTGAGAGGATTCAGTACCTGGTTTGCCTTGCCGTCAGGTAGTGAAGGTTCCTATGCCATTGATTCTGAATCACCTTTTGTGGCCATTGTGAGTGAAACCAATGGAATTGTTGCACATCTTTCTTCAGATCTTGATGAGAAAAAACTGGTATATGAACCAGAAGAAGAGATTCGGTTGGAAGTCGGTCTGGACAATTTGCCTTTCGGCCTCTCAGACCGAATTGAGGTCACGGCTGTCCTGCAAAAAACTGCCAGTTTGGATGGGGGCGCAGTGGAAGGAGCCTCTCCGCTAGTGCTATCATTTCAGCCTGATGGAGGCCATGTCTTTTCTACTCTTATCGATGAGATGTTGACACCAGGGATTTACAATATATCCCTGAATGTTGAGCATGCTTCCTTTCGACGATCTATTGTGAGTAGTCTGGCCATCAATGATGAGCAGGCCATCATCCCACATGCTGAGACGGATATTGTCCCCTTTACCCTGTTTGACAATTATCCTAATCCGGTACAGGATCAAACCCAGCTCGTCTTTGAACTACATGCTTCTTCGAATGCGCATATGCGAGTATATGACATGCGTGGGAGGATGATTTGGCAAAAGGATCTGGGAGGATACCCAGTTGGGAAACATGAAATCACCTGGCAGCCAGCCACTCATCATCCAAGTGGATTGTATGTGATAGAGATACAAGACGGGGTACATCGAGTGAGCAGTTCGATGCTACTTCAAAGATAAACAACTCCCTAACTTTGTTGTTTATGGCAGTGGCCCTCTCCGGAGTGGCCACTGAATTGTTTTGAGACAATCTTTCAGGTGGATAACTTCTGACAAAAAGGATAAACGATTTCTCATTTTATACCGTTCAATGTAGTGAAGATGCTCCTAATTTTATCCCCAGAAGCACCATCTTAAAATTCCTCTTTGTATGAAGCATTTTGCTTTACTTTTATTCTTTATTCCTTTTTCCCTATTTCTCCCTACAACATCTGCCCAGGTTTTCAATGATCCTGCATTCAAAGCGACAGTTCAGAGTGGCCTGGATTTGATGTACAATATGGAGTATGATCAGGCAGAACAAGTATTTGAGAAAATTACCATCGAATTTCCTACTCATCCTGCAGGCCCCTTTATGAAGGGAATGAATCGATGGTGGCAAACTTATATCAGTGTCAATACGCCTACCTATTACGATTTTATTGAAGATCAGATTGAAGTGGCTTTGACAAAAAATAAGGACTTAGATGGTACGCCTTCCCTTGAACAGGAACAGACATTCTTTTCTTTCATGTCCTATGCGCTTCTTGGGCGACTTCATGCATATCGAAAAGAGTATTTCGCAGCCATTGGGTCAGCACGAAAAGTGATTAGTCCTTTGAAGAGCAGCCTGAAATATGTGGGAGAACAGCCAGAATTTTATATGGTAGCAGGCCTGTATCACTATTATGTGGCTACTTATGGTGATTTCTATCCAATTGTTCGACCCTTGATGTACTTCTTTCCAGATGGAGACAAGGATTTGGGGCTGATAGAATTGCAACAAGCCGCTTCTACCCCCAGTTTTACCCAGGTTGAGGCAGGATTTTTTTTGGGATATATCTACCTGGATGAATTGCCTGATCTGCCAAAAGGTTTGAAAATTACGAAACAGCTGTTTGACAAATATCCTCGAAATACCTGGTTTGAAAGCGACTATGCCAGAGGATTAATGATGAATGGCCAAATCGCGGCTGGGGAGAAAATCATAGATCATCTCATAGCAACCTATGAGGCGCAGGCTGGACATACCACTCGAAATATAAACAGCCTTGAAAGTCGCTATACCACCCATCTAATGATCAAGGTATATCACTATAAGGGCTTTGCGATGCTTTTTGAATACAATGATTTTGCCAAAGCCCTGGAGTATTTTGAGACAAGCAACCACATGGCTGAACTGGCGCTTGTCAAGGAGGATGTATATCTGGCTGGCAATAGCTATTATAAGGGCGTTTGCTATGACAATCTCGATCAGAGGGGCAAAGCGATCCAGTCGTATGAGCTTACGCTGGATATGAATGACAATTATTACTACAAAGCGGATGCAAAAAAGAACCTGAAAGAGCCTCACCTAATGGAGTAAAGCAAGCCAGGGAATGAGGCCGCAAACTTAATTCTACAAACCTGTGATTCTTTCTGTAGATTGATCCAAAATTCTTACGATGACTGTCTTGTTTCAACAATTTTCGTCTATGGCTCTGCTTGGATGCCTGATGCTTTCTTCCTTGATGTCTCAAACGGGCGAAAAACAAATCATTTCTACAGATAAAGGCGAGTTGCATATCAGTCCAATCCTTCATGCCACAATGGTTCTTGAGTGGGAAGGGGTTACCATCTACATAGACCCATATGGTGGAGCAGAAAAGTTTGCAGGCTTTCAGGAAGCTGATTTGATTTTGATTACCCATAAACATGGAGATCATCTCAACAAAGAAACGCTATCAGGATTAACCCTCAGACGAAGCGAACTTGTTGCCCCCATGTCTGTCGTCGAAGCCTTGGGAGACATTTCGTTTGGCACCATTACCCCTCTTAAGAATGGGGAAACCATCGAGCGAAAGGAAGTCTCTATCACTGCTATTCCGATGTACAATTTGCCAGAAGATGACAAATCCAGACATCCCAGGGGTTGGGGCAATGGCTATGTTCTGGAAATTGGTGGGAAACGCCTCTACATCTCTGGAGATACAGAAGATATTCAGGAAATGCGCCAATTAAAGGAGATTGATCTGGCCTTTGTCTGTATGAATCTTCCCTATACGATGGAGGTTCAGCAGGCAGCTTCAGCCGTACTGGAGTTCCAACCTGCAATCGTCTATCCATTTCATTTCAGAGGAGCTGGAGGAACGTTTAGCGATGTGGAGGAATTCAAGAAACTGGTGAATGCCGGGAACAAAAACATCGAAGTGAGACTCGTAGATTGGTATCCGAAGTAAGCACGTATTGAGCAGATGAAATAGGCTGATTGAGGGGAAGGCATTAAGAGTAGAAGAGCAGTTCGCAATCAGCCTTTGTACAATATGCAGACCCATTGCCGTTCCAGTTTTCGGTTGTGCTTTGGCATGTGGTTTCTGTTCCAAATTTATTCCCATCAAAGCGCGACATCTATTATGTTTGTGACATGATTCACACCCTTCATAATTCTCTCCTTCAGCTCTCCGTCAACACAACAGGTGCAGAACTCTGTAGTCTTCGCTCACTTGCCTCCAATATCGAGTATCTATGGCAAGCTGATCCTGAATTTTGGGCCAACCATGCCCCTGTACTATTCCCCATTGTGGGCGGCTTGAAGCACAACCTTTACGTTCATGAGGGTAAAGAATATTCTTTGCCGCGTCATGGCTTCATTCGATACAATGACAAGATTGTATTGCGAAGAAAAGGAGAGGATTTTCTGACCTATGGTTTGAGATATGATGCCGAAAGTTTGGAAGTTTATCCATTCAAGTTTGATTTTGAGATCACTTTCAGGCTACAAGGCCATCAGATTGTTGTTCATCATCAGGTCCGGAATCTGGGAAAAAAATCTATGTATTTTTCTGTGGGAGGTCATCCCGCTTTTTCTTGTCCTCTTCACCCAGACGAAAGCTATGCAGACTACTATCTGGAATTTGAGCAAAATGAAACTGTTCGAACTTGGGTGTTGGATACAGGTGGACAAATTGAGAAAGAAGGGCCCTTGATGCTAAACAAGAGTGCTGTTTTGCCACTGCATGATCAGCTGTTTGACAATGATGCCTTGATCTTCAAGGATCTTAGCTCAAAGAGGGTTCGCCTAAAAAGCAGAAAATCTGGTCAGATATTGACTGTCAGGTATGACAACTGGCCGTATTTAGGAATTTGGGCGAAGCCAGGAGCGTCTTTTGTTTGTATTGAGCCTTGGTTAGGCTTGGCAGATCACTCAGATACGGATCAGGTCTTGAAGAATAAGATAGGGATTTTAATGCTTGAAGCCCAGGCACAGTTTGATGCCAGTTATATGATTGAAATTGAGGAAGGCTAGGATTTCCTTTGACTTATATCCCTTCTTCCAATATGGTTTCGTACTCCTTGAGTACTTTGAGTTTTTCTTTTACAGTTAAAAATTCTGGTTCTGTGACAAATTCCACGGGAATGTTACCTTGGCTTTATGGAAGCTCAGGAATTCTATGAACAACTTTTGGACCTATCGCACTTGAAAGTGGACGATGTGGAAGTTAAGCAAAGTCGGATCAATATTT
>JBCCGK010000043.1:0-87600 GCA_039029315.1 Bacteroidota bacterium | reverse complement strand
GTAAGGCTGTCATGGTACGTAGCAATGATCGGCAGACCATTGCTAGGTGGGATGTTATCGAAGAGAATGCCTTCCTATCTACGATAGGCAAAGCGAGAGATGGTCTGCCGATCATCTCTACAAATATTCTGTCGGAAGATTAGCATTACAGTTGAACCACTACCAGAAATTTTTCACACAGTGTATTCAACAGCGTCTATCATCATCTTCTTCGGCTTTCAGTGTCCATTCCATTGCTGGTTTGACAGGTTTGTCCTGGATCTTTGCCTCCAGGATTTCCAGGGAATTGCAAAAAAATGGTATATTGCTGAAAAGTATTCATGTATGAAAGAGATGATCAGCTGGTCCAGCATATGCGTCTCACTTCTTTTTTGTCTCCTGAGCAATCTGCATGCCCAGCGAAGTGAAGCCTGGAAGCAAGCCAATGATCGCAAGGATCGCTATGAAGGGACCTATTCCAGACAAGTCGGCAATCCTGATCTGGAATTGGTTTCTCTGACCACGGGGCTTAGGCCCTATGTTTTTGGTCAGCGAAAGCGGTTGAAGCTGCGTTTTTACAGCCCCTCAGCTTCCCGTTATAAGCTGCATGCTGAGGATGTAAAGGGAACACAGTTTTATTGGTGGGAAGACAAACACCGGCAGACAAGCAGAGGATGGCATCAGAGTCCTGCAGGCTGGCCGGTGGATTATCTGCTGCGCAAGCTGAACATTCGCGCCAACAATCTGGGGATTTTGGCAGAACTGGAAGGAATCGGAAGGAAAAAATTTGCGCCTGTGCAGGTGTATTCAGGCGGTCAGCCATCTGGAATCAGTCGGTATGTCGCATTGCTGCGTCTGGGGCGAGCTGCTGCAGGTGGTACCTATACCGTGCATGAGGGGGAGAGTCGTAGAGGGAGGATTCTGCTTCAAAAAGGGGTGGCGGCGCGCAGTGGAGGCAGCATTCTGGCTTTGTCGATTCCAGCCAAGGTATTACCAGCTGGAACTTGGGTCTTTGTGGAATTGACCCTCAAAGAGAGAGGCACATTGGACCCTTTTACCTATTCATTTCAATTTTATGTCCCAGCCAGCTCGTGAATATTTGTCTGCCCGTGTCTCAGGAGACAAGCTGGAAGCAGTGCTGACAGTGCTACTATCAGCAGAGCTGAGTTTGCCTGACCATAGCCAAAGACAAGCCATGCTACTATCCGGTCGCTTGACAAATTTGAATGAGCAAATCAGGAATGGTACGCTTGCGCCAGACGAAGCCGCCCGTGAACGCAATAGAATTCGCAAGAGCCTATTGGGCCTGGTCGCAGACTTAGCTGCAGATCTGATGCTTCCTCCTGCAATGGCCGTTGAGGAAAGGCGCCTCCGCTATCGATGGCTTGCATCTTTGGCTGCCTATCTGCTCATTGCTGGAAGTCTCCTCTTTTTTCTGTTTCAACCCCAAACCAATCTGCGGGTAGAAGGAGAGTTGACCATGGACCGATTCAGTTTTATTCATCAGCAAGGGGAATATGAGCTGGAGGGGATCGAGTTTTCTCAGGTTCGGATTACAGATTTTCGCCAGCTTGAGGCCGAAGCAGATAGCCTGGAGCTACAGACAGACATAAGAGTTGATTTAGAGCCTTCTTATCAAGTCCCGGAGGGCAGCCTGCGCTTGAGGGCAATTCCCGACATTCCAGGACTAGGGGTCAATCTTCTGACATCGACTCGTCTGGAAGCGCTTGATATACAATCAGGCACAATGCTGACACTGGAGCGACTTCCTGATGAGCGTGGTTCACTGCGAATACTCGTGGAGCAAATGGATTCACTGTCCTGCACTGTTAGCTATATGGAGCAAGCGCATCTACAGACGGAAGAAGTATTGGTAGAGGGAATTCCAGCTTTGGGAGAATTATCTGGTCTGGCCTCATGGCGGTTGTTTGGGGAAACCACGCGCAGAAGTTCGATAGTCTTTCATAGCCTGCCTGCTCTCTTCGGTCTGGAACTGTATCCGCAGGACAGTCTGGTGATTGCTGGCAAGTCTTTGATGATCAGTGATCCGACATTCCTTCGCAAAGAAGGGGATGTCGTTCGTCCAACGATCCTTGGGGCCAGACTTGTCTTACAGGAGCATGATCATTCTCCTTTGCAGACGATCCAGATTCAAGAAGGGGAGGGGCTGGCATTGACGTGTGATCAGCCCATTGCGATCCGGCAAGTGAGTTTGGTCCAGGATGGGATTCGTATTGCATTTGAAGGTGAAATGGACAAAATCGAAAGTGGTGCCTATCTGGATGTGCGTAATCCTCTCCGCATTGAGTGGCTTTGGCACAATCATCGCCTGTTGCTGATTGCGCTAGGATTGCTTGGATTTGGAATCATTTTCTTTCTGCCGGGTCCTGTTCGGGAAAGCATCCTGCGGTTTGTCAAGCATATGCGTTCTGCCCAAGGCTGAATGGACCTGATTCTTATCCCACTATTTCTTGTGATCATGGTCGAAGCTTTCTGTCTTTTGAGGAAAGGCTCATACTTTTCTCAATTTATTCGCAACATTCATTTGCTTTTCTGAATTCGGCTCCCCTATATTTGCAGCGACATGAACTATTGGTGTACATATCTCTCCCCCCTATCTGGCAAATCACTTGCCCAGGTACACCATACACATGCACATCATCATTCCTCCTAGGAGGAATTTTATTTTCATATCACCCCCTTGGGCACGCTTGCCACACCATTCTTGAGAATGTCGGTATGACTTATATGATCATGTCAAAGGCAAGATTTACCCGAAATAATCCATCCATTTCTCAAGCCCCCAATAACCCAATAACTTAATAATCAAATGACACCCCTTTTGCGGATTGCCCTCCAAAAATCCGGTCGCCTCAGTGAAAGAAGCCTTCAATTCATGGAAGAATGTGGCATTTCTTTCTCCCGAAACAAGACCAAACTCAAATCCACCGCTTATAATTTCCCAATCGAATTGTTGTTCCTGAGAGATGATGATATCCCCAAATATGTAGCTACTGGTGTTGCGCATATCGGAATTGTAGGAGAAAATGTTCTGGCTGAAAAAGGCCAGACAGTAGAGCTGGTCGAAAAAATGGGATTTTCTCGTTGCCGTCTTTCACTTGCCATCAGAAAAGAGGAGACCTATGAGGGAATCAGCTTTTTTCAGGGTAAAAAAATTGCCACTTCCTATCCCAATCTTCTGCGGGATCACCTAGACAGAGAAGGCATTCAGGCTGAGATTCATGAAATCAGTGGATCTGTGGAGATTGCCCCCAGCATTGGATTGGCAGATGCCGTCTGTGACCTTGTCAGTTCGGGCAGCACCCTGTTCGCCAATGGCCTCAAAGAGGTCGAAATCATCTTCCGCTCCGAAGCCGTGATGATCGCAAAGCCGGATCTCGAACCAGAAAATCAAGCCATTTTAGAGCAATTGCTGTTCCGAATTCGATCTGTATTGCGCTCCCGTTCCTATAAATATGTTCTCATGAATGTGCCCAATCAAGCAGTTGATAAAGTCGTATCTCTCATTCCTGGTATGAAAAGTCCAACCGTAACGCCCTTGGCAGATTCAGGATGGAGTTCCTTACATTCTGTGATTCAGGAGGACGATTTCTGGGGAGTAATCGAACAACTCCGGGGCGCAGGTGCAGAAGGCATTTTGGTCATTCCCATCGAAAAAATGATTGTCTGATGAAGTATAGTCACTTTCCACAACGCAAAGATTGGCCTGCCTTGCTTGCCAGGCCAGTGGTGGCATTCGCTGAATTGGAATCCAGAGTCATGCCCATCCTCGATGCCGTTCGACAAGAAGGGGATGAAGCCCTCAAGGCGCTGACCAGTCGATTTGACAAGGTACAGCTGGATCAGATTCGGGTGTCCCAGGCAGAGATCCAGCAAGCAGAATCGCTGCTAGATCCTTCTCTCAAGCAAGCCATTCAGCAGGCTCGGCAGAATATCCTGACCTTCCATCAATCTCAGCAAGCATCGGATGACAAGATTGAAACGATGCCAGGTGTGCTTTGCTGGAGAAAAAACATAGCTATCGAGAAGGTAGGCCTATACATTCCCGGAGGAACGGCTCCCTTGTTCTCCACTGTCTTGATGCTGGCAGTGCCTGCCAATATTGCCGGATGCGAGGAAATAGTCCTGTGTACGCCCCCAGATTCTTCTGGCAAGGTACATCCAGCGATTCTGTATACGGCATCCTTGTGTGGGGTGACCACCATGTGCAAAGTCGGCGGTGCACAGGCGGTTGCAGCCATGGCCTATGGGACGAGCAGCGTCCCACGAGTGTACAAGATTTTTGGGCCAGGAAATCAGTATGTTACCATGGCCAAACAATTGGTGGCAAAGGAAGGGGTGGCAATAGATTTGCCAGCAGGGCCATCTGAGTTGGCAGTCGTGGCGGACGATACTGCGAAGCCTGCTTTTGTCGCAGCCGATCTGCTGTCTCAAGCGGAGCATGGGATCGATAGTCAGGTATTGTTGGTGTCAAGCAGTCGGCAACTCATTGAGCAGGTGCAGGAAGAATTGCGCCTCCAACTCCCACAGCTTCCCAGAGCGGATATCGCAGAAAAAGCATTGGCAAATAGTCAGGCCATATTGGTAGAAGATGAAGCAACAGCGATTGAGCTGATCAATGCGTATGCGCCTGAACATTTGATCTTGGCCATAGAAAGAGACGAAGAAGTGGCAGCAAGGATTACAAATGCCGGTTCAGTCTTTTTGGGCAATTATACCCCAGAGAGTGTGGGGGATTATGCCTCTGGGACCAATCATACCCTGCCAACCAATGGATATGCCCGATCATATAGCGGAGTATCTCTGGATAGTTTTGTAAAAAAAATCACCTTCCAGAAGTTGACCGCTGAAGGATTACAACGATTGGGGCCAACGGTGGAGATCATGGCGGAAGCTGAGGAGTTGATCGCACACAAAAGAGCTGTCAGTCTCAGATTGTCTGCCTTGAATGAAGCAAACCTATGAAATTTTCCTCAATGAAAACCATAGATATTCACGCCTTATTGCGTCCTCATCTGCGAAAACTGACGCCTTACTCCTCTGCCAGGGATGAATATACCGGCAAGTTGGGAACCTTCCTCGATGCCAATGAGAATCCATTGGGATCAGCAGCTCCGGGCCGCCACAATCGATATCCAGATCCCCTGGCGAGAGAACTGAAACAATCTTTGCGGTCCATCCTTGGTGTCAAGGAGGAGCAACTCTTTGTAGGGAATGGCAGCGACGAAGCCATTGATTTGTTGTTCCGGGCATTTTGCGAACCGGGCCAGGATCGGGTCGTGCTTCTACCTCCGACCTATGGCATGTACAAGGTGAGTGCTGAAATTAATGGGGTAGAAACTGTGGAATATCCCCTGACGGAAGCCTTTCAGATTGATTTGGACAAAATTCGGACGGATTTGCTTCCGAAAACGAAGTTGATCTTCGTTTGTTCTCCCAACAATCCCACAGGAAATTGTATCCATCAAGCATCCATCGAAGCCTTGCTGGAATGGATGGCGGAAGATGGATTGGTGGTCGTGGATGAAGCCTATGTCGATTTTGCTCCACAACAGAAGCTGATTCCATTGCTGGACAAGTATCCGCATCTGGTTCTGTTACGCACATTCTCCAAAGCATGGGGCATGGCAAATCTTCGACTGGGGATGGCCATTGGTCATCCAGACCTCATTGCTGCCTTGAACAAAATCAAAGCTCCCTATAATGTCAATGGCATGAGTCAACAATTGGCTCTGGAAGCCATACAGCAGGAGGACAAAAAAATTGAGATGGTAGACCTGATCGTACAGGAGCGAAACAATCTTGCCAGAGAGCTTAACAACATCTCTTTTGTCTCCAGGGTCTATCCTTCAGATGCAAACTTCTTGCTGGTTCGGGTGGATCATGCCAGACAACGATATGAGGAACTGATCAACAAACGCATCATTGTCCGAGACCGATCCCGTGTGATTCTGTGTGATGAATGTCTGAGATTCACCATTGGAAGTCCAGATGAAAATGAAGAATTATTGCAAGCCCTTCAACATATGAGCAAATGAAAAAACTCCTTTTGCTAGATAGAGACGGTACCATCATCGTCGAACCTCCAGAAGATTATCAGGTAGACAGTCTGGAAAAACTGGCATTCCTGCCAGGAGCCATTCGGAATCTGTATCGCTTGCGAAGCGCGACCGATTATGAATGGGTCATGATTACCAATCAGGATGGCCTGGGAACAGAGGGATATCCAGAAGAAACATTCTGGCTTCCGCATAACAAAATGATGCGCATCCTCAGTGATGAAGGCATTGAGTTTGACAATGTTGTCATTGATCGAACCTTCAAGCATGAGAATGCCCCAACTCGCAAACCAGGAACAGCCCTGCTCACTCAATATCTGGAGGGTGCTTATGATTTGGAAAATTCTATTGTGATTGGGGATCGCCCCAGTGATATTCAGTTGGCCAGGAATCTGGGTGCCAAAGGGATTCTCATTGGTCGAAGTGCTGATGATCAGGATGATGAGCATGACTTGGTCGCCTTGAAGGAAACCCTGGTTTTGCAAACCAATTCGTGGGATGATATTTCGGATTTTTTGATTCAACAGCAGGGACGACAAGCATCAATTGAGCGGATCACAAAAGAAACGGAGATCGCCATTGAACTGGATCTTGATGGACAGGGAAGGACTAACAATCAGACAGGGATAGGGTTCTTTGATCATATGCTCGATCAATTGGGGAAACACAGTGGGATGGATATGAAGATCGCTGTGAAGGGAGATCTCCACATTGATGAACATCACACCATCGAAGATACAGGTCTGGCATTGGGGCAAGCCTTGAAACAGGCTTTGGGAAATAAGCGAGGCATTGAGCGGTACGGATGTTACTCACTGGCGATGGATGAAGCCTTGGCGCAGGTCGCCCTGGATTTTTCGGGGAGGCCCTATCTGGTCTTCGATGGCGAATTTGGTAGGGAAAAGGTGGGAGAGTTTCCCACTGAGATGGTCGAGCATTTTTTCAAATCCTTCTGCGATACCTCTGGTTGTACCATGAATATCAAGGTAAGGGGCAAGAATGCTCATCACATGATTGAGGCCATCTTCAAAGGAGTGGCCCGTGCGATGCGATTGGCCATAGCGAAGAGAGTGGGAGATGATAGTTTGCCCAGCACAAAGGGAGTATTATGAAGACAAAAATCGGGAACGAATTCCTTCACATATTGAAGTACTTATGGCATGAAACAACAATGCAAAGGCGACCAGATGCTCTCCTAGGCAGCGTAGCTATCTACAATGGCCTTGACTTCGGCGAGGTGCTGAGCCTTCCGCATGGCCCTGCGTTCAATGGCGGTCCGGGTAAAGTACTGATGACTTTCCAGAAACCGAACCTGAAGACGATTCCATTCCTCTTCATTGTTGACAATGCCTCTTTCCCTGAATTCATGAAACAGGCTTTGTCCTGTTGCATAAAAATCATCCTGGCCCAGGTAATACAGATCTGCATCACAAAGGATTTTGGCCAGGTGAGAGCCAGGAGACTGTGGAATTCGCGTAGACAAAATCATCTCGCAGATTCGCGAAATTTGTTTGTCAGAATACCCAAAACGGGGAAGTTGTTCTCTTGCAATCAGACAGCCAGCTTGTTCATGTTCCTGATAGGTTCGCAGAAATCCAGCATCGTGAAAAGCCGCAGCCGTTTCCAGCAAATGCAGGGCTTCTCCAAATATTTTTTCAGCATCAGCAATTTCCTTGACGGCTCGAAGAACCTCAAGGGTATGTTGATAACTATGATACGTCAGCTTCTCGGAAAGCTCAGTACGAAGTCTCTGAAGAATATATGTCTTAGCTGAAGTAAAATCCATGAAGTGCAAAGCCTTGGCAGAATATAGTCGCTTCATTTTCAATATACAGAACGATCTCACAAAATTCCTAACCCTATATGAACTTAGTCATTGTTAAATATAACGCTGGAAATGTCCGCTCTGTTATATACGCATTAGAACGATTAGGGATATCTCCAACTTTGAGCGATGATCCTGCTACGATACAAGCGGCGGATAAAGTCATCTTTCCTGGAGTTGGAGAGGCCAGCACGACCATGCGATATCTTCGTCAGACTGGTTTGGATCAAGTGATTCCAAATCTACGTCAGGCTGTCCTTGGGGTATGCCTGGGAATGCAGCTGATGTGCCAACATTCAGAGGAAGGCGACACCAGCTGTATGAATATTTTTCCACATCAAGTGCGCCTATTCTCCAATGCCTCTCACAAAGTTCCGCATATGGGATGGAATCTTCTTCAAACCAATGATTCTCCGCTTCTCAAGGAGTTGGGTGAACAGGCATTTGTGTATTTTGTTCATAGTTATTTTGTCGAATCAGGCCCCTACACGATAGCTGAAACCGAGTATACCCGGCCATTCAGTGCGGCACTGCATAAGGACAATTTTTACGCGACTCAGTTCCATCCCGAGAAAAGCGGAAAAGTGGGGGCAAAAATCCTGGAGAATTTCATTCAGCTATAGGATGGGAAGGAGAACGATACCAATACATCAAAGAACGAGAAAGGCCACAATCAATCCACAATTCAACAATAAGAATCACGCAAAAAGCAATTCCCATGTCAAGAATTATCCCGGCAATAGATGTGATCGATGGCAAATGTGTACGTCTGGTTGAAGGTGATTATCAGAGGAAAACCACTTACAGAGACGATCCATTAGAGGTGGCAAAAGAATTTGAAGAGCATGGGCTCAAATATTTGCATTTGGTCGACCTGGATGGTGCGAAAGCAGGAAAAGTTATCAATTGGCGGGTATTGGAACGAATCTGTACCCAGACACAATTGAGTGTTGATTTCGGAGGGGGGGTAAAGTCAAATGAAGATTTGCAATTGGTGATGGATAGTGGGGCATCTCAAGTAAATGTAGGAAGTCTGGCCGTAAAAAACCGGGAGATGTTCCTGGAGTGGTTGCATCGATATGGGGGTGACAAATTGATTCTGAGCGCAGATGTCAGAGATGGAAAGATTGCCATTCACGGCTGGCAAACCCAAACGGAACTCCTGTTAGAAGACTTTATCAGGGACTATATGTCCCAGGGAATTCGAACAGTGGTGTGTACAGACATCTCCAAAGACGGCAAACTACAAGGACCTGCCATCGAATTGTATCAACAACTCATGCAACAATTCCCGGATCTTCAGCTGGTTGCCAGTGGAGGAGTCAGCGGCATTGAGGATGTTCATGCGCTTCAGGCACAACAAATGTATGGCATCATCATCGGTAAAGCCATTTACGAAGGCAAGATCAGTCTTCAGGAATTAGCAGAAACACAATAAGCGAATAACCAACAACCCAATAAGCAATCCCTCATGTTAACAAAACGAATCATTCCCTGTCTGGATATCAAGGATGGCCGTACGGTGAAAGGCGTCAATTTTGTCAACATTCGCGATGCAGGCGATCCTGTAGAGTTAGCTGCGGCCTATGCAGAGCAAGGAGCCGACGAATTGACTTTTCTGGATATCACAGCAACCGTAGAGCATAGAGACACGATGGCTGAGCTGGCACAGCGGGTAGCGAGAGAAATCAACATTCCATTTACCATTGGCGGAGGTATCCGATCTGTGAAAGATGTGTATAGATTGCTGCGGGCTGGTGCGGATAAGATTTCGATCAATTCGGCTGCTGTCCGACGACCTGAGTTGGTCAACGAATTGGCGGCAGAGTTTGGGAGCCAGTGTGTAGTCGTGGCGATTGATACCAATCGCTTGGAAGAAGAATGGATGGTCTATACCCACGGAGGACGGAAACCAACTGACAAACATGCCGTGGCGTGGGCAGAGGAGGTCGCTAAGAGGGGAGCCGGAGAAATCTTGTTGACCTCCATGGTCGGAGATGGCACGCAACAAGGCTTTTCCCTGGACATTACCCGAAGCATCGCCGAAGCGATTCAGATCCCGGTGATTGCCTCTGGTGGAGCAGGCAAGAAGGCGCATTTTGCAGCGGCATTTCGGGAAGGAAAAGCAGATGCAGCATTGGCGGCAAGTGTTTTTCATTTTGGGAGTATTCCGATTCCTGAACTGAAATCCTACTTACAACAAGATGGAATTCCCATTCGGATATAATATTAGAGGTAAGAGGGTTTTGAAAACCTATTCACTCTGCCTACTTTCGCAGCGAAAATGAAGGAGATGCAACAACTTGATTTTGATAAACTCAACGGCCTGATTCCTGCAATCATTCAGGATGCAAGCACGGATAAGGTCCTGATGCTGGGATTCATGAACGAAGAGGCATTGGAAAAAACCCAACAGGAAGGGAAAGTCTGTTTTTTCTCCCGGACCAAAGGCAGACTGTGGACAAAGGGAGAGACTTCTGGAAATTACTTGCAGCTTGTTAGTATCACTGAAGATTGTGATCAGGACACCCTCTTAATCAAGGTCAATCCAGTAGGTCCGGTCTGTCATACAGGAGCTGACACCTGTTTTCAGGAAAAAAATGAATCAGAACTAGGTTTTTTGCTCCATCTCTCCAGAATTATTCAGGAAAGAAGAAAGAATCCTTCAGAAAGCTCCTATACAAGCCAACTCTTCAAAAAAGGCATCAACAAAATTGCGCAAAAAGTCGGAGAAGAAGCAGTAGAAGTTGTGATTGAATCCAAAGATGACAATGAAGAGTTATTTCAGAATGAATGTGCAGATCTTCTCTATCATTTGATGATCCTACTGGAGGCCAAACAAAGCTCCCTCCCAGAGATCGTTTCTGTTCTCAAAAGTCGCCACACCCCCCAATAGCCAATCACCAACAACCCAATAACTCAATCACCAATCACCCAATAATCAATCACTCCCCCCGATATGATCTCAACTCACGAAAAAATCGCTGTCATAGGTGCCGGAACAATGGGCAATGGCATCGCCCATGTATTTGCTCAATATGGCTATCAGGTCAACCTCATTGACATTTCCCAGGAGGCCCTGGACCGAGGACTGGCAACGATCAGCAAAAACATGGATAGGCAGGTAAAAAAGGAATTGATTTCTGCTGAAGACAAAACCGCAGCAATGGGGCGGATTCGACTCATGACAGATCTGGGAGAAGGGGTACAAGACAGGCAGCTTATTGTGGAGGCTGCAACAGAAAATCTGGATCTAAAACTCAAAATTTTTGAACAAATAGATGCTGCAGCGCCATCGGAGGCCATCCTTGCGAGCAATACTTCCTCTATTTCTATCACGAAAATTGCAGCCGCCACCCAAAGATCAGAGCAAGTCATCGGGATGCACTTCATGAATCCTGTGCCAGTCATGCGGCTAGTGGAAGTGATTTCTGGCTACAATACTTCTGAGCAGGTAAAGGAAACGATTCTGGCCATTACGGATGATTTGGGCAAAACCCCCGTCCATGCCAATGATTATCCTGGATTTGTCGCAAATCGTATTCTGATGCCCATGATCAATGAGGCCATTATTACCTATCATGAAGGAGTTGCAGGCGTGGAGGAGATCGATACCATCATGAAATTAGGCATGGCGCATCCAATGGGGCCTTTGCAATTGGCTGATTTTATTGGGTTGGATGTCTGTTTGGCTATCATGGAGGTCCTGTACGAGGGGTTAGGAAATCCCAAATATGCACCCTGTCCGTTGTTGCGAAATATGGTAGTAGCAGGCCATTTGGGACGGAAAAGCGGAAAAGGCTTTTATACTTATCCTCGAAGATAATACGATTTGGTGTAAGAATTGAGACGTTTTCGTTTTTCGAAAATTCGGACTTTTTCTCACTTTTGAAACACAGAACGATTTTGGTTCTTGCTCTATTAATCCAATAATTTTTCGCCTATTCTGTAGCATTTTACCTCAGATAATTTCATAACATTCGTATGATTTCAACAGTAAGAGGACAATATGTCCTGCTGTTTCTGGGGCTATTAATGCTTGGAAACTCGGCATGTGTACCGCCAGATCCCTTTCATACCTTGACAGGGACCTGGCATTTGATTCAGTATGAAAATGGCCATACGGGGGAGGTGCAACACGAACCCGATGACCTGCCTCGGGCTGTCATTGTATCATTTGATGATCAGGGAAAAAGAGGCAGTTTTACAGCCGAGACCCCAACCAACCAACTGCGTGGAACCTATCAGATTGAAAATGATGGAGATATGGAAACCACTGAGGTAGAAGGAACCCTCTTTGGAGAACCGGAATGGAGTGAAGGGTTGTGGGAGGCATTGCAGACAGCAAAGCGGTATCGAATTACTGGCCAAATGATGGAGATCTATTATGAGGATGGACTGCAGCGAATGATTTTCGAACGCTTGGGGAATTGATCGACCTTCCCCAAAAAACTATTTGCAATCCTTTGAATTCGTGGAAAAAGCAGTTTATTTGTTTCACCTCAATAACCAATAACTGTACACCTCATCTTGACTTCTCCTACTTCTATCTTTCTCCAAAAATCCAGAGCACTCCTGGAAACTGTGGCTGCACAGGAAGCGAGCATTCAGCAGGCTGCTTCCGTGTTTGCTGAGAGCATTTTGCAAGGAAATATGGTGCATCTTTTTGGTTCGGGGCACAGCCGAATCATGGTGGAGGAAATGTGGCCCAGGTATGGGTCCTTTCCTGGCTTCAATCCCATTGTGGAACTGTCTCTCACCTTCCACAATTTGGTGGCAGGTGCAAATGGTCAACGACAAGCCATGTTTTTGGAAAATGTATCGGGGCTGGCGGAGAGGATTCTTCGGAATTTCGACCTCTCTCCCAGCGATTCTGCCCTGGTGATTTCTTCCAGCGGATGCAATATCGTTCCGATCGAGATGGCAGAAGGCTTTCACAAAAGAGGCGTTAAGGTGGTTGCACTGATTTCCCGCCAGCATTCGGAGGCCAGCACAAGCAAACATCCCAATGGCACCAAATTGGGCGATTGGGCAGATATTGTGTTGGATTCAGGCGCGCCAGTAGGAGATGCGATGGTGTATGTGGAGGGACTGGATACGCCTGTCTCGCCAGGGTCCACCTTGGGAGGAGTTGCTATTGTGAATTCTATCAAAGCAGAAGTTGCTCATCTGCTGACCCAAAAGGGAGCTCCGCCAACTGTCCTGACTGCTTCTGCTATCGTTGGTCCGGAACGAGCCACCGATTTATTCGAATCTGCCTATGACCAGCATGCACATCGCATGGCCAGGTTGTATGCAGAAGTTGGACCATCACCCTCACATACTTCCTAAATTTTGCTAAGATGAGATCAGAGCCTCCCATCCGAACCACTGTGATTGGCAGTTATCCATTTCCCGGCTGGCTGGAATTTGCTAGCAGTCAACTGGATCAATTTGGGCCTGCCGATATGGAGGAAATGATTGAAGACGCTGTCGTTGTTGCGATACAGGATCAGGTTAGGAGTGGACTGGATGTCATCAGTGATGGGGAACAGACCCGCCTGGATTTCAATTTGTCCTTTTATGGCCATCTTACGGGAATCGAACCGACGGCCATTGTTCCAAGGAAGTTTGGACCACCTGCCCATGATCAACGAGGAAAACATCGAATCATGGCAGAGTTGACTGCACCCAAAGGGCTGGGAGTTGTCGCAGAATATCGACGACTGAGGCGACTGGCGCCAGCAGGCCCAGTTCTCAAGGCCAGTGTGCCCGGACCATTTACGCTGAGTGGGAGGTTACTCCCCAATGCACAATATCCAGACAGGTATGCCATCACCGAAGCTTTGATTCCCATTGTGCGCGAAGAACTCATCGCATTGGTGGCGGAGGGATGTGAAGAGATTACGCTGGATGAGCCGTCCATGAGTTGTTATGCCTACAAAGAAGATACGCGGCGATTTGTGGATATCTTCAACAGGACAGTAGAAGAAGTGGCTGGCCAATGTCGATTGTCCACCCATCTTTGCTTTGGGAATTATAAAGGACATGCGGTTGGTTATCGAAAAATCGCACCCATGTTTCCAGATTTTCTGGATTTCATGGTGGAAGAAATTCATGTAGAGATGGCCAATCGTGAGTTCGCAGAGATAGAGTTAATCCAAACCATAGCAGAGAAGAAAAAAGTAGCGGTCGGCATCATTGATGTCAAGAGCTACTATATCGAAACCGTTCAGGATGTAATGGACCGCATTCGATTGTGTCTGCGCCACGTAGCTGCTGATCGGATCTCTGTTGCACCGGATTGCGGCCTCAGTCAGACAGCTCGATGGGCTTCTCGAAAAAAAATGACGAACATGGTGTTGGGTGCTCATGAAATCAGAAAGACCCTTTGATAATTTTCTTTCTCTTATGATTCCAGCCTTTCAATCACATGGATCCTTGCTATCCGATATCCAGGCCATGCAGCAGCAGACCGATGGATTCCATCTCTGGTGGCTAGGACAAAGTGGATTCCTGATCCAATGGCAAGGGAAGCATCTCTTGTTTGATCCTTATCTTTCGGATTCACTGACGAAGAAATATGCAGATACAGATAAGCCGCATATTCGCATGAGTGAGTTGGTCATCTCACCAGAAAAACTGGACTTCATTGATCTGGTAACCAGTACCCATAATCATACGGATCATTTGGATGGAGAGACATTGATCCCACTCATGCAAATCAATCCTGGCCTAACATTGATCATCCCGGAGGCGAACAGACAGTTTGTCGCCAATCGGATAGGGGCAGATGTCGATTATCCGATTGGACTTACGGCAGGAGGCTCCTTTGAGGCCCACGGGATTCGCTTGACTGCTATTCCTGCAGCTCATGAAGAACTGGAAGTCGATGAGTCTGGCTGCAACAAATGTGTGGGATATGTAGCAGAGTTCGGTCCATGGTGTGTGTATCATTCGGGAGATACCATGTTGTACGACGGAATGCTGGACTACCTGAATCCCTTCTCCATCGATCTTGCCCTTCTTCCCATCAATGGTCGTGATCCTGCCAGAAGAGTTGCAGGCAATCTCAACAGTGAGCAAGCGGTCTGGCTGGGAAAACAATTGGGGATTTCCTGTATCATTCCGTGTCACTATGACATGTTTACCTTCAATACCGCTGACCCGAATGAATTCATCCAGATTGCCGAGCGGGAGAGGCAAGGATATGCTGTCTTGAAAATCGGGGAACGAAGAAGTTTTATAAAGGCTTCCCGGACTGAAATTCCTCTTCCGTGATGCTGTTGTTCTCAGAGCTATCAGAATCAATGGCGATTTTCCAGGTCCCATTCACTTTTCGGAGCGTTACATGAAATTTTCCATAATAAAAACGCACCTGATCTCCGGGACGTTGGGTAGAGATTTTGTAATACCCAACTTCATAGCCCGCTTCTTTGTGGACCATTCGCTGAAGGAAGCGAAACTCGATCGAACGAATGGTGCCTGATTCCTTCATTCTGCCAAAGGAAGTATGCATTCGTTGGCCATATTCATCTCCAACATAGATCTTTTTGCTGTCTCTCGGGACTCGAATGACATCCTCTGTGTGCAGACTCATGAATTGTTCTGCATCAAAACTGGCATAACTGTCAATAAAGGGCTCCCAGATTTGTTGATTGATATTGGTAACCTCTTCCTTCGACTGTGAGTAAGAATAGGAAGGAACACCTACATTCAGGATGAGCAGCGAGATCAGGATGAGAAACAGGCACTTGCGCATAAGAATAGCTTGAGGGTGAATGTTGTTTGGATAGCTTGAAGTTACAGAATAGTTTTCAGATGATTTCAGGAAAGGGTGATCTTCCACGCTCTACAACTCTTTTACCTATGACACATTCTCCCCATTCAGTAGTCTCGCTACAGGTGGAAATCATGTTACATGCCCACAAATCAATGAGTGATCTTGTGTCAGAAGTAAGGGCAGAAATAATGGAGGGCACCAGCTTGAATGTTCCTGAAGAGATCGATTGGAGTCTGAATCGAACAAGGATTTGTGTTCCATTTCTTCTGTCGCCAGAACAAGCAGAAGAATTGAGATCCTTTATCGAGGACTACCATACACCTTTCTCATTCAAGCAATTTGTGAATGTGAAAGAAATCTATCGGAGACTCGGAAATCAGGTCCACCTCATAAGGAGGGAAGGGTTATCTTTGGAAAGGGTCGATTTCTCCGAAACGGATCTTAGATCTGCCTATCTGGTGAAAGCAAAGCTTAGGAATGCAGATTTGTTTAAGGCCGACCTTGGGGGCGCGAATTTGGAATTGGCAGATTTATCTCATGCCTTTTTGCAAAGAGCAATATTCACCTTTGCCAAACTGAGAGATGCCATTCTGGAAAAAGCCAATCTTGAGAACGCAAATCTGCAAGATGCGGATTTGCCCGGTGCCTATTTCGGTAAAGCGATCCTCCGAAATACAGAATTTCAACGGGCAGATCTGACAGGAGCTGATTTTGAATATGCCGAGATTTCGGGAGCTGATTTTTCAAAAGCCGTGATGGAAGGAGCCCGGGCACATGAATCCCAGAGGAAGGCCTTTGAAGAAGCGGATGCGGATATTTCGCAGATGACTTTTTTCTCAAAAGCCAGAAGAAGGCGTTGAAAATCAACAGGCCCCAATTAGACCCATAGAATTATCAGCTCGTGAACGCAACAATCACTACTTTCTGATCACATGCAATTCTCTCTTTTTGATTCGGACTCCCCCAATTCGCCTTCAATGCCCCTCCTGCCGGGCTTGTCGTATGTTCAGCATTTTGTTTCTGCAAAAGAGGAATCAGAACTCTTGACTCACATTGACCAACAAGTCTGGCTGGATGAACTGAAACGGCGGGTTCAGCATTATGGCTATA
Organism: Bacteroidota bacterium; assembly: GCA_039029315.1. Lineage (GTDB taxonomy): Bacteria > Bacteroidota > Bacteroidia > J057 > J057 > JBCCCJ01. The sequence continues at coordinate 70,844 of JBCCGK010000043.1, read as the reverse complement.
AATATGATTATCGCGCGCGAAAAATCGACCATTCCTTCTTTCTCGGATCATTGCCCGACTGGATGAGCCTGTTGACAGATCGATTGCAAGAGCAGGAGATCTTATCTTTCTGTCCGGATCAAGCCATTGTGAATGAATACCAGCCGGGACAAGGGATTTCTCCCCACATAGATTGCGAACCCTGTTTTGGAAGCATCGTAGTATCTCTGACTTTGGGAAGTGGATGCGGGATGCGGTTTACAGAGGCTAAAGACAGAGCCAAGCACACAGAACTCTATTTGGAGCCAAGGAGTCTGATCGTATTGGCGGGATCTTCGCGATATGATTATCTTCATAGCATTCCCTCCAGGAAATCGGATGTGTGGAAAGACCAAAAAATCAACCGAAAAAGACGCGTTTCCGTCACCTTTCGGAAGGTGATCGTGGCAAATTGATTTGGTTATTTGGTCAGGCGGTCAATCTGAAGATCGAAGGCTTCCCCCCAGAAAGTTTCAAGTATATTGACTTGATTTGTCAGTTTATCTTCCTCTAGAACAGTGGAGGGGCTGAACAGTTGGAGCTGTAATCGGATTTTCTTTCGGGATCGATCTAGTTTCCAGATCCCAACAATGCTCCCATTTACAACAACAATCGGGCGGAACACGCCATTGCTATGGACTCGTTTTCTGAATGCTTCATCAGCAATGGGAATACTTTTGTCATGATACCCAATAAGATACTCATCGTAGGCAGGCAGCAATAAAAGAGAAGGAGAGGCGGCTGAAATATCCTCGCTGAACCAATATGTTTCATCTGATAATTCCGTAGAAAGCAAGTCTTTCTGGATCGCTGTCAATGCTTTTTTTGCAAGTCTTGCGGTCAGGCCAGACCACCAGATGAAATCCTTCAACCTCGCTGGACCATGACTACCAAAGTACATCTGAGCCAAACGGACTGCTGCCTCTTCTTCGGAAAGTTCGGGAGAGGCGGGAATTCTGTCATCTAGCAAGACATAGGTATGCTTGCCATCTCGAATCGGGCCGCTACATATCAATCCATCCAATTCTGCTCGCAACAAAAGATGGTAGCCCCGATTGTTTGCCTCTGAGATATTTGCATTTTGTAAGTGCTCAATCAGGCTGTGTCTGTCCAGTGCCTGATTTTGTGTCAAGGCTTTTTCCAGACTATTGTTGCTCTGTTTGACGGTTTCATCTGTGATTTCCAACTGGCGATGTCTGGATCGCATGGAGGCCTTGATTCGAGGAGCGGTCAGCCTGAGCATCCATCGGAGATCATCTCTTGCGACCATATGCCAGGTTGGTCTGAGCAGGTGGGTCCGAATGATCTCGCCCTGATTGATGGCCGTTTCTACCTGTCTGTCCTGCAACACAGTCGTCCGTATGCCGATGGCCAACTTGACCATACGGAGGTCCTGGGCTTGCATCGCGCCCATTTGGTGTAGTAATTGGGGGATTGAGAGAGCTTTTTCTTGTCCAGGAAAAAGGCCTGAGAGTCTTCGCAGAAGAAGTTCCTGTCTTGTCATGACTGCCTAAAGATAGGAGTTTCGTGTCAGTTGTTTATCACGAGATAGATGTTTCCGTGTCATTCATTGTCTTGTAAGAAAGCAGGAATTTCGGATTTCATTCAGCTTAATATTTTACCCATATTTAAACTATCCACCCAATGAAGAAAAGTGCCTTATATATCACATTATTGATTCTGTTTGTTATCAGTTTGGTCTCCTGCAAAAAGGAAATTCTGACTTCGATCATGGCAGGGGATGATCCCAACTTTCGCATTGTGGAAAATGATGCAGGGATTCTGAAAAAATTTACTCGGTATGTAGAGGTATTTGGAATCAAAATTTTTGCAGTTCCTGAGGTTGCAGATGAAAAATTACTTCACGCAGCCAATGTGATGGCGCAATACCTGGACAATGATGAGAATGGGAAGGTGGATAATCAGAAAGTTTTGTCCAGCATGATCGATCATAAAGCATTTATGGTCATGTGGAAGAAGGAAAAGGATCTCCGTATTGTTCCTCCTATCGGACGAATAGGGCAAGATCTTGGAGATGATGAAACCCAGCCAGAATTTGTCCGCAATGGCAAAACGGGCCGCTTTGACGCATCTCTGGAAGAAGTGCTACACATCATCACTCATGCAGGATATGCAAAGGCCTATCCGGATATATTCGGCGAACAAATGGGCTCACAACTGGCCAAGGCGATGGATCTTGCGCGTGGGGGACAATTCAAGCGGATTCCTGATTCTTACCCAGCGGATGCCTGGTATACCTATGATGACCAGACATGTGGCTATCGGTGTATGGCGACCGAATATCATTATTGGGCCTTGACATCATGGTTGGGCGCACAGGAGAACCGACTACACGAGATCCAGGAGGAATGGCGTCTCAATACCAGAGCCAAATTAGAAGCCATAGATCCGGCAGTGGTTCACCTGCTAACTGATCCACAATATGCGTTTCCGACCATCTTGCCTGATGGCACCTACAGACATTAATCTTTCAATTCTGAATACATGACAAACATCGTATCAGCAATCAGACTTCCCTTATCTTGTTTCTTGCTCGCTGGTGTTCTGGGAGTTTTCTCCTCTTGCTGTCAACCAGAAAGCCTGACTCCTTTGGAAGGAGCCTCCAAGCACCAACAACTGTTTCAGGAGTATTGGGACATTTTTGATAGATATTATCCCTTGTTTTTCAGAAAGCAGATTGATTGGGAACAGGTCAAAGAAACCTATGCGTCTCAGATTACTGAAACCACTACTGATCAGGAACTTCATCACCTGCTGACAGAGATCAATGAAAGCTATATCCGTGATGGGCATACACATTTTACTAGCCCGATCGGAGAGATTTCTTATGAAGGTCAGGAAACTGCATTTGTGCAGGAAGATCAGATAATTGCGAATTCTGACCAGATCGCCACGATCCTCGGAGGAGAGAATGACCCCTACCTGACCTATGGAACCCTTAAGCAAGATGCTTCTATTGGATATATTCTCTCCAAAAGATTTGAGCCAGTGGTTGATGAAGACAGTGAATACAACAATTTTCGCGCCTCGGCCGATGCAGCATTGGAAGCGCTAAAGGATAGTAGGGGAGTGGTCGTGGATCTTCGAATCAATGGAGGTGGTCAAGCCACTTTTGCTTCTTATCTCGCCGGGAGATTTTTTGATGTGGCACAGCTTCCCTGGACGCGTGTACGAGTCAAAACCGGGAGAGGAAGTAGCGAGGAAATGTTAGGGGAATGGTTGACTTCTTCCTTTCATGGAACAATGGATTGTCGAGTTGGGGGGGAAGGAACAGTTGGGTCTGCAGATAATTCCAACAATACCATTATTCAGTCCGGAGAGTTTCAGTTTACCAGGCAGGTGGTGGTACTGACATCACGGGGAACAGCCAGTGCTGCTGAGTTTTTTACAGCTGCTATGCGAAATCTGGATCATGTCACTGTACTTGGTGATACGACTTTCGGCATATTCTCAGGTTCTGATCAGATAGCATTGCATTATGGAAAAAATTGGAGCGTCAATATTTCTGTTCATGATGTAGAGGTATATGAAAAAGATCTAGAAAACTATCGCTCCTATGAAGGAGTTGGGATTGCTCCGGATGAGCTTCTGATACCTGCTGCTTCTTCTGAGATTGGCAATGGCAAAGATTTGCATATTGACAGAGCTGCAGAAATCATTCAACAATAAGATATATATCCTTTGGACCGCATGGATTATTCCATTTGATTCTTCTTTCATTCCCTGAACTCTGCTCCCAATTTTTCCGGCTTATAAGCCTGGACGTGACGCGGTTGCGGGATGGAATCAGGGCTGAAAACGCGTTACATCTTCGCGTAAATAGTCTCTAAAAGATGGCCTCGGAGGAGTTGAGGGGGGGGATGGAGATTCCTCCGAGGTCTATACCATGACGCAGTCAGTGGATGAAAGCCGATCCCTTATCGATCAGTTGGTAGGGGCATTTCTTCACTATCTGTTGCCCTAGCTCTGGAAAAGCTCACCATGGGCGCTGTAGAACGAAGTTGTTCCAACCAAAAAACCCCATCGTAAGGATGACTGTTTCCTCTGGTAGACACAAGATCCAGGTCCCCATCGCCATCGAGATCCCGGACTTCAAATTTGTCGAACATGCCTCTTTTTCTCCTGGAAATATCATGCCTGATCCAGGGATCTCCTGGATCAGAGGGTTGTTGAAACCAGCTCATTCGCCCCAATGGAATGTCAAGACTGACTTCCCCATCATGATCTCTGGGACCTCGACTGTATCCCCCTGTCATCAAATCCTCTCGTCCGTCGCCATTGATGTCTACTGCCTTGATTCCAATAATCATGTCTGGCACTGTCTGTCCAATACGATGTAAGGGCCAGACTTGCTGCCAATCTTCTGGTTGTTCCAGATATACCAGATATTGTTGGGCCTCAGCCAGAATAATGTCTAGCCTTCCATCCTGATTGACATCCAGATATTCCATAGAGAAGCCAGTGAGGGGGCGATAAGCATCTCCAAGTGCAGTCCTTTGCTTTGGAGACAGAGCTGTCCCCTTCACCTGAATGGGATGGACGGAAAAAGAAATGCTGTCTTCACTGGTGTTCTCCAGCAAAATAATGCGTGCTTCTCCTCTGGACCCAGCAATCACATCCATGTCTCCATCCCCATCTATATCTACCGGCTCCGAATTGATCGGGATGTGCACCCGTAGCAGTTCATGTTCAATCCATGAAGCATCTTCGAGAGGGTTCCCTGCGATCTCGAAGTAAGAGATGGCCTTGCGAAGGTCCGTGTCTGGATCTGGGATATAGGTCCCGTCACCCAATTGATCGCCTTTGTTGGCTGCAACCACTTCTACTTGTCCATCCCGATCGAAATCTGCTGTAAATACCCGAATGTAAGAGCCTTTATTGCTTGCAGAAGAGGGAATCAGCCGTTTCCAGGGAGTGCTTCTGATTCCTTGTCCTGGATTTTGAAAGTAAATCAGATGTGCCAATTCGCAGGCTGCTACTATATCGGGGAAGCCATCCTTGTTGATGTCTGCAATGGCGACATCTTCAGCGGCTCCTGCTTCAGCTCCTTCTGCAAGAGTATACAGGTCCCATATATGGGGATCGGCTGATCCATAGGCAATTCGAATCATTCCAGCAGCAACCCCATCATATTCTGTATCGGATTCATGGACAGAAACAATGTCATCATACCCATCTCCATCGAGATCTGCCATACTCAATCCATCACTACCGCTGAGGTTCACCCCACTGATCGATACATCGTCAATCAGGTGTTCCTGCCATGAAATATATTGCCCATCTTCCCGCCGGGCTGAAGTCGGCTGAATCCCCAAAGGCATATCTTCTGGCCCCAGCTTCTTGCCTGTTTCTTCTACCAGAATACCCCCTTCATCAAACAAGTGTTCATAGATCAACTGTCCATGATAATACAAGGCCTCCCTGGCCAGTTGGTGATTGCTATGCCAGCGCCTGTGATACCCATGTTGAACTCCTGCCGGGGAGTAGTAGGAATCGATATATGGACTCCCATCTGCCATCCACATGCGTTCGCTGCCGGTGCTTTTCCCTTCCTGAACCCGAAAATCATGATCGAGTACCCCATTGGCATAGTACCCAATTTGCCAAATCAATTGGCCCTTTTCATACTGGGCATATCGATATTGATGGTCGTTTGTCGGATCGTTGTGGCACGCCCATCCTGTAAACAAAGCATCTCCCAGATAATAAAGATCTATCCCCTCAGAATCTTGTTTTTGATGTTTTCTCAGATTCTCTATCTGTTCCTGACAAAGGGTTTCCAGCGACTCCTGGGAAGGCGTCTCCCGCTGCCGGGGGTCCTCTAATTGAGAGGCTTCAGGAAGAGAAGTCGCAGGATTCTGGCTGGAACAACCAAAAGAGGTGAACAGCCAACAAGTCAGCAGGGACAAGCCCACATGTTTTATCTGAAAAAGAATCATTGTTCCGATCTGAAATTATTCCCCTCTATTCTTATCAATGCTCAAACTACAATTTTTTGAGCAATGGCCTTGAATGATCAGCTGAAGGAAACGCTTCCAGAGGAGAGGAGCAATAAGAGATCCTTGTTCGAGCAGATCAATTTCTTTCCAAAAACTCTTCGATAGGAATCACTGGTTGTAAGAAATTCTCATCCAGAACCGCTTTCATCAGATAGAGCCGATTTGATACCTGACGGGTGGCTTTTTTGAGAGAAATCATGCCATGAATAAGATGGCCGAAGGATTTTTGATCGTAGTGCAATGCTCCATTCACGCGTTTGTTGACAAGATCATAACTGTGGGCAATTTTGTTACGGATGGAGATGATATTTCGAATGTTGCTTTCAGAGATATTGACCAGATTATGTCTTTGGGTAAATTGAAGAATGGTACGAAGAGAGATATCAATTGAGCGAAAATCCTGCTTGCTGAGTAGAGAATTCCCATTGGAGGGAACTTTCTTTTCCAGGAATTCGAACAAATCCTTTTTGGTAAGACTGGCATTTTCTACGATCAAATGCACCAGTCCCCTTTCAAGAAGGTATAATTTCTTGTAAACATCGTCATAAACGGCGGAGCGATTGTAGTCTGAAAAATGCACGATGCCCTGAATCTCACGATGCTTCGAAACAAAGAGAGTCTCAAATCTCTTGAACCTGTCAATCAATGGAAAGGCATAAATGCTGTCATCAAAACGAACCGTTTGGGGCGCTTGAATCCTCTTTTTTGTAAATTTTTTTTCCTCCAGATTATAAAAATAGCAAAATCGCTCATCCTGGATACTGGGCAAATAACTGATTGATCTGAGTTGGCAAAAAGTTGTACATTCATCGCGATATTCCGGGTCGTAAAATATAATGCCCTGGGTCATGATGTCCTGAAATGTTACCATAAGAATCTTGTTGTGATCAAAATTTGATCTGTGAATATGAAATAAGAGGACCCTTAATAGAGGAAAGAGGTAGAATGACATTCTACACACATTGCCGAATTTATGAAAAAACGTTTAGGAGGTCAAGGATATTATGTCCGGTTTGCGGTCTTTTCTGCTGAACTGTCCAAAGACCTGTATGAAGTGATCGATCAGAGGTCATTCTCTTTCATCAAATAGGCAAATAAATCTTGCAACTCTTGATCTGACAGGTCTTCAAGCAGACGTTCTGGCATCAGAGATGTCCGTTGCGCTTGTACGTGCTGCAACTGCTCCTCGGGAAGATCTACTTCTTGACCAGAAATACTTCTGACCCTAATGACACCTCCGCTTTTGCTGACAATGGTGCCAGTGAAGAGTTGTGCATCTTTAGTAAGAATTCGATACTGGACATATCCCTCTCTGATTTCGGCACTTGGATCGATTGTATGAGCCAGGAGATAAGACAGATTGCTTCGTTCGTAGCCTGTCAAATCCGGTCCAATCTTTCCTCCTTCACCGAACAATTGATGACAACTACCACAAATCCCTTGAAAGAGAGCTTTGCCAGGAATCTCTTCTCCTGCTTGTTGTTTGAGGATCGATCGCATCCGTTCCAGACTGGCTTGTCGGTTAGCGGTAGTCATCTCCTGAATCTGGGGCCAGAGTAGACTTGTCAACCGCTGGATATCAGGATCTTCATGAAGTCGATATTGACGAACTACATTGTCTGGGATGTCATCAGGAAGAATGTGTTTGCGGACATCCATGTCCACCAAAAGGGCCTTTGTCCAGCTTGCTCGCATCCCCAATACTTCCTGGGCAGCTTCTTTGACATCAGGATCAGCCCGAAGCCGATCAGGATACCAATCGATGATCTTGTTCCCAATCTCTGGATCATTGTACCCTGCGAGGGCATAAAGTGAGGCTTGCCGCACTGCTGCTGTGTTGTTGTGGTCTCCCACCATCTCCAGAAGGACAGCTGCGGCTGGTGGTGGATGGGTTTCTCCTAGGATGCGAATATACGCCAATCGTTTGCTTGTCGACGTTTGAGGAGTTCGAACCTCAATCAGTGCCTGAGAAAGTGCTTCAGCTTTGCCTTGTCTGAGACCAATCGCAATGCTGCTTTCTCCGATCTGCTTCCAGTAAGTCTCAAGTGCAATGGATAATTCCGATGGTAACTCAATCGTCTCTCGTCCGCGCAAGCCTTCGGTCAAACCTGTCATCAGTCGAACAATCGAGCCTGAATCCGGGGCCATGTGAAGCAAGCTCGCTGCGGCTTGATGATTCCTCTGATCCCCTGTCATGATATATCGCTGCATCAATCGTTCGAGGATTGTGTTCTGAATCAGTGGAATTTTCCAAAAGGAAGGAGAGGAAAACAACGCCAGGACTGACTCCCGCTGGCTTACAGATTTGTCTTCAAGTGCCCACCAAATTTGCAATGGGATCTCAGAATCTCTTGCACATGCTTTGTTGTGACTCAATACCTGAATGAGGGGCAAGGCAAGCTGGGCAGGAAAACGCTTGGCGGATGCAGCCAATTGACTGAGGACTTCAGGATGAGTTGCCTGTGAGGCCATGTCCAAGACTTTCGTGTTTATGGCTTGGGAAACCGTTCTTCTATCTCCTAGCAGGCGCACAGTCCACAAGCGCACATAGGGATCAGCATGTCTGAGACCGATACTGGCTATAGAATCTCTTAGCCCATCGGTCAAATGGATGGCCCATAATGCTTCCAAAGCCAATTGCCCGCTGGATTGCTCCATGAGTGTGGTCAATTGGGGAATCAGGCTGTGGTCTTTTCTGTCTCCCAATTGTCGGAGAGCCTGCTGCCGGAACCATCTGTTGGGATGATTCAGCAGATCTATCAATTCTTCATTGGAAGAAGTGCTAATGTCCATTTTCAAAGAAGGAGGAGATTGTCCAGCGCTGCGTAAGCGGTAAATTCTGCCGCTATTGCGATGCCAGGTGTCTCTGGGATCGATATGGGACAGACGGCTGTCGTACCAATCGGCGATATATATGCCCCCTTCAGGACCTGCTTTGATATCAACTGGCCTGAACCAATGATCATCAGTTTCCAGGATTCGCCGAAGATCATTATTCTTAAAAGTAGATCCAAGAGGGTCAAAACTACTGAGTTGAAGAAAATTGTGCAACGGATTGATGCCAATTAGTTTGTCATGATATACTTCAGGAAGGCTGGCTCCACCATATCGAAGAAAGGCATGCGTGAACCTTAATGCCTCCCCTTCTAATGCCATGTGTGGCAAGAACCCAAAAGCATACGGATTGGTCAAAGCCCCATGCTTTCCCCAGTTTTTTGGATAGTAGGCCCCTTGTTTGTAGTAGGGGCCTCTGGCTCCTGAACCATTGTGACCGGAATAGATTCTGCCTTTGTCATCTATCTCGACATGGAAGGTATTGCCACCCCCTTCTGCATAAATCTCAAATACCTCTGTTTCTGGATGATATCGCCAAATGGCTTGTCCTTTGAAGTGGATATTCTTGCTGACCGAAGAGCTGATAGTGGCCACGCAGGTACTCCCTTGTGCCCCATACAGCCATCCGTCCGGGCCCCAACGAAGACTATTGGCCACTGCATGGGTATCTTCGAGGCCAAACCCGCGCAAATGAACCCTGGGAGGACCATTGGGAATCCCATCTCCATCAGGATCAGGGAAGGCCAGTAGATAAGGAGGATTCAGAACCCAGACTTTTCCTCGGCCCCATGTTACACTGGTAGCGATATTGAGACCTGTAATTGCATCTGTTATCTGATCAAGTTTCCCATCTCCATTGCTATCTTCCAGGATACTGATTTTGTCTGCTCCCTTGATGCCTTGAGGCGGTGGATCAGGCATATGATCAAATTGTGCCCGCAAATGGTAATCATACCCAACGATTTTGAGTCCAGCTGGAAAGGGGTATTGGCTATATTGAACGACCCACAATCGGCCCCGGTGATCAAAATTTATCTCTACTGGCTGGTGGATCATAGGTTCTGCTGCGATCAAATCCAGCGCCAGATCAGAAGGAAAGCGGAATTGAGTCAGCACTTCTTCTGGAGGAACGGGCTGGCTGTCATCGGCCTGATCCCCTCGACCTGTGAACTGTTCCATATATGCAGCCACTTCAGGAGTTGCTGCAAGAGATTGAGAATCAATATTCTCCGAAGGTAGAGGATCATTGCAACCAAACACATAGAAAAGGAGACAGGCCCAGCACTGCCAGCTAAATTTGAAGGTATCTGTTTCCCTTTTGATCATAAAGTAAAATCTATATCGGATCAATGCGAAAATGAGGCAAGGGGTATGAGGGAGATTCCCATTTGAATGGATGATATATTCGGGTAGAGGAATAGGATAGACAGGCCGGGAAGAAGCAGGGATTAGAGCACTCTCCCCAAAAAGCATGATCACTTGTCGCCAACCTTGGAAGGTGTTCAATACTTATGATCAAAAAATCATGCGAACACATATATCTATCCCATGCCTCTCAGGTAAATTACAAAGATGTCAGAAATTGTGCACTTCTGTTCAGGGCGATCTCTGGTTGATCGACCATATCCTGCTCCACCAGGAAATGCTTGACCCCTGATTGCCTCGCGGCGGCGATGATGCCAGACAAATCCAGTACCCCATCTCCCGCACTTGCCATGAAAGGAAACAAGGCGATCCATTGAGAAGCGTCTCCACCATCCCCTGAAAAATGGACTTTTTCTTTCATATCCTTGAGATGCATCAGATGATAGCGGCCAGGATAAGCATTCAAATAGTCAATGGGATTGGCCCTTCCTGCACTTGTCCAGTAAATGTCCATTTCAAAAAAAACCAGATCCGCTTGAGTTCTGTCCAGAATCACATTGAGCGGAATCTCTCCATCAAGTTCCTGCAAGCCATATCCATGATTGTGGTAGGCGAATTTCAGTTCATTCTTTTGGGCTTCCTCGCCTATCTTATTGAAGTCATCTGCGATTCGCTTGTAGTCATCCAGTGTGACGCGCTTGTCATCCGGGATAGCAGGAAGGCCTACATAAGTGAAGCCCAACATATCTCCCGCTTCCCCAAGTTTGCCCATATGGTCTTGTAGGGTATCAAGGTCAGTATGAATGGAAGGGATCTTCATATTGTAATCTTCCAGAATTGATTGGAATTCCGACACAGGATGGCCGAAATATCCGCTACCGCTGAATCCCAGCATAGGCGTGAGGGCAGCCCAATTGTTCTTATTGGTTTCTGCGCTAAATGGATATGGACCATATAGCTCTAGTTCTGTATAGCCCATTTCTCCCAACATCTGAATGCTGGATCTGACATCTGATTCCAGCAATTTGGGAAGAGAAAATAATTGTATGCCGAGATTCTGAATAAGTGGAGAGGACTGATTCATTGTTGGTTGGTAGAATAGCGAGTGATCAAGTATCAAGTTCTACCAAATATAGAAAGAATGAAGAGGGAATTAAACCTTTGGGCATTCAATTGGCCAATTCTGTTGAACCAAGCCAAGTGCTGATCGCGGCACCGATTTCATGCGGCAAATCTTCTTCCATCAGATGTTTGGCTTTCCCTACATATTGGGTGGTGAGATTTGAATAATTTTTCTCTGTCCATATGCGGACTTTATTATTCACCAGCATTCCTGGCTTGGCGTATAGCAGGAGCTTGGGAAGATTTGATTGTTGAAGAGCAGCGGCATTTCGATTGAGAAAGTCTCCCATATCACCAGCTTGGACATTCTTTCCTTTTTTGGGAAAAGAATGAGGAGGAGCAAACATGGCCAAGCGTGATGTTTTGGTTTGAAAAGGTTCCTCATACCGGGCCTTTTCGACAGCAGTCAATTTGCGTTTGATCAACATAGGCATCATCTTGATAAACATATTTTTTTTCACAATCATCTTGTATCCCATCCTGGGTTTGGCACTCATCCAGAACATCATGCGCTGCATCATGCCTCCATCTTTATGAAAGGTCCGCGCATCGGACAAAGGTGTCTCCATAAAAACCAATCCTTTGATTCGTTCAGGATGATTCATCGCATATTGTGTACCAATGATGCCCCCAATATCCGTCATCACCAGAGTCAAATTGCGTAGGTCAAGTCCATCAATAAAGGCCTGGAGATAATGCAACTGATCCGAAAAGGTATAGGCAATTTCTGGCTTGTCAGATTGGCCGAATCCCATAAAATCAATGGCAAGGCAGCGATGAGAGGAAGAGAGGTGCGGAATCACATTTCTCCAGGAATAAGCAGACATGGGAACCCCATGAAGAAACAAGACAGGATCGCCCTCCCCATCCTCTACATAGTGAAGATTGCCGTTTGGGGTGTGAAAATACCTGGATTCAAAGGGAAAGGCTTCAGAGATGTCCTGTGCGGAGATCGTGGCAGAGATAGTCGTTGCCATAATGAGAAATAAAGTGTTAATTTTCATTGATTTATGATTAATATTTGACCGGTCGGATATATTTTAGAACAAAAAAAATTGACCCTTTAGCGAATCAATTGCAATAAGTATTTTTTGAAAATCAGCAAGGGTTGGGCAGACTGAAGCATTTTTGCTTTGAGACGCGCACCACGCCATGAGAAGTCCACAAACTCCATCAATTCATTCAGCTGAAAATCTGAAGAAATCAGTCCTTGCTTTGCCAGAGAAGAGAGGAGGGTAGACATGGCCTCATTAGATTTGTTGATGCCTGCAACGACTGCCTCTCGAAATGATTCTTCTTGCTCCACTGAGGCATGACACATCACGCTCATATAGCATTCCCGGGCAAACTGAATCTGAATGACTGCCTCTATACGTTTGTCCAGCATATGTTCCAAAGATGAGAAATCTGCTGGGTCCGAGAGGGATTGTTCTGGAAATGTATCCAGATAGTCTTCCATCGCTTCCAGGGCAAACTTCTCTTTGCTGTCAAAATAATGATAGAAGGACCCTTTGGGCAGTCCTGCAGCTGTGGTTATATCCTTGATGCTGCACAGGGCATAGCCTTTTGCCCAGATCAATTCTTGTCCCGTTCGGATCAAATGTTCTCGCTTGTTAAGTCCACCCATGCAACAAAGGTAATAAAAATATTTGACCGGTCGGATAAATATTTAATTTTCTTATTTAGTCCTTGATTATCAGGATGATATTTTTACATCTGTACGTCGTAAATCGCTGGCAAAGGCTCTGGAATCTCAGCTTCTCCTTCGTCAATCATCTCTCTCAGATCAATTTCGATCCCTCGGGCGATGGTTGAAATGGGCACATCATTGGCCGAACCTTCAAATGGATTTTCGCCTACAGTACCAATCCGCTGCATGGTATGGAAGATCCAGGAGAGGGTGGCTGTGAAGGGAACTGCCAACCACACAAAGAAGGGTTTGATGACATCAAAATCTCCACTCAGCCCATCTCGGATTTCTGCAAAAGCCGGAATGACCGCAAATGGCAGCAGCAACACAAAGACCCACACAAAATCATAGCCAAGGGTGGCATATTGTCGAGGATAAGGGAAATTCTTGATTCGCTCTGACTTCCCCTGAAGATTGAAGAATTCTTTGAGCACATTTTCTAATTCCAAAAAGGAAAATTCCCAGATCAGTCCACGATCCTTGAGCTCACGAAGGTGTTTGGATTGTAAGGACAGCAAGGCAGCGGCTTTGTTGGTCTTAGTCAATACATAGGCATGCTCTTCTCCTGACAGCAAGGGTTTCAGATCATCTTCCAGCTTGTTTTCGAATTCGGGGATGTGCATCATCTTGAGCCATTCCCGATTGGTCTTGTAGTCAGTGAAAACTTCCCAGGGTTTCTTTTTTCGCATTGCATGTCTAAGAGCCGCCATCCATGCAATATGTCGATGAACAAATACGCGCTTATGCTGGGCCAACTCTTCTTCAGAAACCTCTTCCTCTGCATGTGCATTGCTGACCATGTCCTTGATCATCATGGTCCACGTCCGTGAATAATTGACAATCCCTCCCCAGATTTTTCGGGCTTCCCAGATTCGCCCATAGGCAGCATTGTTCTGAAAACCAATCAGGAATGCGACAGCTGTTCCAATAAGGGTAATCGGCATCAGTGGCAAATGCAGAAAGGTCATGTCCAGAATTTCGTATAGGATGGTCGGGACGAGGGCAATGAGGAGGAAGAGATAGATTTCCTGTCTCGTCCAGGTGATCATTGCCTTGATAGAATACTTCTTTTTGATATACATTGTTGATGGGGTTTGGGTCAAACATTCTATTCAACCAAAACTACATCAAAAAATATTATTTGTCAGAGGCAGGAGAGGCGAAAGTCTGCTTGGATGAATACTCTCGGAGTGAGAGAGCCGAAATATGTTCTACCACATCTCCGCCAATATAGAGACGCCCTCTATATTCTTTGACTGCTCCTGCTTCTGGCACGATTTCTCCTGTTGGATCAAAGAGTGCCTGAAGTATGTCTCCATCAGGGGAAATCTGCAAAACCATGCCAAATGCCTCAGCTTTGGGTTGTAGAAAGTCGGGCAAAGCATAGACCAGTTTTTTCATGGCTTTCCGAGGATGAATCTTGTCGAGGGCATCATTTCTCACCGTCGTAAATCCCACCCAATAACTTCCATCTTCCCTGATCGATATTCCATTGGGAAAACCAGGAAGATTGTCCATAAAGATCTCGGTTTGGCCTGCTTGTTCGCCCTTCAGCCAATAGCGAAGTATCCGGTATGAAGTCGTTTCGGTCATAAGCAGATATTCTTCGTCTTGGGAGAGAACCACCCCATTCCCAAAATACGTGCCGTCAATCAGGGTGTGAATCTCGCCAGTATGCGGATCATAGCGATGAAGGCCTCCTTGGGGTTTGTGTTCCAGGATCAATTGTCGACCATATTGGATATGATAGGCCGATTCATGGGAGGTATTGGAAAAATAGATACGACCATCTGAGGCAATGTCCAGTCCATTAGGGATCAAAAAAGGTCTGCCGAATTCATCCTGAGTTGCCAGGACGGTGACGGATTTGTCAGGATGGATTTGAATCAAACCTTCACGGTGGCTGAGAGCGATCAAATTATCCGCTGAATCAAAATGAAGACCGGCAACCCATGATCCTGCATCATAGAAAATCTCTACGTGACCTTCTGGAGATATCTGGAGAATCTTGCCATCAGAAAAATCATCGGGACTCCTGTGGACTCCACAATAGAGATTCCCATCCTGATCCATGACGATGTCTTCTGCTCCTGCCCAGCCATCCAGGGAAATCGCTTCTGAGGCCCGCAGGTCTTGATTCAATTCCAGGGGGCCTTCAAATGCCGGTTTGGGAGCTGGACGCCAACTAAGTGGTTGGATCGAACAGGCTTGAAGCAAGAGCAGGATCAGTATGGATATGGAGGACAGTTTTGGGGATGAATATGCTTGAAAATTGGTCATGTTGCTACTGTTTTGGAATGGAACAATGTGTACAGCAGCAAAAGTAGAGGAGGGGAGAGGCAAAGTCATTTACATAGGTAAAGAAAGATGGATCTCTGTTGTTCTCTACCCAAATGAATTAGGAAGAAGTCTCTCGAAGCTTGTGTCGAATTCTGCTGAGTTGGGTGGCAGAAATACTGAGATAGGAAGCAATGTGGTATTGAGGGATCAGTTGCTCGAGCCTGGGAAATTGTTCTCTGAAATGCAGGTAGCGCTCGGTGGCATCTTGCAGGGCCATCTCCAGCTCTTTGGCCTCTTTTTCCAGGAAGTAATGCTCTGCAATTTTTCTGGCCAGTCGCTCCAAATCATGAAATCGATCAAAGTATTGGGTGAGGGCATCATAGTTTGCAGCCCAAATGACGCAATCGGTGAGCGCCTGTTGTGGAATTTTGTTGGGCTTGCCGGTCAGCAAGCTGGTGTAGGCTCCGATCAGACTAGGTCCAACAAAAAATTGCTTGTTGTATTCCTTGCCTGTTTGATTGGTGAAAAATGCTCTGACGCAGCCAGTCTCCAGATAGGCTATCTCTCTGGCATAGGCATGTTCTTCTACAAAAAACGATTCAGAGGGCAGAGGTCTTTGCACAAATAGTGGACCTATCTCAGACCAACTTTCTTCAGATAGAGGAGAAATAAGGGAGAAAAATTGTCTGATAGAATCCATGTGAGCAATTGGTCTTTTTTTCGAAAAATGGAGCTGTGAACGGAGATACAGAATAATTATGGTCAAATCAAGTGGGTGCCTGGACAATACAGGACTTTCCTATAAAAATGAGATGTCAACCATGCATGATTTTCGGTCCAAATGAAAAAATCTGCCTACATCTCATGGCCATTGAAATAATCCAGAAATCAGAAGCACAGCAACACAGAGAACTATGATGTCTCCATGAAGCTGTGCGGTGTTTTTCGATTTCAGACTTGTGTGATGATTAATTGACGAATTTGAAGTTGAAGGGCAGGGTTACCCAGAATTCTACTGGCTTACCATCCTTTAAGGCGGGATCGAAAGTCAAGGAAGCGATATGCTGTTCAACCGCATCTGTGAAGATGTCATCCGGGCTCTGGAGAACTTCATGTCGTAGATACTTCCCTTGTTTATCAACCAATACCTTGATCAATACCTTTCCTTCCAGACCTTGGGTAAATGCTGCTTTCGGATAGCCGATTTTCATCTGAATGTCTCCCATGTTCAATGGGTTGGGGAGATGCTGGACCTCCTGGTTCACTTGGGTGTCCTTAAGCTGGACCTCAGCGATATTTTCTGCCTGAATATTCTGGGTATCGGGGGCACAACTGACGGTAATCAAGAGCGCGACAAATAGAGGGAGCAAGGCAAGATATTTCCAACTTGCCAACGGCGAAGATCGTTGTTTTTGTAACATACTTACTCTCAAAGTTAATGGAGGGTGAAAAAATGAATGAACGTATGATAGCTGTTGGCCAAACAACTGTGTTAATATCAATTGAGTATAAGAACGGACATCACTGATTTGCACGGAGGCTCTGTCAGCAATGAATTCGTGATTTTGATGAATCGCTTTTCTGAGGAGATAGAGGAAGGGCTGGAACCAGAAAACAATCAGCAAAAGTTCCATAAGCAAGGTATCAATGCTGTGTTTTTGGCGGACATGGCACAACTCATGTGTCATGATCTGTTCCTGCTGATGTGCTTTCAGATAGTCCACTTCATGCCAAAAAACAACATGGAAAAAGGAAGAAATGGGAACTGTTGCAGATGTATGAACAATCCTCACGCCATCCCGTGAACTTCCTGGATGTTGGTGAATCAAACGGATGATATGCCCCAATTTCCAAAGAAATCTACTTGCCAGAAATCCTGCACCCAGCCAATAGATCCAGCCAAGCAACTGCATCCCTGAAGATTGTTCCTGCATGACTGCCTGAATTACGGTTTCTTCCAGCATCCCATTGGCGGACTGCAACCATTCTCCTCCCGGCACAGAATACTGAAGCTGGATCAGTGGCAAGAGGAATCCAGAAGCCACTACCCCAAGAAGATATATGCGGTGAAAGTGAAAATGCGCTTCTTTTCTCAGCAAGAAGTGATAATACCCATATCCAAGGCCCAGAATCAGACTACTCTCTAAAAAATAGGATAAATTCAACATAGTGATCAGCTAAGAAATGACAGGAGAAAAACAGAGTGAGTGAAAGAGAAGTTCTCAACAAGTCGCAGGAGTCTGACCATCTCAGTACTTCCTTTTCAAGACGCATCCTGATCCAGTTTTTTCAGGATTTCATCCAATTCACTGAGTTGGATATCTCCTTCCTTGTGAAAAAAACTGAGAAGTTTCTGAAATGAGCCCTCGAAATAGTTGCCCAAAAATTGGCTGAAGAATGCCTTGGCATAGGTATCCTTCTCAACAAGAGGATAATATTCGTGGATTTTTCCATACACATTATGAGCCACAAACCCTTTTTGCTCCAGAACCCTCAAAACGGTAGAAACAGTGCTCTGAGAAGGCTTGGGATCAGGAATAGCTGCCATCAAATCTTTCATAAAGGCTTTTTCCAATCCCCAAAGGACTTGCATCAATTGTTCTTCTGCTTTTGTTAATTTTTGCATAGCGAAAGGTCAAAATGATAAAGAGGACTTGCAGATTGATTACAAATTTACATTTATAAATATAAACCACAAGTTATTTTTATAAATATTTGATTTTTTTTTCTTTCCTCCGCGTTTCCCCATGCTTTTTTGTAGGTTCGCATTTATGTTTCCTGAAATATTTAAGTCAAAAAATTCTGATTGTCAGTGGTTTATGTTCTTTTGGGGGCAAGTGGTTGTAATCTAAATTGCAGAACTGCGTAGCAACTGAAACTGAGATTGGATTTGTTGATTTACTGACTTGTCCGTATGAATCTGCCATTCTACTTGATTCCTTCTTTGCCTCCTTTTTGCCACATTCAGCTATGGATCAGTGTCTTTGTGTGCCTAACACCTTTACCTATGAAGGCAACGACCTATTATGTCAGCCCACAAGGCAATGACCAACTAAGCGGAAGCTCGGAAGCGAGCGCATGGCAAAGTTTGGCAAAAGTAAATGCTAGCCTTCTTCTTCCGGGAGACCGTATTTTGTTACAGGGAGGAGAGAGTTTTGACGGAGGTCTGGACTTTAGGCCCTCTCATTGTGGGACAGGTCAAGCTCCCATAGTCATCAGTAGCTACGGAACAGGAAAGGCAATCATTCGAGCTGGGAGAAGAGCCGCGATCAGCCTTTATCAATGTGCAGGAATTGAGATCTCTCATCTGATTCTCATTGGAGATGGGCGAGAGGCGAATGATCACAGTGGGATATCTGTCTATACTGATCAACAGAAGGCAGAGCGAATGAGCTACCTGTATTTTCATCATCTGGACATTTCTGGCTTCAATCGGGGGGGAATCACAATTTATGCAGATGAACAGAAGGTCGATTCTGCTTTTTCTGATATCCGAATTACTCATGTCAAGGCGTTTGAGAATGGGGATCATGGGATTGGAATCCGGGCCAAAGTTCTCTCTCAGGGATATGCCATGAAGGATGTCCATATTTCTCATTGTGAGGCGCATCATAATCGCGGACAACTTGGCAAAACCGATGCCCATACCGGCAATGGGATAGTCGTGGGCAATACCGAAAATGTCTTGATTGAATTTTGTACTGCCTATGAAAATGGAACCGAAAATATGTACGATCAAGGTGGCCCGGTTGGTATTTGGATGTGGGATTGCTTCAATGGGATCATTCAACAAAGTGAAGCTCATCATAACCACACTGGCAGTTCCAAGGATGGAGGCGGGTTTGACTTAGATGGAGGGTGTCAGAGCTGCATCATTCAATACTGTTATTCTCATGACAATGATGGGGCAGGATTTCTGGTGGCAGAATACGATGGTGCAAGACCGCTGCTCAACAATCATATTCGATTCAATATCAGTGAGAATGATGGAAAAAAAAATGAATATGGTGCCTTGTCTCTTTGGTGTGGACAAGGAATCTTGCGGGATCTGTATATCTACAACAATACGTTTTTCCTGACCGCTGATTCTCCCAACATCAGCTATGCCTGCCGGACCTACAGTAATGGATTGGACAATGTATGGGTGATCAACAATGTATTTGTGAGTGAAGGGGCTTCCCGATTGCTGATGATCAAGGAGAGGAGTGAGAAGATGTATTTTCTCAACAATGCCTATCAGCAGACAGGATCGTTCTTGATTCTACATAATAAGACTGCTTATTCTTCCCTTGCTGCCTGGAGGAAGGCAAGCGGACAAGAGAGTCGAGAGGGAATAGCCTGGGGATTGGAGGGGAATATGAGATTGGAAAAGGCAGGGAAGGGCGGAACGATTGGGGAACCTGCTTTGCTGCCGACCATGAAGACATACCGAAGCCAAAAAGGCTCTCCACTGATTGGAGCCGGATATGATATTCCCAATCTATTGAATTTGGAGATTGGTACATATGATTTTTTTCAACAGCCTCTCTCTCAGGTAGAAAGGATGGATATTGGAGCCTATCAGACGATGCCTCTCGATCTGCAAGCCAAAACATCTGATTTGGACGCTGGCAGGCGAATACAGGCTGAGGGCAACCATTTGTCGATCTCCAAACGTATGGACGATGGACAAAAAAGGAACATCTCTTTGACTAAAAATATGCAGGGCAACTGGACATTGGTCACGCCTTTTCCCTTAAAAAAAATAAATGCTTTGGAAGTATATGATGCTGATGGAAATAAAATACAAGTGCTCACCCTGCCACAACAGTCAGGTCATCTGTTGCCTCTTCCTCAACTAGATACCCTTCCAAGAGGAATTTTTTTTCTCAAACTTTTCACCACAAACGATAGTTGGATACAAAAATTCATCCACTAACTCTGGAATAGTCGAGACCTTAGAGAATTGGACTAAGAGACTGTTTGAACATCTGTCACTTATTTTTTGTATGCGTCTTTTTTCCTCATTCTGCGGCTTTTTTTGTTCTCATAGCACCACTATGAGAACAAAAAAGAGCCTTGCCTGAGAGAAAAATACACCATAAAAATTCTCAGCACAGATTCCTAAACAGTCTCTAAGTTTGTTATTAATGCCAAGAAAGGTCGATATTTGCAGGGTTGAGTTGGGCATAGCGGATGAGTATCATATAGGAATCGCTTGTTCGCTAGGAGAATGAATGCTTGGGTGAGGGGCTTTTTTTTTGGAAGCCCAATGAAATAATTGTAGTCTTACTGCCTAATTTGGCAAACTAATCTACCTTATGAGCTATACAACAGTTAAGTTTTCAAAGGAGAATCCAGAGTTCCTTATGACACTCCGCCGACGGGTGAAAGGATACTTTGAAGAAAGAAATCTCTCTCCACATGCGAATACCGAAATGGTTGTAAAGACCATTGTGATGGTTTCTGCCTATTTGGTTCCTTATTTATTGATGTTGCTTGGGGTGATCAGTTCCACGCCAGCGATGCTCATAACATGGGCCTTCATGGGATTTGCTGTTGCAGGAATCGGAATGTGTGTGATGCATGATGCCAACCATCTTGCCTATTCTGATAATGCCATTGTCAATCGTAATATTGGATACCTTCTGAATATCATTGGAGGATTTGTTGCGAATTGGAAGATCCAACACAATCGTTTGCATCATTCCTACACCAATATTGATCATCATGACGAAGATATCGCCCCAAGATTGGTATTGAGATTGTGTCCTCACAAAAAACGTTATGGCTTTCATCGGATTCAGCATATATATGGCTGGTTCCTCTATGGATTCATGACCATTGCCTGGATCACTGTCAAAGATTTTAACCGCTTATTCAAGTACCGAGAAAGTGGATTCCTGAAAGATAAAAATGGACAATTTGAGATTCTCCTAACCAAATTGGTCTTCCTCAAGATTGGCTACTATGGTCTTTTCCTTGTTCTGCCGATTATGCTCATCCCTGTAGCATGGTGGATTACAGCGCTGGGATTCTTTTTTATGCACTTTGTTGCGGGATTGACCCTCGCTGTGGTATTTCAGTTGGCGCACGTCATGCCCACCTCAGAATATCCTCTGCCAAATGAACAGGGAAGCATGGAAAACAATTGGGCGATCCACCAAATGATCACCACCACCAACTTCTCGCCAAATAATCGGGCATTCTCCTGGTATCTGGGAGGCTTGAATTTCCAGATTGAACATCATCTGTTTCCTCAGATTTGCCATGTTCATTACCGAAATATCAGTCCCATTGTTAAGCAAACTGCTGAGGAATTCGGAATTCCATATTTTGTGCAACCAACCTTTGTCAAAGCCTTAGGTCAACACAAAGAAATGTTAAAAAAATTGGGAAGATTTGATGAAATTCCCGCCGTTCATTCCCCTGCGCTTACCGTAGGATAAATCACATGAGAACACTTCCTGACTAACGAATGGAAGCTTATTAATTATCTTTCAACATCTTTCTCCTATGAGCACCAAAGCAGTTAAATTTTCTAAAGAAAATACAGAATTCGTTTATGCGATTCGAGAACGCGTGAAGGAATACTTTGCTGAACATAATATATCCAGTTATGGGAATGCTGAGATGGTGATCAAAACGATCTTCATGATTTCCTTGTATTTAGCCCCCTATGTACTGTTGGCTACTGGCGTTTTTACCAGCCCCTTGATGGTGATCATAATGTGGGTTTTGATGGGATTGGGCGCTTCTGGTATAGGAATGTGTGTCATGCATGATGCCAATCATGGAGCCTATTCTCAGAACCCCACCGTCAACAAATATATTGGCAAATGGCTCAATCTCCTGGGTGGATATGTAGGGATCTGGAAAATTCAGCACAATCGCCTACATCATTCTTATACCAATATTGAAGAACATGATGAAGACATTGCAGTAGAATTGGTCCTTCGGCTATCCCCACACAAAAAGCGTCATGGCTTCCATCGACTCCAACACATTTATGGATGGTTCCTCTATGGATTTATGACCCTGAGCTGGATTACAGTCAATGATTACACCAAACTTGTCAGGTATCATCAGAATGGATTTCTGGGGACCAAGAAAAATATCTTTCTTGAAAAACTCCTCAAACTGTCTGCCTATAAAGCCTTTTATTATTCAGTCTTTCTTGTGATTCCGATAATCTTCTTTCCAATGGCCTGGTGGATGGTATTGGTCGGATTTCTGAGTATGCATTTTGTTGCCGGATTTATTCTGACTTCCATATTTCAGTTGGCTCACGTCATGCCAGATTGTGAATATCCCCTGCCTGATAATGAAGGAAATATGGAAAATAACTGGGCAGTCCACCAACTGTTGACTACCACGAATTTTTCACCTACTAGCCGTATTTTTTCCTGGTGTCTAGGCGGATTGAATTATCAAATTGAGCATCATTTGTTCCCGAAGATTTGCCATGTGCATTACCGAAAAATTTCAAAAATTGTCCAGCAGACAGCCAAGGAATTTGACTTGCCATATTATGTGCAGCCTACCTTCTTTCATGCCTTGTACGAGCATATGAAGATGCTGCGAATTCTTGGCAAATATGATTCTCTTCCTGCCATGGGAAACTAGGCATAAGTGGCGGGGGAATGAGCCTCGTCCGGAATGAGGAGCAATTCGCCTCGTTCCCTGATCCCGGAGATCCTTTGCTGATGCAGAGAGTCTCCGGGATTTCTGTTGGACGGAACAGTGCCATTCTCCAGTCTAAGTTCTGCATACTTATTGGAGGCTGTTGTCATGGTCTAAATAGCTAAATCGATGAAAGTAGAATAGATGTTCCTAGGTATTGCAATACATGTAAGGCTGTCATCGGCACGTAGCAATGATCGGCAGACCATTGCTAGGTGGGATGTTGAAGGGGATGCCTTTCTATCTACGATAGGCAAAGCGAGAGATGGTCTGCCGATCATCTCTACAAATATTCTGTAGGTAGATTAGCATTACAGTTGAACCACTACCTCTTCCTATAAATGGATACGACTTTGATGTAGAAAAAAGACAGCGTGTAAACAAGCTAAGGAACAGTCAAAAAATTGTTAGTGAAATAGGGAACTATCTGCCTCTCATGTTTGCAATCCCTATCGAAATGATCATATTCAGCCCGAATCCAATTAGCCCTAGCTGAATTCCCCCGATTGTCTTGATTCCAAAGAAAAAGCCCGTCAGTGCGATGAATAATCCAGCACACAAGCCTGCCAATGCAGCATAGCCATCGAACCGCTGATCATGCAATCCCAGAAGAAATAAGGGAACGATCTGAACCAGGATCTGCATTTTCAATTCGATGAGGCCCCATAAGGTAATTTGAGGTTGCAAAGCCCAGATCACCATGCTCGCCATCACCAGCCAGGAGACCAGTTTCCCGATAGTGGTCAAACGCTCCTCGGGAACAGTTTTCATGACAGA
Organism: Bacteroidota bacterium; assembly: GCA_039029315.1. Lineage (GTDB taxonomy): Bacteria > Bacteroidota > Bacteroidia > J057 > J057 > JBCCCJ01. The sequence continues at coordinate 47,075 of JBCCGK010000043.1, read as the reverse complement.
TTTTCCCAATATATCCTGGGCAACAATAGAGGACAGGGAGAGGAGGACAGAGTCTGCGGTAGACATGGTTGCAGCCAGTAATCCGACCACCATCATGACAGCAAACACCAAAGCAAGTGGAGAATGCTGACTCCAGATCTCCAACATTTGAGGGAGAACAGCGTCCGATGCCACAGATTCAGCCTCCGCGAAATGGGGAATACTCAAGATCCCCAACAAGAACAGGATCAATACCGTCACCAATGGCATGAAAACCATCGCTCCCAGAGATTGTTTGAGAACCTTTATGCTCCGGGAAGCATAAATCCTTTGAATTACTTGTGGATACACAGCAGCGCCCATTCCAACCATTAAGACTGTACTGGCCCAATAGATTCTGAATTCTCCTGAAGGTACCTGGATTTTTTCTGGCTGATGCTCCAACAACCATTCACTGACATCCGTTATCTGTGTGTCGCCTCCAATGACTATTACGAATAAGCCTCCCAGCCCAATCAACATCATCAATCCTTGTATCACATCTGTCCAAGCCACTGCCTGCATTCCCCCCAGAGTTTCGTACAGAATGACAACCACAGCCAGGAAAACAACCCCGGCCCAATAGGGAATTTGCCCCCCGGTAATGCCTTCAGCTATATGTCCCATCGCCATGAGTTGAGCCAGCAAAAAATTGATGGAAACGACCAGCAAAACGATATTGGCCAGCAAGGTCAGGGCAGGCATCTGAAACCTGAAGTCAAACCAGTCTCCTGGCGTAATGAATTGCTCTCGTTTGGAAACACGATACAATTGGGGAGCAAAAGCCAAATAAAAAACCACAATGGCTGTCATATACCCCAACACCATGATCATCCCCATTCCCTTATTGACAACTTCTGCCGGAACGACCAACATGGTATTGGCACTGTATTGGGTTGCATACAAGGTCAGAAGCAGGACGAATGATCCCAATCCTCCACCAGCCAAATAAAAATCTTTCAGGGAATTGCTCTTGCGCAATCTGCTGGCCCAGATTCCCAATATCAGCAGGAGAAGCATATAGATTCCGATGCTGGCGATGACGGCTGATTGCATCGTCATTCTACTTGCTGTTGGGGGTGAATCACTTCTTCATCCTCTTCTTCCCAATATATCCGGATAATCAGAAGCGAAAAAAATGCCATACCTACAATGGCAAGTATACAACTCAATAGCCATAGTGGGAGACCTGCCACCAACATCATGCTAAGGTCCGGAGGCAGATACCAGGGAATCGATAGGGCGAACAGACTGGCAAAGACAAGCCAAACCCAGGAGGGAAATGTTTTCATATTGGTCAAGATGATTGAGATGATTCTGGATGCCAGCCGGGAAAGCGAGGAATCCATCTGGGAACATTGGTTTTGTATTCCTGATATTCGTCCCCAAACCGTTTGAGGAGGTCCGGTTCCTCTTTTAGCCGAAAGTACAGATGATTGAGGAGGAAAAAGAAGAGCCCCCACAATAGAATCCCGCTGCTTTTCAACAACAAGGATTCAGCCAGGAGAATGAGGATAACTCCCGTAATCATAGGATTGCGCATATGTCGATACAGGCTTTTGACGACAAGCTTTCGCGTCGGCTTCCAGGGAGCCAATGTCCCTTTCCCAATCAGGATGAATAGTCGAATGGCCTGAACAAACAAGGGAAGGCCAAGCAAAAGGAAAAGGACCCCCAATGCTATGGCGACTGTTGAAGGAAGCGTTCCGATGGGATCAATTGGCAAACGATATGAATCCCAGATGATACTCGTGGGAACTACGATCAGAACCACAAATGGCAAAGCGAGGATGGCCTTGAATTGCTCCAGTGGGCCAGGAGTAAGTGACTTGTCTTCCATAAGCGGTTTCTGTTTAGCAAAGCGTTTGGGATAAAATGGATCTGAACAAAATGAGGTGCTATTCAACGATCAATTTGCCAACTGAGGATCTGTTCCCCAAATGAAATCGATAGTGATACACGCCAGCTGATAGCTCATCAATGGGAAGAACCAATTGCTGTTCGACAGAGGAATGTTCGGAAGGGGTGACCTGGATCAATTTGCCCAGAAGGTCATACAATTCGACAAAGGCCTGATCCTGTCTGTCGGTCGAATATTGGAATATCACATACTCCTTGGCTGGATTGGGAAAAACCCTGAGAGAAATCAAGTCAACAAGATCATCTTGCTGGAGAGGAATCCCTTTTCCAATAGCTTCAAGTCCATACCAGGGGGTTTGATCAGTGGATTGATCAAGCGTCAGATCAAAGAGATTGGGACCAATCGGGAGAAGGGTTTGATAACTGCTGTGAAGGCCTGTTTCATCCAGGGGATAGAGGCGAACAGAATCTGCTTGTATGTTCAATCTGAGCTGAACTGTCAAGGGCTGCATCAGAGTAGGAGGAGATCCCCAATTGTTGTGCACAGTTCGAGTGCCGTCCCACTGCATATTGGTGTTTTGCAAACGAGAAGACAGTGTCAACAGAGAGCGCTCAGCAGTTAGTAAGGAATCCCCGCTCAAGGCAATCCAGCTGAGTGCCCCAAAATCATTGGCTTGTTGCAGCTGTAGATTCCCGACAATATGATGTGTCGCATCCTGCAAGAATCCCGTAATACTCACATAGCCTGCTGCAAAGGTCGAATGCAATCCGAGATCAGTCTGCAATCGAATTTGGCCTGTAGAGCTGAGAAAATTCGAGGAAGAAGGAGGGGGGAGTTGGGCTAGATCTGGATCTGAGCTTCCTTGATAGCCTACGGTTCGAATGTTGTGGGTCAATGCGAGGGTTGGGTCATAAGGCAACCATTTTCCCCACCTTCCACTATTGTCCTGTAGGGGAGATTCCCAAACAAATTCCGGGCTATACTCAATCAGGTATGTGTGAGAGGCTTCCGCAATTTTATACGACCGATAAGCATAGGCGCAAGCTGGAAAGAGACTCATCAGAGCTGTATTCCGATTGATAGAAAAAAATCCATCGACAATATCAGTGTCCCAATCACTGCCTCCTTCATATTCAAAGAACATCAACCCATCTGCCCCATGGAAAGAGGCGTAGGAGGTAAGCATGGGAACCATTTCCACCTGATAGCGATTGGGAAAGGGATGATTGTATTCGCTGACAGTATAGGGTTTCTTGTCGATTGCCAGACCACTAAAGATATTGGACATTGCTTCAATCCCGGGATCTTTGAGTGCCGCTTCATTTCTCAATAGCCAATCATAAGGGTCCCATGGAGTGCTTGGGAACCAGGGATGATCCCAATAGTTGTGGTCGTCGATATAATCCAAATCTTGTTGATGCATGGCATCTGCTGGTCCTACGAGTGCATTGGTTCCTGTGATGGGAGCACTGATTCCCAGGGCCTTCAGATAATTGTACATTCCCTGAAGGAATTCCCGCTGGATCTTGATATAGAATTCGGCTTGATCGGCAATCCGCTGGTCAGTGAAGGACAGACGCTCTCCATACAGAATTCTTTTGATATTTCGCTGGATCAGGGATTCGCCAGTTTGCAGCCCACTTTTGGAAGGAGAAGCCAGACTGATGTCATCAAACCATACTTTGCCTGTCTGATTGGCAAAATTGTAACCGATTCGCAATTCTCCTTGCAAATCCGTTGGAGCGACAAAGGTAAAGGTAAAAGTCTGCCAAACAGGAGTCAGCGCATATTGACTTCCTCCATAATAATCCCAAGGGCTGACATTCTGCTGGACACCGATATTAATGTTGCGGTTGGCATCTGATCTGGCCGCAAAGGTCACAGCATACACACTGTCCTTGTTCATGCTCAAGCCGCCCTGATAAAATTGTACATGCCAGTCTGTCCCGGTGATGTGAGTTACATCTACCTCAGCTGAACTGCTTCCAGCAAAGGGAGAGGTAGTGCTGAGAGAGGAAGTGGCCTGCGCAGTGCTGTGGGTTTCCATGGTCCATTGGTTGAGATTCCCACTTTCAAATCCACCATCCTGAACCTGATTGCCCTGTCCGGAAGCCACACTTCCTGTATTCCAGGAAGCAGTCAGACTCGCATCATCCTGATATTTGTCCAGGAGAAATTCATGCCAGAGACTATCCAGCAACTCTACATGTCTGCGTATCAGAGAGCCGCCGGCAGAGAATGCCCGGAGCCGATCCCCTTTCCAAAATCCGTAAAGCGTGTTCTCATTGATGGTTTCGACCATGGCGAGTACAGGATCATCCTTAAGGGCCAGACCTGTATATGGGTTGACATGCGACAAGAGTTGGTCTGCATATTCTTCCTGAAGGGTGATCAACCAGGGATCGAAGGTGGTAACTGCCTTGGCAAAATCTACCAAAGAGTCTGCATTCACTACCCCATCCTGTTCCTGAAAGGTTCTTGATACATTGAGGTTCATATTGACATAAATTCCATTCCGCTTGAAGGCTGCAATCAGGAATTCCATCCGGTCTAGCGTGGTAGCATTCAGGTTTCTGGTGCCCTGTCCGTTGAGGAAAATGCTGCCATCATTTCCAGCCCAAGGATTGTCAAGATGGTGAAACCGAACAAGATTGATCCCCATCTTGCGCATGCGTGCAGCGATTTCATTGGCTTTGTTTTTGGGAGGGAAGGCACCTCTGGCAGTCAAGTTGACTCCCCAGAATCTGATCGGTTCACCCTTGATCACAAAATCTCCTTCAGAATTGATCCCGATCGCCTCCTCAGGGCCTATAGGGGAAGCGGGAAAATCTGGCAGAAACTCTCTGGAAAGAGAATCATTGGATGGCAAATAGAAAGGGTATCCGTTCGAAAAAGGTTGGGAATGTCCATATAGAATATATCCCAGAATCAGGAAAAAGAGTAGGAGAGGTTTCATGGAGAAAAATTATAGTACAAATGGGGAAAATCCAATTGAATAAATTCAAAAGTGCGTTGTACCTTACTCCTGTGTAACATCAATTTGCTTATGGTCTTCACATGCCTTTCCGAAAGGCTGCATGGAGCATGTTGGAGTGAAAGTTGGTCTGGTGAAGGTTCTGTTACCTTGTGAGAACGACAGTCAAGAAGGGATGCAACAGTTGTCATTCCCCATCTATAGCTCCGGAATTCTGACCGTCGGAATGTCATCAAAAACATTCGGTAACGCATGTTTCATCCTACATTTTTTTGATTTCCAACAGACTTGCTTTATGAATCGTTTACTTTTGATTGTTAATCTTTGTCTACTAATGTCTCCGCTGTTCGCTCAAATACGTCCAGAACAACAATCCCAGGTAGACAAGTTGTTTGAGCCATGGAATAGCACACATACGCCTGGATTGGCCCTCGGAATTGTCAAAGAAGGAGAACTTGTCTATACCAAAGGATATGGAATGGCGGATCTGGAGCATGATATTCCATTGAGTTCGCGTTCTGTCTTTTATGCTGCCTCCGTATCCAAGCAATTCGTAACCTTTGCCATTTTGCTGCTGGAAGAGCAAGGAAAACTGTCATTGGATGCTGATATTCAAACCTATCTGCCTGACTTTCCACGATATGAGAGCCCACTCTCGATTCGACACTTTATCCATCACACCAGTGGAGTGAGAGACTATCTGACCTTGTGGAGTCTGGCTGGAAATAGCTACCTGGATCATATAGATGAACACGCTGTATATGAGTTGATCAAGCGGCAACAAACGCTCAACTTTTCCCCTGGCGAGAAATATCTCTATAGCAACTCCTGCTACTTTATGTTGGCGATGATCGTCGAAAAGGTATCTGGCCAGTCCATCAAGGAGTTTGCGGCAGAACATATGTTTGGGCCATTAGGCATGAAACATACTCGCTTTCACGATGATGTCAATCGATTGATCAAAAATCGGGCTTTCAGCTATCAAGATGCTGGAGAAAGCTATGACAATCTCATCATGCGCTTTGATCTAGTCGGTTCAGGCGGATTATATACTACTGTGGAAGATTTGTATCTGTGGGATCAGAATTTTTATCAGAATCAATTGGGGAAAGGAACAAATGACTTGATTGAGAAGATGCATGAAGATGGGCTTCTGAACAATGGTGAGAGCAGTGGGTATGCATGTGGGGTGGTAAATGATGCCTATAAAGGCTTAAAAACAGTTGGACATGGCGGGGCACTTGCTGGCTATCGGACTTATTTGCTGCGATTCCCGGAACAGAACTTTTCTGTGATCATTCTGGCAAATGTGTCAAGCTTCAATTCGGCAGGGAAAGCTCATGAAGTAGCGGACATTTTTTTAACGGAAATGATGGATCCGCCTGAACAATCAGCGACAGGAGAAGCTGAGGAAGCAGCACAAGTCTTTTTGACCCTCTCCCCAGAGGACATGAATCCATTTATTGGTTCATATTTACTTCCTAATGGATTTGAAATTGAAATCAGTCTTCAGGCAGATTCCTTGCATGTACGCCAGGACTGGAATCAGGTCACATATACCATGTCGCCTGTAGCGAAGAATGTGTTCATGATTCCTGGAAATAGCCGCTTGACGATGGAATTCTCGGACCTAAGTGAAGGGAAAACCAACGTGATGATTGTGAATCAGGGCGGGAGTGATATTGTCTGTCAGCGAAAAGGGGGTGTCATGAATGAAGATTTGACTGCCTATGTTGGGTCCTATTATTCGGAAGAATTGCTGACACACTATGAGATTTCTCTGAAAGAGGAGATCCTTGTCTGGCACATTGGCTATCAAAAACCACAACCACTCAAGTGGATTGGCAAGGATCAGTTTGTGTCAGAGGGTCTACAGTTTGCTTTTGAGAGAGAGGGCAAGGAGCTTATCGGTTTTCGGCTCAATGCTGGACGTGTTACCGATCTGGGGTTTCGCAAGGAATGATCACTTCTTGCTACCAAAAGCGAGCGCGTATAACTTCATCTGTTTGAGCATGGCGCTCAGTCCATTGGATCGATTGGGGGACAAATGCTGACGTACGCCAATCCTGTCGATGAAATCCAGTTCTGCTGACAAAATCTCTTGTGGACTGTGGTCAGACAACACCTTTACAAGCAAGGAAATCAATCCTTTGGTGATGCTTGAGTCACTATCCGCCTGAAAATGCACAAGATTGTCTCTCATCTCCGCGACCAGCCAAACCCGAGATTGGCATCCCCTGACAAGATTTTCCTCAAGCCGATGTTCTTCAGGGAATGGACTCAACTCATTGCCGATATCTATCAAAATTTCGTAGCGATCCATCCAGTCATCCACGACAGAAAAGTCCTCAATGATTTCAGCCTCTATGTCAGCTATTGGTCTATGGTCCATACTCACTCAATTTGGAGGACAAAGATAGGCATTTGAAAGGGAATCACCAGCCTGGATGTGGACTGATTTGCAGATCCCATAGCTCTCCCAGGGCCAGGTAGCTGTAAAAGACGATGATGATCACCGAAATAAAATTCAACCAGAACCCAGCTCGGATCATATCTTTCATTTCCAAATAGCCCGAGCCAAACGCTATCGCATTGGGAGCTGTCGCAAAGGGAAGCATGAAGGCACAAGAGGAAGCCACACACATGGGCACCATCAAGATATACGGATGCACATCCAACGCTGGGGCAAGGGCAGCCAGGACAGGGAGCATCAGGGTGCAGGTAGCCATATTCTGAACGATTTCAGTCAGATAATTAACAAAGGCCACAATGATCAACATAATGAGGAGTAAGCCAAGCGCTTCGAGCTGCCCAAGTTTCCCTGCAATCCAACTCACAAGACCCGAAGATTCAAATCCTGCTGCTACTGCAAAGGCTCCTCCAAAAAGAAGCAGAATCCCCCAGGGAAGTCTGCTGGCGGTCTCCCAATCCATGAGGGTTTTGCCAGGTGTTCGTTCAGGAATGATGAACAGAAGCGTAGCACCGACCAGCGCGATGATGGTGTCATGGATGCCCGGAATAAGAGGAGCCAGGAGATACGACCTAAAAATCCAGGCGATAGCCACCATCCCAAATACTCCCAATACCCATTTTTCCTCTCGACTCATCGGGCCCAGTTCATCCAATTGGCGTTGTATTTCGGCTTTTCCTCCTTCAATCTCCACATCAGAAAGAGGAAATACAATCCTTGTCAGATGTAGCCAAACAATCGGAATCAGGATCACAACCAATGGGATGCCATACATCATCCAGTTAGCAAAATCCAGACTTTGATGGTAGACCTCCTCTATATACCCCACCATGATGAGGGTGGTCGGTGTACCTACCAGCGTCCCCAGTCCACCAATGGAAGCAGAAAAGGCAATGGCCATCACCAAAACTTTCCCCAATTTGCCTGACTCATCCTTCCCGCTTCCTTTTCCCTGCATAAGCTCCAACTGAAAAACGATGGCCATCGCAATGGGAACCATCATCATGGTGGTTGCTGTATTGGAGATCCACATGGACAATAGGGCAGTGGCCAACATGAATCCCAACACGATCAGCCTGCTTCGGGTGCCAACTCTGAGAATAATGCTTAAAGCAATCCGGCGATGCAGATTCCATTTTTCGAGTGCCAGAGCCAGGATAAAGCCTCCGATGAACAAAAAAATGATCGGACTGATATATGGCTGAGCAACCGCCTTGATAGACATCACTCCCATAATCGGAAAGAGACTCAATGGAAGCAATGAGGTAATCGGAATAGGAACAGCTTCTGATACCCACCAGCAGGCAATCCAGCAAGTAATGCCAAGGACAGCTCTGGCTTCGGTAGAAAATCCTTCCGCTTGAAAGAAAACCCAGACAAGTAGAAACAAGATTGGTCCGAGAAGGAGGCCGATCAGTTTGTTGCGTGGCAAAGTAGTAAGGTCGTTAATCCGTGATTTGGAGGGAAAAGTAAAACGAAAAAAGCAATTTCGAAAAAATTGACCCCTCTTTCCTTCCTTCGATCGCTGGGAATTGTCTGTTACTGATCAAAAAAGACAACAAGCACAAGATCTTCTGTTATGTCAAAAAACTTGTGCTCGACCTCTGCCTTAACAAACAGGATGCTGCCCGCCTGAATACTTACTTCTTCCCCCCCGGCCACAAACTTTCCCTTGCCAGTGGCAACATAGTAGACTTCGTCTGTGTCATGGGGCCGTTGTCCATCTTCAGCACCTGCCTTGAGTATATACAATCCTGTCAGTACATTGTTTCCCTTCATAAATGGCAACCAGGGACGGCCTGTAGGTTCCAGTTGGGCGACAAGAGAATCAAGTTCGAAGTGAGCAAGTGCTGGATCTTCAGTAGGCTCACTCTCCTGTGCGAAGCAAAAAGAGCTGAATAGGAGGAAGAGAATGCAGAGAAACAGAGATGAATTGTCCATCTTATTGTTGTTAGGATGACGAAAAGACCAATTGAACATGGTGCATGGAAATAAAGAGCCTTCATTTTCTTGATCTTCCAGTAGAGCAATCCACCGAATCGAAAATTGAGAGCCTTCAGAGAGAGAATATCCCTTATTGAGGCACAAAAGATGGCGTCAACAAGTCCATGAGTTCTCCTGTAAAAATGGGAAGCATTGTCTATTTCTCATAGCAACTGACGGCCAAAAGCGCCAAAATTCGCATTTTTGACTTGACATGGCTACTGGAAATGTGTCGGATGAGCTCTCCGATGAGAATGCGGCTCTCACTCCTGCTCCAGATAGCGCATGATCGAATCATAACGGGTGAGCTGACCTTCTGTTACCTCATAGCAAAATGATCCATCTTCCAGCGGGATAAGGTATTTTCCCTCTAAATCTCTACTGGTCAATATTCTCTGGATCAAGTCCTGTGGGTGGTCATGAGCAGGGAAGGTATAGAAAATCTCATCGTTGAAGTTGGAATCTATCCGCTTCGAATTGGCCAGTTCCAGGTCAATACTGATGCCTTTTCGAGATGTTTTGCGAACAATTCTCTGGGCTTCAAAGATATTCACCTTTGAGTAGACCTCTTCCTCAATGTTCCCTCTTATGGATTGAGATTGTACCCGAATCTCTTGAATAAATGTCTCATTCGAGAAGAAAGCCAAGAATTCGACCAAAGACATATTGAATAAGGACAATACCGATACCTGAGGGTAGCTTTTGTCAATCTCAATAATGATGGGGGTAGAAACAGGGACCATTTCTTGCATATCAACCAGATATTAAATCCAAACAGGCTATTTTCGATGAAAATGAATACATCAAATGGATGGGTTGATGATTTCATATCCTTAACAATCATGCAGAATTGTTAAGCACTGCCAAATTAGGAAAAGAAATGAGAAAAACTATTGTTTTATAGCTTTTTAGCACAATTGCTATTATTGTATACTTTTTCTTTGTTTTTGTTAAACAAAGAAGTTATATATTTGTAGCCCCATGCGTCATCCATATCGTTTCATAGAAAGTCTTTTGCCTTATATTGAGTCCTACGAGCAAGAAGTTGGTGGGGAGCAAATGGATATAGGTTCTTTTACCCTTTGGTTAAACAAAAGAGTGTTTTTGGGGCACCGAAACAAACATGTGCCTGAAGAACATCAGCAGTCCATCGAGTCCTATATCAGCGGGAGCTTGATTCGAATGTCAAAATATGCCAAGCATTACGCCAAAATGGCTTTGCGAGATTCTGTATTGACAAGCGTAGACGATTTTGTACTATTGGTCAGTTTGTTCGATCATGACAGCCGAAAAAAGGCAGAAATTTTGTCTATCAGCCTGATGGAGTTTCCCACAGGGATTGGGATCATCAATCGATTACTCAAACATGGGTTAATTGATGAGCTAAACGATCCGGATGATCGTCGTTCCAAGCGAGTCAGATTAACAGACAAGGGACGAAAGGAATTGCTTCAGTTGTTTGGGGAAATGCGACATGTGGCCAACATCATCACAGGTGACTTGTCTACAGAGGACAAAATGGAGTTACTGACCATGTTGGAACATTTGGACCGATTTCATCAGCGTTTGTATCACAACAAACATCTGAACAGCTTGCAAGCCATCACAGAAGGACTTGCAGAGAGTACTACAGATTTGTAAAGGGGCCGGTAGGCATTTTAGCTGGACCTTTTCTTCCCAAACACACGATAGATATCCTGTTGATATTCCTTCCAGACAGATACATTCTTCAGGGAAGAGTCGGATCGAACAAATTCCTTCCTCATTTCCCAACCAGCATAGATGCCAGCAAGTACGTTGCTAAGGGAGAGGCCAATGAAAATTCCAGTCACTCCCCAATAGGCGCCAATGAGGGTAAGTGGCAGGGTAAAAGCCAGAGATTTTACCAGGCTAATCTTCATGGAATTGACTGGCAACTGCAGTCCGTTCAGAATAGAGGTGGTGATCAAATACAAGCCGTAGGACACATAGGAGAGGCTGACAATGTAGAAGTAATTAGCTGTATGTTGGATCACCTCGGGATGGTCACTGAACAAGGCAGCAATGGGCTTGATGAGGAGGAACATCAAGGCTGCAACCAATAGTCCCAGATAGGTAGAGGCTTTTCCCCCAAAGGCGATAGCTTGATCGATTCGATCTGTTTGTTTGGCTCCTGAATTTTGAGCGATAAATGGTGTTATGGCCGTGCTGATTCCCAAAATTCCAATCATCAGCAGGGTCTCGATTCTGCCAGCAACCCCAAAAGCAGCAACTGCCAAAGAAGATTCCCGAGCCAACAGAAAGGTCAGATACATAAGGGTAAACGGGCCAATGATCTGAGTCAGAATACTTGGACCTCCTAATTGAAAGATTTCTTGAATGATCTGTTGGTTGGATCTGTCTGAGCGGGAAAATGGTCGAAGCAGTTGGTCTCGAATCAGTAGAATCACCATCCCCAATATGACGAACACCCATGAGAGCACTGTCGCATAGGCAGCTCCTTGTATGCCCAATTCGGGAAATCCCCATTTTCCAAAAATCAATACATAATCAAAAAATAGATTGATCACGCCTGCGATTGCCATCAGGACTTCTGGCTTGGTAATGTTGCCTGTAGCTCGCAATACTCCCCCTATCAGGATACCCGTTGTCAGCAATGGAATACCGCTCAACAAGGGGATCATATATTCCCGGATTAAGGGAATCACCGCTGCGTCTGCACCCATTAGATCAAAAATTGGATCGATAAAGAAGATCCCCAGAAAAGAGAGCAAACTCGTAAGGACAAGGCACAATAGTGCCGCGATCCAGGTCGTATGGCGAACCTTCTTGATATCTGATGCACCTGTTGCTTGTCCAATGATCACAGAAACGCCTACGGACAAACCGATGAACAGGCCAACCATCATAAAATATACAGTGGAGGAGAAGCTTAATGCTGCGAGGGATTCTGGTCCAAGTTGACCCACGAAATAGGTATCAATGACCTGAAACAAAAAAGTAGATAGCATCCCGATACTGATAGGGAGACTCATCGAAATCAGGGCCTTGTTGGGATCGTCTTTGAGAATATTGCTCATGACAGTTGATCTTGTTTATGCGGCAGAGATCAAGTCATAGGATGCCTTGATCCAGGCCAGAAGTTGTTGATTGATATCTTCCTGACTGTCGATGGAGACCAGATGTGCAAATCGACGCTTGGAAGTTTGAAGATGTTTTTTGACCGGATGAATGTCTTCCAGATGATCCAGAAAAAATTCAATGTCCAACCATTTCTTTTTCACCTTGATAGCGAGAAAGGTGCTTTTTGTTTTGAAAAAAATGACATCTGGTTCCACTGCTTCTTCCCGAAATTCCCCCCAGTCTGAAATATGTTCCTTGATTTGTTCGTACAAATCCCGGAAATGCGCTGGGCGGCGCAGAAAGAATTGTTCCTTATCAACCAACTTGCAAGTGTGTTGTTGGTTAGTATTGCGAAACGATCGCTGACAGTTTGGGCAGGTCCACATAGGTGTATCTTTTGATGAAAAATACACAGAAATTCTGCCTGGACTATGCAGATCCTGGCATTCATCCAGCGGAAAGGGGATTGCCTGGAGGTGAATCCCCTTCACCTCCAGACTTTTGATAGCGTTTTTCCCCTAGTATTTTCCAGCAAAAGGATAGAAGTGTTCCTTCATGATGCCAACGAAACCGCCCTCAATCTTTTCGTCCTTCATGGCCTTGGGGTTGGTGTATGCACGGAGAATTTCTGCCCCTGCCCCCTCCCAGGTAAAGGGAATCGCTCCTGCCTGCACCATGCGATCAATCGCTCGGTTGTGTGCATCTGTTGTTGCATCTCCCATCACGTCTGAGAGGACATAGACCTCATAGCCATCCTGAAGAGCATCCAGTGTTGTATAGGTTGGACAGCCGGAAGTCCAGAGTCCAGTCATCAGGATCTTTTTTCGTCCACTCTTTTTCACGGCATCCACCACTGCCTGATTTTGCCAGGCATTCAGGGAGATTCTGTCAATATTGTTTACCTCCTCCTCAATGACCTTCTTGATCGCAGGAACGGTCGGTTGGTTGGCGCCAAGGTCTACGCCAATTGTAGACTCAATCACCGGAATGCCAAATACGTTGGCCGTCTTGATCATGGCCTGAATGTTATTGGTCAATAACTCTTTGTCCATGTTTCTGACCATTCCCAGCATCTCCTCTTGCCAATCTATGACCAACAATACTGTATTCTCAGAGGTGAGAAGATTGTCAGTTTTGGGATCTTTGGCAATGAATTGTTCGCCGATGTCAGTCTTTTTGGAGGCTTCTGGCTCTGTCGGTAAAGTGAATGCAAAGCCAATCATGGCAATCAAAAGAATGCCTGGGATGAGTAATTTGTTAAAATTTGTCATTATTGCTTGATTAAGATTTAGATGAAAAATGAGTGATCTGGATGCCGAATTGCATCAAACTGTTGGTCTTTTTGAGATCAGGAAAGGTCTTGTTGTTGAAAATGATGGTATGACTCAGGTTGAGGGAAAGTCCCTTGAAAAGAGGGTAAAGAAGAACAAGTCGATTGTTGGCCCCCCAAAATGCTGTCTCTTTGGTCGAGTGATAGGTATCGAAATCCCAGAGAAGCTGTATTCTTTTCCCCAATGGAAAGGCTGATCGTATCCCTGTACCGACTGCCAGGGCTGTATGTGGAGATTCTTGTTCGAATTGGACATGCATATATCCGCCAAACAGATGTGCTCGGACAAAATTCATGGGAGATTGTTGATAGAGATTCAGTTCAGCACCTGCACCCGTCACCAAAGATTCTGTAATCTTGTATGACTTCGCAAATCCAGTATAGATAGCCAGGAGGGGATGGAGTCTCTTCTGGGGACTGATGGCATGAAATCCGTTGGCCCATAAATCACTGATAACTGTGAAGCCTGAGACATTCATGTATTGATAGCTGACTTGCCATTCGCTTCGATATGTGGGGTGCATAAGTGTCAGACGTCCATATGGATTGATCCCAATCTGACTGAGATTGCCTGTCTGCCATCGGCCTCTGAGTCCCCATTCTCCTTTCAGTTGAAGACCCGTAGGTTGGCTGGATGTCTGAGCCAGGAGAGAGCTGCTACAAATACTGAGCAGCAATGATAGCATGTATATCTGTTTCATTTTCCTTAGTTGATGGTTCCAAAAAGTCCCATTTGATAATCCTTGTGTGCCTGGCGGATCTCTTCTCGACTGTTCATGACAAAGGGCCCGCCGAGGACGACGGTTTCTTTCAATGGCTTGCCAGAGAGAAGAAGGAGTTGACTTGCGCCAGCTGAACTTATGTGAATGGCATCTCCTTCAGAGGTGAGGGTGGCCAGCTGGAATGTGCGCAATTGTTGTTCATTCACCATGACTTCTCCTTCCAAGACATAGAGCATTGTTGTGTGATTCCTGGCAAATCCTTGAATGCTGAGTTCGGCCGCATCTGTTGAGACCATATGAGCAATTTGAGTGTGAGCCTTGGTTTGTATCGGTCCTTGAATGCCATTGAGATGTCCGCTGATGACCCGTAGGTAGAGTCCCTCTGTTTCGATTCTGGGAATGTCATCATCGCTGACATTGTGGATATCAGGTTGGGACATCTTTTCAGCAGCAGGATTGTTGATCCACAATTGAAGTTCGTGGAATCGGCCGGTCTTGGGATCTGCTCCCATATTGCCCCCGTGAATGATGCCCGAACCTGCATTCATGCGCTGAACAGAACCAGAATTCAAGCGAACTTCATTTCCCAGAGAATCTTTGTGATCCATGATGCCTTCGAACATGAAGGTTAGTGTTTCGAAGCCGCGGTGTGGATGCGCATGTTCGCTCCCATCAAGAAAGTACGCCTTGCCTACTGTCTCAGGACCTATATGATCCAACATCACAAAGGGATCTGATTCGCGAAATGCTGCGGTAGGAAAGGCGCGTTGACCCCTGATTCCGGGGATAAGTCCGTCTATATTGGCATATCCATGGATATGTTCGATTTGTTTATTCATGACTTTTGTATTGACAATATTTGTATAGACAACTGTTGGGGTAAAAAAATTACGATTTCATCCTGATTTGTTGAATTCGCTCAAAGCTTCTTTCCAATGCTGCTTGATTGGTATGGATAGACCCCCCTTGGGTGAGGATTGGATAAGATTGAGGTTCTGCCATGATCAGAACAAATTGAGTATCTGTTTGCGCAGAGAATTCCATGCCTCCTTCATTGGATTCCAGAATGCTTAGATGATTCAGAGGAAGTCGATTTCCATGCAAACTGAGGTCTCCTGACCGAGGAAATACAAAGCCAGTTGTCTGTCCCTTTGGAGTTTCCAGGTAGATATGCTCTGATGCTTTGAGACGAATATCCAGATAGGTCATGTTGTATGGGACCTGTAAGGGAGAGTCTTGACCTAGATACGATCCGACCACGACCTTCACATTGTCAACAATCGGCAATTGTTCTGGCTGAATATTTTGATATGCCACCTCACTCTCTTCCCATTCGGGAGGCAATTGCATCCATAATTGATGTAGGGTCAGGTTCCAGGAAGAAGAGTGAGTTTCTGCTTTTTTGACATAATGTTCCTGATGCCATACTCCACCACCCGCTCTGATCCATTGTACACCACCATCCAAAATAACATTGTCATTCTTCCCGGAATCATCATGCACAAGATTCCCTCCTTCAAAATAGGTAATGATGCCAATGCCTGAATGGGGATGCATACCGATGAAGAGGCCGTCGTCTTGTCTGCTCATGCTGCCTGCATCAAAGAAAGCAAACGGACTTAACTCTGCTCTGGTTTCGGGATGGATGATATACTGAATTCCTTTTCTGGGCTGTTGAAGACGTTTGAGTGTTCGTTTCATAATGCTTGAGTGAAAATTTCTAGTTGTTGGTTGAAGCTGAGTGATAAATCCGGCTGAAGGATGCCTTCCTCTACATTGAAGTGTTTGCGGAAGGAGGGCAATGAAAAGGAAGCGACCGTATTGTTATTGGTGAAAGAAAATCCCTTCATGGCGGTGGCCAGGACAGATTTGCCACCACCCGGTCCAGGAGAAGTTGCCAGGGCAAACATGGGTTTGTGTAGCCAGATATTTCGATCGATTCTGGAAATCCAGTCGTAGATATTCTTGAATGCTACTGTATAGGACCCATTGTGCTCTGCAAAGGATATGATAATTCCATCAGCCTCCTCAATCAACCTCTTGAACCTGTACGCTTCCTCAGGGATGCCGCTTTCTTGTTCCCTGTCGATGCTGTAAATAGGCATCTCAAAGTCATTCAGGTCAATCAACGTAACCTCTGAGCCAGGGATCTGATATGCAGCATAGTTGGCCAACTGCCGATTGATGGATCGTTTGCTATTGCTGGCTCCGAATGCCAAAATTCGTTTTTTCATGAGTTTTTTGTTAGTCTTTGAATCAATCTCTTCAATGTTACCAATTCTTCTTTGGTCAAATTTTCTGTCATTGGCTGATGAAACTGATGAACCTTTTGATCCAGTTTCTCCAAAATGATTAAGCCCTCTTTTTGTATCGTGATGTCCAGCTTTCGTCGATTACTGGGACACGCTTGTCGTTGGACATAGCCCAGTTTTATCAGCTTATCTATGATTCTGGTCACATTGCTGTTTTGTTGAACCATATTGGCCTGGATCTCCTGACCCGTCAGTGGCTTGCCTTTGGCGCCTTTCAAAATCCGGAGAACATTGTATTGAGGTTCTGTCATGCCGAATTCCTTCAACTCTTTGTTCACACTTGATGTGATCCAATGTCCGCTGGTGATAATCTGATGAATGGTTTGATAATATCTAATCATGTCTATACGACTATTGTATAGACAAATGTACGGCAAAAAAATTATTATGTTCAATTTTTTTAGAGATTTTTTTTGAAGACTAATTCCTGACTTCGTAGGCAACAGTGATTTCAATGCTAATGTAATGTTCTCTTCCTCCATCATAAATGCTGCCATCCCGGGGGAAGGGATCTTGCAGAACATTGAGAACCCCAACATTGTAAAATCCTCCAAAACCGACTGTACCCCAGCGTGTTGGGAGGTTGGTTGAGACTCCAAATGGAAGCATGAGATACCATGGATTGATGGGTTCATCACGGATATTCTGAAATCCCAGTTGTGTGAATCTATACCCCAGAATGTAGCCGATCTTGGGATAGAGCACACCCAGGCGAGGACCTACCTTTAAATCCATTTCAGCTCCCAAATACCCAACATTCTGACTATCACTTCCATAATCCTGCATGACAACTGGCAGACTGGGGAATCCCTTTCCATTGCCATCCTTATAGTTCACATTGAGACCGATCTCGAACCCACTATTCGGGCGGTAATTGTTGTAATAAATTCCGAAAACACCAGTGGTAAACGCCTTTGGGACCAGATCGTAGTCTTTGGATCTGGGAAAAAAGTGGATATCCGTGGCAAATCGCATACCGATTGCTTGTTGTGCATATCCCACGCTTACACTCAAGGAAAGGACAAGGAGGAGAAAAGACTTCATATTTCCAGGTATTTTGGGGCTATTTCATGCATATATTGGAGAGCCGCTGATTCATCATTGGGAATGACTCCATCCAATATGGCTTCTCTGATGGCTGACTTGATCTGTCCAACAGTTCTTGAAGGTTTCAAATCAAATGCTTCCATGATCATGTCGCCAGTGATAGGAGGTTGCCAGTTGCGAAGATTGTCTCGTTCTTCAACTTCATGAATCCGTTTTTCCAGTTGTTCATAATTTCGCAAAAATCTAGCGACCTTGTGTTCGTTTTTCGAAGTAATATCTGCCCTGCAAAAATTGAGAAGATCATGGAGATCTTCTCCTGCCTCTACCACAATCCGACGGATGGCACTGTCACTCACTTCTTCCGTAACGAGCGCAATAGGTCGTTGGTGTAATTTGACCAGTTTTTGCACATATTTCATCTGCTCATTCATGGGCATTTTCATTCGTCGGAACAATTTGGGCACCAATCTGGCACCTTTGTCTTCATGCCCGTGAAACGTCCATCCTGTTTGGGGATGATATCGTTTGGTCATAGGTTTGGCGATATCATGGAGGATGGCTACCCATCTCAGCCAGAGGTTATCACTCGTTGCGCTGATATTATCAAGGACCTTCAACGTATGGTAAAAGTTGTCTTTGTGACCGCGTCCATTCACAAAGTCTACTCCTTTCATGTTGGCCAATTCAGGAAAAATGATTCTTAGCAAGCCAGTATTCAACAGCAATTTGAACCCTATGGAGGGAAGCGGAGCCAGAATGATTTTGGACAATTCTTCATTAATCCGCTCTTGAGAGACGATGTTGATTCGATCTTTGTTGGCGGAGATCGCTTTATAGGTAGGCTCATCGATATGAAATCCCGGCAATTGGGTTGCAAATCGGATGGCGCGCATCATGCGCAATGGATCGTCCGAAAAGGTCACATTCGGATTGGTAGGTGTTTTGAGGATCTGATTCTCCAAATCCTCCAGGCCACCGAATGGATCATGCACCTCACCATAATCCTCTTCTTGTAGAGAGATGGACAGGGCATTGATCGTAAAATCTCTACGAATCTGGTCATCGCTCAGACTGCCCTCCTCAACGATAGGCTTGCGGGAGTTGCGGCGGTAACTTTCTTTTCTGGCTCCTACAAATTCTATTTCAAACTCACCAAATGGAACCATGGCTGTTCCGAAATTTTCATAGACGACAGCTTTGGTGCCCAGTTTTTCTGCCAGTTGCTCCGCTAGGGCAATGCCTCGACCCTCAACCACAATGTCAATGTCCTTGCAGGGGCGATGTAGCAAATGATCCCTGACATATCCCCCAATGACATAAGCATTGAGACCTAATTCTTTGCTACAAAGACTGAGAAGAGGAAATATATCAGAAGAAAGTGCGGAAGTTAGATTCATGAGGATATCATACAATTGGCCCACCAAATTAGTGGAATTCCAGGGATTGAGAAAGAGGAGGGGAAAATTGGCATACGAAATCCTTCGAATAGAGTTACAGAAGGAAACATGTCAGGATTGAATTGCTCGCTCTCAACTCGCCTGCTCCCCTCGCAATCTAGATCCGCCAGATACATCTACAAGCAGACCTTTTGCCAAAAGGAATATAGGCCAATCCCTCCTCCCTATATTTCCGATCTTTAGAGAAGAATGATTGGGAAGGGGTAACTTTTTCACTTCTCGGGACACTATGCAGATACGACCCTCATAGATGTTGGGATGAGCAAAAAACGACAAGCATATTTTCTGGAACTGTATCGACCTGTTCATGACAGGTTTGAGAAATACTGTCGTGCGCGAACCTATGAATTCATGCCTGCCGAAGATTTGATTCATGAATGCTTGTTGATCGCATACAGCAAAATGGATGAAATCAGATCTCCTGCTTCCTTTTTCTCATTCCTGATCGGTATTAGCCGCAGGGTGTTGGCAAATGCCAGAAAAAAGAAGCGACCCACGATCTTGCCAGAGGAACACAGCATGGCGAACTTTGCAGATCCTACCGATCGGTCAGAGCAGTACATGAATACTGCCTTTCTGCATCATGCCCTGGCTCAATTGCCTGAACAGCAGAAGGAGGCCCTTATTCTATTCGAAATTACAGGTCTGAGTATCAAGGAAATCATGATCATTCAGGACAGTACAGAATCAGCGGTGAAGCAAAGATTGTTTCGGGGAAGAAAATCTTTGGCCTTGATTGCGAAAAAAGAATTGAAGCTTACCAATGGAGGTGCAACATGAAGGAGGAACAACTCATACAACAACTTTTTGAGCAGGCCAGAAATGAGCCATCGCACATTTCTTTGGAAGAGGTGATCAAACCCTTTCAAGCCGCAATATCGATGACAATGTGGGGCCTGTTGAGCTCATGGATAAACACATACTTGACGATGAACACAATGATTATTGTTTCTGTATCTACCATATTGGTCTCTTCTCTCTTGATGATACAAGAGCCCACTACGAAGCCGTCCCTTTCTATAGCCTCTGATACTATCACGAGTACCCCTGCTCCAATCTCGAAAGATCATGAACCAGCCAGCCTCCATCAGGAAGACTCTATCCACTTAACCTTGCCGCCTTCGTCTCAACAACAAGTTCGGCCACTGCTTCCTGCTTTGGCACCGACCTCGACTCTGAATCCACAAATCAACCCCCCAAAACAGGATTCAGGAAATTTTCTTCCTCGGATTGATTTTCTCAGCCCGAACAAACGCCCAGCCATTCCTCCTGCTGTAGTAGCCCGGAAGATGCACATTCCTCTTGTGCTTCCCTCCTCTGACAAAAAGCTACCTGGCCCTGACAGTCCCAAGCCTGACAAAGAGGTCCGCTTGCTAACTTTACATCATACAGATGACCAACAAGCCGTTCAGCAATTTGTAGATGCCTTGGAAATGTCAGGCCTCAAGATTGATCTAAAAACTGACTACACGCCAGACCAAGCATATATTAGTTCCTTTTTTATTCGGTTTCGCCATAGAAAAGGATTGAATTTTCGACTTCGAGCCATTGGATTCAAGAAGCTGGATATTCGATTGTTCCTGGATCAGGATGGCAGGATCGACTGGTTTCGATATCGGATCAATGACAAGGAATTTACCTATAACATCTACTTAAATGCCCGAGGGCACCAAAAGTATTTCCTGGGTGATGGGGTAAGTGCTCAGACTGGTTTGACCAATATCCCAATCGAACGCTAATCCCGGTTTATTCATATCATCACATCATTGCAATGAAACACCTCATCTGCTATTGTTTCCTGCTGTCCATAGGGATGGCAAGCTGTCAACTGACCAATCCTGCCAACCAGATTGCCAAGGAATTGTATCCTGCCTATGGGCATTTGAGCCTGCCAGAACATAGCTTCGAACAAATGTGGCATTTGTTTGATAAGTTGTATGCCTTTTTTGAAGAAAAAGAAGTGGACTGGGAAGCTAGCTATCACCGCTATCGCCCCCAGGTGACATCGACTACTTCTGAATCCGAACTCATCGACATATTTGCCCAGATGCTCAACCCCTTGAAGGATGGACATGTCAGATTGATTCGTGCAGACACGAATTTGGTTCAGCTAGAGAGAAAACCCTGTCAATTCGCCAAAAGATTTGATGGCCAATTAAGAGAATTCCAGGACAATACCTTTGAGGTGTTGAGAACCAACGGTTTTGATTCGATTACCCCTATCCATCCGACAGAAGACTATGCAGAGCAAGGATATGATCATCTATACTACTACTCCCAATCTGACAAGCTGGCCTACCTCCGGATTGTCGATTGTCGGGACCAAATGGCACAATACGAACAGATTCTTGAAGCAATTCAGCCAAGCCAGGGATTGATTATAGATCTCCGTTACAATTTGGGTGGGTCCGTTGGCCGCGAAATGGCCAGCAAGTTTTTACCCCAAAAGAAAGTGTACGGATACAAACGGGTCAAAAGACCAAGCGGCTTATCAGATCCGATTGACTTGAAGGCAATTCCGAAAGGCCAGACATATACCAAGCCAATTGTGGTGCTGATCAATGATGCGACCTTTAGTTCCGCAGAAGATTTTGCATTGGTTTTGGCTGGCGAAACACATGTAACATTGGTGGGAAGCTATACCGGGGGCTATTTGTCAGATGTATTCAATTATCGCTTGCCAAATGGGATGAACGTTCACTTGTCTCATGAACAATATTATTCCACAGACTCCTTATTGTTAGAAGATCGAGGCATTGAGCCAGATATTCTGCTAGAGAATCAGTGGAAAGATTTCAGGGCAGGAAAAGATCCCCTCATTGACAAGGCTATCTCCATCCTGCAATAAGTACCCTTCATGTGCGGATCAATCCATTGAAGGCAATTTGCGATGACCTCCCTCATATGGGGGAGTAAATCTTTTGGGAAACAAAAAGAGGATAAATGGCATCCCCCTGCCCTTATTCATCATCTTAAGACCATTTGCCGTCCAAAAATGGGTCATTTCTACCCAATTGGGCATCCAAATTCCCTCAAATGCAGGATAGAGGAGAGGAGGGATTTCCATGACCTTTGTGGTGATCAATAAGTTTCACCATAAATCAAGTTAAGTCATGAACAAATCAGTCCCAGCCTACCTGTCTATCCTATCTATTCTCTGTCTTGCATTTTTTCTCACCTCTTCTACCTCTTCCTCTGCGCAAGTTCCAGCATGGATGGTAGATATCAATGAAGAAATCGACATGCTGGAAGAGAATGTAGCAGACTGTCGCCAGGGAATAGAAGCTATACAGGCAGAAATTGATGCCCTCATCAAAAATACCCCTCCGCCGATTACTGGAACACCCACAGAAGCGAAAATCAGACAACTGCAAAAGGATCGTGCATTGTACAGATGTTGGGCTGATATGACTGATAAGAAAATCCGCAGACTCAAAGTCATCAGAGGGGTATTGGAAAAGCGATTCAATGAACCAGGTACCAGCCAACAGGATAAGACCGAAATCAACAAAACCAAAAGAAAAGTGAACAAAGTTGAGCAAGACGCAAAGAACAATAAACGTGCAGGTCAACAAATCGAGAATACAATCAAGAACGCATTAGGAGAACACAAATAACATTGGAAGTGAGACTGGGGCAATGGCTAGCCACTTTGAAAGGGAAAGCCATCCCCAGCTCTTTTATCTTCCAATCCCTTCCTTTCTCACTATAATTCTCACTTCCAATGACACGTATTTATGTTTTGATCAGCATTATGCTGACATTGACTGCTGTTGGTAGCAGTAGCTTGCTAGGCCAAAAACAACAAAACTGGCGTTGGCAAAATCCTCTTCCACAAGGGAACACCATTCACAGTTCCTCCTATCCAGATTCCAATACGATCATTTTTGCAGGAGAAGCAGGCATGATCATGAAATCCATAGATGAAGGTGACAATTGGGAATTCCTTAAGACAGGGATCAAAGAAGATCTTTATGGAGTATCCTTTGCAAATGCAAACTGTGGAATGGCTGTGGGTACCAATGGAACAATTATCCGCACCAAGGACTGTGGCAAGACCTGGGATATCCTTGACAGTGGGCGAAAAGATACACTCCGAGCTGTTAGCATGTTTAGCGAAAAGGTCATCGTAGCAGTAGGGGATACCGGAACGATCTTGAGAAGCATTGATGGTGGCAACACTTGGGTCTACCAGCCTTTCCCCGGCCTGCGATCCAATCTCAATGATGTATTTACCCCCTTTGGAGGATTGGGATTCGGAGTCATCGTAGGGGATTCATTTCCTCCTTTTGGGGGCCCTCCGATCATTTTTTCAGATGATTCCTTTGGGACGCAGGCACCTTTTCTCGGAAACTTTCCTAGTTTGACAGGAGAATCCTTCAATAAAGTATTTATAGCCAATGGCGATTCTGGAAAGATGATCATAGCGGGAGATCGTGGAACAATTGTTTCCACCACAAAAAAAGGCACATTAATAGAGACGCCGATTTTACCCGTTACGGTGGACATCACAGATGTATTTTTCTTTTCAGAGTCTGATGGCTTCGCCACTGGTCCCGAGGGCACTTTGCTCAGAACCTCTGACTGTGGCAAAACCTGGTCTCTGCTTATCACGCCTTTTGAACGGGACCTTTTGACCATTGGACCCCGAAAGGACAGCAGCATATTTTTTGGCGGGGAACTTGGCGGAATCATTAAGACGCCTGATTGTGGCGTAAGCTTCGAGCCGGTTCAAACAGGCTTTCTACCAAATCTGACCAGTATTACCTTTTTGGATGATAGCTTTGGGATTGCGAATCACCAATATGGAGTAGCTGTTGGGGAATTTGGCTCAATTTTGAGAACAGAAGATGGAGGAGGCCTTTGGGAAAAAGTACCACCAGTAACCACAGACCCTATGGAATCTGTTACAGCACCGACCAAACCTGGGTTCGGCAACAAACTCTGGATGGCAGGTGGAAAATTCGGTGGATTTGGGCGCATTTATTTCTCTGAAGATTCCGCCAAAACCTGGAGACCACAGGTCATATTTTCTCAGTTCAAATTCTTCGGGATTACCTTTTGTGATTCACTCAATGGATTTGTCGTCGGCTTGGGAGGCGTGATCTTCTGTACCAAAGACGGGGGAAATACCTGGACGCAAAAAACCAGTGGCAGCAACAATTGGTTGCTGGATGTGGCGATGCCAAGCGATAGTTGTATCTACATTGCAGGAGGATTTGGAACAGTTTTGAAGTCCTCGGATGGCGGCAACACCTGGGGCCACCAAAACACTGGAACACAAGAATGGCTGACGAGTATCTCATTTTTGGATGATAGTTTTGGAATGGCGACTGGGAACCATGGGGTCATCTTGCGAACGCAGGATGCCGGAATTACTTGGGAAGATATTTCGCCAGGAAATATCACCTTTGACTTTACCCATTTGTCCTTGTTCAGCAACAATCGATTTGCGAATAAAACAAATGCAAAACAAGTCGGAGTAACCGCTGTTGGTCATAATGGAACCATCCTGTTGTCTGAGGATGGAGGAGATACCTGGATTGAGCAAAACAGCAAGACCAATCATAACCTGACTGCCTGTTTCTTCTCTGATTCCCTCAATGGAACAGCAATTGGAGCCTATGGAACAATCTTACGAACAGATGATCGAGAAGCAGCGGTAGGTCTGGAAGAATCGCCCTGGGACATATGGGAAGCTCCATCGCCATTAGGTCTGAACTATCCGAATCCCGCATCAGTATCTACCAGAATTCCCTTTGACATTCCTTATGCGGCACCCGTAGACCTCAGAATCACCGACCTCAGCGGTCGGATGGTGGACCGACTCATACAAGAAGAGCTCCTGCCTGGCACCTATGAATATGACTGGACGCCACTGAATCTGCCAGATGGCATTTACATATACCGTCTCCAGATCGGCCACAAGAGTTATTCCCGAAAATTAATCCTTGCCAGATAATTCTGCTCCCCCCCAAGACGTGAAGCGTTTGCGCGCGGGCTAAAGTGAAGGCTAACGCTTTACGTCTAAAAAAAGTGAAAAGTAAAGGCTAACGCTTTACGTCTAAAAAAGTGAAAAGTGAAGGCTAACGCTTTACGTCTAAAAAAAGTGAAAAGTAAAGGCTAACGCTTTAGGTCTTCTAGCTGACCTAAAAACATCCCACATTGGTCCCAACATCAACAACATCAAACATGAAAACCAGCCTGAATCATTTGTTCATCATCCTGGCAAGTTTATGGCTCAACCAAACTGTTTATGCACAACAAGCCCCTGGAGTCTATGTCATCTTTGACGCATCAGGCTCGATGTGGGGGCGTCTGGCAGATGATAGCTACAAAATCCATACAGCCAGGACGGTTTTGAACCAGTTCGTAGAAGGAGACTTTGAAGGAAAAGAACTTGCGCTTCGTGTCTATGGGCACAGAAGAGAGAAAGATTGCTCCGATTCAGAACTTTTGGTCCCCTTTGGGCCAGCGGAAGAAGCCGTTGCAGCCTTCCAGCAAGCGATCAAAAACATCAATCCCAAAGGCAGAACGCCTATCAGTTACAGCCTGCGGCGGGCATTAGAAGATTTTGGGGATCGGGAAGGAGACATCATTCTCATCAGTGATGGCATCGAGACCTGTAATGATGACCCCTGCGCACTGATGCAGGAGTGGCGAGAAAAGAACATCAATATCCAGGTACATGTGGTTGGTTTCGGTGTGGAGGAAAAAGCGCGATTGGCACTCCAATGTATTGCTGATGCAGCAGGCACCCCCTATCACGATGCAGAATCCTCAGAAGAACTTACAGAAAGCCTGTCAGACATACAGCAAAGACCAGAGAGGACCGTCCTGGTCATCAAGGGGGAAGACGAACAAGGAAATAGCTGGCCTATCAAAGGATATCTTGAAAGAAATGGGACCTCTATATTTCAGGTCAAAAGTAATTTTCACAATGATGTGGAAGCAGGGAGCTATACCCTGGTGGCAGGGATTGAGACCCGTAATGGCAAGCTGCATCAACCCGTTCGTCAGAAAATTACCCTCCCTCCCAAAGAAGAAACAAGTGTCACATTGATCGTTCCGCTACCAGCAAGAGTCAGCAGTAGATTCATGGACGGCGAGGAGCAAGTAGGAGGATCGCTGGTTTCAGCCTATCAGAATGGAGAAGAGCAATTTCGATTCAGGCCCAAAGATGAAGTCTTCCTCGACGAAGGAACGTATGAGTTTCGAGCAACTCCCAATGCCGAAAATGAATTGAGTGTGACTGAAACCTTCCAAGCTGGAGATCGCAAAGAACTTCTGTTCCAATTGGTGCACACAGTCAGGGTCTATATCTACTTCAAATCTGAGCAAGGAGGCGATGCTTTAGGGAGAATGGTAGAATTGCTTCAGGATGGAGAAGTAAAATACAGAATGACCAGTAACAATGGAAAAATTGTACTTCCTGGAACCTATGTTGCGAGAAGCGAGGATTATTTTGTGGACCTACCTCAGAAAGAAATTGTGATCAACTCCGAGAAAAAGCAGAAATTTGAGGTGCTGGTCCCAACTGGATTCGTTAGCTTTCGATACCTCAAGGCAGATGGCTCCCAAGACAAGGATGATCGGGTATTCGTAGGACCAGCCGGAAGTAGAAAAAGAATATACCAGCGAGGTGGTACCCGCTACGCCTATCCGTCGGGAAACTATGTGGTCGAAGGCTGGAAACACAAAGGAAACTATGAGCCAGTTACCTTTTCTGTGGTCGCTGGTCAGGAAAAGGTGATCAACCTTCGAGCAAGGTAAGGGATAGATTGGCACCGCGTCCTATTCAGACAGCATCAGCTGTCCTCAGAAGTTGGCACAAGAGGCAATAAGCAGCGATAACCCAATCGCTGCTTCATTTTTTTTGCAGGGACTCCTATTGGATTCGCTCGCCCCCATTGGGCAAGCAGGTCCAAAAGAAGAAATCACGAAAATTTAGAAACTGTTTAAATTTTGGGATTTGAAAGAGAAAGGGAAGATTTTGGGTTCTGACAAGCCTCTTTTTGTGAGGAATAGCGGGATACATGAGGTTTTTCTGACACAGGACTGGTGCAAAAGATCAAGCAAAACGAAACCTTATTTTTTGAGTGTTACTTACCCAAAATAATCGTTAATTGAAGCACGAAACCCGCAACTCTCAACTTTAGAACTCAACGCTCAATATTGGATTATGGACTACATGAATATGGCAACCCTTCGCTTCTTGTTGCATCAGGTGCATGGGTTGGATCAGGTACTTGCGCTGGATCGCTACCAGGATTATGATGCGGAAACTGTCGACTTTTTTCTGGATTCTGTCAAGCAATTTGCCGATAAAGAGGCATGGCCATGTTTTAGAGAGATGGATGAACAGCCTGTGAGGTATGAAGATGGACAGGTAATTGTTCATCCACAAATAGAGAAGATCATTCAGCAAGCTGCCGAACTTGGGATGATTGGAGGGAGTTTTGATGCTGAAGTGGGAGGCATGCAGATGCCAGAATCTGTCATGACAGCGGGTTATTTTATCTTGGATTCTGCCAACAACAATGTCTCCGGATATCCCGGACTTACAGGCGGTGCAGCAGAGTTGATTGCAGCCTTTGGGAATGAGGAATTGAAGGAGACCTATATCCATCGTATGATGTCTGGCGAGTGGGGCGGAACCATGTGCCTCACGGAACCGCATGCCGGAAGTTCTTTGTCTGACATCATTACCACAGCTACGCCTACAGATGAGGACTATTTTCTGATCAAAGGCCAAAAAATCTGGATCTCCGGGGGAGATCATCAATACGCAGACAGCATCATTCACCTGCTTTTGGCCAGAATTGAAGGGGCACCAGCAGGAACCAAAGGAATATCTCTCTTTGTCGTTCCCAAAAAGCGCTTGACAGCAGATGGCGGTCTGGAAGGCAATGATATGATGTGTGCAGCTGATTTTCAAAAATTGGGTCAGCGTGGATATGCTACGACTCATTTGGTATTTGGAGACAATGAGGATTGTCGGGGATGGCTGGTAGGAGAACCCAATCAGGGCTTGCGCTACATGTTCAAGATGATGAACGGAGCAAGAATTTCAGTAGGTCGCCATGGAGCAGCCATTGCCACAGCAGCCTATTATGCGTCACTAAAGTATGCTCATGAGCGTCCACAAGGAAGACGCCTCGCCACTGGGGGCAAAAAGGATTTGGGTCAAGGCCAGACCCTGATCATCAACCATCCTGATGTCAGAAGAATGCTGTTGCTCCAAAAAGCTGTCAGTGAGGGTGCATTGAGTTTGGTTTTGCAGGCTTCTATCTACCACGATATAGAAATAGCTGCTGAAGGAGAGGAAAAAGAAAGAAATCATTTCTTGTTGGAAATGCTCACCCCCATCGTGAAAACCTTTCCAGCTGAAATGGGCAGATACTCTGTCAGTAATGGCTTGCAGGTATTGGGAGGAATGGGATTCTCTAGCGAGACCATTTTGCAGCAATACTATCGCGATATCCGTATCATGGCAATTTATGAAGGCACCACCGGTATCCAGTCGCTGGACCTTCTGGGCCGAAAAATGATGATGCATGGGGGCAAGGGGTGGAAACTACTCATGGAAGAAATGGGTAAAACCATTGCTACTGCCCAGGCACATGTTGGGCTCAAACCACATGCGTCTGATTTGCACGAAAAGATTCAGTTGGTGAATCAAGTCCTGGGATTCCTCGTTCCTTTTGCACAGGAAGGCAATCACGAGCGATTCTTGTCAGATGCCACTCTTTTCATGGAGATGTTTGGCAACATTGTGGTAGCTTGGCAGTGGCTCAAAATTGGTGTTCATGCTCAAGAAGCAATCGAGGCAGGAACCACTACACACACACCAGAATTCTACAAAAGCAAATTGCATACGCTGGAGTTTTATTATAAATATGAGCTCCCCAAGACACTTGGCCTGGCACAGAGTCTGACAGATGATCGGGTCCTGACCATTGTCCAGGAGCAAGAACTGATCATATGAGGGGAATTCGGTTTATCCTCATCTTGATTGTAGGATTGGTAGCAGGAGCGGGCGCGGCGATTGTGGCAATCCACGCTCAGATGTCTTCTATGGCAGATACCTTCCGAAACGGTCAATGGCAATATTTTCCAAGCATGGATTTAGAGGTAAATCCAGTTCTACGTGCAGCCATTGCCCGTTCAGCTCTATTTGCAGTCAGGGAATCAGAAGTTCTATATTTTTTATTGGACAAAGACGATCAAGGACTCGCCTTATCATCCCATGCAGTGTACGAATTGAAGGGGAGGAAACTCCAGTCCCGATACTGGAGCATCTGTCTGTACGGGGAGGATCATTTCCTGGTTGACAATTCAGAAGATCGTTATTCCTATAATCAGGAAAATATTCAATATACAAAGGAGGATTCGTCTGCCTTTTTGATTCGGATTTCTGCTCGTCCACAAGCCGGCAATTGGTTGCCTTCAGGAGAGGAAGAGACCTTTTCATTGATTCTTCGATTATATCATCCAGATCCTTCTGTCTATCAGAATATCGCAACTACTTCCTTACCTACGCTCAAAAAAGTCAGCCCATGAAGAAAAAATGGCTTGAAATCGGAGGCTTGGTAGGGGGAATCATCCTGGGATTTTTTGGGATGCTGTATGGATATCCATCTCTGGTATTTAAGGTTGTTGAGGCAGCTGTTTCCCCTGGAGACAACATCTGTTATGCTGCGAAATTACCCTCTGCTGAATCAAAGGTGGTAGTCAAACCCAATCCTGATTTTCTGTATGTAACGTGTCACTATAATTTGGATCAGGGGCCTTTGAGACTCACAGGTCACTTGCCCGATACTTCCTATTGGTCCTTGGCCTTGTACAAGCCCAATACCGTCAATACCGCAATCATCAATGACAGGGATCTCCCTCAGTCGAACCTTGAGCTCATCTTGATGGAGGAAGGGATGCCCATACCACCGAAACTCCCCGAAGGAGCGATGCTTCTTCCTTCCCCTTCAAAAACTGGATTGTTGCTATTTCGAATTCTTGTAAGTGATCCTTCTTCTAAAAATTTACAGACCCTTGGCGCATATCAACAGAGTTTGCAGATCACTCACTTACAATAACATAGTTTTTTTCTATATTGGCTTTGTTGATACATTAATAGCCACACATGACAATCAACTATTGATATGAGTGATACCGACGCCAAACGGCAAAATCGGTCAATGAGTGAGGAGGACTGGAATGAAATTCTAGCATCTTTAGAACGAGAAGCTTGCATTCTTGTACTGGGTCCAGGCGCAATTATTGGGAAGGAAGGAGAAAATCTACATGATAAATTATGTTCTTTATTGGAAGAATACCTGGAAGTCAACGTAGAGGAAAATCCTGAGAAACTGTTCTCGCTGGGAAATCAGATTACACAAAAGAGGGGATGGCGAAAGACCTTGTCTGACTTGACCAGGACTGCTTATTCACAAGACAATCCGCATGAAGTGTATAGCAAGCTTTCCTGCATTCCCCTACCATTGATCATCTCAACTTCGCCAGACATGCTGATCCATACAGCCTTTGATCAGCAAGGGATTGGCCATCAGTTTGCTCACTACAATTACAAAAAAAATCCCGAATTAGAGACAGCACCCACAAAGGAAATGCCTCTGATTTACAACTTGTTTGGTCGATTGGATGATGAGGATTCTTTGGTCCTCACCCATGATAGCTTGTTTGATTTTATATTTTCGATCCTGAGCTCAAAACCACTTCCTTTGCCATTGAAAGAGAAGATTGTAGATGCCTATAATTTGATTTTTCTGGGCTTTGATTTTGAGAGCTGGTATATGAAAATTCTGTTGCGCTTGTTCAAGTCCCACAAAAAGGAGATCTCTTATGCTCACGCATGGCGGGTGGACAATCTGAAGTTGGACACAAGGGAGTTTTTTGCGTCCAATTTCAAGCTGGATTTTGTGGATGCCAATGTTATAGATTTTGTTAATGAGCTACATGAGAGATGCCAGAAGGATGGAATTCTTCGTGAGCCAGAAGCCGATGCAGGACAACTTACCCCTTTTCAACAAGTCAGCAATTTGCTCAAGAAAAGCGAAGTGGAGGAAGCCATTGATTTTTTGGACAATTACTCACAAGAAATAGAAGACAACGACCTCTTTACAGAAGTGGTGTTGCTCTCACGTAGATACAATGGATTGATCAGCAATCAGAACAAAGGAACCATTGCCAAGGATGATTTCGATTTGGAACTGAACAAAATTGTTAATGCCTTATTAGGAATTGCTGAAAACCTCGAATCATAGGGCCTGCTAACAATCGAACTGTGCCAACAGCATCTTTCATCAGCCCTGATCTTGCATACCACTCCAATTTGCAGAACATTCAAACACTACAATGAGCCAACTGTATCGATATCCCGGCGTCAAGCCATTTTCTCAGGAAGAATCCCGTGTGTTCTTTGGTCGAAGCGATGATATCAAGCAACTGAGTCGATATTTACGGCTGGAGAATCTGGTAGTCCTTCATGGCAAATCCGGCCTCGGAAAGACCTCCATGATCAATGCAGGGATGTTGCCGCTGATGGAAGGGAACAAAGAGGCCGCAAGTTCTTCTAAAGAAGGCATTCAATATACCCCTTTGCCAATTCGATTTAGGAGCTTTACCCCTAAAGCCCCTCGATATTTGTTCGACGTATTCAGCGAAAATATCCCAAGAAAGGAAAGTTTCGTAGATTCATTACCTGTCAAAACTCTTGATGTTTGGCAAGTGCTGAAAAGTCGACAATTAGCCGATGGAGGAGACCCTAAACAGGGATATTTGTTGATCCTAGACCAATTTGAAGAATTGTTTACCTATCCAGAAAAAGAAGTAGATACCTTCGGTAGACAATTGGCAGATCTCTACAATGCACGGATTCCTGCTGAGGTCAAGAAGACCATGAGGCGGGAGATGGTGGTAAATGAAGAAATGAAGGCAGCAATGGAGAAAGAAGGGATGAAAGACATCATGAATGCAGCTGTTCCAGTGAAAATACTGATCGCCATTCGGTCTGATCGCTTCAATCTTCTGGATCGTTTTTCAGATTATTTGCCGGAGATGATGATGCATTCCCTTATCCTCGAACCCTTTTCGAGAGAGCAAGCGAGGGAGGCGATAGAAGAGCCAGCTGTGATTGAGGGAGACTTTAGCTCTCCACCATTTCATTATTCGAAAAAAGCATCTGCCAAAATCCTGGATTTCCTGACTGCCAATGATACCAAGCGCGTGGAGGGATTTCAGTTGCAAATCATTTGCCGCAACATTGAGGAAAAACTGCTCGAATTCCTGAAAGATCCTCAATCCGTCAAGGAGGAAGATCAATTTCAGTTCAAAATTCATGAAGAAGATGGCAGTGGCATTCGGGCAGATGTTACTGACATTCGGGCAGACTTCAGCAACATCCTTAGACGATATTATGATGAACAAATTGCTAGCCTCGGAGATCCTGAGATCACCCGTTCAGCTAGGGTCTTGATAGAGGAAGAACTGATTGCAGAAGGCAGAAGGATCAGCATGGATGTTGCCTCGATCAAAAGTCTCGAAGCTGATCAAAAAAGGCCCGTTCTGGAGAAACTGGAGGCCACAAGAATTATTCGTCGAGTGTCCAACAATCAGGAAGGACATAGTTATGAAGTGAGCCATGATACCTTGATCGAGCCAATTCTTGAAGCTAAGGCAGAAAGACTTGCCGAAGAGGATCAGGAAAGGAGATATCAGGAAAAACAACATGCAATCGAGCAACGGCTGGAAACAGAGAAAAAAGCCAGGGAAGAACGAAATCGTCTTCGTGAACTGGAAATGGAAAAATCTCGGAGAAGAAATTTGGCAACATTCCTGGGCGTTGTGATTCTGTTGCTGTTATTGTTGGTGAAATTCTGGTATGACGAGGACAAGAAAGGAAAAGAACTGGAACAAGCCAACAACAAGTTGGAAGCCAGAGAGTTGGAATTGATCCGACAAAAAGATAGCCTCAGACAGCAAACAGATATCGCTAAGGGATTTTTTGGTGCATCCGAGAAGGAATGGACCCAATTGTTGGAGGAATGGAAAAACAAGGATACCGATCAGGTAGAAAGGGACATCGCCAGTTTCAATTATGTGCCATTGATCAAGGAGTTGGAAGAAAAACTGGAACCTTTTCCCCAAAATCGTAAATGGAAGATCCTCAAACGATATGATGAACTGCACATTCGGCTGTATGTCTTTAGCAGTAGCATTGTGGCTCTATCGGGAACCAATAGAGATCTGGTTCGTGCAGTTGCAAGGGTCATGTCTCAGGAAAAATTTGAAAAATATGAAGTCCTGGTTCAGGTGCACACAACGACCGACCGTACTGGTTCTCGCAGAATTGGGCCCAGCCGGAATCCCGCGGCCAATGGGAATGTTAGCACAAATATCTTCATTAGTGCAGACCGAGCCAAGAATGCGGCAGATGAATTGATCAAGGGAGGAATCTCCCCGGATCGGATCACCATCATGGGAGCTGGTCCCAATCAACCCCTGGTGACGGAAGAGAGCAATCCTGACCTCAGCAAAGTCGAGCGAAACAATCTCAATCGACGATTGGAGTTGGTCGTATCTATCCCCAAAGATTTGGAATAGGTCGCTTATTCAAAATTCACATTAATGGCAATCACCTGGCTGGTCAGTCGTTCGATCGCGAATGGATGACTGGTGAATTCCGGCTGGTAGATATTGAATAAGCCAACGGTATATAGAATTTCGGGAGAAAGTTTGATGCGATCTCCATAGAGATTGACGCCAGCACCAAAAGTCAGGCTGAAATCATGTGTAGTGATTTTCAGAAGATTGGGATCATTTCTCACCTTTTTGTTACTCGCCAGATTGATCCCCAACTGCGCACCTGTCAGCACATAGACACGTGTTGCTCGATAGTATTTGGTCTTGAATTGGAACATGACAGGCAGATTCAAATACGAGGCCTCAATCTTGCGGACGATCACAGAATCACCCGCAAAGTGATAATCGAAATCTCGTTGTTCCAAAGAAATGGTCGGGACAAACCTGAGGCTGACCTGTTTGTGAAGACTCATATTGGTGATCATTCCCAGATTGAGCCCGTATTTGGGCAAGACCCTGATCCGTTCCAATAATATTCCTTCATCCAGGACATTGATTTGCTCCTTGAGATTGTAGGAATTGTAATTCAATCCCATCAAGAATCCCAAATTGAATCGTTTGAAGTCAAACGGATGAGCATTCCCATATTTTTGAGCCTGAAGCCCTCCATGCATGCAAATCAGAAGTGTCGCAATGCCGATAATACGAATGATTTGTTTACTGGTCATGTAAAATCAATCTAGATCACGTAAAGTACATCTGCTCGATATTTTGTCCTTTAAATTAAAATATGGAACATTAAAATCATAAGCAAAGTTGCAAATTTCAAGACATTGAGGCAATGAGAAAAGACATCTGCCCAATTTGTCCCAAAAAAACGTGCATATGTTTGATTTACCCCTGGGAGATTGTGTGAATATTGGAGGTTGACACTGTCAATCAAGCTTGTCAAACAATCTCTATGAAAGGAACGCATTGCTTCTTTCTCTTATTTCCTTTGACGAGAAAAACCCGAATAATAGCTTCGAATTCCTTTCTTATTCGAAGTTGATATTCAAGGCGAGGACTTGACTCATCAGTTGTTCGATCGCATAAGGATGACTGGTAGCTTCTGGTCGATAGATATTCATGAGCCCCAAAGAATACACGATCTCAGGAGATACCCGTATTTTCTCCCCATAAATATTCAGCCCAGCACCGAAAGTAAGACTGAAATCATGTCTGGAGATTTTTAGAAGATTGGGATCATTTCTCACTTTTTCGTTGCTGGCAAAATTCACTCCATATTGAGCTCCCGCCAGAACATACACCCTTGTAGCCTTGTAGTACTTGGTTTTGAATTGAAACATCAGCGGAAAATTCACATAAGAGGCTTCTATCTGTCGAACCACTGACGAATCTTTGGCAAAATTGTAATCAAAGTTTCTTTGTTCCAGGGAGATGGTTGGAATCATGCGTAGACTTACCTGCTTGTGGAGTCGCAGATTCGTGATCATGCCAATGTTGAGGCCATACATTGGTTGAATTCGAATTTGTTCCAGCAGTACGCCATCATCCAGAATATTGATTTGCTCCTTGAGGTTGTAGGAATTGTAGGTCAATCCCATGAGGAGTCCGAGATTAAACCGTTTGAAATCAAATGGATGCGCATTGAGGTAATGCTGTGCAGAGACTGTTGATTGTAGGCAAACCAACAAGAGGAAACAAGAAGATACGCGGACAAATAACTGACTAGCCATGCAATACTTGGATTGATTTTGTGGCGTAGAGTTATTCGATAGTTAAATAGATATTTGGTGGAAGATACAGGAATAACGAACAAATCCGCTCTTGGGTTGCAAGAAGTCCCAAAAATCTTGGAGACAAGATCAGCGAACCCTGCCTGCCATAGAGCCTGAAAGAGGCAGTTCTCCTACTTCTCAAGGAGATACATAGAGCAAATCCCAAATGTCAAGGGATGATAGGTAGCTTTGCTATACCCAACTTCTCTACAGATTTCCAGAAAATCCTCTCCATTGGGAAAAGCCTTGACAGAATCTGACAGATAGGAATAGGCAGAATTATCACCAGAAATCAATTTTCCCAGGAATGGGGTGAGTACCCTGAAATGAAAATTAAACAATTGCTTAAGCGGAAATCGGGTAGGGTAGGAGGGCTCAAGGATAGCGACGGCTCCACCTGGTCTTAGAACCCTTCGTATTTCGGACAATCCTTTTGGCAGATTCTCGAAATTTCTCACCCCAAATCCGACTGTAATGGCATCCACTGTGTTATCAGCCAATTGTAATGCTTCAGAGTCGCCAATTTGCATCTCCACAAGATCTTCCAGCCCTTTCCGCTTCATCTTTTCTTTCCCCACCTCCAACATCTCAGGAGAAATATCGATGCCAATGATTTTGTCTGCTTGTAATTTGCGTGCCACAACGGCAAAATCTCCTGTTCCGGTAGCGATGTCTACGACGAGTTTCGGCTGATAGGGTTGTAGCCGTTTGATTGCTATCTTTCGCCATTGCATATCGATCCCAAGAGAGAGAAGGCGGTTCAACAAATCATAGCTGGGTGCGATATTGTCAAACATTTTTGTCACCTGTTCCTTCTTGGAAGCATCAGTTTGTTGATAAGGAGTGATTGGAGTATTCAAGATTGATGTATTTTTGTACAAATATAGACAAAAGTGTAGAGTACCGTTTTTGTAGTCAGTGTTACGCGAATTGAGCAGAGAGCAAGTTATTATGGAGATTCATCAAGCAAAATTTGTCAAGAGTAGTGCTACTTTCGAGCAGCTTCCTTCTTCTAACTATCCAGAGTATGGTTTTGTTGGGCGGTCCAATGTTGGCAAATCCTCCTGGATCAACTGCCTGGTAGAAAGGAAGAACCTCGCCAAAACCAGTTCAACTCCAGGTAAAACACAGTTAATCAATCACTTCCTGATCAATGGTTCCTGGTATCTCGCGGATTTGCCGGGTTATGGATATGCCAAAACATCCAAAAAAAAGCGATCAACTTTTGCCAAAATGATCACGGATTATGTGCTCAAACGAGAGAATTTGCTGAATCTCTATGTGTTGATTGATAGCAGAGTTAAGCCACAGGCCATTGACATGGAGTTCCTGGAATTTCTCGGAGTGAAGGCTGTGCCATTTACCATTTTGTTTACCAAGACAGACAAGCTGACCCAAAAGGAATTCTCCAAAAACATGAAAGCCTATCAGGCAGCGATTCTTCAGAGTTGGGAACGTGTCCCGCATTTTGTTCATACTTCAGCCGTGAAAGGTAGAGGGAGAAAAGAAGTTCTTGGTCATATTGAGGAGATGAATCAGATGTTTTCGAAATCTTGAGATAAGGGGCAGGGACAATATCAATGCTCTCCACCCGTGGAGGATGAGAATGGTCTGCGGATGACCATTCCTCATTTCAGTTTCCACCCAATGCCCAATCCCCCGGACAAAATACCAATTGGATCAGGGTCTATCAATCGATGAGGTGTCGGATCTGTTTTGAGCATGGGATTGACAGAAGCAAAGACATACCACAGTTGGTTGCCGGGTTCGAATCGATACCCAAGCGCAGTCCCCAGATACAAAAAAATATCTGTTCCACCGAATTGTCGGGTATCTACAAACACATTGCCACCCAGACTGAACTGAAGTTTATGAGGCCCAGGGCGGAGCACAAAGCCCAGTGCGGCAGGTATACCGATGCCTATAGGTAAAATACAAGTCCCGATTCTTCCCTCAAATTGGCGGCCATGACTTTGCTTCAGAACTCGTTGATAATTGACCGAATAATGGATGCCATATCCTCCAATTTCCAGCAGGATGTGATTTCTGGATTGAGACAGCATGGTGGAGTGGGCAGCAACAAGCAAGAGGAGCAGGGAGAATAAATGGTGATGCCTCATGGGGACCAAAGATAAGCCCAATTCCTGCAACTCTACAATGGAAAATTAACCCCTTGCAAAACTCCAACTAAAATGTTAGTTTTGTTCAAAGCATCGCATGGAACAAAAACTCTTAACTCCACTCGAACTCAAGGTGATGAACATCCTGTGGGTCCTGAAAAAGGCCTTTGTCAAGGAGATCATTGCTCAATGGCCTGATCAGAACGATTTGCCAAAATACAATACCGTATCAACCATTGTTCGTATCCTTGAAGAGAAGTCATACGTAGACCATGAAGCATTTGGTCGAAGCCATCAGTATTTTCCTATCGTGAGCAAAGGGAAATATCAACAGCGTCTGATGAAGAATGTCGTGGAAAATGTCTTTTCTGGATCTTTGACCGGAATGTTATCAAGTTTGCTGGATAGTGAAAAAATCTCCAGTAAGGAGTTGGACGAATTACGATCTCTGATCGACCAGAGCGAACATCAATGATTAGTTATATCATTACCTCTTCTTTGCTTGTAATTCCCACATGGTTGGTGTACATCTTCCTTGTTCGGAACCGGACGAGTTTGCGTCGGCAGAAAACCTATCTCTATGTGGCTGTTATTGGGAGCCTGAGTTTTCCTTTGTTAGTCAGTCCTTCGACAGAGATCAGCCTCTTCGGTCCATCTGCTAGCAATATTGAGGCAATCGGATTTGGGCACCAGATTGATCATGCAAGCTTGCAGAACTATTGCCGATGTGAGAATCCCAATTATGCACACCGAATTCGATACAGAGCCAATGGCTGGTATAACTTTCTCTTCAAGCACAAAATCTGGTTTACCTATGCCATCTTGTTGGCCATGGGAGGAGTCGGCCTGACCTTTGTTCTACAACTGTTGTACCTCCATCGCCTAGTTCGATCCTCTCACAAAGAATCTATCAACATAGATGGACAAAACTGCGTCCTGCTGCATACCGGAAAATCTCACAGTGTAGGCGCCTTCCGACTGGGAAAATCCTATATCGTCTGGCAAGACGAATTGGCAGAGCTGACTACTCAGGAAAGGTTGGCAATCTTCAGACATGAGTTATCACATCTAAAGCAGTTCAACACCTTGGAAAAAGCGGCTTTGCGACTTCTACAGTGTTTGTGGTTGATCAATCCTGTATTCTATGTGCTGAGAAAAGAACTAAACTTGCTAAGCGAGTTTTTGGCAGATGAATCTGGTGCATCTGCTTTGGCAAAAAAACAATCCTATGCGCATTTGCTTGTTCACCTACAAAGCCTCAATAATATTCCATTGGTTATGCACTTTCAGCATAGTCAATTACGCAAACGAATCGAACGCCTGATTTATCCTCCAGCTCCTTCTCGCTTGCCTGTGTGGCAAATGGCTGTAGGAGCTATTTTTGCCTTCCAATATTTCTGTGCTTCTCCCTTGGCTGCACGGGTATCGAGTACCCTGAACACGCTCCAGACGTATGAGGTCATCTCTCAAAAGATTGCCCCTGATGCAAGAGAAGCTGTCTATTGCACAGATTGCGAGACAGTTTGTACGCAAGATGAATAAGCTCTCGGGAAGGGTCAACTTTCGCAAGACAGGATATTCTCTCATGCACATCTCAGAAATGAGTCAACTGATCCATGCCTTTTTCTTGAAAGGAGCCAGTAAATATTGCCAATTTATTATCTTTTGAAAAAATGTGATAGCGGACCTTTCACAGTTCGTCCTTCTTCCTTAATTTTTCCAACAGAACCACCTGCCCATCCTATTTTGTGTACAACAAAGAACAATTAACCGATTATGAGTTATTTGGAAAAAAGTCAGGCCCTACAGGCCATGATTGGACAAGGTCAGTCATTGGAAGCGCTTGAGCAGTTTTATCATGAGGATGTAGTTGTCATCGATGGAGGATCAGAACCCCGTAATGGCAAGGAAGCCCAAAAACAAGCCATCCTTGGGTGGATGGGAATGGTGAAAGAGGTACATGGTGGTGGGGTCAATAGCATTACAGCAGATGAGAGCAATGGCATCACCATGGTTGAATCCTGGATTGAGACCACATTTCAGGATGGCAGTCGTGTCAAAATGGAAGAAGTGGCCGTTCAAAAATGGGATGGCGACAAAATCATTCATGAGCGCTTCTATCACAACATGCCATCAGGCTAGACTCTTTTACGCAGAGATGTAGCAGGTATACAGAAATTGAGGATAAGGTCAGCTGTTCTGAATCCCTTCTCAACATATGGCCAGATGGAGGCTTCCAAATGCGAATCGAGCCTTGGGTAGAAGTCAGGAAATGGATACCAGCTGAGTAGCGAGAGGGCTAGCCTACTCATAATCTGCTCTCTCCTTTGGTTGGAATGACGGTTTCCTACTGATCGCAGGCCTTGATTCGCATTCTGTATACCTTTTTTTAAGACATCCTTATTTCTGCCTTTCTTCTACAAACCTCAAAAAGGTGTCTTTGTAGGAATTGCTAATAGGGATTTCCCGATCTCCTATCAGGACCCGATTTTGCTGGATCAGGGTAATATGGTTGAGGCCAATGATGTAGGATTTGTGGATGCGCATGAAGTCCGTTGACGGCAGTTTCTCCAACATCTGTGTCATATTCATCAAGGTCAGTATTCTTTGGGTAGAGGTATGAACAGCGATATAATCTCGCATTCCCTCAATGTATTTGATATCATCAATATTGACTTTGAAAAAACGGGTGTCAGACTTGATGAACATGAAATCACTCATCGAACTACCCGTAGGTTCTGCAAGTTGAGGAATTTCGGTTGCCTCAAGGGCTGCATGCGCTTTTCGTAGAGTAAGTGCTTTGTTGATCGCCTTAAAAAACCGATCAAAGACGATGGGTTTGAGTAAATAATCCACAGCATCCAGTTCATAGCTACTGACAGCAAACTCAGAGTGTGCAGTCGTAAATATGATCATGGGTTTTTCTCCCATACTTTGGAGGAGTTGAATCCCTGTCAAGTCTGGCATTTGAATGTCCAAAAACATCAAATCAATGGATTCCTGCTGAAGAAATTCTACAGCCTGTATAGGATTTTGGAATGTCTGGACTAATTCTAAGGAAGGAATTTTCTCCGCAAATCGTTTCAATACTTCTAATGCAAGCGGTTCATCATCAATAGCAATTGCGCGTAGGGTCATATGCCGAGGGTTAGGTGTACGTGGTAGAAGTTGTTCTCTGTTGTTATACGGAGGCTATAGTGATTTGGATAGAGTAATTCCAGACGTTTTTTCACATTGGTCAATCCAATACCACCTGGTGTTTTACTTCCACCTCTGTCTTTGTGCAGGATGGGATTGCGCACTTCAAAGATCAACTCTTCTTCCAAAAGGTTGACAAGAATTTCAATTTTTGTAGGATGCAGGGTGCTTACGCCATGTTTGAAGGCATTTTCTATAAATGGGATCAGGAGCATAGGAGCGATTTCCCTTCCATGAATACTGCCCTGCACCCGGAAAACGATTTCTGTGGTTTCCTGAATGCGAAGTTTTTGGAGATCAATGTAATTACTGACATAATCCAGCTCTTTTTCAAGAGGAACTTTGTTGTCATTGGATTCATAAAGAACATACCGCATCATCCCGGA
Source organism: Bacteroidota bacterium (assembly GCA_039029315.1). Lineage (GTDB taxonomy): Bacteria > Bacteroidota > Bacteroidia > J057 > J057 > JBCCCJ01. Next base: position 5,716 of record JBCCGK010000043.1, on the reverse strand, counting down.
CAACTTTGCAATGCCTTCGGCAGTTGGTTCATCATCATTCTTAAAAGCAAGGCCATACAAACTATTCAGGATGTTGAACAAAAAATGGGGATGAATTTGATGTTTGAGTGCTGACAATTCAGCTTCTAGTTTGGCTTGCTCCAATTCTCGTCTGATCTGCTGCCCCTTGAACCAGCCATACGAAAACCCATAGAGATTGGCCCCTATCATAAATCCAGCGGTAATGACAACATTGGTTGTGAACAGGCTTCTGAGGTCCATAGGCGCTTTTGGACCTCCTACGGTGCTGTATACCTGCTGTATGTAAAAATAGTCAATGATGCCTTCCAGCAAGGTAAACCCAACCACATAAGAAGCATTGACAGCAAGAAGATAGATCACAGAATTGTTCTTCCAAAAACCTGGCAAGGCAGAATGCGCATATGTGTAAAAGAGAAGTGCGTTCAGAATAGTTCCATACAAGAAAAAACGAAGCAATTGTTCAGGATAAAGAATGTCCAAAGAGAACAATTCCATGCCAATCACCGGTGCCATCACATAACAAATCGCACCCCAAATCAGCACGTGGATGCTTGTATATAACAAACGCGAAGTCATTTGCTGAACTTAATGATTCTGTCGGGAAGAATGAAATGAATCCCAAAGCATATGTCAAAAGAACACTTCTTGCTCTCAGGGTTGCAAGGGAGATGCCATCGTAACATAAAAAGGTAGATTTGCTGTGGCAAGCTTGCCGTTGGAGTCGTGAACATAGGCAAACAATCGATAGGCGCCTGACTGTTTGGGCGCATGAAAGTCTAACAAGGAATCCTGCTTGTTCAGAAGCAGATCAGATAAGGGACGGGGACGCGTTTCATGACCTGCCTGGATAAATGTACGATAGGAGGATTCGGGTAGAATCTCCCATGAATATTCCAGCCCTTTGCCTTCAGGGTCCCGAGCAGATACTACAGCATTGTACCGATGGCCGGTTTTGAGATAGACTTCCTCTTGGGAAGCGGGTGTGGAAATAAAAATCGAGTCGATAAGAGGAGATCGATTGTCAGGCCAAGACTCCTTCCAGAAGTAATGCAGTTGATCATACATGGATGTTTTCTCCCCACCTTCACCAAATACATTGAACCAGGTATGAGTTCGCTCCATTTTGGTGCCCCAAAAAAAGACAAATCCTCCCAGACACTTCTGGGGCTTCAACCCTCGAATCAATTGGCCATTTTGGTGTATATAGTGGGCTTTTTGGGTGCTATTCCACTCTATAGGAGCCTGCCAGGCAGTTTTGTTTACTTCCCATGGACCTGGAATTCCCCATTCTGTAAACAATACCGGTCCAGTCCAAAAATCTGCTTGCCGGCTTATTTGATTTGCAATGTGGGACATGGAACCAAAACTGTTGATTCCCAAAATGTCTACATCAGGGCAATATTGAGTTAGCTGCTGAAGCGACTTTGGGTTTGGGAGAACGACTGCAACAGTGGGATGATCTGGATCAAGCTGATGAATCGCTTGTGATAATTGATTGATGGCCTTCCAGATACCGGGCTCAGAACGATGTAGCTCGACCTCATTGCCAAGACCCCACATTAATAAGGCAGGGTGGTGTTTCCAGGTCTGAACAATCACCAGCAGAGAATCAAGCTGCTGTTGCACCTTCGAAGGATCTTCATATGCCATGCCTTGCTCCGCAGGGATCATGTACAGGCCCAACATGACCCCGATCCCTAGCATTGCAGCAGAATCAAGAATACTGCCTGCCTGATCTGTCGTATAAGTTCTGATCGCATTGCCGCCAGCTTGGGAGAGACTCAGTAGATAGCTGCTTTGATCACCAGTGGCTGCACCCCTTATTGGATAGACTTCTCCATGCCTGTACAGCTGATAAGTATCCCCTGTCTGCCGAACTTCCACGATTTTTGAGGAAGAATGAATGCTGGAAGGAACAGAGTCTGGGGAAGAAGAGGAATGACATGCCATCCCGCACATACTGATCAATGCACAAATCAGGATAAGATGATTCATATAGATGATGGATTGAATCCAGTTCATAGATCAAGGATTGATGACTTGCGAACTACTCACTACATGTCCCAGAGGATCTGATATATACAGATACAATCGATATGGTCGATGGTCTGTCGGCAATGGGAGATCAACTTTTCGTCCCCTGCCCACCCGCTCATAACTGTCTGGAGGTCTGTCTGGAAAGTCGGGTTTGAGGTACCATTCAAAATCAAGATCGGCTCGTCCAATATCTGCAGTAATCGCATGGAAAACCAGACTTGGCCGGCGATACCACAGGGGATCTGGAGGACTGATAAAGGCGTCTTCCAGAGGAAAATCCTGTTTTTCTCCTGACCAGGCAGCAGCAAGGGCATAGTAGGCGGGCCTAATGCGTCCTTTCATATCTACCAACCCATACCAGGTAGATGTTCCCTCTTCTACATCTCGCCAACTATAAGCGAACCCACCCAATGCTCTCCCTGAACCTGCTGATATATGCTGATTCCACCGCTGGTAATATGCCTGGGCTTTTTCATAGGAAGAAGACTCTTCCAGGAATGGAATGGAATCCAGTTGGCTAAGACGATGATCCCAATATCCATCTGGCCCAAATTCACTGATGAGATATGCTTTTCCGGGAGCAAATCGATGGACAAGCGAGTCTACCTTCTCCAACTGCTCCTCATACAGTGCATTGATGCCAAACAAATCAATAGAAGGACAGGTGTGGGTGTAGGCATGCAGGGCACTCGGAAGATCCTCCCCACCAGCAAGACTAAGCATAACGGGATGATGTGGATCTAGGCGTTTGATTTCTTGTGCCAGGGACTCGATGAATGTCAAGTAGGCTGTTCGGACCTCATACAATTCAGGCTGTGAGAAAAAATATCGAAATCGACTCCAGCATTCATTCCCAAGGTTCCAGGCAAGAACAGCGCGATGATGACGGAAGGTCTTAACTGTCTCCAAAATGGACTTTCTTTGCGCTGACCAATCGTGTCCATCGGCTGCAAGTTCGACATCCAGTTGAAAACCGCAAATTACCTTCAACTCCTTTTCTTCGGCAATTCGGAGAATATTTTTGTCAAAAACATCTGATCTGTACCTGCGAATGGTATTGGCACCCATGGCGCGAATGAGTTCAAAATCAGTTTCGATTTGTCTGCGTGTCAATGGACTTTCTCCCCGGAACCATTGAGGTGAAGGGTCATAATTCACGCCCTTGATTTGCATAGGAAAGAATGAGAGAGGAGAAGGAGTCTCTATCAGGGCAGGGGAATGAGAAAATGAAGCAGAATCCAGCTGGAGGTCTGCCATAGAAAGCCGGTCAAGGGGTGGGAGTTGAGTAGGATCTACTACTCTATCGACATAGGCGTTGGCGGGTATGCTCTCCTTCCCATAAGGCCATACCCACATAAGATGAGAAATCCCCTCTTCACGAAATATTTGATAAACGTGTTGCCAAATGCCAATTCTGTCTTCGGAAGAGGAAGATGGAGAATAGAAAGGGATGATCCATACAGCTCTTCGGATGTTTCGGAATTGAGTAGCTAATCTGCGGAAATAGAGATCATAAGAGCCCTCTAGATAGGCTGAGCTGACAGGTGTGGAATCTGACAACAAATACAGAATAGGAGGCTCTTGCGCTGTTGATATGGCATGCTTCATTGAATCGGACAAGAGCTTACCGTTCTCCAGACTGAGCAGGGAGGCTGCCGACCAACCTTCTGGCTCCATCGATGGCGGATCAGGAAGAGAATAAGCCAATCTGCTCAAATTCACTTGTGGATGATGTTGCCACATCAATATGCTCCCAAATATTGTGAGGAGCAGGAGGGCAAAAATGATATAGCTATTTCGTAGCAGACGATAAAAAAGCTTATGTCGAAGGACATACCAGCCAGATCTCAGCAGGCGAAGCCCTTTGTGTTGATGATGGAATTTTCGGTAAATCCCCTGGATGATTTTTTGTTGTCCCATTCCCACAACAACAGTCAGCATCAAAATATTGGTACCAGCAAAACCTGCCATTACCCAGCTATAAGGATTCCAGTCGATCGATAGCCCATATATGATGGCAGCCAGACTCAGCCCTATCATTCCGATGTTTGGCAGACTCAATAGAAAAGCATTTTCAGGTTTATCATCTTTGGGGGTAGGGATATAGGGCACCTTGACTTTCAATAAGGTATATAGGAATCCCAACAAATATACCCACCAGGTACCTGAATGCAGGGTTCCCCCCAAAACATGAAATCCGCGTTCATGTTCCTCTAGTAGCCATCTTTGAGAAAATTGCCGGATTACCAGAGCGATAGTAGCCAGTGGGAGAATTCTGACAATTAACTCGATCAAATCGACATGCCAGGGGACGATGGCCAGAGAGAGGGCAAGAATGGGAACCAACAGATCGATGAAGGTCACTAGGCCAGCCAAATAATGTAATGGCAGGGTAAAGTAATGAAGTTTCTGACGCCAGTTGAAGTCTTTAAACAAAGAAGGGTACCGATAGAACAAAAGGTCAAACACGCCTCTGGCCCACTTGAGTTGTTGTTGATAATAGCCTGCGAGGGTAGCGGGGACCAGACCTCTGGTCAGGACTTCTGGAATATATACGGACTGCCACCCATCAGCATGAAGATTCATGGCTGTATGCATATCTTCAGCCAGACCAACGGAATGGCCTCCAATCCGGTCGAGCGCTTCGCGCCGAAAAACACAATTCGCCCCGATAGCCTGGGCCGTGCCATAGGTGTTCATGGACATCATCAAGGGGCCATAAAACTGATACGTTTGCTCTGCTGCCCCTTTGGCAATCAAGCTTTCATTCCGGTTCCGATAGGCCTGAACAGATTGAACATACCCAACCTTTGGGTCCTCAAAATACGGGAGCGTTCGATCTAGTAGCTCCGGGATGGGAACGTGATCGGGGTCAAGAATAACTGCAATCTCTCCTTTTGCCACCTGTTTCAGAGCATAATTGATGTTGCCAGCTTTTGCTCCTGTCTTGTCCTTGCCCCTGTAAACATGATGGACGCCAAGGTCTGCACAAAGTTGCTTGAGGAAGGGATCATTTCCTTCGTCGCAGAGATAGGTCTCATGTGGATATTGGATTGCCTGTATGGCTTCCAGGGTACGTTTGATCATCTCATAGGGTTCACCCGGACAGAAGGTCGTGAAGATATCAACCGTCCATGACTTCGTTTGGATCGGCGTTGCCGAAATCCCCACCCCTGCATAGTGGTACCATTCATGAAGCAGACGAAGAAATTTGTACAGAATCGCTACATTTAGGACCCAATACAGGAAAGGGTGGCCGATGTGTTTTGGATGGAAAAACCAAAATAAAAAGATCCCCATAGCGACCAAACCACAGAGAATCAAGATTCTGATGATCCATTTTTCAGATGTGCGAGGAGGGGATACAGTAAGAATGTGTGAAGAAGTGGCGGTGGGAGGACTGTGTGAGTTGATGAAGGTCATTCAAGGAAAAGCAGAATTGGAGCAAAAAGAAGAATCTCCAGCATTTTTTCTTACCGCTTCAAATGTACACAATCTTTCCGAATACTCATTTGATTAGGGTGTATCCCAAAATGTCGTTAAGCTGCCTTCAGGATTTTCTGGAGTTGGTACCACCGTCCGCTCATGTTCAAGGTTCTGAGATTTAGGACATTTTGAGCTCCTTTTCTGGACCATCTCTGTCCTGAGAGTTTCAATC
>JBCCGK010000042.1:0-90232 GCA_039029315.1 Bacteroidota bacterium | reverse complement strand
GGGCCACTGAACCTGATAGGGCCCTTGACCCCCACCCGAGAGTACTGTGCCACCACCAAAGGTCCAGGCATAGCTGGAGCTGGAGGGAGAATTGCCAGTATAGGTGATCTGGGCGATATCTCCTTCACATAGACTGGGCTGGGCAAAGAAGCTGGCATCAGGCAAGGGAAAGACATCCACCATCTGGCTGACAGGAGGACTGAGACAGCCATTTTCTTCCACAGTCAGGGTGATGGTTTTGGTGCCGGGAATGTTCCAGGAGACCAAATGCGGACCAGAACCAGAAAGCGCAGGCAAGCCGCCATCCAGATCCCAGTTATAAGTCGCAGTGGCTGAACCACTTCCAGTATAAGTCAGTTGGGCTTGTTCATTGGCACACAGCTGAGGAGTGGCAATAAAGTTCGCCGTTGGGGTTGGGTTCACCATCGTGGTTTGGGTGAATAGGGATGAAGCGCAAGTGGCGCCTTCTACTTGCAAAGTTACAGTCTTGAGTCCTGGTGAAGACCAGGCCAATTGATATGGGCCTGATCCTCCCCCGGTCAACACAGTCGCTGAACCAAAATTCCACGTAAATGTATCTCCCGGATCAGCAATTCCCGTAAAAGTTGCTGTCGCGATATCAAACATACAAACAGATGGCGTAAGAGAAAAGGATGCAACAGGAGGCGTATCCAAGCTGACCACCACGGAGTCTCTACTCATGCTACAGGGACCAATCACATCCACCCAATATACCCCCGGAGCGGTAACCAAAAAGCTCGAATTGGTACTCCCGTTTTGCCACACATACTGAAATCCCGGTAGCTGCGGACTGATAACTGTATCTTCTCCTGGACAAATCGCAAAATCTGCCCCCAGATCGACAACCATATTTGCCGAATCTATTTGTACTTGAACCGTATCTACGGTAACAAATCCACAATCATCTGTGATGCTGACAGTGTAGGTCGCATTGCTGCTTGGGCCTACCTTGGGGTTTTGGATTGTGGGATTGTCAAAGGCTGCTGCAGGATTCCAGCTATAGCTTACGCCAGCTGCAGCAACCAACTGCGCTGAGTCTCCCAGACAAATCGTTGTATCCTGGATTTGTCCGCCCTGAATGGTCGACGAATTGATGCAGACGATATGCGCATTATTGGCACCTCCAGTTGCTGCAGTGAATCCCCAAAACACAATCGGATTGCCATTAAAAATATTGGTGATGAGACCGCCGGAGTATTGCAAGCGCAATGCACAGTCAAAATAGACCTTCATGCTATCGACGGCAGGGTCCCAGCTAATTCTGACGTCATGTAGCTGGCAATCTTCAGCATTCGCCCCTGAGACGAGCATGGAGACTGGCCCTGCAAGATTGGTTGCGGCTGCATGGTTCACAGATCCATTTGAGATGATGGCAACATGATCCTGAAAAGGATCGGTCGCGTTTTGCCAGGTATCGAACTCTACAGCAACAGATGGATTGATTCCTGAATAAGCGAGTGATCCGCCATTGTTCCCAATGGTGGTGGTGTTATTATTGGATTGCAGGGTGAAGGTCATGCCATCAGCTCCTCCATTGTTACAGCCTACATTTACTTCAAAAAAGAAATCAAAAGGATTGGTCAGATCAAGGGGCGTGGTATTCCAGATGGCGCCTGCTTGTCCATTTTGAGCAGGTGTGAGAATATAACAATTGGGGAGGAGTGGATTCCCTTGTGCTGATCCTACCAGATTAAATTGACCCATGCAGAAGGAAGGGATCAACACCAATCCAACGCTAAGAAGCAAGAGATAACGAATCATACGAAAATAAGTTAGTTCACGACCAATTGACAGTCAATCGGGCAATATAGTAAAGAGAGTTGAGAGTCTCGAAGAAATATCGTTAAGGGTGTCTCCAACCAGGTCCTCGGACCACGCGTCCAGGTGTCGCAGCCGTATGTTCGCCATTTTTAAGGACCTGAATCCCATTCACAAAGACATGCTGAACACCTGTGGCATACTGATGTGGCTCTTGAAAGGTGGCATGATCCTGAATGGTCTGTGGATCAAAGACTACGACATCAGCATAATATCCTTCCTTCAACAATCCCCGTTTTGTGAGTTTGAGATTTTGGGCGGGAAGACCGCTCAGCTTGTATATCGCTTCTTCCAGTGGCAAAATCTGTTCTTCCCTCACATATTTCCCCAACAATCTAGCAACATTTCCATAGGCTCGCGGATGTGTACTGGAATTCAGAAAAACTCCTACTGCCGCCGGTGCACTGGCATCTGATCCAAAACTCATATAGGGAAGTGCTAGCTGTTTTTTGATGTTGTCTTCAGACATGAGGAAATACACGGTTCCCACCCGACTGCCATCCTCAATCACCAGATCAATCATGGTATCTACTGCATCTGTTCCCCGCATCTTGGCCACCTCAGTCAAGGTTTTGCCAGTATATTGTCTCAATGCCGGATTTTTGAAACCAACGAATAGGAGATTATCTGAAGATCCGGCAGCATAGTAGAGATTTTCCCACTCATCGGCATCTTCCATGATGGCCTTCCTGACTCTTCTGCGAATGGCAGGGTCTCTTAAGCGTTTTGCCCAGGCGGCATAGCCTCCGGCCTGAACCCACGGGGGCATTGAAGCATCCAGGCCAGTAGCTCCAGCAAGGTAGGTGTACATGTCAGTTGTGAGTCGAATTCCGGCATTTCTGGCACTGTCAATTTTTTGGATAGCGAGGTCCATTTTGTGCCAATTGTTTTCTCCACTGGCTTTCAAGTGATAAATCTCAGAGGCAATATTGGCGGCTTTTGAAATCCGAATCACCTCATCTATCCCCTCCAGGAATCGATTTCCCTCGCTGCGCATATGCGTAATGTACATGCCTCCATATTCACTGGCTACTTTGCACAGTTCGATGAGTTCTTCTGTTTTTGCATAAAAAGCCGGAGCGTATATCAGGGAGGAACCAATCCCCATTGCTCCTTCTTCCATCGCCTCTCTGGCTAGGGACTTCATTCTCTCAAGTTCTTCAGGACTGGGATCTCGATCATCCAGGCCGATCTGATGAATGCGCAAGGTCGTCGCGCCAACAAATGAAGCCACATTTGGAGAAACCCCTTTTTTCTCCAAAAACTCCAGATATTCTCCTAGGGTAGTCCAACCAATCTCAAACTGGATATCTCCTTGATAGTCCTGCCTGCCTTGGCGCATGATCTCGCTCAAAGGTCCCATTGATTGTCCCTCTCCCATTACTTCCAGCGTGATGCCTTGCTTGATATCACTCATCCCCCGCCCGTCTTCAATCAGGCTTTCTGTAGCCCAACTGAGCATGTTGATGAAGCCTGGACTCACAGCCATTCCTTTTGCGTCGAGGGTCTGTGTCCCCACTACATTGTCGAGCTGCCCAATGGCTGCAATGGTATCTGCATTGATGGCGAGCATGCCTTCGACAGGAGCACTTCCACTGCCATCATAGATCATGGCATTGGTGATCAGGAGTTCATAGATGGTTGGAGGGGGGGGCTGGCAGGCCCAAAATAAACTGGTCAGAAGGAGAATCCAGGGAATTTTCATTGCTTAGGGATTGATGGAAAGGAATAGTACAGAAAAAATCTGAACTTTGGTAATAATTCAGGGATAGAAGATTCCACTTGAAAGGGAGAGTTGATACATTCCAAAATCGAGTTGCTTCTCTCCTTAATTCGTATTTTCCAGCCAATTTATCTAACACGCTCATCTTATGTTCCTCTTTAGGAGAAAAAGAAAAAAAGCCGTAAAACAGATTCAATCGCTTATGCTTGGAGCTCGGCAAGAGTTTGGCCAAGGCTTTTTGGATGCAGGCCTGGATAGTGCGATGAAAGCGTTTGAGCTGGCCCACCAACGGTTGCCACGAAACCATGATCTCTATTCCCAAGCGATCTATCTGGTTGCAGATGGGTATCATCAGATTGGCTTAACAGATGAAGCATTCTCTTTCTACCAACAAGCCCTCGGAATCGTTCACGAACAACATGGCGATACCCATCCTCTATATGTGAGAGGAATTTATGGAGTGGCTGGTATCTACAAAAGCCTGGGCGACCAAAATCAGGAAGATGTGGCCTTGCGCGGGATTGTCAGGATACAATTGGAGGTTCATGGCCCCAAACATCCAGAATATGCCGCTGCCCTGTTTGCTGTTTCGGATTTGTATCGACGTGCTGGTATGTTCCAAATGGCCAAAGAAGGGTATAAGACTGTCATTGAAATCTATGAGACTTCTGGCAAAGCTAGCTATACAGGCCGATTGACAGACTGCTGGTTTGGCTTGGGGATGTGTCTGTTTTATACAGAAGAATATGATTCCTCGGCTATATATTTTAGGAAAGCTGCGGAGGGAATGCGCCAGATCAGTGGAGAGATGTATGGGCCGATCGGGGACGTATTACAAAATCTGGCTACCATTCATGTATTCAAGCGGCAAATACAGCAAGCAGTTGCCTGTTTTGAAGAAGCCGAAACCATCTATGATCATCAGATTCGCTATCTATTTTCACAGAACTCTGCTGATGTCAGACATCGTCTCCTCGATCAGATGAAGATGTCCGTATCTCGATTTGTTTCTCTCACACTCCAACAGTTTCCAGGGGATGCCTCTATGATGCGGAAGCTGTTTGAGTTGGTTGGCAAGCGGAAATCCTTAAGTCTGGACAGCCTTCTTTTACAGGAAGAACAGTTTGCGCTATCCCTTGATCCAAAGATCAAAGCGGACGTAGAGCGGCTCAAACAATTGCGTGCTGGTATTGCTGAAAAGGCTCTGGGGGGTCCTGCTGCTCAACAAAGCCTGGAGGAGCACCAAAAGCAAACAATGCAATGGGAAATTACAGCACAGAAGCTTGAAAAGAGCTTGCTGTCACAGTCAGAATTGATGCGACCTGAGCAACTGTTTCAAAATTTTTCTTTAGAAACATTGTGCCCATTCATAGCTGATGATACCGTCCTGATTGAGTTGTTACAATTCACCTGGATTGATTTTACGCAAACTTCTTCATCAAAAGGATCTGATTCCAGTAGCATTCATTATCTCGTCATGACATGTGATAGGGCCGGGAAGCTAAGTTGTTCAGATCTGGGACCAGCAGAGCCAATTGATCAAGCCATCCATTCCTTTCGGTCCAACATAACAGGAATATCAGACAATGATTCGCCTAAAGAAAGCCGCTCCCTTATGTTTGAGCCAGAAAAATCTCAAGAGAAGCTGGGAGCAGGAAAGCGTCTATATGAACTGATTGTCCAACCAATTCAAGCTTCCATAGAGGGAGTCAAGCATTTGTTGATAGCGCCGGATGGACACCTATCCCGCTTACCCATTGGTGTCCTGCCATATAAGGAGGAAGGATTGATGATTGACCGCTACCTGATTAGCTATTTGTCTACAGCGCGGGATCTTTTACGCCCCCAAAACCGGCGGATAAAGCTTGAACCCCCTATCGTCATGGCAGATCCTGATTATGATCTCCATATTTCTACAGGCAAAAACAGGCAGGAAAACTCGTCAGAAGATTCCGCAGAAAAGGATAGGTTGAGAGCTCATGCCGTAAGATTTTCGGCTTTGCCGGGGACCAATAAAGAAGGAAAAATAATAGCAAAACTCCTTGGCGTCTCTCCCTATTTGCGAGAAGCGGCTGTCGAAAGCATTCTGCACCAGTGCCGATCTCCACGCATTCTCCACCTGGCAACACATGGCTTCCATCTCCTGCAAGCCTCTTCTGAATTGGACGGCTCAACCCCTTCTATAGAAAAAAAGACCCTGAAATCAGGATTGGTGCTAGCTGGGGTCAATACCTGGCTGCACAATGGCAATCTGCCTGAGGAAGCCATGGACGGCGTCCTCAACACCAAAGATGTGATGAAACTTCAGCTGGCAGGAACAGAATTGGTCGTTTTGTCAGCCTGTGAGACTGCACTGGGCGACATTGTAGCAGGAGAAGGTGTGTTGGGCTTATCGCGAGCCGTTAAGCTGGCAGGAGCCAGAAGTCAACTCTTGAGCTTATGGCAAGTACCTGACATGCCTACCCAGGAGCTGATGGTGACCTTCTACGAATATCTTCTGGCAGGAAAAGGGAAGGCAGAATCCTTGCATCTGGCCAAACTGCGTATTCGGAAGATGTATCCTGCCCCGATCAATTGGGCAGGTTTTATCTGTGAGGGAGAGGTGGGGCCCCTGGCCTTGCCTGAGTAAAGGATGGATCTTCTGATCAAAATAACCATCCACCCAGGACCTCTGGGGTTTTTCGCAAATCTGGACATTGGCACCTTTTTCCTCTGATTCTTATCTTTGGGAATACCTAACTTTTTTTGCTGTATGAGATGCCTTGCCTATTTATTCCTGTTATTCGATCTGCTCGCTTCCTGCATTCCCCCGCCTTCATCGCGACCAACAGTGGACCATCCCAATATTATCCTTATTCTGGCGGATGATGCCGGGTATGCAGATTTTGGGTTTATGGGGAGTGAAGATCTTGAGACGCCAAGAATCGACGAACTGGCTGAGGATGGCGTGATCTTCACGGATGCCCATGTCAGCGCCTCGGTCTGTGCACCTTCGAGAGCAGGTTTGATTACCGGAAAATATCAGCACAGATTCGGCCATGAATGCAATGACATTCCGCTAGACAATGGCCTGGATCTTCAAGAAAAAACCATTGCTTCTGCCCTGAAAACCAAAGGCTATCAAACGATGGTGGTGGGGAAATGGCATCTAGGACTGGGAGAGGCCTATCATCCAAATCAAAGAGGATTTGATGAATTCTATGGATTTCTGGCAGGTGCAAGATCGTACTTTCCATCTGAAAAGGAGGACCAGCCAGGACATCCAAGAGCGATCCTGGAGAATCAAATCCATCGCACTTTCGATGGATATCTCACGGATGTTCTGGGAGACAAGTCTGTCGATTTCATAGATCGAAATAAAGAGACGCCATTTTTCCTCTTCCTCTCCTTCAATGCTGTGCATACCCCCATGCATGCCAAAGAAGAGCATCTGGAGAAATACAAGGATCATCCCCGCCAGAAGCTCGCAGCCATGACCTGGTCCATGGATGAAAATATTGGCAAGGTGATGGACAAATTGAAACAGGAGGGAATTTATGACAAGACACTCATCTTTTTTCTCAGTGATAATGGTGGCGCCTCCAACAATCAGGCCTCGAACCTTCCCCTCAAAGGTTGGAAAGGCAACAAATATGAAGGAGGACATCGAGTACCATTTACGGTGACCTGGAAAGATCAGTTTGAAGGAGGCGTCAGCTATGATGGTCTCACCTCTTCCCTCGATATCATGGCCACAGCGATACGGGCTGCGGGCATCGAAGCGGGAATCAGTTGGGGTCTGGATGGAACAGATCTTTTGCCAGTCTTGAAAGGAGAACGCAAGATCGAACCACATTTTGACCTCTATTGGCGTAAGGACAAAATGGCGGCCGCACGCTCAGGAGAATACAAATTGATTCGACTGGATGACTATGGCTATCGCTTGTACAATGTAGAAGCCGATTTGAGTGAGACCGTAGATGTGCAAAGCAGCTTGCCCAATCAGTTTACCCAACTAAAATCCAATCTGGAAAAGTGGGAAAATGAAATGCAGGCTCCCCGCTGGCTCGAAGTCGAGGTCTGGAACGAGGTGACCTACGAAATCCATCAGGCCTTAATGGAGAACCGAGACCCCAAATACACCAATCCGTCCGAGATGCGGGTCTATCGGGAAGGGGAGTTTGGACAAAATTGAATCAATTCAATCTCGCTTCCCTCAATTGAATTGTTTGATACCAGTAGAAAAACGCTTCTGGATTACCCTTTTTAAGCATCTTATTAAGTCTGTTGAATTCTGGAGATTCTATTTTCAGAGAAATAATTTCTTGAGGGTTTGAATAGATTTCCAAAGTTTCTTCTTTAGATTGAAGCAATTCAGAAAGATAAGCGACCTTGGAAGCATGGGTAATTGCTTTTTCTAAATGAAACTTCTCATACCAAATATGGTTCTTTAACCTTTCCACTCCCTTTTTTAACTCATCATAAATTCCCTCCCCTAAATGTCCTTTAGATGAGAGAAGGAGACAACTCTTAAAAATGTCATCATAAACCGTTTCCAAAGAAAGATGAAGATCAGGCCGATAACTCATTTGATTTCCTACAGCTTTCAAAAAACTACCTCTTACAACACTCAAATCTTGCATGTAGTCAAAAAGAATGCCTACATCAAACAATTGTTTAATAATCTCGAGTTCTAATTTGTTGCCATAAGGTTTTCCGACTGTATTAGGAGCAAAAGCGGTTATTTTATCTCCTAATAAAGAATCTAAGGAAGGTACAATCACAAATATTTGAGGTTTCTTCGTTAATAGAAAAGGAGTTAATATTTCCTTTTCTATTAATTGAGGTGGATCTGAATTTTCCTCAAACACAATATCCAAAAGTATAGGTTCTTCATCGGGCCTTCTTGGTGCTTGAGGTTGATAAAAAAATTTATAATGAGCTTTATCAATATTGGAATCCTTTTGTTCTCTAACTTTTTCTTCCCACCTATGGAATAACTTTTCTCCATTTGGTAATGTAATAGAAACTATCTTATCAAAAATGTCCTTTAGCACCAAAGGAGGAGTTTTTTGGTGTAAAACAATGTCAATGTCAATCGAAAACCTTTTGGGTGGGTCTAGGTAAAGAAAAAGAGAGGTTCCTCCTTTGAAAATTAAATCTAAACCTTGAATTCTGAGTTGTTCAAGCAATGCCATAGCTCTTATTGTTTTTTCGATTAAATTTTTATCGGCATTGTTGTGATTAGATGAGGTTTCATCCAGCCATTCTGGACTAAAAGAGTAAGGGTCAATCATGTTTTATTGTTTGTTCATATTGTAAATCTTCATAATCATGCATCAAAGAGTTCTCCAAATGATGTTGGAAGCTTGTATCAACAATCCTTTGCAACTCTGAATCTAAAAAACTTGAAAAGATATCGTCTCTTTCAAGGTCAATGAGGATCTTTTCTAATCTTGGAATGCGAATTCCACTGACCGATTTCCACAATCGAATGTTTAAAATCTGCTCTGAGACCGGGCGAATTAGCAACAATTCAGAATGATCATTCGCATATAATGTTAAATCCTCGGAGGTCGGATTCAAAAAAGTTCGCCCATTATATGATTTGATGTCATTTAGATAGTAAAATGCTGATTCTGCAACATCCTCATCAATCTCGAGAATAAGATAATGACGAAATGGCTGGTGAATCATCCAATCCGAGATCCATTGGGTATGCCACAATGCAATGTCTGCAAGGGGCCATTGTCGTTTCAGTTGGTCATATAGTCTCAGTAAATTGGGGGTTATAATTGGTATAAACGAAGGTTTGTAAGGAGTTTTCGAAAATCCTGGGGTGTATCCAATAAAATCATCTTCTTTGCGGCTTGCAATTTTCTGTTGAAGATCATCTATCTTCTTCGATATATAGCTACGATGTTTCAAGAAAGAAATCCCTATTAATGAATCCTTTACTTTTTGCCAAAATTCAATCTGGGATCGAAAAAGTTCTTCAGCTCTATCAATGCGGTAGGAACCTGTGTAAGTAATGTTAAAAGACTTAAAGGCCACAAGATTGTTTTGTGGCTCAATATGAAGATATTTGCCTAACAACATAAGCAACATTTCTTCTGACATTGCCCAGAATATGCCATTGAAGAGAGCTGACATCATATCTGAAACGGAATGATGCTTGTCAATGAATCTAATGAGAATTGCTTGCTTTCTTGAATCTTCGACATCGTATTTTAGCAAAACAGAAATAGGATGTTCCGAACTCGAAATGAAATGAGGTACTTCTTTGAAAGCCAGAAGACTTAATTCAATGATTTCTTCAGCTTGATCTAATTCCCAAATAAAGTCAAATCGAAAATGGGAAACCTGCTCACTTGCTTTTAGGCCATATCTTTTAATAAGCTCCTCGATGCAGGTAGCAAGAAAATGAATATTATGGGATAGAAGAGCCTTTAGGCCAACAAAATCTAAATGCCAATCCATGAAACTCCAAGAGGGTTCTTGATCTTGAATATTTGATTGGAGGTAAAGTATTTCAAGTAAAAGGATAGGAATGTTTAACTCATTAAATGAAAGCTTCCAAAAATCAGGATCAACAATAAAGATCGTCCCGTCAGTCTTGTTTTTGTCAATTAACAATTGGATGATCTGCTCAAAGAAGCCATAAGAAAATCTTTCATACTTCTCAAATTCATGGAGCCTAATGAATAGACTTAATTTTTGAGTTTCCGCAATTGTACGCTTAATAGAATCCAGGAATTTATTAGAGATATTTGATTCTGGAAGCTGATAGAAGAAAGTTAATCTCCAATTTGTTTTTCTTGAGAACAACTGTGAATCCAACAATTCATAAATTGTTTGGGAGGAATAACCAACCTCAAACAGTTTGTCGATGATCTGACCAGATGAAATAAACCCAATCAATGGACTTGAAATGATCCTCTTGATTTTCTCAACCCCTAAGGAGCGGTTTTTATCTAGGAGCTCTACAAAAACACCATTGATTAAATCAATATTGACCCAGCTATTATTCCCTTTAGCTACACTTATTTCTTGCAGAGCTTGCAAAAATCGTTCATAATCTCTCCCATCTGCTGATTTAAAATATTCTCTTATTCTAATTCGGCGCTCTTCAAGAATATCATCAATTTTTTTAAATCCTTCTCTGGCTAAATTTGCTTTGAATAAATGATAAATCTTCAAATTCTCTTTCGATTGTAAGGAATTCTGGAATCTCTTTAATAAAGATTTATCAAAAGCATCTTCTAATCTAGTAGCTATCTTTATCAAAGAATCTATCCAAAAAAATAACTCTTCTGATAAATCATCAGTCTCTAATTTCCCAAACAAGAATGTAAGGAGCTGGGATAATTCTTCGGCAATTATTTTTTTTTCTTGATCACTATTCCAAGTAGGGTGATATTCCCGTATGACAGTAAGTGTTTCATCTGGATTATTCTGATAGTACTTAAAGAGAAAATCCCAGAGACTTTTGCGGAGCTTTATGAAGGAATCACTGATGGCTGTTTTTCCTTGTTGGAAATACATCCCTTTGCCTAAATGAGACCTCTTTTCAAAAGAGAGTTCCCATAATTTTGGAATCAAACCCAAAAAGACCCGCTCATGTAAAATGGTTTCTGTAGGAGTTGATTGTTGAATTTGATTTAAAAAAAATCGAACAAGTTTCCTTTGTCTTAGGTAGTCAATCCTGAAGCAATCCTCATAGTTGTAAGCAAAATAATATCGAAAATAAGTGATCAGTTCAGATAAGATGTTCTTGTCTCTACTTAGGTATAGAAACATCATCTCTAAACCAGTCTCAAATTGTTCATTTAGGCTTCGACAAAAGTCAAAAAGAATCTTTAAAGTTCGATTCTTGGTTGGAAGGTAGGGATTTTCCTCTTGTTTAATTTTATCAAAACGAATTGCTTCTAATTGATTATTGTCTATGGGGAGTGATTCAATCTCTTCATAAACATATTCAAGTGTTTCATCTGGAAGGAGAAACCAGAATAGTTCTAAAAACCTGAAAGATGATTGCTTAGATTGTTTAACTACTTTCCAACGATTACGGACAGGCTCAATAAATATTGATTTATTAAACTCAAAATCAAATTGATTGAAAAGAGGAATTATCGCAGATTTAAGGAGTTTAGCCTGATCATCGTCATCAGGTTTATAAGACAAAAGGGATGAAAGAGATAATAAGCCATCTTTGACAAAAGCTCGATAAATAACATAAGTCGCAAAAACTTCATCCTCAATCTTTACATACTGCTTGCTATATATTTGTACAAATTCATGATAAGATAACCGAGAGAGCTCACTTTTTACCTCAACTAAATCCGTATCTAAATCAAAATGCTTCAGTATATCAATCAGGTTAGATTCTTTCTTAAAATTCCATATTTGGAAAAATGCTAAAAGACCTAGTATTTTGAAGGAAAAATTTGACAATTGCTTTGAGTGGTCAATATAGAAAGCTTCATACAAATCAATGACTTGCTTAATGGACTTAAGTTGATTTGTCTCTTCTGCTCTCAACGCAGCCATTACTGCCAGTCGAAAGTTCCCTTGACTCAATTGGGTTATCTTTAAAGATATGTCGGGAAGAAAATCAAATGTTTTTTTTAAAAAATCATGAATATGGCCTGAATTTACGGGTGAAAGGTGGACGAACTCTTTTTTCACTCTTGGATCGATGCTTTCAACGATTTCTTCTCGTTTGAAGTCTCGAACAGTGTATATAAGTTTGATTTTCTCTCTAGCCTCAGAAAATGCTAACTCCAAAGTTTCCTCTAAGTGATTAACTTGTGTTGGACTTTGCAGTAAGCGATTTGCATCATCAACTAAAACCACATAAGACTGATTCCGATGCAAATGTGAATGCAAATCATCAAAGAATCGATCACGCCCTTTGAAATCAATGATCCTGAATTGAACGTCAGGATTTTCGGAACAGTATTTCCTCCCTATTTCAAGGGCTAGTCTGGTTTTGCCTACTCCTGCTTTTCCCGTCAATACAATCAAGTCATTCTCTTCAAGGTCAGAGTAAGCCTTTTCAAGTTCATCCTCTCTCCCAAATAAATCATATGAATGGGGGATCTTTATTTTATGATTATCAAACTTTGTTTGGAATCCATGAAGAGAAAAAATCTGTAATGAGTCTACTTGGATTCCTAGATAGTACCATACAATATCGGGAAAATCTCTTATCAGGTCAATTGACAGTTTATCTATATCAACGAATTCTAAATAAATAATTGATGAATATTCTTTTGCTATAGTTAGGAGTTTTTCCCGATATTCAATTGAGATTGTCTCATTATAACAAAGAAAGATTTTGCTAACTCTTGAATTTGACGACGAATTTGCGTGTATAGTGTCTATCTTTTTGAATGAATCTATTACATCTTTTTTTAGTTTTTTATATAACTTTCTTTTCTCCTGTACAGTCGTAAATTGTAGGAAATAGTATTCACCAGCAGACAAGGCAATATAAGCATCAGGATTCCCCTTTCTTGTCTTTGAAATTCCTTTTGCATCCCCATCATCAGTAACCATGTACCCCTGAGCACGGAAATACCCAGTACATAATTTCCCAAACATGGCAGGATCGATTTCTTTAATCGCCTTTTCTACTTGATTAATAATTGCCAAGATTGTTTATCTAATTTTTTTGACCTAAATCAGCCTTAATATACGAAATACTCCTTATTTATTATGTTCTTTACTCGAAGTCGAAGTCGAGGTCTGGAATGAGGTGACCTACGAAATCCATCAGGCCTTAATGGAGAACCGAGACCCCAAATACACCAATCCGTCCGAGATGCGGGTGTATCGGGAGGGGGAGTTTGGAAATTCGGCCAATTGACACCTTCAGACACATCCCACAAATCCGTCAAGCATTGGCTGTTTGTTGTACAGCCTTATCCTGGAAGTTCTTTGGGATAACTGAAGTGCTCAAAATCAATCAGGTATTTTCGATACACTTTCTCTGCAAGATCTGGGGTGTAATAGGCGTCCAATTTCTGACTTGCATGGGTTGCATGTCCGGCCTGGACTTGATAGTAGGTGTCCATGTCGATGCCGATTCGATCCATAGCGATGCGGAGGTCTTGCTCAAAAGACTCAAATCGCCCAATGAAGTCATAGGTGATTCCATGCTGAAACGTCGCATAATATTGGGTCCGCCAATGGGTATTCATGGTCAAAACTGGCTGATCAATGACAGCATTCACGAATTCCTCAAAGGACAGGATTTTTTCCGAAAAAGGACCATAACCAAGTTGGATCATCAACTCCTGATGTTCGGGTTTTTGTTTGGCGATCTTGTCCAGATAGGCAGAAAGGAGGCGGGAATAGGGATTCCGAACAAAACAGAAGCTAAAAATGTCTTCTCGATGAACAAATTCCCGGAAGTCGCCTACTTGCTTCGCATTGAGCAGGGGGGAGAAGTCTCGGAAGTGTACATGATCGGCAGCCTTTGCATCAACCAGATCTCCATATTCAGCTTTGATCAGGAGCTTTTTGATCGTTGAGCAACCGACCTTAGCCGTCTCTACATAGATATATCTGTGTTGGAGAGAAATATTACTTGCATAGTCCAGCTCATCTGGCTGCAAATGATTCAGGCAGTCAGCTGCGCCTTGACGAAATTCATCCCAGCGTTTGGTCCAATCCATATTCAGGCTTTTTTTAGGGTATCCTTCTGTATACGCCAAACTGCCCCAAATGATGGCGGAGATCCCTGAATTGTCTGATCTCTCAGTGCATTGACGAATAATCTACAGTAGACGAATCACAGGACACAGCAGATGTCTGGCCAAAATGAGGGAGTTGCCACTGGATCACACCTCAAAAATCTTCTCCATTAAGATCCACTTCTCTCCTTCTTTGGCCCAGGGCAAGGCTTGCTGGAACTTCCACATCAATTCTTCCCAGGCCTGAACTTTGGGATTGGCTGTATCCATCTTCGATTTTCGCTCAAAACTGAAGCTTTCATCCACCTCCATGATCATGAAGAGGCGATTGCCTACATGATAGATTTCCATCTGTTGAATCCCTGATTCAGAGATGCTATTGAGCACTTCTGGCCATACTTGTCCAGGAGCGTGATATTGTTTGTATTGTTCGATGAGCTGTGGATCGTCTTTCAAATCCAGGGCGAGGCAATAGCGTTGGCTAGACATGAGGATGAGGTATTTTGGTATTGGTAAAAGGGGATATAGTTGGCGATGGAGAGGGATGAGACCGGGCTGGGGAAGATTGCCTGGAGAGAAATTTAGGTAAAAATGGTGATTTTTTACTGCCTAATACTTCAGCCCAGGCATCTCGGCCCAGAAGGATTCTATCAAACAAAAAAGCTATAGCGGTCACGCATGGACAGCTATAGCTTGTAATTTTTGGGAGGCAACTTCTTGTGTTGCGGATGGATTCCTTTTTCCTACAAAAAGTCAATAGCTCCGCTATCCAAATGATAATAAGCAGGAATAACGCTCAGATTACCAGCTGTTACCGCATCTGCAATGATAGATGAACGGGACTGGAGGTCGCCTACCGTCAGTTTGGCATTCGTTTTCACAACATCATTCACTGGAGCACCAGAAGCTTGCGTAACGGCTGGTGTGATGTGAGAGAGGAGGTGATTGAGATTGTAGCCATTGTCACCACCATTGACGGCAGCGGTAACTGCACCACAACTCTCATGTCCCAGGACGACAATGACTTTGGTATGGAGATGGGCCACGGCATATTCAATACTGGCAATCGAGGAAGTGTTTGCAACATTTCCTGCAACACGTACAGTAAAGATTTCGCCCAATCCCACATCGAAAGCCAATTCTGGCACCACGCGACTGTCTGCACAACTCAGAACGATTGCGAATGGCTGTTGGCCACCTGTCAAGTTATGTCTTCTGACCGTATCCTGGAGTTTGCCATCTAATTTGTCGGCAACAAATCGCTCATTGCCTTCTTTTAGCCGAGTAAGAATTTCAGGGATGTTCATGTGAAAAATGGATTGTTTTGCTAGATGAAAGCACGAAATTAAGAAAAGGAGAGAAGCTCATCAAATTGGAGTGGTAACATTTTTTTCTCCTACCCAAAATAATCAGGGAGCCTTCTAGCAAGAAAGCTCCCTGAAGGTATGAGGAATAGGGTCCTCACAGCAAATCAAGCTTAAGATATGTGGGCAATTGCCTTACCTGCAAGCTTCGTTTTTGGGATCATGGCACCAATATGCTTGTCTACCACTTCTCCTCCTTTGAATACCAGCAAAGTAGGGATACTGCTGATCTTGTACTTGACAGAAATGTCACGGTTGCTGTCGACATCCACTTTTCCAACCACAACTTGTCCGTCCAATTCAACCGCCAATTCTTTGATCATGGGAGCGATTGCCTTACAAGGTCCACACCACTCAGCCCAAAAATCTACCAGGACGGGCTTGTCTGAATCAAGAACAACCTCCTGGAAGTTTGCATCTGTAATTTCTATTGGTTTTGCCATCTTACTATAATTGGTATAAAAAAAACTGGTTGTTTACGCCTCTCCACAAAAATACTCGATTTTGGATGGAAAGCAATTGATACAAAGATAAGATTGTCGCCTTAGAATAATTATCGTCTGAAAGACAATTCCTCATTCTTCAGCCTTCAGAATCGCTTGTTTGATCTCCTGGAGTTTTAGCAGAGCTTCTACCGGAGTCATGCGATCAATGTCCACTCCTGACAGAATTTTTCGGATTTGTAAGGTGTCCGCATCCTTCAGCTCAAACATGTTCAGTTGGATGGTTTTCTTGTCAGAGAATTTGACTTTTTTAGCGGCTGCCTTGTCATTGACTTTGCTCTGCTCGAAGTGTTTCAGCAAATTCTCTGCACGCTTAACGAGGACTTTGGGCATGCCAGCCATAGCCGCTACATTGATCCCGAAGCTGTGCTCACTTCCGCCAGCCTTGAGGGTGCGCAGGAACAAGATCTGCCCATCAATCTCCTTGACCGAGACATTGTAATTTCGCACACGAGGCAGGCGATTTTCCAGTTCGTTCAGCTCATGATAGTGGGTTGCAAACAGCGTTTTGGCTTGGCAGCCGGGAGTCTCATGCAGATATTCCACCAAGGCCCAGGCAATCGATACCCCATCATAGGTGCTGGTTCCCCGGCCAATCTCATCCAGAAGAATCAGACTTTTGTCCGTTGCATTATTGGCGATCTGTGCGGTTTCATTCATTTCTACCATGAAGGTCGATTCCCCGCTTGAGATATTGTCGGAGGCTCCAACGCGTGTGAAGACTTTGTCTACAATTCCAATGGTAGCGGTATCGGCAGGTACATAACAGCCAATTTGGGCTAATAGGACGATCAGAGCTGTTTGGCGAAGCAGAGCAGATTTGCCAGCCATATTGGGGCCGGTGACAATGATGATTTGTTGGTGTTCATTGTCGAGCATGACATCATTGGGAATATATGGACTATCAGGGGACAGGGTAGTTTCGATCACTGGATGTCTCCCCTGTCGGATGTCTAGCTCATCTGTTGTCGTAATTGTTGGCTTGCAATAGTTGCGGGACTTGGCCACTTGTGCAAAGCCCAACAACATATCCAGTTCGGCAATCAGTCGGGCATTGTGCTGAAGCACATGCAGATGGTGCTGCATATGTTGGAGAAACTCCTGGTAGAGTCGGACTTCTATTTCCAGGATTCGATCCTCAGCATTGAGGATTTTCTCTTCATATTCCTTCAGCTCTTCGGTGATATATCGCTCCGCATTGGTCAGGGTCTGCTTCCGCGTCCACTCCATTGGTGCCTTGTCCTTGTGGGCATTTGTAACCTCCAAATAGTAGCCGAATACCTTGTTGAAGCCAATTTTGAGAGATGTGATTCCTGTTCGGGCAATTTCCCTTTGTTGCATGGCCAACAATAAGTCTTTGCCATTTGATTTCATTCGGCGCAATTCATCCAATTCATCCGAAACTCCATCCCGGATCACATGTCCATCACTGATCTGGCTGCTGACTTCTTCGAGTAGATAGGTATGGAGAACCTCTAGAGCGGGAGCTGGATCTTCGAACTCCCCAGCACGTTTATTCAGACTTTCGCTCCCAAATGACCGCAGGGTTTCTTGAATGGGGGCAATCAATTCAAGCGATCTTCGCAGCAGCACCCCTTCTTTTGGAGACAATCTTCCTGTTGCGACCTTGGAAGCCAGACGCTCCAGATCTCCCATCATCTTGAACTGTTCTATCAGCTTGTGTTGGCCTTGAGGATACTTGTGATAGGTCTCAACAATATCCAGCCGTCTATGAATCTGATTGATGTCTTTCAGGGGAAGCAGAATCGCTCTTCTGAGTGATCGCGCTCCCATTGGCGTATGGGTTCTGTCGAGTACTTCTACGAGGGGTTTGCCATCTGGATGAAGCGGATGAATCAATTCCAGATTTCGTACGGTGAACTGATCCAGCCAGACAAATTCGGAGTCATCAAAGCAATAAATCCGAGTGATATGCCCCAGACGATCATGTTTACTTTCTCTCAGATAATGTACGATTGCTCCTGCTGCGACCGTTCCTGCCTCTTCCTGTTCCACCCCGAAGCCTTTCAGGGAGGTAGTCCCAAGGAGCTGAAGGAGTTTTTCGCGGGCATAGTCATACTGAAACACCCATTCATCCACCCGACTGACATAGAATTTTTCGCCAAAGATTTGTTGAAACTGCCGCAAATCTCTTCTTGACACCACTACCTCGGATGGCTGGAGGGTACTGAGCACTTTCTCCACATATCTTTTGGTGCCAGAAAAACAGAAAAAGTCGCCTGTAGATACCTCGATGAAAGCAGCACCACATTCTTTCTGGTTGGGAAAATGAACAGCTGCCAGATAATTGTGCTTGTCTACCTCTAATACCTTGTCATTGAAGGTAACACCTGGCGTCACCAACTCTGTTACGCCCCGCTTGACGATGCCTTTGGCTTGTTTGGGGTCTTCCAATTGGTCGCAGACAGCTACGCGCTTGCCTGCTCGGACCAGTTTGGGTAGATAGGTATCAAGAGAATGATGCGGAAAACCAGCCAACTCTATGTTGGAGCCACCATTGTTGCGATGGGTCAGCACAATACCCAACACCTTTGCAGCTTCTACGGCATCTTCACCAAATGTTTCATAGAAGTCCCCTACTCGAAACAATAGAATACAGCCCGGATATTGAGCTTTTACTTGAAAATATTGCTTCATGAGTGGCGTCTGCTTGCCACTTGCTTTCTTTTTTTTTCCGTCTTTTCTGGGTCTGGCCAAAGGAAGTTAGGGGTTTGGAGTTGGTAGTAGTAGGTGAAAAAATATTGAATTGCGAATATAGGAAATAATTGAGCCTTTGTGGCGGGATTCAAAGAGCTTCGGTATATTTCGGAAAATTCTCATTTATCCTATTCTAAATTATGAAAGGTCATTTTCTCCAAGGTAAAAATCTCCCTGTTGAGCAGCTCGGCTGGGGCTCCAACACATGGCATAGCAATCCATCATTGACGCAGGCCAGGAAATTGGCTGTGGTAGAAGTGAACCTTCAACCGGGAGGAGGACATCATTTTCATCATCACCCGAACCAGGAAGAAGTTATTTATGTGATCGAAGGAGAAATAGAGCAATGGGTAGAGCAGGAATCCAGAATTCTTGGGAAGGGAGATTCTGCCTTTATTCCAGCAGGGATGGTTCATGCCTCCTTTAATGTGTCTAATCAGGACGCAAAGTTCATGGCTATCCTGGGGCCTTGTATTGGAGATGCCGGATATGAAATAGAAGAAGTTCATGAATCAGAACCCTGGAAAAGTCTGAAATAACATAAACTTTCAAATATTATTGAACTTTTGGAAAGAATTTGAAACATTTGCCAGATAAACAAAGTTAGATGATAAGAGAGATGGAATTAAACAATCACTATGAAGGTATTTGATGAGTTGATAGACGTGTGTTTGGCAAAAGGTAAACCATTTGCTGCATTTCGGCTTCCTGGGGAGTCCCTTCCTCAGATCATCGTTGAGCTTGATGCCAATTCTGGATCAAAGGAAGAAAAAACATCTGATCGCGAATTCGTATTTGCGCCATTTGTTAGATCAGTTGCTTCTCCTCCTCTTCGCATTCGGGCTGATTGGGATCTTCGAGCAGATGGCATTCAGGGAGACCATTTGTGGGAACTGGAACAACATCCTGATCGGGCCATTCTGTTAGGGGATACATTGCCATATTCTATGAGTCGGTCCGAGCATTTGGCACTTGTACAAGATACCATAGAGGAGATAGACAATCGGGATCCAGACAAAATTGTGATTTCCCGCGTCCAACTCGTGGATCGTGACTCAACGGTATTGTTGTCCCAATTGTTCCATGCGCTATGTGGAGCTTACAAGACAGCATATGTCTCGCTGGTTCATCATCCTGATGCAGGGATATGGATTGGTGCTAGTCCTGAAACCCTGCTGAATGGGTGGCAGACGTATTATCAAACCATGGCTTTGGCGGGAACCAGAAAACTTCTTCCTGGCATGACAGAGGTTTCCTGGAGACCCAAGGAGCAAGAAGAACAAGCGATGGTAGCAGACTTCATTTCAGAAGTGCTGGAGGATCTGGGAGCCAACATCATGTCTATGACTGGTCCGATGAGCAGTCTGGCAGGTCAAATGGCGCACCTTAAGACCATGTTCGAATTCGAATTTGAGGGCAATATCCAAACCCTGATTGAGCGTCTGCATCCTACCCCGGCAGTGAGCGGTCTGCCCCAGCAAGAAGCTATAGATTTTATTGTGAATCGGGAGCCACATGATCGGGCTTATTATGCCGGATATATGGGCGTGATTCATCCAAAAGGCAATACGCGATTGTGGGTCAATCTGCGAAATATGCAAGTGTTTGATGAGCAATATGCGCTATATATTGGAGGGGGAATTACCACTGATTCCAAACCGATGGAGGAGTGGCAGGAAACTCAACTCAAAGCAGGTACCTTGCTATCTGTCCTACAGAATTTATCTATGTTTGCTCCAAAATCAGCTGGATGATCTCAGATAAAGCCGCCGTACAATCTGTCGTTTCTCTACTCAAAAGCCGAGGGATACGACACATCGTTCTTTCTCCTGGTTCGCGGAATGCGCCATTGGTTCTGACATTCCAACATGACCCATTCTTTCAATGTTACACGATTGTGGATGAGCGTGTGGCAGGATTCTTTGCGATGGGCATCGCCCAACAAGTGCGAGAGGCTAGCGTGTTGGTTTGTACCTCAGGAAGTGCTGCATTGAATTATGCGCCAGCGATTGCAGAAGCTTATTATCAACAAATCCCTCTGCTTGTATTGACCGCAGATCGTCCTATCGAGTGGATTGACCGCGGAGAAGGACAATCCATTCGACAGCGGGATGTGTATGCCAACTATATTCAGGCCAGCTTCGACTTGGTGCAAGAAAGCCGGGATGGGGACATTCTCTGGCACAATGAATTACTGATCAACCAAGCCCTTGAAGCTACACAGCATCCTGTTCCAGGGCCTGTTCATGTGAATATTCCGTTTCGGGAGCCGCTCTACCAAACCCAACAGGAGATATTTCATCAGCCGAAACAGGTGGAGACGCTTCATGCAAAGCCCGGTTTATCCGAATCAAGACTGAAGCAGTTGCAGGCTCAACTGGAGTCTTCTGACAAGATCCTAATTCTTACGGGTCTCCTTCCGCCTGACCCTGCCCTTCAGGCAGCCCTGGAGAGATTTGCGTCTATGCCCAATGTACTGGTGATGACGGAGACAACATCGAATCTTCATTCACCTGCTTTTGTCGATTGTATTGATCGGCTGATCATCACCTTTGACGAAGAGGAAGAACAAGCCTTTCAGCCTGATCTCTTGATCACCATTGGCGGCTTGATTGTGTCAAAAAAAATCAAGGCACTATTAAGAGTAATGAGTCCGAAGGCGCATTGGCATATCTCGTCTACGACTCCCTATATGGATACCTTCCAAAGTCTGACCTTGAATGTGCCGATGCAGGCAAGCGATTTTTTTGACAGCCTGAACGAACTGGATATTGATGCGCCTGCTTCTACCTATCAAGATCGCTGGCAAAGACGACATCGGACTAATCAACTGAATCACAGAAGGTTTCTGGAAGAAGAGGCTGTCTATGCAGACATGTCAGTATTCAATCAGATTCACGCTCATCTCCCCAAAGGCAGCAATTATCAGATGGGAAATAGCTCTGTGGTGCGATATGTTCAGTTGTATGGGAGTTCTGCAAAATGGACGTACAACGCCAATCGTGGCACAAGTGGCATAGACGGGGTGACCAGTACAGCAGCAGGAGCAGCAGTTGGAAGTCAACACCCTACCACAGTCGTAACTGGTGATCTGGCATTCTTTTATGACAGCAATGCCTTGTGGAATCCACACCTTCCGTCGAATCTGAAGATCATACTCATCAACAATCAGGGAGGAAGTATTTTTCGTATCATTCCCGGTCCTTCTACGACGGGGAATATGGAAGAATCGTTTGAGGCACATCATAGCTTGCGCGCAGATTTGTTGGCACAAACCTTCAATGTTCCCTATCTGGCTGCTCATGACGCAGCTGAAGTAGAAGAAGGATTGTCCTGGCTATACGAATCGGACTCAGTCGCTCTTCTGGAAATTTTTACCCCAAGAGAACTCAATGATCAAGAACTGAAACGATACTTTGCCTACATTCAGACCCATAAGCATGGGCGAGAAACCAATGGCAAAGCAACGGCTACCAACTCATCGCGTACATGACAGCCACCTGGCATAGATATCCTCTTCATTTTTATCAACCTGCAACTACCTCTCGCAATACCCTGCGGATCAAGGAAAGTTGGTTTATTCGCTTGTCTCATCCGCATCAGCCAGATGTAGTGGGAATCGGAGAATGCGGTCTTCTCAAGACACTCAGCTATGATGATCGCCCGGGATATGAAGCAAAATTGCAAGAGGTATGTCTACACGTGGATCAATATCTGGAGCAGCTTGACTTGCTCAACCAATGGCCTTCGATTCGGGCGGGGCTGGAGATGGCCAGTCTGGATCTTAAGGCCCAGGGGAGCAGAGAATTATTTCCTTCAGACTTTACCCAAAATGAAGCACCTATTCCAATCAATGGCCTCATCTGGATGGGAGATCAGGCACATATGCGTAGTCAAATCGGGCCCAAACTTGAGGCTGGTTTTCACACCATCAAACTGAAAGTTGGTGCCATTGATTTTGAGAAAGAACTGGAATTGATTCGTCTCATCCGCAAAGATTTTGGGCCTGATCAGATTACCTTGCGACTCGACGCCAATGGGGCATTCTCCAACAAAGATCCGCTCGAAAAACTCAAGATCTACAGCGATTTTCATATCCACTCCATCGAGCAGCCCATCCGAGCTGGACACTGGGAAGAAATGGCAGCCTTGTGTGAGGCTTCTCCTATTCCGATTGCCCTGGACGAAGAATTGATTGGGGTTGTAGAAGCAGATCAGCAGAAACGCCTCTTGTCGGTGATTCGCCCTCCATACATCATCCTGAAGCCAAGTTTTCTAGGAGGATTTGCGGCTTCTCAAGGCTGGATTGACCTTGCCACTGCACAAGGTGCTGACTGGTGGGCCACATCCGCGCTAGAATCCAATATCGGTCTCAATGCCATCGCCCAATGGACCTATACGCTCAATAACCCACTTCCTCAAGGGTTGGGAACCGGTCAACTATTTTCCAACAACATTCCTTCTCCCCTCGAAGTGCGTCACGGAAAGTTGTATTATCGACAAGATGGCATGTGGGGATCTTTGCCCTAAACCACCATCACAGATGATCGGCCCCGCGCCTAGCTTCCTTTGGAGGGAGATGGCTGGTGCGATAGTGGGAGGAATAAACTATCTGAACCACTGGTTTCGCAATCTGTTCCACCCCCTAACTCCCCCGCCAACGGGGGACATGTCTATGACAAATGAGATGATCGGCTCTGCAACGATGAGGTCCTATACACCCAATCCCATTCCTCTCTTCCTTGCAAACAAACAAATTCGCATATTTACACCTATGAAACCTTCGCCTTCCTCCTATCTTCTCAATCAAACTCGCTACACTCCCCTTTCACTTCTTGATCATGCTGAATATCAGTTGGGACGAGGATTGCCTGATTGGGAACGGGATATCTATGAAGTGATTCGGGATTGGTTAGACCCAACGGTTACCCGTCTGAAGGCGCATACCTCCGGCTCCACTGGTGAACCCAAAGAGGTGTCTTTTACCAAGGCTGCGATGGCTCAAAGTGCACAACTAACAGCAAATCGATTCGACCTTCATCCAGGAACCACTTGTCTCCTATGTTTGCCAGCGAAATATATTGCAGGAAAAATGATGATCATTCGAGCACTGGTCAATGGGTGGGATTTGCGGTATGTAGAACCCAGTTCAAATCCTGCCGGGAAGATCTCCTCAGATATTGATTTTGCTGCCATGATCCCCTTGCAGGTGCATCGTGGATTGACCGACTCTCCCAAACAATTTGCCAAAATTAAGCAGATGATTATAGGGGGAGCGCCCATCTCTTCCCGGACCATGGATATGATCCAGCAAACCCCAACCAACTGTTTTGCTACCTATGGCATGACAGAAACCCTGACACATATTGCCATTCGCAGACTCAATGGGATCTCCAGAACAGAGTTATTTGAGGTCTTGCCTTCTGTGCACCTTTCGCAGGATGAGAGAGGATGTCTGCTTATTGAAGCGCCGCATCTGGAAGAGCGAGTGTTAACCAATGATCTGGTAGAGCTTCATGGCCGTGGACATTTTCGTTGGATGGGACGTTATGACAATGTCATCAATTCCGGCGGTGTCAAAATCTCTCCCGAACGCGTGGAAGGAAAACTCGAACCTGTGATCAAAGAAAGATTTTATTTGATTGGACAAGCAGATGAAGAATTGGGTGAGAAAGTCATCCTGATGGTAGAAGGACCAGCCTGGACCGCAGAAAGACGAGAACAGTTCGACCAACGAACCAAGAAACTTCTCGACCGATTTGAGGTGCCAAAAGAGATTAGATTTGTGGAACAGTTTGAGGAGACAGAGACGGGGAAGGTGCAGCGTATTCCGCCGCATCAAGCAAACTGAAGAAGGGATTGTACCAGAAGGTTGTCTTCTCCTGCTTCTACACCTGGCCATGTCAATTGCATATCGACATAGTACAGTGGCAGATGGGTGAAAGCCCTTGTCCAAGGCTGATTTCGCATGCGAAAATAATCTTTCTCAGTTGTCAGCAAGATCGTTCCCAATGGAAGAGTAGAGAGGATCTTTTCTAGATCTTCAAGATTCTTCGGGATGTATGGATGATGATCCTTGTAAATCCGGTGGTCCAGGATTTTCATGCCTGTCTGTCCAAGTTGGTCAAAGAAGTAAGTTGGATTTCCAATCCCGGCAAAAGCCACAACATTTTGCTCCGACAAGTCAGAGATGGCAGTTGCTGTAGGTGAATGGAAAGAGCGGATCATAGTTTGTGTTGGCTGGCAGAAAACAAACGGGCCTCCCCATGATGCAAGCTTGCTCATGAATATAGAGATGTCCCTAGAAGTCCTGATTTTATTCACCACCAGCACATCTGCACGATTCAAGCCTGCGGCAAACTCGCGCAATCGTCCTGCGGGTAGGATCATATCTTGCCAGTAAGGTCGATTGGCATCTATCACCACAATGTTGAGATCACGTGCCACCGCCCGATGCTGGAAAGCATCATCCAGCACGACGAGTTCAGCCCCTTCTTCTTCAACCAGATGTTGAATGCCCACTTTTCTATCCTCGCATACGGCTACTGGCAAGTCCGGGAAATTGGCTGCGATTTGACAGGCTTCATCCCCATAGTGTTCGGCATCTCCAACTTTGGGATCTACCTTCAAATAGCCTTTGGTCCGGCGACCATATCCCCGACTGAGATAGGCAACCCGAATCTTTTTTTCTGCCAAAAAAGACATTACATAAGCTGCAATGGGGGTCTTGCCTGTACCTCCCACAGATAGATTGCCAATGGAAATAACCGGAACGGGAGCTTTCCAGGAAGGAAGAATGCCTAGATTATACATCACATTTCGCCCCCACATCACCAAGCCATATAAGATCCCCAAGGGCCACAATAGCACTCGCCCCTTGAATCCTCTATTCCCCTTATGCCTCATAGCCTACTACCGCTTTGCTTGCTCCTTTTCCATGCGCAGCAGGTTCCGCTCCTTCTGGATTTTGCCGAAATATTCGTAGAGAGAGGTATTGTCTACCAACACCCAGACCAATAAGTCCGGATTGGCAGGATGTGCAAAGAATTGGATGTCGAAATATCCTTTTTTGTCAATCAACAGAAATTCGACAGCAGGCAATTTGATAGGGGGGGCCTCTGTCGTCAGTCCTGCCAACACTTCTTTGATACTCCCAACAAGGGGAAAGATGTCAAAAGCGGATTGCCCAATCAAGGCCGAAATATCTGCCAATCCGTGACAGGAGTCAACCATTGTCCCGTTTCGCTCGAAGACGATCACTTGAGCGAGTGTATCAAGTACTCCCAATTTTAACTCATCGACTTTCATGGACGGAGATCATTTTCTCGGCAAGTTTGTGAAAGATGTCATCCACATGCTCACCTGTTTTGGCACTGGTACAAAAATCGGGCGTTATAGAAATGTTATGTAAAATCTCTTGTTGTTCTTCTTCTGACTCAATCAGATCCACCTTGTTGGCTGCTATCACCACCTCTGCATCTCTCAATATTCCGCGCAACATCAACAATTGTGACTGGATATTTTCATAAGTAGACGGCCGAGTGAGGTCAACTACAAAAATATATCCACTACATCCATTGAGATAATAATGTGGAATGCTTGCAATCTCATCCTGTCCTGCGATGTCCCAGATCACTAAATCGACGACATCTTTGTCTAGTTTGACAGTCTTTTTGTCTACTTTCAACCCAATGGTCGTCAGATATTTCTCTGGAAATTTTTGCTCCACAAAACGAGAAATCAGGGAGGTCTTCCCGACAGCATGACTTCCAAGGATGGCTACTTTCTTACTTATCTCCATAATTGAATCCTTCAAAATGGTGTTGGAGCTGCTGAGACAATTCTTCTTTGGTTATCTGTGTAATTGCCTTTTGTTTTTCGATGGGATGTTTTTGGCAAAACTCAAAAATGGTATCTCGCAATTCCTGCTCGAACTTTGCATTGAGGTTTCCTTCAACAACAGCGGCAATATAAAAGTTTTCAAAAGTATGGAGCAAGATCTTGTACTTTTCATACTCCAAGGTATTCAACTCTTCATTGGTTTTCTCGAAGGCATGCTCAACAAAATGCTTAATCCCTGTCAACATTCCTGCCACCATATCCGGATGCGACAGATTGTTGAGGGAAAAATGCCCCATTGGAAGACCCGTTTCTGCTTCGATGACAAATAGTTCTTCGATTTTGGGTTGTGCCGTGGATTCGAGAAGGAGTTCTTGATAGGAGACACCTGTGAACAGGGCCTTGACGCGCAGTTTGAGAGAGGAAAAGGAAAATGGGTCTTGTAGGCGTTGGTCGATCTGCTGGCTGATTCGCTCAATCTCTGCTCTGAGGTACTTGCCGATCAGTTTTCCGATGATTGGATAGAGCGCGTCGATGATTTCACTTTGGGATTCGCGAATTTGTACCTTAATCGCTGTCCCGAGATGTTTGCCAAATAGTTCTGGAAAGTTCTTCTGTAGCAGACTCAACTGTTCTTCCAGGTAGGGTTCCAGTTTTTCCTGAAATTCATCCTTCTTCACTTCTGCTTCTAATTCCTCCAGACGTTGCCATAACTCACTGCGTTTCTCCCGGTCTTCGGCCAGGAGAAGTTGCCGGAGTTCTTCCAGAAGCTGATGAGGAGCAGGTGTAGGATTGGCCAGCATGCAACAAATTTCCCTAAAAATACGGGATATCTCTCAAATTACCATTTCTCCACTGACAAATTGGCAGCTTCTTTCGCAGAATTGGGCATGGGTACCAAATTTGATGAGACAACTTCAATTCTTAACACAGCAAAAAATCAGGAAATCCCCATGGAAAGAGGTACTATCTCCGTCAGCACTGAGAATATTTTCCCCATCATCAAACAATCTCTGTATTCGGAACAAGAGATTTTTTTGAGAGAACTTGTCAGTAACGCCATAGACGCCACCAATAAGCTCAAACATTTGGCTGCTATGGGTGAATTCACGGGAGAACTGGGCGAAATGAAGGTCCAGATCAGCATAGACAAAGACGCACGCACCTTGACGGTAAGTGATGCAGGTCTGGGAATGAGTGGAGAAGATGTGAAAAAATACCTTAATCAGGTAGCTTTCTCTGGCGCGGAAGAATTTTTAAAAAAATTCAAGGATGCAGGTGATGCTGAAGATATTATTGGTCGATTTGGGCTGGGATTTTATTCTGCCTTTATGGTGGCGGAGACTGTCGAAGTTGTCTCCAAATCCTGGAAAGAAGATGAAGAGGCGGTCAGATGGACCTGTGATGGAACCACCAGCTTTACCTTGGATACTGCCGAAAAAGAGAGTCGTGGAACAGATGTGATTCTTCATTTGTCTGACGATGCCGAAGAGTATCTGGAGTCGGGCCGGATCAAGGGCATTTTGAATAAATATGGTCGTTTTCTTCCCGTGGAGATTGTGTTTGAGGAAGAGACCATCAACAATCCCAATCCTCTTTGGAAAAAAACACCCACGGATCTGACAGATGAGGACTATCTGGAATTCTTCAAAGAGTTGTATCCCATGGAGCAAGAGCCGCTTTTTTGGATTCATCTCAATGTGGACTTTCCCTTTCACCTCAATGGAATCTTGTATTTTCCCAAAATCAGGAGAGATATAGATCCCAAGCGGAACAGCATCCAACTCTATTCCCGACAGGTATTCATTACAGATGAGATTGCGCAGATTGTGCCTGACTATCTGATGTTGTTGCAAGGGGTGATTGATTCTCCAGATATTCCCCTCAATGTCTCTCGAAGCTACCTTCAGGGAGATCCCAATGTCAAAAAGATCAGCAACTACATCACAAGGAAAGTCGCAGATAAATTGTTGGAAATCTTCCGGGAAGACAGAGGGAAGTTTGAAGAAAAGTGGAACGATATTTCCATTTTTGTGAAATATGGGATGTTGGCAGATGATAAATTCTATGACAAAGCTGAGAAGTTCTGCCTGCTGAAAAATGTGGACGGAAATTACTTCACTTTGTCAGACTATCGTGACAAAATTGCAGGAAGCCAGACCGATAACAATGAGAGTGTGGTCTATCTGTATACCAACAACAAAAACGATCAGGATCTATTTGTTCGAGCGGCTGAGAGCCAGAGTTATGATGTGCTGGACATGGATGGCGTGTTGGATAGCCATTTTATCGGATTGCTGGAGAGAAAGGTAGAAAAATCCCGTTGGGTGCGTGTAGATTCAGATACGGTGGACAACCTCATTCCCAAGCAGGCCGAAAAAGCTGAAGGAGAAGAAGGAGAGGAAAAGAAAGATGAGCAAGCGAGTGAACTTGTACTCAGCGAAGAGCAGGAAACCAAACTCAAAGAAGCTTTTCAGGCAGTAGCCAAACAAGAAGGGACCGTTGTGCAGACCAAAGCTATGGGAGAGCAACAACTTCCTGTCATGATCACCCGACCAGAATTCATGCGACGAATGCGGGAAATGTCAGAGGTTGGCGGAGCGAGCTTCATGGGCGAAATGCCAGATACTTATAATCTGGTGGTCAATACCAAGCATCCTCTTGTCGAAGGTCTGATCGATGCCAAAGACCCTGAGCCAATGGCCAAGCAACTGCTGGATTTAGCACTTCTGGGCCAAAATATGCTGACAGGTAAGGATCTCACAGACTTCATTCACCGAAGTGTAGAGATGCTGGGTAAGAAGAAAACCAAAAGAAAGAAAAAGGAATAGTGTCTTAGACCTGCATGCCAGCCTGATAGCGCATCGAATGATGCTGAACTCATGTCGAATATCGAAGGAATACACCTATGATATTCGACATTTTGTATCGGACATATCTGGGGTATGGCGACTGGCCAACAACAGAGGACTCAACCTTAGTAAAGAATGTCAAACTCAAACTCCTCACCTGGATTAATGACGAGAGAATCACTGAAAGATTCTGTTATCCCATCTTTTCGGACTTCCCACTCAAATATCTGTTTGCCCGCCGGGACGAAAAGTAGGCTATCCTTGGCAGGATTGAAGCCGTCGCAGCCTTCAAGATCAAATTCATAGGAGAATTCCTTACATTCTGCCTGCCCACTTTTCCAGCTTAATGCTAATCGGTCACTTGGTCCCTGGCAGTTGTCATTGATCAGACTGAGGTTGAGTTGGGCGGTAGGCAAAACGGTAAAGTCAATTTGCTGATTTTCTCCCAGGGAGACAGGCTGTAAAACTTCTGCATCACAAGTAGTTACCGAGATTCCGGCAAGCGAAGCGATGTCATCCAGATTAATGCCAACCATCACAGGGTCAGTTCGCCTGGATTGGTATCGGATTTCATAATTTCCCTGCGCATCTGCAAAGGCTTCCTCCAGGATATCGAGATCATCAAAATCCAGCAGGATTACTTTTACGCCTACCCAGCCTGTAGCTAACACTGGATCAAAAACTCTTCCTGTTACTACTGTTTCTGGTCCCACACCATTTCGGCAACCAAAAGTTATCATCAGGCTTATCAGGATTCCTATTTGGGCAAGTCGATTCGTCATATACAAGCAAAATAAATTCTATATACAGGAGACAAGATTTTTGTTCAAAGGTAACAACGAATAAGTCGGATCAATGGATGGGTCAGAGGATTCCTTCCTCTACAAATGACTTCTGGGAGAATACAGGAGATAGAGAAAAAACGGCACTCCAAGTACTGCTGTAATGATGCCAATTGGCAATCCCGCCGGTGGCAACATCCACCTTGTCAGGACATCACATAGACACAAATAACTGCCTCCTAACAGACTTCCCAGGAGGATATTGGGCCGGTGACTTCCTCCAAACAAGCCACGGCAGACATGCGGAATCATCATGCCGACAAATCCAATCGGTCCAGTAAAAGCCACACTTCCGCCCACAACCAAAGAAGTAAGAATCAAAATCATCCACTTCATACGCACCACAGACATGCCAAGTGTTTGGGCTTGCAGGTCGCCGAGATAAAGCACATCCAGGCTTCGACTATATCGCAAGCCAAACAGAATCGCAACGAGCAGAAGCAGCACACATACCTGCACGGCCTCCCAATTGGCCTTGCCAAAACTCCCAAATGACCAAAAAACCAGATTCCGGATCTGATCACTATCTGCCCAGGTATAAATCAGGATGCCTGTCAATGCTGTGAAGATGGATGCAACAGCAACCCCTGCGATCAGCAATTTGGCATTGTCTTGATAAAATCCGCGAAACCCCAGAAGGGCAAGCAAGGCAAGACTCCCCAATCCGCCTAGACCAGCAGCAATGGGATAGGTAAAAATGGTCATTCCCGCTAACGGAATAATTCCCAGAATCAATAAATTCACCCCAAATCCCGCACCGGCTGTCAGTCCCATGATGTAAGGATCTGCCAATGGATTTTTGATCAGGACTTGCATATAAAATCCGCCCAGAGCAAGGATGCCTCCACTCAATAAAGCCAACAACACCCTGGGAAGCCGGAGATCTACGATGATCATGCGATCCTTGAAGGCAGGATCAATGATCGCCTGAAAGATCTCCTTACTACTGAAATCATAGGAACCTGTATGCAATCCCAGCAGCATACTTACCCCAGCAAGCAGCAGCAACACCAGCAATCCGATGCCCTGTCGCTGTCTATTGTCCATTCAGAAATGATTGGGGATTCAGTTTGGTGTGGAGGATATGTGTCAATCGCATCAATCCCTCCACCATACGGGGACCTGGCCGATACAGCAAGTCGGGCTCAATCACATGCACCTGTTTCTGGACATCAGCTGGTGTATTATACAAGGCCGGATACTGCACCAGAAGATTGGCATAGATTTGATCGTTCGTCGAGGGGAGGATCAAGAATTCTGGTTGGGCTTTGAGGATGGCTTCTACGCTGACGGTAGGATAGGCTTCTTCCATTTCTCCAAAAACATTGAGCCCTCCTGCCTTTCCAATCAATTCATTCAAAAATCCTGTCCCGCCTACCACTTTCAAAGGATCATTGCTGATCAAAATAAGGGTTCGATACTTGATTTGGTTCTCTGTGGCGGTTGTGATACGGGATTCGAGTGCTTCGAGAGAATCAGCCACTTGCCTGGCTTGAGATTCCACTCCCAGCAGCTGCCCCAAATCCCTCATACAGCGATAGACATCGGACAAACTGGCATAAGATTGCTGATAAATCGGTATCTGAAGACGTTCAAGATGTTGGATATCATCCTGAGTGAAGATTTCATCCGTGGTGATGAGTAGGTCGGCCCCTACAGCTTTGAGAGCTTCCAGATCCAATTGTGGATAGGTGGTGATTTCCGCTACATTCAGGGCAGCATCAGGAAAATCACATGCCTGTGATCGGGCAGCCAGTTTGTCTTCTGCCCCAATCGAAAAAATCATCTCTGTGATGTTGGGTGCAAGAGAAATGACCGCTTGAGGCTTGTTCGATAGCTGAATGCTATTGCCTCGGTCATCCTGATATTCTTGCGAAATGAATGGGGCATCCTTGACCAACTGCCGCTTATTCCCACTGCCACAAGCAGCGATCAACAGACAAGCACAAAGCATGAATCCCAGTTCCCTTTGCCACACAATTGTCCGAATCAGACTCATGACGAAATCACCTTATGTCCCAACTCGGTATCATACTCCGCCTCCGGGACTTGTTCCTGAATGTATCTGGCTACTTTTTCCATCAACCACATAGGCGTAGAGGTGGCTCCACAGATTCCAATACTTTGCTTGCCTTGAAGCCATTGGAGATCCAGTTCGTCTGTATCCGAGATGAAATAGCTCTCTGGATTGACTTGCTTACAGGTCTGATAGAGTGCTTTGCCGTTAGAGCTTTTTTTACCTGAGACAAATACGACCACATCATGCTTGTCAGAGAATTTGCGCAATTCTGGCTCCCGATTGCTGACTTGTCGGCAGATGGTATCGTTGAATTTAAAATCCTCAAACTTATCTGCCATCTTCTCTTTGATGTTATAGAGAAGCTGCGTGCTTTTGGTGGTTTGGCTATAGAGTGAAACCGGTCCTTCCAGTTCGAGGGCTTCCGCTTCTTCCAGAGAACTGATGACAATGGCGTCCTTCTGGGTCTGGCCAATCAGGCCATTGACCTCTGCATGTCCTTTTTTACCCAAGATTACGATCTGGCGGTCATCATCATAGGCATGTCGCACCCGATTTTGCAATTTGAGTACTACAGGACAGGAGGCATCGATCAAGGTGATGTCATTTTCCATGGCCAGTTTATACGTCTCGGGAGGCTCTCCATGTGCCCGAATGAGGACAGTAGCACCTTTGAGTTCTTTGAGCTGAGCGTGGTCAATGATCTCCAACCCCATTTTCTGCAATCGTTCTACCTCCTTGTCATTGTGAACAATGTCACCAAGGCAATAGAGTTGCTGGTGTTCCTTGAGGTAATCCTCTGCCATCTCAATGGCATATACTACACCAAAACAAAAGCCGGAATTCTGATCAATTTCTATGTTCATTTTGTTGAAAATTGTGCATTCTTTGTTTGGCCCACTGAGAAACCAGCGCTATTTGCTGATCAATCACAAGGTCTGTAGTATCTAAAACGATTGAGTCCGCAGCTTGTTTGAGCGGAGCGATTTTTCTTGTGGTATCTATCCTGTCACGCTCCTTTAAATTCTCAATGACTTCCTCCAGGGTGGTAGCCACTCCCTTCTGTTGGAGTTCTGCCAGGCGTCTCCCTGCACGTACCTCCATCTCCGCAGTCATGAAGACCTTGAGTTCTGCATCCGGAAATACGACAGTACCGATGTCTCGCCCATCGAGCACCACTCCTTTGGCATGGCCCATTTGTCGCTGTTGGGCGACCATGGCTTCCCTTACAGATGCATGGATGCTGACAAGACTGACAATATTGGAAATTTGTGGTTTCCGAATCTCTGATTCTACGACTTGTCCATTGAGGCGGGTAAGATTTTCTCCTGTCTGAGGATCTCTCACAAAATCAATTTGAATTTCTTTCACAGCATTCAGAAGAACGTCTGTATCCTGATAGAAATCAATTCTTTTTTGAGTGAAATACAAAGAGACAGCCCGATACATTGCCCCCGTGTCAATGTAGATATAGCCGAGTTCCTTGGCAACTCCCTTAGCTGTCGTACTCTTGCCGCAGCCGGCATATCCATCTATTGCAATCGTAATTTTTTCCACGAACACAAAGGTAGTGAAAAGCTGCTGAAGACCGAAAGATTGTCAAAACCAAATAGCAGGCAGACAGATCTGGAGATTGATGTTTTCGGAAGGAACATGTTGGTAATGATTGTGTGCATATGGTTCTTGTACAACATCCAGCCAGATAGGCTTATGTTCATATGGCCGAGACCCTATGTTTAAGGTCAAATGGCATTTGTCTCCTTCCTATCCCCTGATTCGCAGCGCTTGTTCTCTCTTTTCCAAATAACCGATCGACATAGATGAGAGATTATGGTTTTCCAATGTCAATTCTACACTGTATTTTTGTTTACACCTCTAAATCACACAGCAGATTCGCTTACGTTCCACTCCCCACCTTAGCCACTGGTTGCCTGTCCTCATTTGGATGAGTCTTATATTCTTTCTGTCTCATCAGGATAAAGATGCCTCTAAAGAAACCAGCGAATGGGTTCTGGCACTCTTGAATGTCTTCAATCTGGATATCGAAACCCTTCGGGCCTACAATGTTTCATTTTTCATTCGGAAGGCAGCGCATATGACAGAATATTTTGTTCTGTTTCTGTTGACACATAGGCTCTTGATCTGGCACTATCCCGATCGGAAGATGTATGGCTATGCGTTGCTGTTTTGTGGGCTATATGCGGCTACCGATGAATTTCACCAATCTTTTGTTCCGGGAAGAGGGGCGAGTATCATTGATGTTGGCATCGACACCACGGGCGCAATTCTTGCCCTTGTCGTCTATCTGCTTTGGCGGAAAATAAAGGGAAATGTATCTTTACACAAAACATACAACTCATGATCATAGAAGTAAAAATCCCCAGTCCAGGAGAGTCCATCACTGAAGTTGAAATCGAGAGCTGGCTCGTGGAAGATGGCGCAGCGGTGGAGATGGATGATGAACTGGCTGAGATTAGTTCCGATAAAGCGACTCTGACCATCAATGCGGAATCAGGAGGAGTCCTGCAAATCATCGCACAGGAAGGAGAGACTGTGGAAGTTGGGAGTGTGGTTGCGAAGATCGATACCAGCGCGGCCCCTGTGGCCAAACCTGTAGAGAAGAAGGCTGAAGCGTCTTCCTCTGCGGAGACGTCCACTCCTCCGGTAGTGAAAGATAGCCCAGCCAAAGGGCATCCGTCTGTTTCGGCATCCAAAATGATGAAGGAAAAGGGAATTGACCCCGCCTCTGTTCAAGGATCTGGCAGAGGAGGGCGCATCACCAAAACAGATGTGGTGCAACACAAGACAGCCACTCCTCCGCCAGCCAAAGAAAAGGCTCCCAAACCCCAGGAACGTCCGATCCCCGCACTTCCGGTAATTGGTAACGGGCAGGAGAGAGTCGTTCGCAGAGAAAAAATGAGCAGCCTCCGGCGGAAAATCGCGGAGAGATTGGTCTCTGTAAAAAATGATACAGCCATGCTGACTACCTTCAATGAGGTGGATCTGCATGAGGTGGTTCAGATCCGAAAGCAATACAAAGAGAAATTCAAGGAAACCCATGGTGTGGGCCTTGGCTATATGTCTTTTTTCACCAAGGCGGTAACCATGGCCTTGATGGAGTTTCCCGGAGTCAATGCACAGATTGATGGAAAGGAGATTGTTTATCACGATTTTGCTGATATCAGCATTGCTGTGAGTTCTCCCCGAGGCCTGGTTGTGCCTGTGATTCGGGATGCCCATTTGATGAGTTTGCATCAGATCGAGCAATCCGTACTGCATTATGCACTGAAGGCAAGAGCTGGGAGCTTGTCCATCGAAGAAATGACTGGTGGAACCTTCACCATTACCAATGGA
Organism: Bacteroidota bacterium; assembly: GCA_039029315.1. Taxonomy (GTDB): domain Bacteria; phylum Bacteroidota; class Bacteroidia; order J057; family J057; genus JBCCCJ01. The sequence goes on along the minus strand of JBCCGK010000042.1, from coordinate 54,502 downwards.
GGTATTTTTGGGTCCATGTTGTCAACCCCCATCATCAATCCTCCACAATCTGCGATCCTGGGCATGCACAATATCGTTCAGCGTCCGGTAGCAGTGAATGGAGAGGTGAAAATCCGGCCTGTCATGTATGTAGCGCTGTCTTATGACCATCGCATCATTGATGGGAAGGATGCGGTGAGCTTCCTCTTCCGTGTCAAAGAACGATTGGAAGATCCCTCCAGAATGCTCTTAGAAATCTGATTATGGCCTACGCTCGCGCTCGTTTGGTATTGGGAATCGTAACGGTCTCCTTTTGGATTCTTCTGGCCGGAGTGGCCTTTTTGCAGGGAGTTCCTGCAAAGATCGGTTCGCTGGTAGAAGGGACGGGTACCTTTTGGACCCTCGGTCTATTCCTGGGAGGCTATGTATTGATCAGCTTTCCCTTCGACTGGTTTGGAGGTCATCGCTTGCCCGTCTTGCATGGACGATCCCATGAATCTTTCGGGAAGTGGGGACTCAAATGGCTTCGTGGAGCAGGGATTCATATGATATATTTGTGGATTTCTGGCTATATGATCCTGGTCATGGCTGGCTGGTTGGGCATTTTGGGAGCCTTGTTATGGGTCGGTATCCAAATGTTGTTGTTGACAGGATTTCAGATTTATATGGCGATCGCTATTGCGCCCTTGCCAATGGATCAGAGCAGCCATAGAGGAAGATTTGTCTACTATGTGAATAGTGTTGACAAGAGTTTTACGGGTGGAATCCACGGGATGCCGGGGGTAGAAGGAATCGTGATGCCTGTTTATTGGAAGGAAAAATTCTCAGAAAAAATCATGGAAGTATTGCTGGCTCGCAGGCATGGCGCCATCAATTCAGGGAGCCATGGCCGAGGAATCCTGTTGGCCATTGGGGTCAATGCAGCATTATTTGCCGCCGCAGCCTATTTGAGTCCACTCCCGCTTGATACCGTTGGTGGTCTGATCAGCACTAGCTTGCTGTTCACGCTCTTTTCAGCTGTGAGTATGCTTGGCCTTCTTCCGTGGCTGAGCAGAACAGCTATTCTGGAGATTGATCGCTGGGTCTATTTCAAAAAAATAGATGGAGATGATCTCAGAGCCTCCATTGAAGCCACACAGCGATTGCAAAATGATATGCGCCCCTTACTGGGCAAAATGAGTTCGCTCTTATTGTCATTTCCAACCAAAGAGATGCGACTTTCTCATCTTCAGACACAGAAAGCACTCAAAGGTGCCTGGCAAGCCAATCGCCACAATGTCTATACCTCCTGGGCCGGCCTGAACCTTTTGTCCAGAGCCATGCCCTATCACATTGGCAAGCCAGAATTATGGGTGTTTTTGCCAGGAGATTGAATGATTCAATCAGCTGATGACAAAAAATACATCAACTTAATCAGTCCCAGAGTTGAGTCGTATCTTTGTCTGATGACAGGATTTCTAGGGATGTCTTTATTAGATGGATACAAACCTTCCAGGACCTTTAGGCTCACGCCAATAGACAAGGCATCACTCAGGGGCCATTCTCCCGCAATTCCATACGTGAATCCAACATCCGTTTGAGGGTCTTTCTCTATTTCTTTTCGTGCGTCATTTCCATATCCGTCGTGAAAAGTATAGGCATTTCTTACCCTGAATCGATAGGCCAGATATGGACCTGCCTGAATGGAAACAGCTTTTCGCTTGCCAAATTTCCATTGTAGTTCTGGATTCAGAACCGCAAACTCATACCTGGCATTATTCGTTCGGGCTGGTTCCAGAAAATAAGCATTGTAATAGAAATAAGGACTTTCTGTGAAGCGTTTTCCTTTATGTTCCCAACCAAGATTCGTCAGTAAAGAAACTTGTTTGCTCAAAGGTAGCCTGACTGTCCCCCCAATGTACATTCCGGGAACGGCTTCACTCTTGAATGGCGAATCAGGATTGTTGCGTTCATATCTGACCAATGTGCTGCCAGAACCTGCTTCCAGTTGGATATCGATCGATCTTTGTGCAGGTAGTGAATTGGGGCAAAGCGAGACGCACAAAAGCGTTACAATCAACAGTGAGAGAAGTTTCATAACAATTCAATAAGGTAGAAGGTGTGAAAAAAACTGTGATTGAAGGGAGCCTAGATGTATAAAAAAGAAAGATGAATATCTCGATGCTGCTTGTTTGCCTAATCTGAAAAACGTATCTGGCCTCTGAATTCCACCTAATCAGGTCTCTTCTAATAAGTCGATCCATCGTTTGACGCCGGGAGGGCCGCTAATTCGCAAGACTATTTTTCCCTCAAAGGCAAAAAAAGACAAGTCAAAATGGAAAAAGGGACAACACCTCCTTTCTGCTTCTATGAATCCCAGGAGTGCAGCTGCCAGTCCTCTCTGCGCCTTGAATTCAAAACTATATCCACTGTCATGCTCAATCTTTTGACGAATCAAGGGCATGATCCGCTGCCTCAGTTCCTGTTTCCTTTCCAATAATGCTTCATCTGTCAGGGAACATACCATTAAGCTGTCAGGAAGTTCCTGGTTCAGATAAGCTGTCAAGACAGGATCATTGACATTTGATTCCGTTTGCTTGAACAGAAACATTCCCAGAAAAACAAAGCCGCCCCCCAAGAAAAAAGCTAGCAGAAATATCCACATTTGTTTCATAAGTTTTGTATGTTTCTCCTAATATACAGCCTGGAGTATACTCCAATGTCAAGCAATTGTTGAAAAAAATCATGCAAATCGGAGAAGTCGCCAAACGCACAGGATTCAGTACAGATACCCTTCGCTATTATGAAAAACTGGGGTTGATTCATCTGTCAAGACAGCAAAGAGGGGAAAATAACTACCGCCAATATGATGAAGATCTGGTGAATCGCCTATTACTGATTAAACAGACCAAAAGCCTGGGCTTTACCCTCAAGGAAATCAAGCTGCTGTTGGAATTGGAGGAAGAAGAATTGCTGGAGTGTGTTTCTGTGGGAGAACTCATGCAAGCCAAGCTGAAGGCAATTGAACAACAGATTCAAGCTTTGCAAGATATTCAGAACCGGCTTCATGCATTAAAAGATTTATGCGAAGGAGATTGTCTCTCCACGATGAAGCAGGTAGCAGAAGGGTGATGACACCGCCCGTAGCAATGATCGGCAGACCATTGCTACAAGTGAAGCAGATCTGCGATGCGCACTACTTCTCTTCAAGAGAAATGAACAAAAAGGATGGCCTGCCGATCATGCCTACAGTTTTTTGCTCGTGAAATTCCCAACCCTCCCGATGGATGGTCTGTCTTTATGCTGTAGCAAATATTCAGACTCATGACCCCATCCCATCTTTCTACCTCTGCCATTCCCATAGCCAGCATAGATGTACAATTTGCAGATGGGCCTGGGAAGATCCATGCGATCTCAACCGGGCAGGTACAGGTCAAGAGAGGGTTCCGAGACGCAAAAGGCGGACCATTGACATCCAAGATTCGATTTTTGATGGAGAAGGTTTTTACTGAGTGGATGCCAATATGGGTTTGGGTCATTGAGCATCCTGAAGGAGTATTCGTTGTGGATACAGGCGAAAATGCACAGGTGACAAAAGCAGGATATTTTGCGAATGAACCAGCCTTTTTACGCTGGGTGAACAAAACCCAGTTTCGGTTCCGGGTTGAGCCTGAAGAGGAGATCGGACCCCAACTTCAGCAATTGGGGATCGACAATTCTCAGCTGAATTCCGTTATCCTGACCCATTTGCATCTGGATCATTTTGATGGCTTGAGGCATGTCGAAGGGGTACCAGTGCTTGTGAATAGACTAGAGTGGGACAAGCCGAGTTCGGCTTTGCCTTCCCTATATCCTGATTGGTTTTCTCCTACCCTTCTCGATCTGGAACCAACAGATATGGCTGGTTTTTCTGGAAAATCCCTCACCCAATCTGGTGAACTGATGATGGTTGCAACCCCTGGCCACACACATGGGCATATTTCTGTTTTGCTTCAAACGCAGGACTTACATTATCTATTTGCTGGAGATGCCACCTACAATCAGTCTCAACTGATCCACAATCAGATGTCGGCTGCCAGTGCCAGCTTCAAGCAGGCGCGCTTCAGCATCATTCGGATTCAGGCTTACAGCCGCGCGCATCCTCTGATCTATTTACCTTCCCATGATCAAGATGTTGCCGAGAGATTGATGCAAGGTTGGGTTTTGGAGATCCGATAAATACTCAGCAAAGCGGGACGTTTACCAGCTTGTTTTCTACACATATTAGAAAAGAAGGTATGGATCAAATGGGAAGCTATAGCTTTGTGATAGATCAATCATGATTCTCATTTGACCGGATTCCTTTTTTCTTTTATCCCCAAAATTGCTACGACCATGTTGCACTCAATGGTTCGCCCAGGACTCCTGTGGCTTTTCCTTTTAACTAGCATATGTGCCTGCCAGCCGCTGACTCCTTTTGACAATGGGCCAGATCGGCGATCAAAGGCCGCACGGGTTCAATTGTATTCCCCTGATTATTTGGCGATCAGCGCAAATCAGTTGTTGCAGGGATCGGCAGAATTGGGCTTGAGTCCTGCTCCCATCTATTATTTGGGACCCTACTCGCGTGAAAGACTCCTGCCGGTTGAATGGATCGCAAGATTGACGGATGACTTGGCTTTGCTTCATCTGGGAGATACCGAAGAATGGTATACCCTGGATCTCGTACAGGGTCAACTCTCTACCAAAGAAGCTTTCTTCAGAGATTTGGAGTATGAATCTCTTTCTGGATTTGCCAATGATGATCCATTTTTTATCAGTAGGGCGGGTAGACTGTTTCTCCAAATGACAGGAACCGCTTATCCTGATCTATCAGGGGGAGGGACAGCGACTGGCAGATTCCTGAAGATGTATCGGGCAGCAGAATGGCAGGAAAGATATCAGCAGGTATTGATAGACAAAGAGGTGGGATTATGTGCGATAGATTCAAATGGACAGATCCTTCTAAAAAACACCCTCCTCAAGCAAGCGCAATACGAGTGGTGGAATCCCAACATGGATATTGGAAACTTCAGATATTGGAGCGGGATAGAAGGGTTTGCCAAGGTGTCAACCTGGCAAAATTCTCCAGAGACGATATCAGATTATCGGGCCATCTGGGCTTATCAGGGAGGATTTTGGGGAATTAATCAAACCCAACTCTACCAAATCAGTTTGAACAAACCAGATATTGAGGAATCTGTCATTGACAGCTTACCTTTTCCAATTGAAACCGAAGAACAATTATATCGATTCTCATGTGAGGACAGTGTCATCATTCTGAATGAGCAAGGCAAGGGATTCACTTTTCACTATCCCAGTCAGCAAATCAGGGCAATAGAAACCAGCCTGACAATTTCAACAGCGATTCAATCCAGCAAGTCCATCTATGTATTAGACAATAATCAACGTCGACTCTTGAGAGTATCTGCCGACTTTTCCTGGCAAAAAGAAGTTGGCAGCTCTCAGTGGGCAGAGATATCAGCCTTCACAGTTTCTGATGATGGTAGGGTACTGGTAGCAGGACGCCTTCAAGGACACAATGATTATCAGGTGCTCGGCATCGCTCCAGATGGAACCGAAACAATTTTTCCTGGTTCTTCTTCCTCACCGATTACTCAAGTCATCTTCGCACACTCCAACTAATCACACAAACATGAAACGACCCTTCATATTTTTTTCAGCCATCCTGATGCTCTCCTTTTCCTCTGCACAACATCCGGGCAAGTGGATGACAGGCCTCTCTTTCGGCAAATCCGGAAGGTTCTTTTGGGATAATGAAGAGTTGGGGATTGAGGGAAAAGGAGAACTGCAGTATCTGGTTCCCAATCATCAGTGGATCTGGAATCTGGCAGTATCAGCTGGAAGTGTCTGGTATCAGGAAGACAGATATCAGATCGGCTTTGCCACTGAAAAAGGCAATCCCTGGAACGCCTATTATTTCGATGGAGTCTATGTTGAGGCAGTCCTTCCGCGAACTCAAACGCGCTATCTCGATGCACAGATAGAGACCCAATTTCATCCAGTTGGTCGATGGTTTTTTCGAAACAATGGATGGCTGTCTCCCTTCCTGTCGGCAGGAGTTGGCGTGCTTGGTCATCATATTGCAGTCAATGCACTCAACGGAAATATACCTTATCATTTTTCTGAGTCCATCCCTTTTCGGGATTTCGAACTTAGATCGAATACCCTGGCAGGTTTTCTCCTTCCCTACGATCCTCCACAAAAGATTATTCCTGCACCTCCACCAGTCAGATGGGACAATAGTTATGAGTCTGCTGCAACAGGATATTCAAGAGAACAGTGGATCTGGCATTATCGGTACCATATTTCTTTTAGCGTTGGGGCTGGAAGCAAAGTTCGCCTGAATGACAAGCTTCATCTCCAGGCCGCTGTTAGACTCAATGGAACACAGCAAAGGAAAGAACCTTATAGCTATTATGAACCCATAAGAACCAGACCTGTTTATGAACACTTTCGCTATCACTGGTCTACGGTCCTTGGGATTGTCCGTCAGATTGGCCAATCCTAGTGGATGTCCTTGTAGCTATGATCGGCAGATCAAAACTAGATAATCCTTCATCTGCGATTGCTGATCAGGAGAGATGGTCTGCCGATCATCTCTACCTTGATTTTTCCACCCATTCCTTCACTTTTCTCACAAAATAAGCCGGATGTTTCGCCCAATTGTAGTGATTGAGTTTGGGAACATCTGCTTCTTCTGGGGAAATGTGAAGATGGCTGACGGGAGAGGCTGAATGATATTTTTTATACAAATTTTCGACCGCTGCCTTCGGAGCAAAATTGTCTCCTTGCATAGACATGGCCAAAATGGGGAATGTCGTTTGGGCTAGCGCACCATCATAATCAAAATCATCTCCTTTGGGCGCATAGCTGCCTGTCAATCCATTGTAGCCCCAGTCTCGCATCACTGTTCTGGCTTCTCTTCCCCCAAATCCGACCGTTTTTCCCGGAAAATGCCCAACGATTTGTGCAAGGATTGGAAACAAGCGACAGATCAATTTGATGCGCCAACTCCCTCCTATTTCTTTCCATCCGGTATGATAAACCATACAGGAAGCGATGAGGATCAATCCATCAATTTGCTCGGATTGTTTGCTGATGAACATGGATTCGATTTGCCCACCGAGGCTGTGTCCCATCAGGAAGAAACCTTTACTTTCCTGGAAATGTGCTTTGATCGCATGGACCATTTCTCCCAGATCTTCGACCAATTCTTTGTAGCCGAAGTCAATCGCTCTGGAAGGCCGAATGCTGGATTTGCCCAACCCGCGCCAATCTGCAGTTACTACATGGAATCCCTGATCGGAAAGGGCTTGCGCAAATCCTTTGTAGAAGGAAGCGCGAACGCCAAGTGCAGGGAGAAGAAGGATGACAGCAGCCTTGGGATTGTCATGAGGAAAGAGAGACAATTCATTGCTGCTGCTATCAGAATATTGAATGGAGAGTGTGGGAGATGACATGAATGTTGATCAGATGGCAAAAGTCTTCGCAATTTTCAAAATAATCAGGAGATATCTACCATGATGACCACATCAACCTCCCAGGCTCGATAGCTTTACGGGATATAGGCCATTGTCGAATTCAGATTAGGGGGATGTTTTTTCTCTCTTTTTCTCCTGCTTCAACCATTGAGTAGATCTCCCATCTTATACATAGAACCAACAAAAGCAAGTCTATGTTCCCAGATGGCAACAACCCCATGTACAAAACAAAGGGCAACCTGAACGGAGATCCCCGTATCAATGACCCCAAGGGATGTTTGTTGCGCTTTTTCCTTTTTGCAGTGATTCTGGCTGGGATCATCGTTCTGAGCAGATTATTTGCCTTTGCCAGGTAGGAGACACATTCAAGCCTGCCTTTTGTATAGAAAAAGAATACCAGGATTTATCTGATCAGTAAGAATGAATATTTTTGTACTTTCTGATTAGATAAGCCCTTCAAGCCATTTTTCCTCATGAAATCTCCTCTTGTCCTCTCTATCCTCCTGATTCCTGGATTCCTTTGGCCTCAGATAGATACAAACTCCGCTCCAATTATCCAGCAATTAGACAGTCTCATCCAACTCAATGAAACATTTCTTGATGCCCAAGAATATGAAGAAGCATTGAGCGTGATACAGGTCGCCAAAGGTCTGTTTGAAGAGTCTTCGGGACAATTGGATAGCACCTATGCCAGATGTCTATACCGTTTGGGCCTAACTTATCGATACCTGGGTGAGAAGGAAAAGGCCGAAACCTATTACTTGGCAAGCAAGGACATGTGGGCAAGAGTCGTCGGCAAAGAGCATCCCGGCTATGATGGGATGCTGGATAAATTGGGCTATTTGTATGAGACGATGGGACAATATGACGATGCAGAGCGTATGTATCTGGAACTCGTGGAGCTACGAGAAGGCATGTATGGAAAAAAAGATCCACAATATGCGGGAGGCCTGATCATCCTGGGACTGTTATATTACATTCAGAAAGATCTGGATCAGGCCAAACAACTGTATCTCGAAGCCAAGGATATTTTTACGAGCAATCCAGACCTTCATGAACATCCTCTTTATGCTGATTGCCTGGATAATTTGGGGAATCTGTATGACTATATAGAGGAATACGATGCAGCAAAATCTTATAAACAACAAGTGATCCCACTGAGAGAAAAGATCTCAGGCCGGGAAACCACTGCCTTCGCAGGGAGCTTGATTAATCTCGGAAATTTGTACTACAAATTGGGCCAGGACAAGGAAGCGGAGGATTTATATGTAGAAGCCTACAACATCTTCGAAAACAATCCTCAGATGCAAAGTCATTCTTTCTACATGAATTGCCTTGGGAATCTTGGTTTGCTGTACTGGAGCCTGGGACAATATGAAAAGGCAGAACCTTTGTATCTGAAAACCAAAGAGATTGCCAAACTATCATGGGGAGATCATCCCAATACTGCCCAAATCCTGAATTATTTGGGATTGCTATACAGCGAGCTTGGGCAATATGAAAAAGTGGAAGCCTATTATTTGGAATCCCTTCGCATTCGCGAAAAAACCTTAGGGAAAGAACATCCCTCTTATTCCACGAGTCTGGTCAATCTGGGACTGTTTTATCAGAAAGTAGGGCAATATGAAAAAGCAGAATCATTATTCGAGCAGGGTCTGCGTCTTGGGGAAAAGATTTTTGGAAAGAACCATATCAATTATTTGGGGAATCTGGTAAACCTCGCTTTGTTACGCTTTGACAAAGGAGACTATGAAGAATCAAAACAATTGTTCTTGGAAGCAAAAGAGCTGTTTGAAGGAGATAGCCTCAAAATGCATCATCCGTTTTATGTAAGCTGTTTGATTGGATTAGGCGATGTGCTTGTTGTGGAGGGACAATATGAAGAAGCTGAAGCTTTATTCCTGAAGCTCAAAGAACTTGGGAAGCAAGCATATGGCAAAGATCATCTCCATTATGCTGGTATTCTCAACAATCTTGCATATGTCTACCAGTTGCAAGGACGATTTGAAGAAGCAGAACAGTTGTATCTGGAAGACAAAGCGATTGTTAGACAAGCGGTCGGGACTGAACACGCCAATTATGCACAAGCTTTCAATAGTTTAGGTGTATTGTATGACGAAATCGGCCAACATGACAAAGCCTTGAGGATGTTTGAAACTTCGGCACCCATTCATCAATCTTTGTTGGTAAAAGCAAGTGCTTATTCCTCAGAACAGGAATTAGCCTCTTACATCCAGAATTTTGTTGCAGAGCTCAATGATGTCTATTCTCTCGCTCATCATCAATCCATGGAGAAAAACCCCAAACATGGCCTTTTCTATGATCAATCCCTCTTTTACAAGGGCTTTCTGCTCAATGCTGCTCATGGCTTTCGACGCCTTGAGAATCTGGATGCGGATGGCAAGGAGAAATTGTTGTTATGGAAATCCTATCATCGTCAATTGGCAGATGAATATGCCAGACCCTTGCATGAACGGGAAGGGATTGCTGATTTGGAAGAAAAGGCAAACCTCCTGGAAAAAGATCTGGTGAGAAGTGCCAGCAACTTTGCGCAAGCCATTCGTCAGGTATCATGGGAGGAGATAAAGAATCGTTTGAATCCTGATGAGGCGGCAATCGAATTTGTTCACTATCGTCCGGGAACGATGGAGAATCAGGATTCAGTGATCTATGCGGCCATTTTGCTTCGGTCTACGGATTCTGCTCCTGCTTTCATTCCATTATTTGATGAACATAGCTTATCCCTCACAGTCAGCCGACAACAATTCCCCAGAGACAAACGAAGCTTGCGAGGAATCAAACCGAGAAAACGCAAACAGCAAGCATCACATAGTCTCAATTGGAAGCCATTGATTCAGGAATTGGAGGGTATCCAAACCATTTATTATGCCCCATCAGGACTCTTGCATCGGCTCAATTTGAGTGCTGCATCATTGAGTAAGAAAGAAAGCTTTGCAGACAAATTTGATCTCATCCAACTGAATTCTACCCGAAGACTCGCTGTTCCGATATCCGAACAGGACTATGCCTCCACAGCGATCTTGTTTGGAGGGGTGTCATATGAGCCAGATTCCGAAGTCCTTGATGGTGCAGCTACTAGTCAGAGTAGGGGAAGTACAGCATCCAGAAAGGAAGAACTGCATATAGGTCTGACAAATCGGGATCTTCGGTCCGGAAGGTGGAATTATCTCATGTGGACGGCAAAGGAGGTGGAACAGATTCAAGGACCTCTTACAGCAGCACATTTTTCTATCATTGCACATACTGGGCCTAATGCCACAGAGGAAGCATTTCGCTCAATTGGTCAATCGGAGGCATCTCCAAGAGTGCTGCATCTGGCCACGCATGGATTTTTCTTCCCTGACCCGGTAGCGGATCCATCAAAAAGGAACTCTCTAACAGAACCTTCTTTCATTGCCTCTGATCACCCAATGATCAGATCAGGGTTAGTCCTTGCAGGTGCCAATCATGTCTGGCAAGGTAATCCTCCATTGGCTGATCGAGAAGATGGCATACTGACAGCTTATGAAATCAGCCAGATGGACTTGTCCCAAACCGAATTAGTTGTCCTTTCTGCCTGTGAAACCGGTTTGGGAGACATCAAAGGCAATGAAGGCGTATATGGACTCCAACGGGCATTTCGGATAGCAGGAGCACGCTATCTGATCATGTCTCTTTGGCAAGTTCCTGACAAGGAGACCATGGAGTTTATGGAAATGTTCTATTCCAATTGGTTAGAAAAAGAGATGACAATCCCGGAAGCCTTTCGCATGACACAGCAATCCATGCGGAACACTTACAAAGATCCCAATGCCTGGGCAGCTTTTGTATTGGTGGAATAACACCTTACATACTCCTCCGATATTGGCCTCCCACCTCATACAAGGCATGAGTTACCTGACCCAGAGAGGAGCTTTTGACCGTCTCCATCAATTCTTCAAACAGATTTCCATGAGAGATTGCCGTCTCTTGCAGAGAATGAAGCGCTTCTTTGGTTTGGCTCTCCTGCATTCTCTGAAGGGCTTGCAATCGCTCGATTTGGTTCACCTTCTCTTCCCTGGTTGCGCGAATGACCTCTTTGGGGATCACCGTGGGAGATCCATCGTCTGACAGGAAGGTATTGACACCCATGATCGGCAACTCGCCAGAATGCTTGAGGTGCTCATAGTGCATCGATTCTTCCTGAATTTTTCCTCGCTGATACATGGTCTCCATCGCCCCAAGCACCCCACCGCGCTCAGTGATTCTGTCGAATTCCTGGAGGATCGCCTCCTCGACCAGATCTGTTAGTTCCTCAATGATGAAGGCCCCTTGCAACGGATTCTGGTTTTTTGCCAATCCCAGTTCGTGATTGATGATCATCTGGATGGCAATCGCCCGTCGGACCGATTCTTCAGTAGGCGTTGTGATGGCCTCATCATAGGCATTGGTGTGGAGGGAGTTGCAATTGTCATAGATCGCGTAAAGCGCCTGAAGTGTGGTGCGGATGTCATTGAAGGAAATTTCCTGTGCATGCAGGGAGCGACCAGAGGTTTGGATATGGTATTTCAGTTTTTGTGCACGTTCACTAGCTCCATATTTGAGTTTGAGAGCCTTGGCCCAGATTCTTCTCGCTACACGACCGATCACAGCATATTCTGGATCGATGCCATTGGAGAAAAAGAAAGAAAAGTTGGGGGCAAACTGATCAATGTCCATGCCTCTGGAAGCATAGTATTCCAGAAAAGTGAATCCATTGGCGAGGGTAAAGGCCAGTTGGGTGATCGGATTGGCACCTGCTTCTGCAATGTGGTATCCAGAGATTGAGACAGAATAAAAATTGCGTACATGATGGTCGATAAAATATTGTTGGACATCTCCCATCAGTTTGAGTGAGAATTCTGTAGAAAAAATGCAAGTGTTTTGTGCTTGATCTTCTTTGAGAATGTCAGCTTGCACGGTTCCTCGCACCTTGGTCAGAGTCTCAGCTTTGATGCGCTCATATATTTGCTTGGGGAGAACTTGATCTCCTGTCGTTCCGAGCAGCATCAAGCCTAGACCTGTATTGCCTTCTGGCAAGTCCCCTTCATAGGTTGGGCGGACGAGTCCTTTGGCTTCGAACATCTGATGGAGTTGTTGCTCTACTTCCTCAACCAGTCCCAGCTCCACGATATACTTTTCGCATTGTTGGTCGATGGCAGCATTCAGGAAAAATGCCAGGATCGTTGCGGCAGGCCCATTGATGGTCATAGAGACAGAGGTCTTGGGATCGCACAAGTCAAAGCCGGAATACAATCTTTTGGCATCGTCGAGGCTGCAAATAGAGACACCGGAATTGCCGATTTTGCCATAGATGTCTGGTCTGTGGTCGGGATCTTCTCCGTAGAGGGTCACCGAATCAAAGGCCGTCGAAAGGCGTTTGGCAGGCATGCCCAGGGAAACATAATGGAAACGACGATTCGTTCTTTCTGGTCCTCCTTCTCCTGCAAACATTCTTGTAGGATCTTCGCCCTCCCGCTTGAATGGAAAGACACCCGCCGTGAATGGAAATTCACCCGGAACATTTTCCTGTAATTGCCACTGGAGGATTTCCCCCCAGTCCTCATATCGCGGCAAGACGACTTTTGGGATACGATTGTGGGAGAGGCTTTCTGTATAGGTTGGGAGGGAAAAGGTCCGTTTCCGCACCTGATATTCAAAGATGTCTGCGGCATAACGAGCTTTCTTTGCTTCCCAGCCATCTATGAGTTGTTGGTTAGGCTTGCTGAGTTGAAGATTGAGTTGGTGGTAGAGTTTCAACAGAGTGGAGAGAGTTTCTGTTTCTCCCGCCTCTTTTGCGACTTCCATCGCTTTTTTAATTCCGAACAACTTACGTGCGATCTGGGCCTGATCTTCGCTGCTCTGGTTATAGTCGCGAATGGTGTCGGAAATTTCGGCCAGATATCGGACGCGTCTGGGCGGAATGATGTGTATTTTCTTGGAATCCAGGCTGGTGATTTCCAATTGGCTAGGCAAGTCTGCTCCTCTTTTCTGTACGAGGGCATCCATCGTGGCGCGATACAGGCGGTTCATGCCCGGATCATTGAACTGAGAAGCGATGGTACTATAAATTGGCATCTCCTCAGGCTTTTTGGACCACAATTGGTGATTGCGCTGATATTGCTTTCGCACATCCCGCAAGGCATCCTGTGCCCCACGTTTGTCAAATTTATTCAAAGCGATCAGATCGGCATAGTCCAACATGTCGATCTTCTCAAGCTGAGTTGCTGCGCCATACTCCGGTGTCATCACATACAGCGATACATCGGAGTAGTCGATGATCTCGGTATCGGATTGACCAATGCCTGAGGTCTCGAGGATGATGAGGTCAAACTGTGCAACCTTCAGGATATTGAGCACTTCGGGAATATGACGGGACAAAGCCAGATTCGATTGCCGGGTAGCCAGGGAGCGCATATACACACGCTCATTGTAGACGGAATTCATGCGAATTCGATCTCCCAATAAGGCCCCTCCCGTCCTTCGCTTGGATGGATCAACAGAGACAATGGCAATATGTTTCTCCGGAAAATCTCGCAGAAACCGCCGAACGAGTTCATCCACCAAAGAAGATTTGCCAGCACCGCCAGTACCAGTGATTCCCAAAATAGGTGGTTGAGGCAATCCGTCCAGCCTGCTATGGACTTCATCCATGATGGGTTCCACCAGGTCAGGATTGTTCTCCACTGCAGAAATGAGTCTGGCCATCGCACGGGGGCTAATGCGATTTTTGACTTTGGTGAGAATCGCCTGTCCGTTGGTTTGTAACTCAGCGACATCCCCATATGCTTCGGCCATGGCTTCCTTCCATTTTCCCACCTCCAGCTTCCAGGTAGGATAATCAGCCTGCTCGATCAGATCATTGATCATGCCTTGAAGGCCCATGTTGCGGCCATCATCAGGAGAATAGATTCTGCAAATCCCATAGGCATGAAGTTCTTCGATTTCTTCTGGCAAAATCGTTCCGCCTCCGCCGCCAAATAGCTTGATATGACCACAGCCATGTTGCTGAAGGAGGTCAAACATATATTTGAAAAACTCTACATGACCACCTTGGTAAGAGGTAATGGCGATGGCTTGTGCATCTTCCTGTATAGCAGTACTGACAATTTCCCAGGCAGAACGATTATGGCCCAGGTGGATGACTTCTCCGCCAGAGGCTTGCAGGATCCGCCGCATGATATTGATCGCTGCGTCATGACCATCAAACAAAGATCCAGCTGTAACCAGCCGCACCTTATGCTTGGTTTGATAAGGGGGAATAGGGGGCATAGGTTTATGTTTATTTTCACCTACAAAGATACTATTCCTCTTTCAATAGACCAGTGATAATTAGATACTGAGCTGACATATAGGTAAACATGATCCAAAGCTGTACTGCGGGAATTGAAATCATTTGCTCTGCAAAGCGATGGATGGCGATCATACTGTCAGATAACATGAACAGTAAAGCTCCCAGCAAAACAGGGCGAAAACTTTCTTCTGATACGCGACCTTTTCGATTGAGTCCACTGAGGGCCATCCCTAATATGACGATCGCATACACCACAATCGGGATGGCCATCTCTCCCGCTTGCGGCAATACCAGACGAAAAAGAGCAGCTGCGTACAGAAGAAAAGGGAGAAGCAACCAGGGCTTTTGTTTGAGAATGGAGGGTGAATTCTCAGATTGGATTCCTTGAAAAAAGGCGTAAATGTATCCAAGATGTGCCAACAGGAAGAAGCTAAGCCCGGACAAAAACCAGATTTTTCCCCCAAACATCAAACAGATATCTCCCAGCCAAGAAGCCAGAATGGCCAGGAGGACAGCCCTGTACTGTCGACTTCCTTTCTGTTGGCACTTTTGAACATACATCCACAAGAGTGACAGCATGATCAGAGGTTTGCTCACATAATGGAGCCAGTATTGGTCAATTTCGCGTGAAAGCACCACACAAACTCCAAACAGGATATATGCCCAAATGAACCATCTACGCTCACTCTCACGCTTCTTCTTAAGGAAAGATTGCATGGCTATTATTTTAACAAAAAGAAAAGTACAGGATATTGTTGCGCATTGTGCGACTTTTTATCAATTTTAGACAAATCTATATTACTACTTGCGAAAAGAAAATTACTTAGGGATTTATGAAACATTATGCTACCAGTGACATAAAAAATGTTGTCCTTGTAGGGGGCTCGAAGTCTGGCAAGACGACTCTCGCAGAATGCATGCTCTTTGAAGGCGGCCAACTCACCCGAATGGGAAATGTGGATGATGGCAATACTGTGTCAGATTACCATGAAATCGAGTTGGAGCGAAAAAACTCTATTTTTTCTTCTATCATGTTCACCGAGTGGAGGGGCACCAAGATCAATCTGATTGATGCACCTGGCGTTGACGATTTTGTAGGAGAACTCGTTGCAGCCCTGCGTGTCTGTGATACTGCACTGGTCACCATCAATGCACAACAAGGTGCAGAAGTTGGAACTGAGATCGCCTGGCGCTACCTCAAAAAGTATGAAAAACCTGCCATTTTTGTTATGAACCAGCTGGATCATTCCAAGGCAGACTTTAACATGGCCTTCGAATCTGTCAAAACCCAATTTGGCAAAGGGGTCATTCTGTTTCAATATCCCTATAATGCAGGTGAAGGCTTTGATGCGATCATCGATGTTCTGAAGATGGTCATGTATAAATTTCCTGAAGGAGGTGGAAAACCAGAAAAACTACCGATCCCGGAGGAGGAGAAGGAACGGGCAGAGGAACTTCACAATGAATTGGTAGAAACTGCCGCCGAACATGATGAAGATCTGATGGAGATCTTTTTTGACAAGGGAGAGTTGGATGAAGATGAAATGAGAAAAGGCATCCGGGCGGGTATGTTGAGCCGAGAACTGTTTCCTCTTTTCTGTGTGTCAGCCAAACAGAATATGGGGAGCGGCCGTCTGATGGGATTTTTGGGGAATGTAGCTCCTACAGCAGAAGATTTGGCCCCTTCTCCAACAACTGATGGTGGGGAGATCAATGTGAGTGATCCTGAGACTACTCTTTTTGTCTTCAAAGCCAGCAATGAAAAGCATACAGGGTCAATGAGTTTCTTCCGGGTGATGTCTGGAGAAATTACGGCCGGAATGGAAGTGCATAACTCCATTACCCACGCCAAGGGTAAAATGAACCAATTGTATGTCGTCGATGGAAAGAACCGAACTGCTGTCGAAAAATTGAGTGCTGGGGATATCGGCGCAACGGTCAAATTCAAGGAAACCTTTGTCAACCATACATTGCGATCTGTCGGAGATGAGAAAGCAATAGAACCCATCAAGTTTCCCGAACCTAAAATACGGACAGCCATCGCTCCAAAGAAATCTGGGGATGAAGAAAAAATGGCTCAGACACTAATTAAATTGGGCGCAAGTGATCCTACTCTTCAGTTTTATTATGCGAAAGAATTGAAGCAAAGTATCCTTTCCGGGCAGGGAGAATTACACCTTCGGATTGCAGAATGGATGCTCAAAAACGAAGCAAATATTGAAGTCAATTTTGATGAGCCCCGGATCTCCTATCGGGAAACGATCCAGAAGAAAGCAGAAGGCTATTACAAGCACAAAAAACAAAGTGGTGGTTCTGGCCAATATGGAGAGGTCTATCTCAAACTCCTGCCGTACGTAGAAGGCCAATCTGCACCAGATGATCTCAAGGTTCGTGGAGAACAAATCATCGATCTGGATTGGGGAGGAAGGCTCATCTTCAATAACTGTGTGGTCGGTGGGGTCATCGATACCCGATTCATGCCTGCAATTCTTAAAGGAATCGCTGAAGTAATCTCCAATGGTCCGATTACTGGCTCATATGTTCGAGATGTCTCTGTCTATGTATATGACGGCAAGATGCACGCAGTAGATTCCAATGAGATTTCCTTTAAGATTGCTGGAGCAGCGGCATTTAAGGAAGCCTTTCTGAAAGCCAATCCCAAATTGCAGGAGCCTGTCTATCGGGTAGAGGTCTTGATGCCGGAAGAATTCATGGGAGCTGTACAGACGGACCTTCAAGGTCGTCGTGCGATGGTCGAAGGGATTGGAGCCGAAGGAAATTATCAAAAAATCACAGCACGTGTTCCCTTGGCAGAACTCAATCGATACTCGACCACTCTCAGCTCCCTCACACAGGGACGCGCGACTCATACACGAGAGTTTATTGAGTATTCGACTGTCCCTGGCGATATTCAGAAGAGGCTGGTTGCTGCCAAGGATAAGAAAGACGAGTAATAAGATATCGATATCTACTCGCTCATATATGCAAAACGCTGGCCTTCAAGTCAGCGTTTTGTGCTTGTTGTGCCCCGAAAAACTTTTATCCAAACATCCCAATCCCTGTGGAAGCCAATAAGCCTCCATACACCAATGCCCCTTCTCTATCCTGCCCAACCACCTTGTATTCTGCGGAAGTAGCCATGTCAATGAAATGTTGGGTGCTGGGATACTCGACCAGAATCACCATGTCTGGTTGATCTTCAGAATCGCCGATCACGGTCAGATTCACATTTCCGGACCAGATGACTTTGGCTCCAGCTTTTTCGAGCAAGGGCGCCATGTTGCGACTATATGTCTGGTAGGATTTTCGGCCATCTTCTCCTGTGAATTTGAGGAGATTCACCATGACAACAGGCTGTCCTTTGGGATATTCATGGACAAGGGCCTTGAATTGTTCTTTGGTGGCGAGGATTTGGTTGAATAGATGCATGTGAGGAATTTGTTTGAACACACAAAAACACGAAGGATCTATAACAAAACTGCAAGACAGATGAGAACTCCCTGCCAAGACATTGAGAGAAGGCTCAGTCTGTAGCACTCATGAGGCATCTGCCTTTGCATTCAATGTATACCAGACTTCCGACGACCAGAGCCCTTCTCCCTGTTCGCTCATCAATCCATCTGCCAGACGAATATACACAACTCTGCCTGTTTTGAGCTGAGGAAGGGTAAGGCTAACAGATCGCCGGTCTTCGGACATGTGAATGGATGAAATTGTTAGTTCTTCCAGATCAAGCTTGGGGCCTCCATAATTCTCTGTTGCTTCATAGCGCCATTGTTGAATCAAATAGTCTGTCGGTTCCTCGCCATGTCCTGGCCTCAATGGATGGGTAAATACAATCTGCATTCCTTCAGCTTTTGATTTCACTTTCAACATTTCAAAGGGAATGTGTGCATTGTATTGCAGACGATTCAAGCCATATTGGTAAGGAGGAACCCCCCAATTGCCGTTCATGCCCACGCCCCCTGTGTACAAAGCCCCATCAGGCCCCCATACCAGTCGGATGACTCCGGCCCCCAATCCCTGACTGAACCGAAATACACAGCCCTGGAATTCTCCCGCTATTTTCTCTAAAAAAATTCGCTTGATCCCACCATGTGTCACCTCCGGCAGAAGGAGTTGACCCGCATACGGCCCATCTTGCATGGGTACAGGTTCGCCAGGAGAGTTGCCGATCTCATCTTGAGGGAGCCAGACAGCAGGTGCTTTCGCTTGCTGTTTGGTGTCTTGAAGTCGGTACCCCAACCGACATCCATGAAATACCCCTTTCTGTACATGAATAAGTTTGCAGGCTGGAACCCAATTCCCCTGATTTTCTGAAATGAATAATTCTTGTTCTGGCCCCCAGCCGATTCCATTGGGTTGCCTGAGTCCTGAATTCACCCATTCATAGCGACCATCTGTATGGATGATGATGGTCTTGCCTCGATCAGGCAATTGCTCTTCTTGTGGCATCAAGCGCATCGCCAGACCAAGATTTGCCCAGAAAGTCCCCTCTTTATAGACCAGTCCATAGGAATATTCATGGAAATCGATACTCGCATCCCAGCTGTTGCACACATTTCTATATTCATCTGTGATTCCGTCTCCATCCAGATCGACCAAATGTGTGAGTTCCTGTTTTTGGAGAACATAAATCTCACCCTCCACCACTTCGATTCCCAATGGCTCTGCAAGTCCCTGGGCAATTCTTTCTATTCGAATCTGATTCGTATCTCCACTTGTCACGCCATAGAGCCGATAGACCCCGCCAATCGAATCCCAGGTAGTGAGCAACAAGGAACTATCGGGCATGAAGGCGAGTGCCCCTACCCGTGGCTTGAATGCCTCTGGCCGAATCACACTCAGATCATACGCTGGGTGAATGGCTGTTAATTTGGTTCCGAACCCAGGCTTTGTTGTTGGAATAGGTTTTTTTGGGGGGCGTTTTTTTCGAGGAGACTGTTGAGAAGGACCCTCAACAGGGGATAATGAGAGAATATACCAGAGCATAACTCTGATGCTGCTTTCTTCCAAATGAGGATGGGGCACCATCGGTACCTCTCCCCAATTGCCAGCGCCTCCTTGTTTTACTTTTTGGACCAACTCATCTGGTATACCTTCCTCCTGACCATATCTGCTGGCGATTTGTCGATATCCAGGCCCAATGGTCTGTTCTTCAAGTTCGTGACAGGTATTGCACCCACTTCGATCCATCCAATACTTGCCCCTGTTTCCTGTGAGTTGTCTGGGGGCTGCTTGTTGGGGAGGGAGGGGAGAAAAAGTCTGAATAAGGGTGAGAGAATCTTTTTTGTGAGAGGAAAAAATCAGCTGTTGCCCTGCTCGGCGATACGTCAAGCGGATGGCAGGAGGAAGGGGATCAGAACGAAATAATTGTTTAAAAACCGGATTCCCTGCTTCGTCCTGTTCATACTCTGGCTGCTCTTCTATGGAGACTGTGCTTCCATTGGGTAAGGGAATGCCATAGCGAAGCCGGACCTGATTGTCTGCCAGAATTCTGTATCCCTGATAGGCCGGAGTTATGGCAAAACTGCTATCAATGGTCTCGACTACCCAACGATCTTGTGTCAGACTATCTTTCCAATAAGGGGTTCCCCAGGAGGTGGGTTGCAAGGTTTTGATATCCTTAAATGGAGCCCCATCGAGATGAATCCCTCCTTTCCAAATCTGGTAGAGCCTGCATGATTCCGTATGGTAGGCGACGTACATCTCGGGATTCAGGGCCAGGCTGAGCATGCGAACTTGTTGATCCAGGATGGTATTCAAGGCCCAGACTTCGCGTGCACGCGGGATGTTTGTCAGCTCTTTTGGTCCACAACTGTGTTCCCCAAGCCATAGACCTAGACATATGATAAGTAGAAGGACAAAACGACCCTGAGGGAGAGGCATAACAGTAGATATTTGAAGGGAAGATAGCAGAAAAGAAAAAAATATTTCTGCTACATGCAGCGAAATCCCTTTCTTATTTCCCTATAAAGTAAACACCAACAAGTTGAAAGCACATCACACAGATCAGCAAACCCTCATCCATGCCTGCCTGACAGGTAATAGGAAGGCCAAACGCGCTTTGTATGAACAATACCGGATTCCCATGTTTCGGGTGTGCATGCGGTATGCGCCTTCGCGAGAGATCGCAGAAGATTTATTACAGGAAGGATTTTATCAGGTGTTTAAAGATTTGAAACAGTTCCGGGGGGAAGGAGAATTGGGAGGATGGATCAACAAAATCATGGTTCGTACAGCCTTGAGCTATCTTCGGAGGCAACGCAAGTTTGGCTTCCAGAATAGCCATCAGGAAAGCCCATCAGACTTATTTGATGGAGAGGCGTCTATGCTGAGTGATTTTGGGACCAATCACATCATGAAGGTCCTCCAAAGTCTCCCGCCGGGCTATCGAGCAGTATTTAATCTCTACGCCATAGAAGGATACACACACAAAGAGGTCGCCGCTCAACTCAATATCGCGGAAAGCTCTTCTCGCTCACAATATGTCAGGGCGCGACACCTTCTACAAAAATTATTACAACACGAGAAGATATCATCATAAAACCATGAGGCATTTATCAGATTACGATCCATTTGAACAATTCATCCAGAGTCGGGTGGAAGAATTTGCTGAGACCCCTTCTGAGGCGGTGTGGGAGGGGCTGGAAAAAAGATGGGATACTTCTTCATCCAAGGGATTCTTTCGATCGGGTTTTCGAGGAAATTTTTTCTGGCTCATGGTATGTTTTACCACCCTGTTTGGGACAGCGATCTGGGGACTCACATCCTTGCAAGAACTTGAAACACTACAGCCCGATCTGGTCCAGATGAAGGCATCCTATATCCATACCTCCGGGCAGGATATGTCCGCTTTAGTGCAGAATCTCTCAACGGCCAAGACCTCTAATACACCATATATTTTCTCTCAAAAATCCCTTGGCTATACCTCAAACACCCTGAAGGCAACAAGTCCCGATACTTTCCTGCCGCCTACCTCCTCAAGCAGAGAGGATAATGCTTCGATTCAGGCTATATCCCCTATCCAGATCAAGCTTGATCTGGATCAGGATATTGAAATGCCTGCTGTCCCACTGACCAAAGCAGAACCACAAAGCAGACAGCCAAAATCTGAGCCTGAACCCAAAACAAAGAAAAAAGCCCAAAAGAAGAAGAAGTCCAAGCCTTCTACCAAATTTGGCTCCAGGGATTGGTGGTCATCTCCAAGAAGTTGGAATAAGGGCAGAAGCTGGGACTATCAAATTGGCGTCCAGGCAATGACTGAAAATTATTTAGGAAAGTGGGCACGTTCCTTCAATTCAGTCTCTTCCAATTACGAGATTCACCTCCTTGGCGAATGGGTGCCGAATCACAGAATTAGATTGGGGACAGGGCTCTCATTTGGCGGTCATAAGTTCGATTATGGATCCCGTTTATTCGAAGGGACTGGCTACAGTTTGGTCAATATCCTCAATACCTATTACGAAGCATCGATAGATAGCCTTGATGTTCAGGACATCACAGTCAAAGAGTCGGGGATGAATATTTCCATTCCTCTTCATCTCCTGCTATTTTTTACCCCGCCTGACCATGAAACGCACATTTATGGTGGAGGTGCCCTAATACTCAATGTCACCAAACAGAATAATTATCAGTATGGCATCCAGCGGATCAGCACGCCTGAAACGGAATGGATAGCCACTGACCACTCTTTCCTCCCAGATCTATTTGTGGGGTATCGCTTACTCCTGGGCGTTGAGCAAAGACTCAGCAAAGCCTTGAGAATCCGCGCACAAGCACATCTCGCCCTCGGGAGATCGGCCTATCCACTTGAGAATAGATATGGCGGTGCCATTTCGATTTACTGGGCAAGCCCCAGAGGTCCATTGCGATGGAGAAAACCTCGAAGAGACCGGGCTTTGTAGGAAAATAGTGGATTGAAGACAGAAGTAAGCCTGGGTACGCAGGTTTGCGGCCTTCCGGTCATTTATCTCATACAGTGCTGAGTATACCGAACTTGTGCTCCGAGCTCCTGGTAAAGAGTAAGAGATAGTTTTTCTGTCATATCTCGGCACTCTTTTCTTGGAACTCGGAACTTTTTATCTTGGGCGCATGAAACAGGCTCCCCGCTACTACCGTTTTTCTGCCGATGCGCTACATGAATTTACCTCCAGGGTTTTTCAGGCACTGGATGTGCCAAAAGCGGATGCAGATCTCGCCGCCGATGTGCTATCCTATAGCGACCGATATGGCATTGACTCGCATGGAGTGGCCAGACTGGATACCTATTGTGATCTGTTGAGAGAAGGCATGATCAACCCAAAGCCCAATCACCGATTGGTTCGGGACAGATTGGCTGCAGGTACACTGGATGGAGATAATGGCATGGGCCTGGTCATTGGTCCCAAAGCTCTACACATCGCCCAGGAGAAGGCAACTCAATGTGGATCAGGCATGATCGCCGTCCGCAACAGCAATCATTTTGGTGCTGCGGGTTACTATCCCGTCAAGACCCTGGAACGGGATCAGATCGGTTGGGCCATGACCAATACCTCCAGAGGTGTCGTGCCGCATTGGGGGGTAGAGAGACGCCTTGGCACAAATCCGATTGCGATTGCTTTTCCTGGATTGGCAGAGCCCCCCATTGTGATCGATATGTCCACGAGTGTGGTTCCCTATGGAAAGATAGAAATTGCCCATCGCAAAGGAGTAAGTATACCCGCCCGTTGGGCCATCACGGAACAAGGACAGCCTACGGAGAACCCCCTCGATATGATGCAGGGAGGTGCGTTGCTGCCTTTGGGAACAGATGACGAGGGCTGCGGACATAAAGGCTATTGTCTGGGAGCGATGGTGGACATTCTGTCTGGACCATTGAGTGGAGCAAACTGGGGACCTTTTGTCCCTGCTTTTGCAATCGGAGCCCCTACGACCAAAGAGAAAGTCGGCAAGGGAATCGGGCATTTTTTTGGGGCATGGTCCATTGATGCCTTCAGAGAAGTGGAGGAATTCAAACGCCAAATTGACCATTGGATACAAACCATGAGAGCTACCAAACCACAAGCAGGGAAAGAGCAGGTGCTTATTCCGGGTGATCCTGAAAGATGGGCATATGAAGAGAGGCAAGAACATGGAATTCCCATCATTCAAGGGGTGTTGGACAGCTTGAAGAGGATTTCTACAGCTACTTCAGTGCCTGTGCCGAAATATGAAGCTGTGTGAGAAGCAACTAATTTGGTTTGAGAATCGTCGGAATTCCCGTTTCTTTGTTGTCCAATAGATGTTCGTGCTTATGCCAGTAGTGTTAACAAAGAAATTTCGATTTGAGGCGGCCCATTTTTTGCCAAAAATGCCCGAAGGACACAAGTGCAGACGCATGCATGGCCACAGTTTCCGGCTGGAAGTCAACCTTCATGGGCAGATTGATCCGGATACCGGCCTCTTGCTGGATTTTGGGGAAGTGAAAAAAATTGTAAAACCATTTGTCAATAAGCTGGATCATTGGTGTATCAATGAAATAGGCGAACAAGACAATGATCCTTTGCTCTCCAATCCTACTTCCGAAAATCTTGCAAAGTGGTTTTATGACTCCCTAAAACCCCTTTTGCCAGACTTGTACAGCATCATTATTCATGAGACCTGTACTGCAAAATGTGAATATAGAGCGGATTCCTGAGTGGTTTTGCCGCAGATGAATGTAGAAATGGAGGCATCGTTCGCCAAATCCATCAACATCCTGGGTCAAAGAAATAAGAAGAATTAGAACCTGTCTTGATTTTAGTTTCTTTAGGGAAAAGAGAAATCAAGACAGTCTCTTAAAGATGCAGAGGTTCAAACAGTTCCTCAGACAGTTTCTTTGTTCACTTCTGTTTGTTGCATTTCCCCATATTGGCTCGTACTTTGCACAGCTCGTACTTTGCACAATTAATTATTAAGTCAATAACGAATGATCAACTTTTCTCTGGAAAATATTCCAACCAGAACAAGCAAGCCAAGAGATGCGGGATTGAGCATGGTGATGGACAAGGGACTCAGTGTAAGACAGGCAGAAGATTTTCTGAGTGTAGCTGCAGCACATACTGATATCATCAAATTGGGATGGGCGACTTCAGCAGTAACGGGCAATCTGGATGCAAAACTGAAAGTATACAAAGACGCAGGGATTCCTGTCTACTTGGGAGGCACAATGTTGGAGGCTTTCTACATTCGTGGCCAGATTGATGCCTATCGGTCCCTGCTGGAGAAATATGAAATCACTCATTTGGAAGTCTCAGATGGGTCGATTGATATCGATACCAAAGACAAGTGCGAATTGATTAGCTCTTTTGCCAAGGCAGGCTTCACCGTGCTGTCAGAAGTGGGAAGCAAAAGTGCAGATAAGATTCTTGCCCCTTCGACCTGGGTAGAGATGATGCAAACAGAATTAGATGCTGGTTCCTGGAAGGTCATCGCAGAAGCTCGGGAAAGTGGAACTGTTGGGATGTTTCGAGCTGGAGGGGAAGTGCGTAGTGACCTCATTGAAGAAATCCTCAAAGACATTCCTGCCAATAAAATCATCTGGGAGGCACCCCAAAAGAGTCAGCAGGTCTGGTTCATCAAACTGCTCGGCTCCAATGTCAATCTGGGAAACATTGCACCAGCAGAAACCATTCCTCTGGAAACCCTTCGACTTGGGCTCAGAGGTGACACGTTTCATACATTTTTGAAGGCATAGTCCTTCTGTTTGATATTCTAGTAAAAATCAAATTACTCACCTTATGCGTATTTTTTTCTCATACACATTACTTGCCCTCATTAGCCTTGCTTTTATGGCGTGTGGCGGGGAAGCCACTGAAGATAAGGCTCCTGACCAACAAGACAGTGCAGTCCTTACTCCCTCCAAACGAGTCATGTACCTCGA
Organism: Bacteroidota bacterium; assembly: GCA_039029315.1. Lineage (GTDB taxonomy): Bacteria > Bacteroidota > Bacteroidia > J057 > J057 > JBCCCJ01. The sequence continues at coordinate 28,827 of JBCCGK010000042.1, read as the reverse complement.
AGACAAAGGTCTTGCTTCACCAGAATCTATCATCAAACATGGCGATGTCTATTATATCGCCAATGTCGGAAAAGAGCTTCTCCCTTCCGAGAAAGATGGAGATGGGTTTATCTCCAAAATGGATAGTGAAGGAAATGCCCTTGAAGGTCATTTTGTAAGTGAAGGATTGGACGCTCCCAAGGGAATGGCCATCCTCAATGGCATCTTGTATGTTGCAGATGTGGACAAAGTGAAAGGATTTGATCTGGCAAGTGGAAATGCCGCTGGTGAAATCGACTTTAGTTTCTCTGGGACCTCTTTCCTCAATGATATAGTCGCAAAATCTGGCAGTGAAATCTTTGTATCTGCAACAGATATCAACAAAGTATATCTTGTCAAGCTCCCCGACGGAACACCTGAGGAGATCGTCACCCAACCAACCATTCAGAAACCGAATGGATTGGCCTACGATGCCAGCAAAAACCTGTTGTATGTATCTACCTTTGCACCTGAAGCTTCTGGTGTCATTGGAATGGTCACAATGAAGCCCAATCTGAATACCTTCACCACCTTGAGTGGAGACTACAAAGGGTCTCTGGATGGAATCGGCATGTTGGGCGAATTTATATACTTCACTGACTGGAACAATGGTTCCTTGTTGCTGTTGAACAGTGAGTCAGGTCAGGTAGGAAGATATCCCGTTGGCTTGCCCTCCGAGCAGATCAAAGGACCTGCAGATGCGTATTTGGACGAGGAAAAAGGAGAATTTTGGATTCCCGGCATGCAGGAGAATACTGTTACGATTCTTTCTTTGCCGTTCTAGGAATACTTAAGTAGGGAGACACAAATATTTGTGAGGGATATAGTGGGCATAGGGGAAATAATGGAGAAATCTTACCCATCAAGCCAGTATATCCCCTATTTCCCTTATACCCGAAATTAGATATGAAAGTAAATCCTACTAACTCACTGTCTGACAGACTATTCAATATTCAAAATTCTTCATTCAAAATTGTCTTCAAACTTGCTTATCTCCAGGCATCCCAGCTTTTTTCATAATACTCAACCAGTGCTTGATTATCCAGCCGGTTGATGATGACAGGGCGGGACTTGCTATCCTCATCAAACTGAAATAATCCAGACAAGACGTCAGGATTCAGATAGCGAAATTCAAACCTATCTTTTGAAGCGAACAAGCGTTGCTGACATAGCATAACCGCTTGTTCGCTTAATTGTATGCTGTCCGCAATGGCGGGTTTCAGTCGGCCTGGATCATTCATCGCCAGATTGAAGCCCCATTGCCCAAAGGTTGGAACAAAGGCAGTTAGTGGAAGAGTGGAAGGAAAGACTGACTTGAGTGTTTCATGGATACACCAAAACGCATTTGGTGCATAGTAAGGAGAAGTAGATTGGGTAATGATGGTCGCTCCGGCCGACAATCGCTTCTTCAGTAGACCATAGAACTCTGCGGAATACAGTTTCCCAAGACTGACATTGTTGGGATCAGGGAGGTCGATAATCACAACATCGTAGAGGTCTGAACTGTTCTCAATATACTTATACGCATCCGTATTGATGATCGTAACGCGGGGATCATTCAGAGCGTTGTGGTTGAGTTGGGTAAACACCGGATGTTTGGTTCCAAGATCTGTGATGGCTGGATCTAGATCTATGACTTCAATTTGCTGAATGTCAGGATATTGCAAAATGTCTCGGCATGCCAGCCCATCTCCCCCGCCAAGTACCAAAATGCGCTCATGAGAGGCAGCTAGAGCCATCGGAAGGTGGACCAAAGGTTCGTGATATCGATATTCGTCCCGAGAAGAGAATTGCAAATTTCCATCAATAAACAGACGGAGGTCCTTGTTCCATTTGGTGACCACAATTTTCTGATAGACCGATTGTTTGGACAGGAGGACCTGATCCCGATACAAAAAGGATTCAAAGAAGCCGACCAATTGAAAGGAATAAACAAATCCAGCAATCAGGAGTGCCCCTATGCCCGTACAGACTGTCAACATTCGCTTATATTGGGGAAGCTCTGCCCGAAACAGCCAGGTATTGAGGATAGCTACTGTCAGGTTCAGCATCCCGATGGCAAAAGCTGTGCGCATCACCCCCAGATTGGGCAGCAATACCAGGGGAAAGACCACAGAGGCAATCAAGGAGCCGAGATAATCAAAGGATAATACCTTAGCCATCGCATCTCGCAGACTTTCATGTTCCCTGACAATCCTGGTCAGGATGGGGATTTCTACCCCAATCAGGCTACCCAGAATCGCAATGAGCAAAAAGGCAACACCATAAAAATAAGGTGTGAGGGAAAATGCAAAATACAACAAGAAAGTAGACAAGCCGCCTACCACACTCAACACAATTTCAAAGCGGATGAACCAGGGCAGCAAATCTTTTTGAATAAACTTTGAGACATAGGAACCTACTCCCATAAAGGATAAGAAAAGTCCTATCACCAATGAAAAATGCAGAATACTGCTTCCTTGAAAATAGCTGGAGATACTACTGATCAACAGTTCATATAAGATTCCACAGACAGCAATGATGAGCACTGAGGTTAACAGAATAGGAACGCGATTAGGGATCCATAAAGAAGGATCTGAAGAAGGAGATGAAGCGTCTGAAGGCATAATTGGATGATTGTCTGTGAGAATCTTCGTAAAGATAGACCGATCTGTCGAATCGTTGGAAAAAATCCTTGTTTGAAACCAAGGCAGGGCCTTCTTATTCTTCCTGTTCTCGCCGGCGCTGGGCGCGTGCGAACTGGTCATCATACTTTCGCTCAAATGGCAGGAAATGGTGCTTGCCCTCAAAAGAGGAGAGTTGCTGCATAGAGTTAAATCCACAAGCTGTGAAAATCCGGTCCATATGCTCATACATCGGCCAGACGGGATAATGCTGGATAATATGCACATCCCGATAGACCGTCGAATAGTTGCACATGGTACAGACCAACCAACTGGGTTGCTCCCGTTCGGCTCGCGCAATATCTCTCGCATAGGCCAATAAAGCATCGACTTCTGCTGCCGGGCCAGAATGGGCAATCATCCAAATCGGATTGGCCAATTTGTTGATGAGGGCCATTAGCTGTGGAGGGATATCTGCTTGAGGATATTGAAGATGGACAGTCTCAATATGTTTGCTGTGGGATTCTACAAAGGCCATCTGAGCCTCTGAAAGTTGGTCCACGATATAGCTTGTCTCTATCTTGGGGAAATCCGCTGGAATGCGGGATTGGTATGCCTCCATGTTGAGGCCTCGGGCGATGTAGTGCAGCTTCCCTTCCCATTCAGATAGCCAGGGGATCAATTCGCCCAATAAGCCAGTAGGAAAGGTGTCGAGATAAATGTTCTCAAATTCATAGCGCTTCAGGCGAGAGTTCATCCATTTCTGATAAGAGGTCGGTGCAAAATTCTTGGGAGGAACCTTGAGCAAGTTATGAGAATGAAATACTTTTCCAGCTTCAGGAGCCGCAGTCAGCACCCGTAGATTGTCCAGTCCGAGTGTGTGCTCGACCGCCCTGGCTCGGGTCAAATGTCCAAGGCCCCCCCCCATTGCATAGTATAGATTTGCTTTGAATTTCATCTGCTTGCTTACTTAATCAGAGTTGTTATTTACTTGCGGCACGCTCTCTATGAAAGGCAAAAGGTAAAATTTCAAATTGAAATTGTAAAAAAGCCTACTCAGTCTGTAGGCAAAGACGATGTTTGTTGGCGAAAGTAGCGTTTCAAACATGGTCTGCAAGCTTGCTTAGCCTGTAGGTTATAGCAAGATGGAGCGAAAGACTTCCAAATACTTCCGAACCTCAGCCTTGTGTGTGTAGTGGGTTTGAACCAATTGCTTACAGGCCTCCCCCATTTTATTCATTTCCTGTGTGGACGTTTGTACCCAGGTATGCAAGGCATCAGCACATGCATGTCGATCCCCCACATCAAAGACAAAGCCATGAATCCCAGTCAGCAATAGATCTCGCATGCCACCCGTCCGGGCGGCAATAAAGGGGATGCCCAAAGCGCCTGCCTCCAACAAGACATTGGGCATGCCATCATAAAAGGACGGAATAGCAATGGCATCGCAGGCCGGATAATAAGCCATCAGTTCATACCGATCCAGGAATGGCAATCTGCTATAGGCAATGGAATGATGGGCTAATACGTCTGTAGAAGTCGGACCCAACTCTCCAACGATCAACAAATGGACTGAATCCGATATCCCACTTAAGTGTAAAGCATCGAGCAGGAAGGGGAATCCTTTCTTTTCCTTGAGATGCCCAAAAAGGCCCAATACACGGAGACCTTTGGCCACATCTTGTTGTCGCCAGCTTGTTGCCCGTTGCCGATCACTCTCAAGTACTTGCCAACTTCGCAAGTCAATGCCATTGGGAACATATTGCACAGAAACCTTCGGCCAGATCTTTGTTAGTTTTTGCTGATGCTCTCTCGTAACGACACATACCTGCTTCGCAGCCAGAACGGCATCTTGAAGCATGGGCCTTCTTCGAGGAGAAAATAGCGATAGGTCCAGATCATTTCCTCTAAGGAGAAGAACCAGTGGAAGATCTAGCCAGGAAGCCAGTATTGGTGCACCCAGACTAGGCAGGAATCCGCCAAAAGCAACCAAATGTGTCCAGTTGTTTGGCTGACCATCAAGGTGATTCCACAAGCGATTGAGGACATGGGCTGGATCTTCTGATAAGGGACAGGCGACATAGGTTCCGCGCTCTTTTTGCTCTACTTGAAAGGGGGGGCGTCTATTGGTGAAATGGATCACGTCTACATCAATCCGTTCTTCTCTCAGACTTTGCACAATTCTGTCGCAAGAGTGAGCCATGCCACCACGATTGGGATAGTATGTCTCTGTAAGCCAGAGTATTCGCATCTGCATCAACTGTCAAACAAACCACCCTCATCCTCTCCATCCCATACCACAGTATCCTCTGTCAAGCTGAAGCTGTCGTAATCCCTGGAATCAAAGCCTGTAAAACTAAAGGAATCATTCAATTGATCTTTCAGCATATAATACCAGAGAAAATCTGTCCCAATTTCTTCTTCATACGCATCTTCCATGTTTCGTCCCCTTTTCTTATCTGAGGAAGTTTTCTTTTTCTCTTCCACAAGACACTCCAGACAGATGATGGTCGATTCGAATGCTCGGCTGTGTTTGACACAGGAGGATTTTCCACACACTTTGCAGGTCCCTTTTGAAGGGGCTCCACAATTTCTTAGAACAAATATTCCTGTTTGTATTTCGCAGGAGGCCATGTTGAGAGAGAATAAGAGGTAGGGTGAAAGAATAGGGAAAATTAAGCGTTACATTCAGATTCTTTAGACCAGATTCCCTAAAGGCTGAACCTGCTTGTAAGTTTGGCTGATGGCTTTGACCAACTCACTTAAGGGAATATTGTCTTCTATAGAGGAGGAGGTATATTTTTGTTTCCACTTAATCAGCATGAGATTCGCATCTTCAGAAAAAACAACCTCTGGATTCCGATCTGCTGCCGGTTGATATTGGACTTTTGGAAAGCCGACCTTGACACTGGCCAGATGCTTGACTTTGGTTTTTGTTTTCGTCTTGATCTTACCGCTACTCCCGGTTTTGGTCACCTGTCTTTTTCTAATCACATCTTCCAACGCAAGACTAAGCATGGACTGATCGCGCAATTTGATGCTCATATTCAACCAGGAGGAACGGTAATAGTTCTCCTTGAATTTGGGATAGCCCGGTCCTTTTCGTTCTTGAAAGTCAACATGATTCTGTTGAGACAGAGGATGGTTGAGATCCAGTTTTAAATAGAGTTTTTCCTGCTCTGCGGACTCTTCCCTCAGAATCTGAATCAAGGGTACCAGGAACTTCCGGAACTGATTGCGCAAGTCCTGCCCTTTGAGAAATTGATGTTGCTTCCAGTTTTTGTACGCCAGATATGCAAACCAGGCTGCCAGCAGGATAGGGAAGATGAGGATAAAGGTAAAAATGAACGTAAACACGGACAGAAATCCCCACAGGAAAATCTTCCGCATTGATTTTGACCGCGACTTATCCGCCAATTCGTCGAATTTGGCTAGTTTCTGCAATATCTTGAGCCATTTTCTTGGCGTATGAGATCCTTCTAGTGTTTTGGTTGTTAGGAACTGGAGTTGTGCTTCATCAAACTGATCATAGAGAGCTCTGGCTTCTGTGTATGACATGGGGACGGACTTTGGAAGGAAGTTAGGAGAGTTTTGGCAAATTTCAAATTTCGACCATTTTTCTGTTCCTTCGCTGCATGCGAAACCTTCTTCCCTGGCAACGGGCATTGATGTATGTATTGTTATTTGCGCTTACGCTTTGCACGACCATCATGGCAGGTGCAGAATTGTACACAGGCCAGTCCTGGTGGGGAGAATTGAAGTGGAAGAACTGGCCATTGGGCATTCCTTATGCCTTTGCCTTTTTGACCTTTCTGACTTGTCATGAATTTGGTCATTATTTTGCTGCAAGGCATCATCATGTCCGTACGACTCTGCCTATTTTCCTTCCCTTGTATATCCCAGGTTTGGTGAATATCGGTTCGCTGGGAGCAGTCATTGCCTTGCAGGAAGTTCCAAGGACCCCTAGGCAATTTTTTGATATTGGGATTTCCGGTCCCTTGGCAGGCATTGTGGCATCCCTTGGAATTCTGATCCTGGGTGTCTGGACATTGCCTGATCCCGAAGCATTTTTGCTGAACATTCATCCACAATGGGAAGGACTGTTTGGGGGGATTCCATCAGAAACAGAGCTGGAAACGCATCTGCTTGCTGAAAAGGATGTCAAGATTGTGACTGGAAAAAGTTTGTTGCTCATGGGGATTCTGAATGCTGCTGCTGGAAGTGGAGGATTGCTGCCTCCAGATTTTGGCTTGATCCACTACCCCCTCTTGTTTGCAGGCTTTCTTACGTTATTCGCAACAGCCCTTAACCTGCTTCCCATTGGCCAATTGGATGGAGGCCATATTACCTATGCCATGTTTGGTCGAAACACAGCCGGCATTATTTCACGTCTGACAGTTTTAGGCTTATTGATGGTGGGGGGAACAGGCTTACTTTCTTTTCATGAAATGTCTTATCTGAAGGGACTAGAGTTGCTGGCATATGCTGCCTTCCTTTTTTACATCATGATGAAGGTGCTGGATCGCTTCTCCCTTCCTCTTGTAGGACTCTGTACAGGTCTGTTCTTCTGTCTTCAATTGTTTGTGCATCACCTGTTTCCTGAAATAGAAGGGCAATATATTTGGTTGTTGTATACATTGTTGGTAGTCAGGGTGATAAAGCTTGATCATCCCCCTTCCTATGAATCCGAACCCCTGAACAGAAGCCGCAAAATTCTGGGATGGTTCGCCTTGTTGATTTTTGTCCTCTGTTTTACGCCCGCTCCCCTTCGGCTGATTGGGGATACTGCCTTTCAATGGATATGGTAAAAAATGCATGCTCATTCATTCCCGAATTATCCAGCTTCACACCTTGGAGCACATGGTTCACTCCCCCGCCTGAAACTTTCTGATCATAGCAAGGTATATTTCATCATACGAAAAAATTAGGCCATCAGAAGACAAGACATATTTGCTATGATTTTTCATAACCAAAACCATCATTCAGCTATGAAATATTTAATGAGCCTGGGCTTGTGCCTGCTATTTCTACAACCCGCTTTTTCTCAATTCAAAATTGGTCCCAGAGTTGCGATTAGCTCATCGGGGATCTCTGCCAATGATTTGGTCATCCGAAACGGACAAGATGTAGAGGAATTATCTCTCCGCCTTCAGGAGTCCACACCACAGTATCAGTTTGGTGTGTTTAGCCGATTCACTCTCGGTCCTGTATTTATCCAACCAGAATTGTTGGTATCAACTTCCAGAGCTGATTATGCCATTTCTATTATGGATTTCAACACTGGTATTGCTACAGAAGACATTCTGACAGAAAGAGATTTTGATTTGGAAGTACCCATGATGGCTGGTTTGAAGCTTGGACCAGTGCGTGTACAGGGTGGACCTGTCTACCGTGTCAACCTTGGGAACACCTCAGAGTTAAAGCAGTTGGAAGGAATTGGCAGAAGTTTCAAAGAAGCTTCTCTGGGCATGCAGGCGGGCCTCGGTCTTGACTTGGGCAAAAAAGTTGCTTTCGATTTGAAGTATGAACTTGACCTCAAGCAAACACAGGACGAAATCACCTTCCTCGGCAATACACATCAAGTCTCCCGACACGGAGGACGTTTGGTTGCTGCATTAGGTGTGGCCTTTTAAGGAAATTCACCCCTTTTCCCTTACCCTCCAGTCATCTCATGTGGCTGGAGGGTCCATTTTTTTAGCGCGCTTCTGCGATCAATGTGGCCTCTTCGCTGGCAGGAGAACTAAGCAGAACGCGATCCCAATCCCTATCCGAAGCGTGCACATTCTTGAGGTGGCGGAATGCAAGGCCACGTAGATAGTAGGCACGCTCGCTGTCTGTATTCCCCAGCAGGCAACGCGAAGCAGTTATGACCGCCTCTTCCCATTGCTCCAGCGCTATATGAATTTCTGTCAAATACAACCATCCTTCCCATTGGTGGGGAGCCACTTCAACGGAGTAGGTTAAATCCTCTATGGCTTCCTCAAGCTTGCCCACTTGAGCCAGGAGCCATCCTCTCTCAGACAAGGCCTCCACATGATCTGGCCAGTCTCGCAGGAGTAGATCCAGATAGTTGATGGCTTCTTCTATTCTTCCCAATGCATTGAGGGTGTAGGCACAATCCAGACAAATGTCAGGATCTGGGTGAATAGATGCCGCTTGTTGGTAAGCTTCAGCGGCAGATTCCCATTCTCCTTTTTCTAACAATACCAGAGCATATTCCTTGAACAAATCAGCTTGCTGGCCTCCGAGTTCTATCGCTAGATGCAGATCAGAGAAGGCCTCATCCATATGTTCTTGGGTGCGGCTTAGTTTTCCTCTCAGATAGTAAGCGTCTGCTTTTTCGGGAGAATAGGTGATGGCACGACCCAGATCTTCTATGGCTTCAGAAGTCCGCCGCAAATGGATCAGGGCAAGCGCTCTATGGTGATAGAGGTCTGCAACCTCCGGTGCGATATCCATCGCTCTTTCCAGGTCAATGATGGCCTGGGAATACTGCTCAATCTCGATCAGGAGCATCGCACGACCATCCAGCAACAAGGGATTTTCCGAGTCGAGCTTTAGCGCATAGTTCCAGTCTGCCAGCGCATCTTCCTCTCGCCCCAGCTGAAGATATGCCTGCGCACGTCTGACATAGGACATCGGATCAAAGGGGGCTGCTGTGATCTGTGTCTCATAGGTCTCCATGACCTGTTGGATGAGATCGTAGGCATCTGGATGTTGTGGCGCGCATCTTTGCACCTCTGTCAAATCCAGGAGTGCCAATTCTGGCTGGTGCTCCAGTAGATACAATCTCGCTCTCCCCAATCTTGCATCGACCAACTCAGATGCGAGATCAAGGGCCCGACTAAAGGCATTCATGGCTTCTTCTGTCCGTGTGGGGGCAAGCAAAGACCCTAACTCCAAATGTGCCTCTGCATGATCAGGCTCAAGGGCAATCGCCTGACGGATATCTTGTTCACTGACCTCCAGCAGATTCATGGCATGCGTGATAGCAGCTCGATTGAGATACAGTACTGGAGCCTGTTCATCCAGTTCTATGGCCTTGTCGATGAAGGATTTTGCTTGTGGCCAGTTTTCGTAGGCCACCATCACACAGCTATACAGATTATAGGCAGAAGAGGAATTGGGCGCAAGTTTGAGTCCTTGCTCAGCCAAGGTCATCGCTGTGGCGAGATCTCCTGTCTGTATCGCAGTTTCTGCTTCTACTTGAATCTGCTCAAAATTGCTCACTTGTCCGATAGGGGGTTCCAGAACTTTCAACACTGCTTCTCGCCAATCTTCTACCTGTCGGACCAATTGGATATGTTCGGATGCCGAATGGGTGAGAAAGAGATCAAAATCTGTGAGAGCAGCAGACCATTTCCCTTGCTGCATCAAAATATGACCACGCCCCATAAGTGCGCGAACAAAGGTTGGGTCCAGTCTCAAAGCGTGGGAATAATCATCGACCGCATGTTGAAACTTTCCCAGAGAAGCATAACTCAACCCTCTGGAATAAAGGGATGGAGAATGGTGAGGATACAGTTCCAGTGCCAGAGTATATTGCTCAATGGCCGCCTGGTGTTGATTGGCAAGTTGGGAGAGGGTGCCAAGATTGCTCAAGACCTCAAACCGACCTGGATCGAGGAGCAAAGCTGCCTCAAAGTCAGACCGCGCATCTTCATACTGCATGGCATCGGCAAACGCCACACCTCTTTCTATCAATTCTTCAATACCCAAAGCACTCAATGAATTAGCTTTACTGCCAGTCACCTATTGCTACAGGGCCTTCAACAATAGGATTTTCGGTTCCCATTCCTCCAATTTCCTGGCGATAGGCTCTTCCTGAGTTATCCTTATAATGAACGAAAAACTGATATGTTCTTGTGTCCAGTTGTTCGCCGGAAATATGAAAGTTCAAAGCAGTCCCTGGAGCGTATGATTCCTGTTTCCTAAAGATAGGGGGTTCATAACTAACCTGCAATTCATTCCAGTCTCCCAGACTTATTTTTTGATAAATCAGGGTGTCCCCTCTGACGGTCAGCGCAAGGCGCAGCATCGTAGGTTGTGCCTTGGACACATGGGCCTCTTGCAAAGCGGGGGTGGGGGTATCGGCCACATCAAGGAGAGAATCCTCAAAGTGAGTCACCGCGACGGTCTGTAGTCTTTCTTGTACAGCTGCACTGTCTTCTTTGATTGGGGTGGGGACATCTACCGCAGCAGGAGTCAAGGAAGGAGTATCCTGCCTCTTGGGATTGATTCTGATATAAGGCTTTTTTCCCTTATTCTGTGGTGGTTGAGGAATGATCGGGGGAGGGAGCGCTTGATCCTGTTTGGGAGATCTGGGTTTGCGGAACATTCTCACCAATAAGACAATTCCGACAATTGCAGCCAGACAGCCGATACTGATGACTATATAGTCCAGCCCGTTATCAAAGCTCGGGTTCATAGAAAGGGCAGTTAAGGGTTACAGTTGACCATTGCTGCAAAAAAAGAGCCAAATTTGGGATTCAATGCAATCTTTTGGCAGATTGACGCCGATGCTGTAATTTAGGATCAAAGAAATTCCTATGTTATCCCTCTTCAGTTCTATTGGAAATCTGGCTGACCGCATCATCTGTGTGGCCTTTGCCATTGTGTTCGCACAGGTTCCAGTCTATATGGCTCAATATATTGATGTTCTGGCTGGTGCGCAAATGGAATCAGGCAAGATGCATCAGGAATTGGAGGAAGTGGCAGGAAACTATAATCTGCGGATTCCCGAGTATCTGGACAAACTGATGAGCAATCCAGATCCTATGGTTCGTGACAATGTCGCCATTCAAAAAAATGCAGAAGATCGCTATCAGAAGTATTCTTTGGCACTAACCAATCTGACAGAAAGGAGCATATGGGTACGTCCGTTTTACCTCATTCGACATTACGATCCTTCCATTCACGCTGCCATGCATTTCGAGCCCAACTTTCCTTTTACCTGGGAGGGAGCCATCTATGCCCTGATGGGAGTAGTGATTGCCTTGATGTTGATTGGATTGGTGAAATCTATCTATTCTTCTTTCAAAAAATCCCAACGAAAAAAGCGGGAATTGTATCAACCTGCCAGCTAGCCTTCTTCCTCAAAGGGTATCTGTCAACCCCCAGCTTTCCTTCAGTTCAGGACTGATGCGAAAAGGTTTGTCCTTATATTCGTTGAAGAAATCCACCATTTTGAGGGCGAGCTTTCTGGAAAATCGCTCAAAGAGTTCTGCAACAGGCACAGAAAAGTCTTCCAGTTTTTCCATCCATCCCAACCATCTTTTCAAAAATCTTGGTAGCAGGAAAAACAACAAACCATATCTAGGCTGGACATTGAGGATGCTGCTAAGTTTTGGGCCTACCAGTCTTCTGATGAAAATTCGTGGGAGGTTGTCAAACAGTTTGCCCGGTAGAGTGCCTGCCGAAAACAAGATAAGAGATTGGGTGAGGGTCCTGCCTGCTTCTGAGGGGGAAGATTGTCGTGAAATGGTGGTGTCAAGCAATAATTTTCCTTCTGCCACATCTTTTGGCATCATCCCCTCCTCTATTCCCAACAAATGTCCCACCACTTTCCAGGCATGGACATAGGCTTCTGCTTGTTCTGGTGGAAGCGGTAGATCCATTCGCTCCATTCCTTCTATCATGCTGATGCTAAAGGTCATCAGAGTGCTCGCCAGATCCTCCTGATTGATGGGGTGCCCAAGGCGTTCAGTCTCCCAGCCTTTCTCTCGAACAAAATATCTGATTGCTGCATGAATCAATCGGACCTTGATGGCTGCCTGAATGCCAGCTCCTCCCGCACTCAGCCCTCCGGGAGACATGACATCGAGTAAGAATTGGCCTGTCTCAGCAATTCTTCGGCTAAAGACCTTCATCGCATCTCCTTCATGTGCCATTCTTCCTGTATCGAGCAATACCTGCGCCCCATTGGCAAAGGAGTAGAGTGTTGGCAAACTTTTGAAGTAGAGGAACAGCAGGAATTTGGGCCCATGATCGAGAAATACTTGCGCTGCCAGACGAATGTCTGCTGGATTTGCCCAGTCAGGAAGGTGATTGTGTGATTGAACAAACTGACGGACTTCCTGTGGAAGCTTGTCATAGGGAAGTTGAATGTTGCGAATCAAGACCTCAAAGATATTCATGGCCATCGTTTTGCCATGACCTTGGACCAACTCCTCAATCAGGGAATCTGCAGCCGGGTCGGTTCGCAATCTGGCCTGGTTCAGCCTGTCATGTGTCCATTTCATTGTTTCTGCAATCCTTATTTGATCCAATCACCCCTGATCCAATCACTGATTTCTTTTGCATGACTGACAATCATCATGTGTCCACCTCCTCGAATCATCACACAGGTCGGGACTTTGCTGATCGGTATGATTCTGTCTTTGGTCCCATGAAGCCGAGTCCCCCAATCTTTTTGCTCGGCCCCTTCCCACTTCAGAATATGAGAAGTTGCCCAATTCACAAATGCGATGTCTGTGTCATCCAAGATCCGCTTGAGGAGGACTCTTTCTTCTGAGTCTAATGGCCCAAACAGGTAGTTCGCACCAATATTCATGCTTTGACGTATCCAACTATCGGGTATCCATGAACGATTGGTTATTCGTCCAAGCAAGCGTGTCAGAAGTGGCAATTCTCGAGAATGCAGCAAGCTGGAAATGAGCATCAGCCGTCTGCAAGGCAAGCGTTTTGCAATTTCCAGTGCAATAATTCCCCCAAATGAGACCCCAATGAGGTCGATGGCTGATTCTCGCTGAATCTGTGGAAGCAACCTGTCCACATAACTGGCAAGTGGTTCATTCTTGTGAGGAATTTCCCATTGGATGACTTGATGTGATTGGTCTCCCAAATCCAGATAGCTGAATACACGCGCATCGGCACCCAATCCAGGAATAAGGTAGAGCATAGGGGATGGTTTGAGACCATATTAAGCATTTTTGCCCAACTTGCCTACGAAGACCACCGCCAGGATCGTCAAGATGCTAACCAGTCCGGCGGATATTCCCCAAACCCATATATGATCCGCTGGATCACTGAGTGCCCACCCAAGAATGATGGGGGCTGCAGCAGAAGCCAATACTGCGAAGGTTGATACCATGCTCTTGATTGCTCCCAAATGTACAGTGCCATACAATTCAGGAAGAATAGCGGTTCCTGCAATTGATACCAAACTGCTGCAGAGGCCAGTCATCAGAAAAAATAAATACAGCACAGCAATATGATCGGTGAGCAGGAAGCCGACACAACAGATAATAATTGGCGCCAAGATGTAGGGAAATACTTTTACCCCGGAAATCCGATCAATTAAGGGACCGACAAACAGATTGGCCAACAAGCGTGTCAATCCAAAGAGGGATAAGGCTTGTGCCAAAATTTGTTCCGACCAGCCATTGGCCAACCCTATCAAATTCTTATGAATCACCATGCCTGTATAGAAGAAAGGAAGGAAGAGAAGAAGGAGGAGGATCAGATAAAAAGTGGGCTGTGTCAGGACTTGCTTCCGACTGAACTGTTGTTGCTGATTGGATTGATCCTCAGAAGGAGAATCTACCATCGGATTCTGGAAGGAATCGTCAATCGGGATAAGGAAGAAGGCGGCTGGGAGAAAGATCAGTGCGATTGTAGCTGCGATGATCCACCAGCTTAGTTGCCAACTGACCCAAGCAAGCAGAGAAACAATCAGAAGCGGTAGGACAAACTCGCCAATGGATACGCCAAACCCAATGAGAGAAAGCGCCTTTCCACGGTCCTCTTCAAAATAGCGGGCAATGGCGGTTGAGCCTGTCAGAATCAGCAAACCCTGTCCACACAGCCTCAAGCCAAACAAAGAGAAGAACAACCACACTGGATTCGCCATATAGGCCATAGCAATACAAAAGAGGACAAACACAATGCCGACGCCCATGCTAAAGTAGCGCAATTTCAATCGATCAAGCCACTGCCCCAACCACGGGAGGCTAAAGGCACTGAGTAGCGTTGCCCCTGAATAGATGCTCCCAAACTCAAGGTTGTCGATCTCCAGAGAGAGCAGCCAAAAAGGAACAAAGAGGGAAATAAAAAAGGTTTGCCCAGCACTAGAAAAGAAATAGTGGACGAACCCATATGCGATATAACGAGGATATTGCCGAAGAAGGCGAAGGTAATCCATGGAGTTAACGGCTGCTATTTCGATCTTGGAGACAGCTTGACTAGAGAGGTTATGGTTGTCAATATTGCGCCTTGAAGGTCCAAGAGAGGAACCATAACACATTCGCCCATACCCAATCCCAGTAGTTCTTTCAACCTATGAGAAAGCGCACGAAAATAGAAAAAGCCTTCTCCCGGTCAAAGGAAGAAGGCAGAATTGTGGTGGTGTGATGTACGAGATTTTTGAGAAAAATGATGGAGAAATTATTCTTCCAATTCATTGAGTATTTTTCTCGCTTTGGCCCTGCGCTCATGTCGTTGATCTGTGGCAATTTCTTCCAGGAGAATCCTTGCCTGACCTGGTTGATCCAAGCGGAGGTGTGTCATGGCGATGTACCAATTGGCCATATCTATGTGCCCACTGGTATCACTGACTTGCACAAGTGCATCCATGGCTTCCTCTGGTTTGTCTTGAGCAAGGTAAGAAATTCCAACAAACAACCAGACTTCAGATTTTCTGATAAAGGTCGAATCATCTATCAAGGTTTGAAATTTCTCGATGGCATGGCTGTAGTTTTCTTGTTTGTAGGCTTCTACAGCTTCTGTCCATACGATCTGAGGGGTGGCAAACCCCCGAACGATTCTTGGCTCAAAAGGCTCAAAGTGGGTTTTGTACAGATCGCCGGGTGTGGCTGGTTGTCGGATCATCTCTGGAATCAACACGATCAACAACAAGGTAACGGCTGCTGCAACAGCTGCGAGATACCAGGGTTGAAAGGAACGTATTTTTCCAGATTTTTGATGTCCTTTTTGTTGATCTGCTCCTTGTGCTAACAATTGTTGTCCCATTTTCATCAATTCGGAATCCAGTTGCTGGTCTCCGTATTGCTGAATGGTCTGGTACATGGTCTCGTGTGTCTTTACCTCTTCGGCAAAGACTTGATCTTCAGCTAATCGACTCTCAAAAGCGGTGACTTCTTCTATCGTCAAACTTTTGTTATGATACTGCTTTAGGGTTTGAAATAATTTCTGGTCTACCTTCATGATTGCTTCCCAGTTTTCACACTTTCTAATAACTTACGTAGGCGCTGTAAGCAACTGTACTTTTTGCTATTTACACTCCGTGCATTGCTAAAACCAACGCGTTGAGCAATCTCCTCAGAATTGTACCCCAGATATTCAGAATCCATGATGATCTGTTTGCAGGGTTCTCCTAGTTGAGCAAGCTGTGAAACCAACTGGTCAAATTCCTCATTGATAGTCATTTGAGAGAGTACGGTTCCTTGCTCATCCTCTTGGTCCGGGAGATTCTCATAGGCATCCTCTCTATTTGACGAGACTTTTCTGATAATGTCAATGCATTTGTTATAAAAAATTTTATTCAGGTAGGTCCATAAAGAAGAATCCCCTCTGAAGGTCTGGTTAAGTACATGTCGGCGCAAGGAAATAATGGCAGCATTATAAGCTGTCAATAAATCATCATCAGAGAGTTGATGGTATTTCTTCCTGCCATTGTAAATCAGGTGAAAGTACTGCTCATACAAGCGCTTAATTGCCTTCTCCTGTTTCGCACCACCCGTGAGGATTCCTTCAAGAATGATCTGATCTGAAACAATCGCTTTCATACAAGATAGATCTGGTTCTGCTTTTCCTTGTACAAACTTACGGATTTCATGTCACATTTGTGGAATACCAAAAAAATATAGCTTTTTTTCAGAAAAATTTGCCCGGAATATTATTTTCTTTTTCAAAGAGCCTTACCTTTATACAAACAACCCACCCGTGTTATTGATATTTTTTCCCTGAGGCCGTCTAATCAAAAGACTGCCCCCTCGACCTTTCTTTGATTATTAACCCTAAACAATCATATTGTCATGGCCGATTCGACTAACAGTCAAGACTTGAACATCACAGCTGTAATTACTGATCCTACTCCTTCGGGGGATTCTTCTGATGATCGTTCAGCTCCTTCCAATGTTCCTGACTATGGGATCAAGCTTGCCGATGTTGTTCTCAATTCTGACCAACTAAAAGTAGTGCTCGACACCACTGATAGCCAGGAACCTCCGAGCACCAGCAAACCCTACCAAAAACTTGATGTCGTCATTTCATTTCAAGAACTCCCTGACGGAGAGGTGTTTATTCTGTCCACGGCGCATATCCCTCAGTTGAATCATCCCAAAATGGATATAGATCTCTCCCTGATTGATCCTGCGATCCCCGAAGCAGATAAAGACTACAAAATTGAAGTGTCTGTCTCAGGCAAAAATCACGAAGGAGAATTGATCCAGTTTAATAGTACCCCGGGCGGGACCACATTTGTCAAGGATAAAACGGTGAACTTAAGCACCAATTAGTATTTGTATGACCAAATGCCGTGTATCCATTGCTGTTCTTCTAGGATGCCTTTTTCTTTTTCAAACAGCTTTGGGCACTCCACCAGATAGCCTCACAGCTTTCTGGACCCAAATAGATTCCCTCTCATTTGAGGAGGCTGAATCTATGGTGCTTGCCAGGAAGGCCCAATATGCCAGCCAAAAGGATTGGAAAAGCTGGACAGATCTGAATACGCGCTTGATCGGCATGTATTCAGATGAGAAGCAGTTTGCGCAATCTGTTCAGATTGGTCAAGAGACGCTTGCCCAATTATCAGAGAATCCTCAGGATGATTCCCTGATTGCTCTTACACATTTGCTCATGGGGGAGAATTATTATTTCATGAAGCAAAGGGAGGCATCCATAGAGCATTTTCTGGCTGCCTATGCCTACTATCAGACAACACAAAAAATAGAATTGATCGTCAGGAGTACGCTCGGTCTGGGAAACAACTATTTGATACTCAAGAAATTCGATCTGGCTGATACCACTTTGCGTCGAGCCCTCGATTATGCCAAACAAGATACAACGATCGCGCCGGTATACTTTGCCCAGATTTACAACAATCTCCTGGTACTCTATTTCACCTTAGGGGATTATTCAAAGGCCTTGACGTTCGCCCCTGCCGCTCTGGAATATTCTTTGAACCGGGAAGGGGTAGCACCTGAGCAGATGATCAAGGATCTGACCAATGCAGGTGTGCTGTACAGGATTCTGGGCGATTATGATCGCGCAGAACTCTACCTCCGGCAAGCACTCGAACGGGACAAAAGCATTGGCGACCCGGATTATTTGTCCTATAACAACCTCGGAGCACTTCATGTGGGGAGAGGAGAATATCGTGCTGCTGTACCACTTCTGGAGCAAGCCGTCGAAATTGTACGATCACAACCCAAGGAATCGATTTACTCCAATTATTTTTCCCCCTATCAAAATCTGGCCGATGCTTATGTGCACCTGGAAGAATGGGAAAAAATCAAATCTCTCCTTGATGAAATTCTGCTCCTTCACCAATCCAATGAGCAAAACATCGAGACGACATGGTTGAATCTTGCTAAATTTTATGTAGCCAGAAATCAACCCTCACAGGCGAATGTATATGTCCAAAAAAGTCTGGATAAACTGGAAAATCGACCACAGCCTGATCGTTCTATTTTGTCAGAGTTGTATCGTCTTCAAGCCAAACTGGATCTGGAACTACGTCCTGACCTTTCCCTGGAGTATTGCCGGAAAGGCATTCAGATTCTCTCTCTTGATTCTCTCCCACCAGGAAAAATTCCGGTTAAGACTTCCCTGGATCAAAAGCAATTGATGGATATTCTTCACATCCAGGGCAAAGCCTATGAGCGATTGTCCCTGAACAGAGAGGATTCCATTGCTCATTTGGTATCAAGTCTCCATACGTGGGTGGCTCTGGATTCTCTCATGGACCAATTTCTTCGATTTTATCCCATGGAAGGGGCACAGTATCAATTGCTAAGAAATGCCAAACCAGCCTACCAATCTGCTATTCGGATTGCATATCGCTTGTACAAGGCTGATGTGGAACCTGACAAACATGCTGAGCTTGGGTATTATTTTTCAGAAAAGAGCAAATCTGTACTCCTGCAGGCGCGAATGCGAGAGCATACGGCCCTACAGTTGGGCAATATTCCCCTGGAATTACAGGAAAAAGACAAGCAACTCAGAGATCAGATGAGTTTCTATCGGGATCAGCTCTTTCAGGAACGACAGAAGGCAAATCCAGACAGCACAAAGATCCAGCTTTGGAATAAATATTTGTTTGATTATCAGTTGGAAAAAGACGAACTCATCGCTCAATTGCAGACAGACTTTCCAAATTATTATCGCTCAAGGTTTCAGACCACTCCTGTATCGATAGAGGAGCTTCTGGCTTCGCTGAAAGATGAGCAGGCAGGAATCGTGATGTATTCAGTGGGGGAGCAATACTTGTTTAGCTGGTTGTTAAAAAAAGAACAGAATCAATCGCATTTTCACTTTCATAGAATTCCTCTGCATGATCAGTGGAAGGATGGACTCACAGCCTTTATCAATAAAACAAGAGATTATGATCGAGTGGTTGAGTACAGCAAAACACAAGAATTCTGGTCAGATTATGTCAGGAATGCTTATCACTGGTATACCCAACTGCTGGAACCAGTCCTTGCTCATGAATCCCCTGCTTCTGCCGCAGATCTGGTGATTGTCCCTGATGGAATGCTTGGATATCTTCCTTTTGAACTATTGCTGACAGAATTGCCTGCATCCACCCAAAAAATCGGGGAATATAGTGAGCTTGCATTTGTTGTGCGGACATGGAACGTTCGCTATGAATATGCAGCCTCTTTGCTTATTCAGTCGACGCCTTTTCAGAATCAATCTCGTGAGCTGTTTGCGATTGCCCCTGAATATACACAGACAAATGACCTCTTGACTATGGCAAATGGGGTCAGAGGAGAATCAGATAGGCCGTATGACATGCAGTGGTGGCCCCCACTGAGCTTTAATCAGGAAGAAGTAAGGACAATCAGCAAGATTGCAAAAGGAAGTTCTTTGATTGGGGCAAGTGCGCAGGAAAAATCTTTTCGGGAGCGAGCTTCTACCTATCAGGTCCTTCACCTCGCCATGCATGCCTTTGCCAATGATGAGGCCCCCCTGTATTCCGGTTTGGTGTTTAGCCAATCAGATTCTTCCAGGCGGTCCTCTGACAAAGATCCTGGAAATGACGGCATTTTGTATGCACATGAACTCTACAATCTCTCACTTCAGGCAGAGTTGGCCGTTTTGTCTGCCTGCAACACAGGTATCGGAAAACTGGCAAAAGGAGAGGGAATCTTATCCCTTGCACGTGCCTTCAAGTACGCAGGAGTTCCGAACACCGTGATGAGTCTCTGGCAGGCAGAAGACCAGGCAACAGCCAGCATTATGGCAAGCTTTTATCAGTTATTGCAAAAAGGTGTTCCCAAACATGAAGCACTTCGAAAAGCAAAATTGATATACATGGACAGCAGCAAAAGCTCTCACCCTTTCTATTGGGCGACTTTTGTGTTGTATGGAGATGATCAAGCCGTGACCATCCGCCAATCCTTTGAATATCAGACATGGGCCATCATGCTCTTTGCTATCTTGATTGTGCTTGGTATTGCTGGATATTTCGCAAAAAGAAATTATATTTAACATACCCTTGGTTATCCTAGCTCTTAATTCTCACAAACCCACATCATTATGTCTAAGAAAAGAAAATACCGGATTCAGCTCAAGAGTGCTGCAGTTGTAGATCCTCATGTTGTATTTCTGATGGATTTTCAAGAGGAAACGGGCTATTCTCTTCCCAGTTCAGAACCGATCAAAACCCTGACTGTGGAGATGAATATCACCGATACTCATCAGAACGAGACATTTTGCTGCACCTATACCTTTGAGCCAGCCTCCGGGAATGCTATCGCTGTTGATGACATTACCTTCTTTGAAGCCTTCAATGAATCAGAATCTAGCTATCGCGCTTCAATAGGTTCTTACTTCGACATCGAAATCACTACTACTGCGACAGATACTGAGGGAGAGGCCGCTGATTTGTATTTCAACACCAATACGGTAGCCAATACAGTCAGTCTGCATCTGGAAGCACAAGGAACGACCGTCAATCCAACACAACCGCCCTACTCTCCCAATCAATTGACAGGGACAAGTAGTTGCGGATGTGAAGAGACTGTTACGGCCAATGTGGTAAAAGCTTCAAAGTTTGCTACTTTTATAACTATGATCGGGGCGGCTTTCAGTCAACTATTTTCCAGTTGATCCAAGCAGCCCAGGCAGTATGAACTATTTCATATGCAGATAAGAGGCTGTTTCATACTAGTATTCTTGAATCTTTTTGTTGGAGGATTTTCCCAACAAAAAGATTCTTTATTGGTGATGGCTAACCAGTTAAGGGATCAGGCGCATGAATTATCGGTAACGGATCAATGTGAGGAAGCCATCACTACTTATGGGCAAGCCATCAGCTTATTTGAGCAAATAGAAGCTTGGGACTCTGTTGCTTACTCCAGAATGGATCAAGCCATGTGCCTGCACTATCTGGAGCGCTTTCGGCAGATGGATGCTTATCTCTATAAAGCTGATTCTGTGGCGCGTGCCTATTTGTCTCCCACGGACAAGATCTGGGTACATTTGTTCCATCTAGAAGGAGCCTCTGCTTATCTGATTGGGGATATGGAAGGGGCAGAAAACAGTACTCAACAATTTTTGACTTATCTGCAAAGAACCCAAGCTCCTGAGCCGGAGCTCTTATTTGCGTATTCGAATCTGGCACAAATTTTTTCTGCCAAAGGAGAATTTGACAAAGCCATCGAGTATTATCAAGCCACTCTGGGAATCATTGACACCACCAACAAAAAGGGGCTGGAAAGGCGACAGGTAGTCTATAGTGGATTGAGTGAAGCTTTTCGAAGAAGTCATCAGGAATCAGAAGCGATCCGCTATGCCTTATATGAACTGAAGGATGCGCAGCGACTCTCTGGCAAACGAGGCGAAAGTGCCATGTTGATGGCGTATAATGATTTAGGAGCCTCTTACATTGCGAGAGAATTGTATGATAGCGCCCTTTATTATTTGGAAAAAGCGAAGACTTTGCATCAAAAAAACGCGATTTGGCAAGCGAGTACAGACCATAATCTTGCTTACGCCTATCGCGAACTGAACCAAGTCCGCAAGGCCGAATTTCATCTCAAACGAGGGATTGAACTCAATACCGAAAAACACGGACCATACTTTGCGAACATAGCCAAGGATTATCGCCACCTCGGCCAAGTCAGTATCCGTCAGGACAAATGGGAATCTGCCCTCGATTATTATCAAAAGGCGCTGGCAACCCTGGCACCCGGTTTTGTATCGACCGATTGGGGAGATAATCCTTCCCCCGATTCTGTCTCTGCTCAACTCAACCTGCTGCGAACCCTGCGAGATAAGACAGAAGCATTGCATATTGCCTATGAAAGGACAGAAGATCGACAACACCTGAATCATGCCTTCGAGACTGTGCAATTGGCGATTCAGGTCATTTTTACCTTGCGACTCTCTTATCAGGAAGGATCAGAACAGATTCTGAATGAGGATTATCTGCCTGTGTTCGAGTTGGGAATGGTGCTCGCGGATCGTCTATACAGACTGGAGGGAGACATGGTGTACCTGGAAGCGGGCTTTCAATTTTCTGAAAATAGTAAAGCCACGCTTCTGATGGAACATCTTAAGGATGCGGAAGCCCGTCAGCAAGCAGGGATTCCAGAAGCCTCCTACCAGCAACAACTTCAGCTCAAAAGAAATCTAGCGTATTATGAGCAAGAGATCTTTCAGGAAAAAACCAAAGGTGCCGACTCGGACACTACCAAATTATTTACCTGGCGCCAAAAGGTTTTTTCGCTTAAGCGATCCTACGAATCCCTGATGGCAGAATTGGAGGCCACTTACCCTTACTATACCCAACTCAAGTATCAACAACAACAGACCAGTCTGGCAGATATTCAGGCGCAGCTGACAGATCCGCAAATGGGAGTCCTGGTCTATTCTGTAGGAAAAGACAATGTGTTTATTTTCTCCATCACCCAAGACGAAATTCAATGGCATAGGACTCCTTATTCAGATTCTTTGATGGAACAGGTTTCTTCCCTGAGAGCCTGGGTACAACATCTTGATTGGGCCTCTGAACGAAGTCGGGACCCCTTATATCTCGCTTCTTTTGTTGAGCATGCCACTTCGATCTCCCAACAATTGATTCATCCAGTCCTCACGCCCGACATGCGCATGCTGACCATCATTCCGGATGGGGCACTGGGATATCTTCCATTCGAATTGTTGTTCTCAACCTCAGACATTCCTGCTGATTCTATGAGAGATTTCTCTCATTTGCCATATTTGCTCAAGCAATGCGCCATTCGATATGAATACAGAGCTGCCTTGTTGGCTACCGATGTGGTGAGTGATCATCCGAATCACAAGCTATTGGGCTTCGCGCCTGCTTATCCTTCTACCTTTTCGACTCCCTCTTCCCGAAGCCGATCCTCTACAGATCATCAACCATTTGCTCCACTGCTTCACAATCAGTCCGAAGTGGAAGCCATTCATGAATTGGTAGATGGGAATGTATTGTTGGGGAATGAGGCGACAGAATCTGCCTTTCGAGAATTGGCAGGACAGTTTGGAATTCTTCATTTGGCCATGCATGCCTTCACCAATGACCTGAATCCGCTGTATTCCGGTCTGGCTTTTGCCCCTACTGCATCAGCCCAAACAGATTCCGATGGGATCTTGTACGCCTATGAACTGTACAACTTGAATCTGCAAGCCAATCTGGTCGTGATGTCTGCTTGTAATACAGGTGCAGGAACCCTTGCAAAAGGCGAGGGGATCATCTCCCTGGCTCGCGCATTTCGCTATGGTGGGGCATCCAATATTGCCATGAGCCTCTGGCAGGCAGATGATCAGGCAACCTCAGAAATCCTTCAGCAATTTTATGAGAACCTGATTGCTGGGTATGGAAATGCAGAAGCGCTTCGTCGTGCAAAATTGACCTACCTCAAGCAATCAAAAATGAATCCTCCCTTCTATTGGTCAACGATGGTGTTGATTGGAGCAGATGATTCTCCTTATTCACAGTCATCTTCCCCCCTTTTGTGGCTTTTGGGGGGAATGATCATCGCCTTATTGGGAATCCTTCTGTTTATTCGGCAAAGAAGCAACGCTTAAGACTCAATTTTCTCCCAAAAAAAAGAGATTATCTGTACATTGCAATCATATGCGGTGAATGAGCCTCATGAACATCTGGCTGACAATTTTGCTTATCATTGGGAGTGCTTGCTCCCTTCTTTTTGGGCAGACGGTTGACAAATCGTTGGCACAGGCATTGTTGTGGGAGAATCGTGCGGATGATTTCCGAAGGGCCAGACAACACGACAGCGCGTCCTCCTATTATGAGCGTGCACTCCCGATCTTTCAGAAAAACAAACAATGGAAGGCTTATGTAAAAAGTCTAAGTCTTCAAGGAAAGTCCCTTGTGGCTATTGGGAAAACCAGCGACGGAATTCAGGCAATGGAACAAGCCACCATCATGGGGGAGACCCACTTATCCACTCGAGATCCAGATCTTGCCAAAGCATATGGGAGGTTGGCCGGATATCACTTGACACAGGGCAATTATTTGTCTGCCAGGGATCTGTACGTGCAATCCATTGAGATCAAACAGGCCATTCCTGATTCTTTTTCTGTCCCCAATCGTTCTGGATCGTTTGTGAATGTGGGAACCTGTTATCATCGACTGGGATTATTGGTGGAAGCGGAGAATATGCTTCTGAAGGGCCTGGACTTATTGGAAGCACATCAAGAGAGCAATCACCGGACAGCTTCTATTGCGCATAGCATGTTGGCGATGGTTCTGATGGACAAAAGAGATTATCAATCTTCCATCGACCATCTGCACAAATCCCTGGATATCAAGTTGTCTCAACCGAGACTGGATTCTCTCACTCTGGCCCAAACATTGATGAATCTTGGATTGGCATCATTTTACAAGAAAGATATGGAGGGGGCCCAGAACTATTATGAGCGGGTGGTTCGAATTCAGAAAGCCCGATTGGGAGAATTTCACCCTGCACTTGCCAGTACTTATCTGAATCTTGGGGCCTTGTTCCAAAAGCAAAAAAAATATACCCTCGCTCTGGCCTACTATCAACAAGTAGAAACCATTTTTCTGAATCAAGGCAATACCAGCCAACTCCAACTGGCCAACAATTTCATCAATCAAGGCTTGATCTACAACGCACTTCAACAGCGAGATCAGGCCTTGCACTTCCTTCGACTTGCCCTGGCCCAGCTCTCCAAGCATCATCCCCAACATCCAGAATTAGCCAAATGCTTGATGATCATCGGGAGCATCCATCATGTGAAAAAATCTTTTGATCTGGCTGAGACCCACTATCAGCGCGCTTTGGAGGCCCTTTACCCCAATGGAATCAGCGAGAAGTTCTCCCAACTCTATCCGCTTCCACTTTTGTTGGAGATTCAGGGATATAGAATGGAAAATTTTCTCCGAAAATACCAGGAAAATGGAGGTGAAGAGGTCTTGGTTGACGCATATGAAATGAGTCAAAAAACAACAAGCTTGATTGATACCATCAGATTGGGATATGAAACACCGGATTCTCGAGAGCTTCTTGCCCAGAGAACCAAAGCCTATTATGATGATGCAATTGAAATATGCTGGGAGATGTACCAGACCAGCCAGAATGAAGACTACATCTGGGACGCCTTTCAATATTCCGAAAAAAGTAAATCTCTGCTCCTACAAGAAGCCTTGAATGAATCTCAGGCACAAGAATTCGCTGGCATTCCGACCGAAGTGCTGGCAGAAGCAGAACATCTGAAAACAGAAATTGGGTATTATCAGAAACAAATCTATGATGCCCGGAATGAACAGGATTTGTCCTCTGATGTCACTGCTATGCGCGGAAAAGTTTTTGATTTGAAACAGCGCTACTACCAGATCATTCAAAAACTGGAAAACAAATATCCCGAATACTATCGACTCAAATATGAGTTCCCTGATCTCGACAAAACTCAGCTTCAACAAGTACTTGCTCAGAGGGGAGATCATATGGTGTGTTACTTCTTTGGAAATCGCTATCTCTACATCTTCTCCATTGGCCCGACATCCTGTCAGGTGTATCGACGAGCCAATGCCCAGGCATTGAGCAGGCTTCTGCCGCGCTTCTGCCAGCAATTGTATGATCTCAGGAGAATTTCACAAGGAGAGAGGAGTCCGGCCTTTTTTCGTGAATATTCGACTCAGGCGCATGTGCTGTTTCAGGAATTGTTGGAGCCAATTGTGTCTCAAAAAGATTCTGGCCGTCTGATCATTATTCCTGATGGAGAATTGGGCTATCTTCCTTTTGAACTTTTGGTGATGGATAGCTTGCCGGAGACCTATGTGGTTGATTATGGGACTCTGCCTTATGTGCTGAATACCTATATCCTCCGATATGAATACGCAGCCAATCTATACCTGGAATCTTTGCCCGTTAAGAAAAATCGGAGAGGGTATGCTGGCTTTGCACCTGTCTATGCAGAACGTTCGGATAGTATGACCCAAAGTGTGAGGAGTGAATTCGGGCCACTCATCCACACCCAGGAAGAAATTGCCACGATCTCCTCCTTGATGAATGGGAGGGCTTTTATGGCACAAGAAGCCACAGAAGAAAACTTCAGAAAAAACGGCAAAAAATTCAACATCCTTCATCTGGCTATGCATGCATATACACATGACAAAGAGCCGCTTTATTCGGGTCTGGTGTTCAGCCAACCTTCTGATCCGCACTATGAAGGGGCTAGATCTTATTTGGAAAATATGCGGGCTCCACAGGAAGGCATTCTTTATACCCATGAGTTATACAACCTGAAAATAGATGCTGCACTCGTAGTCCTGTCTGCCTGTAATACAGGGCAAGGGAAATTGGCCAAAGGAGAGGGAATTCTGTCGCTGGCACGTGCCTTCAAATATGCTGGATGTCCCAATATTGTCATGAGTCTATGGCAGGTTGATGATCAGGCGACCAAACTGATCATGGAATCATTCTTTCAACACATTCAACAAGGTCTCAAGAAAGATGAGGCTTTACGCCAGGCCAAACTGTCTTATATCAGGAGTACAAAACAGAATCATCCTTTTTATTGGGCGCCTTTTGTCTTGATTGGGGATGCGCAGCCAATCCCACCTACCTCCTCAAGCTGGATATGGGTCCTGGGTTTGCTGATTGGTGGGCTATTGGCAGTAATTGGATGGAGAAAACGACATCTGTTCCCACATCCCTCTATAAAACGATAAGCCAGGGATCTACGATCCCTGACTTCACACATTTTGATCTATCTATATATCTTCTGGATTAAGGGCTATATCATTATTCATCATCTTCATCGGCCACTTCTGTCCCTGGGGTTGTTGAGGGATCTATGACCTTCCCATTTCCGTTGCCACTTCCTGGGTCAGTGTTATTGTTGCTTGTAGGATCATTGGTTGAGAACAATACTCCTGGGAAAGTTGGGTTTGTGAGATTCTGTAGGTCTTTCATAACTCTGGGTTTTTAAAGAGTGAATGTGATTGCTTGCCTCTTTCGACGAAGGAAAAATCAGGATATCAATGACATCTTGCTTTTTTTTGAAAAAAAATGTGACTTTCTATTAGTTCCACAGTCGTGCAACAATGCCGAGCGGCAACTTTCTGCCCGTTCTGTCAGGCATATACAACTCTACAGATTCCAGATTATCAAGGGGATACGACTTGAAGTGAGTTCTCGCCAGATTTTGAAGAATCAATGGAGAAAATCCGAGAGAATAGCTGTTGAAGACGAGAAAAAAATGTTTGGGATCGAGAATTTGGGAAAGATATATAAGCATTCAGGGTTCCCTATCCATAAGTTTTAGCATGTTGTTTTCTGATAGGATATTGAGCTGGAATTCTGCAGAATCACATAAAGCTTCATACCGAGCTTTCTGTGTGGCTCCTTTACGGATGTATTGTGCATCAAAACCTGCAGATTAGAAAGGACTGTTAATTCCTGTACAGTAGCATAATCTCGAATATTCCCTGTTTGGTCTGGATTTCTTTCTCTCCACTGTTTTGCTGTCATTCCAAATAAAACCAAATTCAACAAATCCGCTTCACTCGCATATACAAGAATTTTATTCAACTCGCCAGGCTCTAGTCGGGGAATGATCGTTTCTTTGATGGCTTGTGTCTGAATGGGATAGTTGATTTTGGTTAACATTCTTCTGATATCCCAACCTTGGGATAGGCGATCTGATTCTGCTTTTTTGAGTCGTTGAAATTCCCGAAATAACTGGTATCTGAATGAAGGACTAATCCAGGTGCCAAAATCAAAGGCAATGTCTATATGTGCATAGGTCCGCCGTATCGACCTGCTTTGGATTGTATACCAATTGCGTTGGTTTCCTTGATCCAGTTCTTGACTGATGGGGAAAAAGTGTTGAGACCCATATCACGGGTAAAACTGTCGTATCCGACAGTTTTAAAATCGGAATTATTGATCCGTTCCTATAATCGTAAGAATTCCAAAGTGGGGCGGCCACGCATCCAGTTGCGAATGATATAGGATGCATCTCCCCGTCCTTTGATCATATCTGTCAAGTAAATGTAATCTTGATCATTGACTTGTTTGACGGAGATTTCCTTGCCTTCTACAATGATTTTGCTTGCCATAGGATGGTGTGAATATGAATCATAAGCATATATCACAGGTGGGTTCTTCTAGTCAAATATATTGCATTTTAATAATCTTTGCTAATGAATCTTATCCGTAAGAATCATCATTTACCGCAACAAAATGATTGAATAATGGTTAGATCTAAATTAGTCTGAGAGACTGTTTTGAAATTTGTACTGAGAATTTTTATGATGTATTTTTTTCTCAGACAAGGCTCTTTTTTGTTCTCATAGTGGTGCTATGAGGACAAAAAAAGCTACAGGATGAGGAAAAAAGACGCATACAAAAAATTAGCGACAGATTTTCAAACAGTCTCTGAGTGATGTTTCTATTAGTTCCACAGTCGTGCAACAATGCCGAGCGGCAACTTTCTGCCCGTTCTGTCAGGCATATACAACTCTACAGATTCCAGATTATCAAGGGGATACGACTTGAAGTGAGTT
>JBCCGK010000041.1:0-91103 GCA_039029315.1 Bacteroidota bacterium | reverse complement strand
TATGACGCTGACTTGTGCGGATCGCTTGATTAATGTAGTCGAGTTTTTTGACTTGAGAGCAACATACGATTCTGACGATAAAGGAGTTTGTCGATTAGGTTTATCACTACAAGGCTTGCAGAGCTAATCCATTACAACAAGGATTCTGACCTCAGGATCGTACCTGGTGGTGTCATTACCAGAGACTTGCAGAGCTAATCCATTACAACAAGGATTCTGACCCCAGGTACGACCGAAGCCATACCCGCCATAGAAAGACTTGCAGAGCTAATCCATTACAACAAGGATTCTGACAAGCCCCTTGACCGATAAACCAGTGAGTCATAGCCTCTTGCAGAGCTAATCCATTACAACAAGGATTCTGACAACCCACGGCCAAAAACGTCTAAGATCTTGGCTATCTTGCAGAGCTAATCCATTACAACAAGGATTCTGACCCTGAAAAAATTAGAGCCATAATGGCCCATATAACTCTTGCAGAGCTAATCCATTACAACAAGGATTCTGACGAATCCACAAACGTTTACACTGGATACCTCCCATGAGCTTGCAGAGCTAATCCATTACAACAAGGATTCTGACTCTGCATAAAGCATTTTCCTTGATATCTTACAACCAACCAACTTGCAGAGCTAATCCATTACAACAAGGATTCTGACTTTACAAGAGCACAATGCGCACCCTAAGCTCAGTGGCTTGCAGAGCTAATCCATTACAACAAGGATTCTGACTACCGCGCCGATTCATTTCAGCGGACAGAAACGCATGTCTTGCAGAGCTAATCCATTACAACAAGGATTCTGACCCAGCCAGCTCAAGATAGACCTTGTGAGCTTCCTCTTCTTGCAGAGCTAATCCATTACAACAAGGATTCTGACTTTCTGGCCATCAACCCGTTCCAGAGTTGATTATGACTTGCAGAGCTAATCCATTACAACAAGGATTCTGACTTCAAAGTGGCAACATGTACGGCGGTTTCGTCTCCAGCTTGCAGAGCTAATCATGCCTTCCGATCTGCGATCGGTCAATAAGAGAGAGGGCCTGCCGATCATCTCTACAAATAATTTGGCGGCAGATTCGCCTTACAGTTGATCCTCTGCCCGATTTTTTGCCTTCACCAGATATCTATCAAATATCGACTCCAATTCAGAGACTGTTTGGATTTCGGTGTTTACTTCTATGTAGGAGGTGTTTTTGTGTTCTAGCCAGGAATTTTTTTGAGGAATAGCGAGTTATTTCTAAAAAAAATGACACAGCAAGCTTACAAAAAGACCCTTCAGAGAAAATAAAGGAGAAACTCAAACAGTCTCTCAGACCAAAAAAGGAGGAATGGTGATTCGAAAGGACTCCTTATGACGGTTGAAGGCAGGTTCTTTTGGTTCAAAAATGGCGAACCTCAACCAACCTCCAAAAGTAACATCAATCCTCATTCACGGCAGGCCGGGCTGTCCGAATATCCCGCTTCAGGCTTATAGGTAACTGTCCAGTAGCCTCAATTTCACCCAATAGCAATTTCGCGGCTGCACTTTGAGTATATGCGGTCTCCTGATAGGCGAGGACTACCGCCTTTGCCCGATCGATATCTTCGAGCAGATCGACCGCATAAGCATTGCCAAAAATAAGTAAAATGACTCTTGACTCAGCCAGAATTGCGCCCAATCTCATCTGTAGGATCTCTGTGAGACCGAAATGATGGCCCGCCTTGATGTGCAGTCCATGAAGACCTACCACCACCCATTCATATTCCCGAATGGCTTTGATTGCCCATTTGTGCATGGTCTCTGGTTCCTTGAGATCCAGGAAAAAATGATCAATCTGACGATTGTTGCCGAGACATTCCTGAAACAAGGTGATGGGCTGGTTGGCCACTTCTGTCAGTTGGACCCGAGTCAACTCATGATGGGCCAGCCCGTCAGAGACATCCGCATAATCGGAAATCACGGAGATACTTGCAATCCGTTTTCCCTTCGGGAGGGGGAGGAATTCTTTTCCTTTGAGCAGGGTGAGGCTCTGTTCTGCCAGTTGTTGGTTCAGCTGAATCGCTTCCGGCGGATGTAAGTCATCGACCAACTGATCCAGGGCAGGTGGTTGGAACCCTTCAGACAACCCCAACCAGGCTTTGGCGGTGAGGAGTTTGCGACAGCGCCTTGTGATCTCCTCCTCTGAGATGCGTTGCTCTTCCACAGCTCGTATGATGGCATCAATAGAGCCGGGAACATCCACACAGAATAGCATCACATCATTGCCTGCCAGCAAGGCACGACAGTTGATCTCAGCTGCAGAGAAATGTTTGCTTACCCCTTTCATGTCCAGTGCATCTGTGAAAATAAGGCCTTCAAATCCCATCTCTTTTCGCAACAGATCATTGACGAGCACCGAAGAGAGAGTCGCTCCGATTCGGATATCCTCGTCATAGGCCGGAACGTGCAGATGTCCCGGCATGACACCAGCAATGCCCTCCTGAATCAAATGCCGAAAAGGAGCCAATTCGATGCGATCCAGGCGTTCTTTGGCATGAGAAAGGACAGGCAGATCTACATGAGAATCCACGGAGGTATCCCCATGTCCAGGGAAGTGTTTGGCTACAGCAAGCACCCGATTGTCTTGCATCCCACGCATATATGCAGCCGCTCGTCTGCTGACTTCGGCCGGGTCTGCGCCAAAGGATCGAAATCCAATCACCGGATTACTGGCTTCTGTATTGATGTCTACAGAGGGCGCAAAATTCACATGAATGCCTAATCTGCGGCATTGGCGTGCCAGTTGGGCTCCCATCTCTTCGATCAACTCGACCTCCTTCAGCGCCCCTAATGCCATTTGATAGGGATATTGAACCGTTTCTTCCAATCGCATGGCCAATCCCCACTCTGCATCAATAGAAATCATCAGCGGAATGGAAGAAACCTGCTGATATCGCTCGGTGGCTCGCCCTTGCGCCACAGGGTCTCCCTGGAAGAAAATCACCCCTCCCAGCTGATAACGATCGATCAACTCGACCATCTCATGAATATGAATTTCACTGCGATTAGACCAGGAAGGAACATGCAGCAGTTGCGCAATTTTTTGAGGGAGACTGAGAGAGCGAAGACTCGTTTCTACCCAGGCTGAGGAAGCTGATAAAAATGAAGGTCTCATGATCTTTTTTTGCCAAATTCAGGGTCGAGAGGAAGAAAATAGGTGATGACAAAGGCAGGAATGGTGGCTACGAGCACCCAAATGAAAAAATTCTGATAGCCGAGACTTTCCTGTAGCCAACCACTAAACAAGCCCGGAATCATCATGCCTGCTGCCATAAAGGCTGTGCACAAGGCAAAATGAGCCGTTTTGTAGGGGCCATCAGAGACATAAATCATATAGAGCATATAGGCAGTGAAGCCAAATCCATAGCCAAATTGTTCGATGGCCACACAAGAACTGACCAACAGAATAGAATCCGGCTGTGTGATGGCCAGAAAGATGTAGACAGCATTGGGAAGATTGATCGCTATCAGCATCCACCACAACCAGTATTTCAATCCATGGATGGATGCCAGCACTCCACCGGATATGCCGCCCAGAATCAGGCCTATCATGCCGATTGTCCCATAAATGAGTCCGACCTGCTCTGTGGAAAAAGCGAGTCCGCCCAGGTTCCGATCGTCCAAAAGAAAGGGAGACGCCATCTTGGCCAATTGCGCTTCTCCGAGCCGATACAATAAGAGGAAACCCAGGATCAGAAGGATGTCTTTCTTGTCAAAAAAAGTCTTGAACACATCAAAGAGGTTCCGCATCAAATCATTCAGGCTAGCAGATTCTGAATCCTGTGCTACAGTCTCAACTTTGGGCAACAGGAACCAATGATATGTAGCGGCGATGACGACGAAGGTGGCAAGTACCAAAAAGACGATCTGCCAGGCCTGAGCAACAGGCATTTCTTTTTCCAGATAACCCGCCAGGATGACGATGGCCCCTTGTCCTGCAATCATGGCCATGCGATAGAAAAAGGATCTGATTCCAACATATACAGATTGCAGATCCTCCCTTAATCCCAACATATAGAATCCATCGGCAGCAATGTCATGTGTGGCAGAAAAAATAGCCAATGCCCACATACAGGCCAGGGAATAGCGGAAAAAATTGTCCAGGGGCAGAGTCAGGGCAACCCCCACGAAGCCAATTCCCAATGCGAATTGAGTTGCCACGATCCAGAATCGTTTGGTCCTCATGACATCAACTACCGGACTCCAAAATGGCTTCACCAACCACGGCAAATACAGCAAGCTGGTATAAATTCCGATGTCCGCATTCGAGATCTCCATGTTTTTGTACATGATCACAGAGACCACATTGACCATGATATATGGGAGTCCTTCCACAAAATAGAGGCTGGGAACCCAACTGGCGGCCTTCCAAAATGAATTTGATTGTTGTGTGGACATAGGAGTAGATACTGAGTCAGAACTGGCGCTATCAAATGGGCAAGGTAGGGAATTCAGGCTTGAAATCCATGATCGACGCAGAGAGTGGTGTACGACAAATTGCAGATTTAGCCCTGGATAGTGGGGTTGTTTCTCATTGTAGTCGAAGATTCCGCATGGCGGAAGAGAAACGGGGAAAGTGCGGAAGAGGTCAGGAGTAGCAAAATCTGATTGGTTCGGCAATTTGTCGTACACCCCGCAGAGAGTGGTTGAGGACAATTGTTCTTTTGACAATGTCCAGTTGTGGCAGATGGTCATCTCTTGCGCTGCCTTCTCAAGAAGAGACTACTTGCCTGGAAAAGGACAATCTCATTTTCCTCTTCCTTGAATCAGGGTCCAGCTCGCGAAAATTCCCCCAGCTATCAACAATATGATGCCCCCCAACCAGAACCACGATAAGGAAGCATTGGTCAAGGGCTTTTGATCTCCCACCAATACCCAGGCCCCCCAATAATAGGGAGCTGTTCTTTCGGGAGGGCTGTTTTGGATATAGGCGATTTTGGCTTGTCTGAGTGCATCATCCTTCTCTAATCCCTGATCAAGCCCTTTGTAGAAGGAGGTCATGAGTTCCGAGGTAGCTGCATCCGGTACTGCCCACAGACTCATGACGAGATTGGGACAGCCTGCATAGGCAAATCCTCGTGCCAAACAGACTACCCCTTCGCCATCCCTGATTGTGCCAACCCCAGTATTGCACGCACTCAAGGTGACTAGTTCAGCCTTTAGTTGAAGATTGTATAACTCATGGGCATGAAGATATCCATCTTCTTCAGGAATGCTATCCGAGCTGGGAGATAGCAACAAATAACTCATCAGGGGGTCTTGGTTGTTGATGACACTGTGGGTGGCGAGATGAAGAATGCGAGATTGGCCAGACTCCTGGTGAAACAAGGCTTCAGTAGCCTCGGAATTGGCCAATGCCTTACCACCAATGATCTCTTGAACAGCCTGAATTTCCTGGATAGAATTGGGTAGAGGGGAAAGGCCTGCACGTTCTACTACACTTGCCAGGAGGTTGGGAGAATTTGTTTGGTTCTCAGGTCCCATGGGGGCCATTGCGAGCAGTGACTGTTTGGCCTGACTTGAGCGATGAAAGAGGGAATTTGTCGCCCAAAAGTGCCCGGAATAGTTATAGGTAATTGCATAGTCCTTGATCAGATAGGATAAACTGGGATAGGCGATTGGCAACAAACCTGCTTCGGTGAGGAGCAATTCAAAAGGAATTTCATTGAGTTTGCCATCCGGGATGAGGATGAGTTTGTCGTAAGAACTCCCATCAAGAACCGGTTCCAGAAGGATTTGGTACAGGAGGTAGGCATGATCGATAAAGGCATGGTGTTGCTGTTGGCTGGAAAGCAGGAGCGCATCGATCGATTCATACAGCGTATCCTGTTGGTCATGAAGCGCAAACGCCCGGACGCTGTCCCGATCTATTCGCAAACAAATCAATCGTCCTTCAACAAAACTAAACTCAATAAGACAAGTATTGACAGGGAGTTGCTCTTGAAGTTTTGTCAGGCTTGTTGTGCGCGTACCATACCGTAGATCGGTATACTCTGGATAGTTCTGTTGGATTTTTTCAAACCATTGTTCGTAGGCCAGTTGATGTGACAGAAGTTCTCTTTCCAGCCGAAATGATTCTTGAGAATCCATTTCTTTGCTTTGAAAATGGCTGATTTTAGATCTGGTAAAGGAAACGGTACGTTTGAGGCGTTGTTCCTCTTCCAACAAACTTGACGGAATCCTTACAAGTTGTTGTTGCTCCATTTTTTGAATGGTTTGTGTCAAAACAATGGCCTTGGCATCCTCCATCAATTCCCAGAGCAGATCCAGGTGTGCACGATCGGGGCTCAGCTGATAGGCTTCCCAGCAGGCAGCGATGGCAAGGTCAAGAAGCCCATAGACGGTATGAATCAATTGTTGTTTTTCTTCTGGGTGTGCATAGCCTTGAATACTTTGTTTCAAGAGTCTGCATCCATGCCTGGAAGTTGTTAGCCATTTTTTTAGGTATTTAGGTTCCTTTGTGTGTTTCCATGCTGATTGTTCGATTTGGGCTTTTACAGACAGGATTCTCATGGCATAATACCTGGAAGGAATCATGCGTTCATGCACTTTCTCCAGAGATTCTCCGGGAGACCAGGAGGGCAACACATAAGACAGGCCCAGTTCAATGGTTTCTTGTGCCTCCAACCATTTTTGTTGCTTGGCGAGAAGGTCTGCTTTGTAAAGTTGAAGTTCACTACTATTTATCGGGTGATGTTTTTGACTGGGCATCATGCGCTGAAGACCGTCTTCGATGACTTGGAGGGCAACTTCTGTTTGTCCAATCGTAGAAAGGTGTCTATACAAGCAATAGTAGTAGTCTTGATAATACCCGAAAGAATGTTTGCGATGAAATTCCTCCAATGATTTTCTGGCTTTGTCAAGCCAGTGCTCCGCCAACTCATATTGACCGAGCTGAGAATAGGCCAAACCTGAAAAAGATTCACAATACAATTGAGACTCAAAAAAATTGCCCTGCAATTGATCCAGGATATTGTAAGCTTCCTCTAAATAAGGGATGGCTTCATCGGATTTCTCATTGTATAACAGAGTCGAGGCATACCCAATTAAGGTTTTCGCATGGATCTCTGCCTTATTGAGGCCCATTTGCTTGTGGAGATTGATGGCTTGTTCAAAATAGACTTTTGCCTTCTCTTGTCTTCCTTGATGTGTATATGATTGAGCCAAATTGTGAAGAATACTCCCCGTCTCACTGTCAAATCTTTGATGAAACTGCTGGAGGTGAAGCGCTTTTTCATAATATTTTGACGCTTCCTCAATCAAGCCTGTAGTCAGATACAAACTGCCAAAGCCCATATAAGGTGAGATCAATCCTGGATGATTCTCTGGGAGACGGTCCAAGGCAATCTGTTCACTCAACCGCAGAAGAGAATCCGCTGCAAAAAACAGTCCCAAATCTTTACTAAAGACCCCAGCATTGTAGTGGAAATTGACAAGAAATTCAGGCTTGATGTCCGGGCTGTTTTTGCTCAATGCGATACAGTCAAGATTGATGGCCAATGCACTGTCCAATTGGCCGGCCTCTTGGAAGATGTAGCTGAGATTGGCTTTGGCGCCGAGCGGATAAGAATTTACTGGGCCTAGCTCCCTTTCATACAAAGCGATCGCTTTCTTGTACAAAATTGCCGATTGCCTATTCTGCCCATATACATTGGATGCATAGCCCATACGGTTATAACAATGAGCTTCTTTGACATAGAGATGATGTTCGTGATAAATAGGAGCAGCCAAAGCCAAATAGTGACTCATACTATCCAGTCTTCCTGTTTGTAAATAGGAGGTGGAACGATCATAATAGATGTTGGCTATTGTAGTATCCTGCTGGCAAAAAATTGGGAGAGAAAAGAGAAAACCTGCCACATAGATAAGAGAATATACGAGAGTACGCATTCCGGTATCATTGAAATTGACAATCAAGAATGGGAGCCAGGGTGGGTGAAAAGGAGACGATTAACTTTCTGCTTTTCCACAAAGCTATCTGACTCGAAAAACCTAACTCTGTATATTCCAATCAAAGGTAACAATTTTTATGAGAGAAGAGGGGTTTTTTTACAAAGAAAAAGCTTTGCAGCAAAGGAGAATTTCTATGGAGATAAGGGGTTTTTTGTCCATTATTACGAGATGAAAAGTTCTCGGCTATTTCTTTCCCCAATGGGAGTCCTTTTGAGTTTGTTTGTGTGGCTGATATGGACGCAACATCTGACCGCACAATCTTCTTTTGTTTCTGCACAAGTCGTAGATCAACAAGGAGAACAGACCTTGGGATTTGCCTCGGCTTCTCTTCATAAGATGACAGATAGTGTAGTGGTGGCTGGTGGACTGGCTGATTCTTCCGGCTTGATATATCTAGAAAATATCCCGGCAGGCAGTTATTATTTGGAAGTTCGCTTTCTGGGCTATCATCCTGCTCGAATAGACGCTTTGGAAACGGATGGTAGCAGAGGATTCGAACTGGGGAGGATCGGCCTACAGCCAACTGCAGCCCTCTTGGAAGAGATTGAGATCACGGGACAGCAAAGCCGAAGCATCCACCAGATTGACAGACAGGTATATGATGCCCAACAATTTCAGGCTGCAAAAGGAGGGACGGCAACAGATCTGATCAAAAACCTGCCCGGTGTCTCTGTGAATGCAGAGGGAGAGATATTTGTGAGAGGGACAACTGGATTTATATTGATGATAGATGGAAGGCCTGTACAGACCGATGCAGCCACCATGCTCAGTCAGTTGCCTGCCAATGCAGTTGAAGATATCGAGATTCTAACGACTCCTTCAGCGCGATTCGACCCGGATGGCAAGGCAGGGATCATCAACCTGACAACCCGAAAAGGCGCGGCTGATGGAGTCTACCTCATCATCAATGGTCTGTGGGGATTGCCCAGCATCGAACCCTATGACAACAAAGCCGCCTCTCGCAGGTTCGGGGGAGACATGACCTTGAATTACCGCAAGGATCAATGGGATCTCTCTCTCGGCCTGGACTATCGCCGAAATGATGTCTCAGGCCGTCGGGAAGGATATGTCAATACCTGGATCAACCATGTCCTGACAGAATTCCCTTCTGATGGGGAGCGGAGTTTTGATCGGGAGACCTATACCGGAAGGGCTTCGGTCTTGTACGAGCCTTCCAAACGACAGACATTTGGCCTCAGTGTCTATGCCGGAAAACGGACACAGTTCAGAACCGCAGATATTTTGTATGCCTATCAACAAAGAAGCCGAATCTCCCCTGCTTCCTTTGCAGGTCCTGAAGCATACTGGACCCTTTTTCAGCAAAATCAGGAGGTCTTTCAGGGTGGAGAACGAATTGATTCATTGACCTACTACAATGAAAACTTGCGTGTGCGTCGGGGAGATTTCCTGATCGGCGCATTTGATCATACCTTTACCTTTGCGGATCAGTCCCAATTGCAGACTTCATTGCTGTATGAGCGAACCATCCTGGGAGGACCGACTGACAATGCCAATCTTGCCTGGCCGCAGGTCGGGGATTCTCTCCAATATCAATTCAACACCAATGACAACCCCCTGGATGGCTGGCGATTCAAAATGGACTATCAGCGGAAGCTCAAAGGGACAAACTGGTCAAGCGGTTACCAATATCGATTTTTGTCCCATCCGGGAGATTTCTTGTATCTGGAACGCGATTTCGAACAAAAAACCTGGATCACAAACCCTGAATTCACCAATCGAATAGAACTGAAGCGTCAGATTCATGCCCTCTATTCCCAAATTTCAGGACAACACAACAAGCTTAGCTATAGCGTCGGTTTGCGGCTGGAATATATGGATAGAACTGTGGCAACTGCCAGCCCAGATACGACCTATGAGTTGAGGCGATTCAGTCCTTTTCCTTCTGTCAATCTACTGTATGATTTGGGAAAAGGCTGGACTGCAAAAGGGGGGTATAGTCGGAGAATTCAACGGACAACCACCTTTAAAATGACGCCTTTTCCAGAAAGAGAACACTCAGAGACGCTGGAGCAAGGAGATGCAGAACTACTACCCGAATTCATTGATGTGGTAGAGCTGGGGCTGGTGAAGCAGTTTGGGGACAACTCGGTATTTGCTACAGCTTATTACCGACATGTGCAGAACGTCATCAATCGGGTCAACACCATTTACAACGACAGCATCCTGAATCGCATCTATACCAATGCCGGGACAGCCCAGGCAATAGGAATTGAAGTCGGCACCAATTTGTATCCAACTGATTTCTGGAAATTATATTTGGGAACCAATGTCTACAATTATCAAATCGAGGGGACCCTGTTTGGAGATGCCATCAATACCGCCAATACGATCTTTTCTATCAATGCAAATACGGACTTTTCTCTTCCCTATCATTCGAGTGTGCAAATCGGCCTGAACTATCTGTCAGAACGCATTACGGCCCAGGGAAGAGATTCTCGATTTTACAATCCCAGTCTCGTTCTGAGAAAGAAATTCCCCCAAAAACGGATCAGTTTGTCTCTCCAGTGGCAGCAGATGGATCTAGGCTTGCTGGAGTCAAACGAGCAACGAATCACCACTGTCAGAGACAATTTTTTCACCACTACCAACTATGTCTATGAAGTAGATGTCCTTCTCATAGGCATCAGTTATCAGTTAAATCAGGCTTCAGACAAAATGAAGTTTATTGACAGCGAGTTCGGAAAAAAAGAGTTTTGACAAACGAATATTCAAGGATCAGCCGCAAATTCTCAAATTCATAAGCAGCTTTGTGATAAGACGGCATAATTTGTGTCCAAATAGACAGAAGAAAACAGTATTTTTGTCTTGTGGTCATCAGCCACCATCTTTCAGACTCTGATTCTTAGCATTAGTTCCCCATCATGAACGAGACACCCAAACCTGAAAATGTAGGCATTGAAGAAATCGCAAACGAAGTCATCATTGATGAACCTTCCAAGCCTTCTGCTCCTTCTACTCCTACAAAGTCGATGTTAAAACCGACTTTCAAAGTTCCCAGGATTGCTTTTTTGAGCTTTGTCGGAGCGATCACACTGGGCGTGCTGATTTTTCTCATCTATGTATCGACAGATTTGCCCCCGATGGATTTGATTGAAAATCCAGACAGTGATCTGTCCACACAGTTGATCTCAGCAGATGGTGTGGTATTGCAGAAATACTATTCAAGGGAGAATCGGGTAAATGTAAGTTTGAATGAAATATCGGAACATGTTGTCAATGGATTGATCGCGACGGAGGATGCGCGATTTTATGGGCATTCTGGGATTGACCCCAAATCTTTCTTCACCATTTTGAAGGATATCATCCTGGGAGACGAGATTCGAGGCGGGAGTACCATCACCATGCAGTTGTCCCGAAACCTCTATGATGAAGTGGGGAATCACAATAAGTATATCCGAAAAATCAAGGAATATCTGGTGTCAGCCTATATTGAGCGGCGATTTACCAAGCAAGAAATCATGGTGGCCTATCTGAATACGGTCAACATCTATGGAACTTCTTACGGAATAGAAACGACTTCCAACCGATTATTTGACAAATCTGCCAAGGATCTCAGCATTGAGGAAGCTGCATTGGTTGTCGGTATGCTCAAGGGACAAGGCGTTTACAATCCCTTTAAGCATCAAAAAAGAACCGAAAGCAGGAGGAATGTAATCATCGATCAGATGGTGAAATATGATTTCCTGGATGAAAATTCCCTGAACATTGATAGCATTAAGGAAATCCCGCTGAATACCTCCCTGGTAGAACAGGAACAGTTGCATGTCAAAGGACTGGCTCCCTATTTCCGTGAACATGTGAGAGAAGAGTTAAGGGCCTGGTGTAAAGAGAATGGATACAATCTGTATACCGATGGGCTACGGGTGTATACCACCATCGATTCTCGAATGCAAACCCATGCCGAAGCTGCGATGAGAGAGCACTTGATGAGCCTGCAAACAGATTTTGACAAGGTGGAAAACAGAGGCAATAAACTCTATAAATCAGATCCATCGATCTTGTTGGACCAGAAGCGCAAATCTGAGCGCTACCGACTTGCCAAAAAGGCGAAGAAATCTCAAGCAGAAATTGATGCAGAATTCCGGAAGAAGGTGCCCATGCGGATCTTTACCTGGGATGGAGAAGTAGATACAGTCCTCAGTCCCACCGATTCTCTGAAGCACTATGCCCGATACCTGGAGACTGGCCTTGTCTCCATCGACCCAACCAATGGACATGTCAAAGCCTGGGTGGGGGGAATAGACTTCAAGCATTTCAAATACGATCATGTTGCCAAAGGAAAACGTCAGGTAGGCTCTACCTTCAAACCCTTTGTATATGGGGCTGCTGTGAACTCAGGATCGACTCCTTGTGATCAATATCTCAATCAGCCAGTAGTTTTTGAAAATCCTGGTGGCAAACCTTGGGTTCCCAAGAATTCTGGCGGAGAGATTGGGGGATTGATGACCTTGCGTCATGCGTTGGCGAATTCTGTGAACCTGGTTACCGCTCAATTGATGAAGGATCTCACGCCGCATACCGTGGCACAGTTTGCCTACAATATGGGTATCCAAACCGAATTGGATGAAGTGCCCGCACTCTGCCTGGGAACAACAGACCTGAGCGTATTGGAATTGACTTCAGCCTATAGCACCTTTGCCAACTACGGAACGAGGGTAGAACCTCGAGTAATCACCCGAATCGAAGACAAGGGAGGCAAGGTTCTGGCTTCTTTTCCCGCGAATACCAAAGAAGTGTTGAGCCCAGGAAAAGCATTCCTGATTATGGAACTGTTGAAAGGCGTGG
Organism: Bacteroidota bacterium; assembly: GCA_039029315.1. Taxonomy (GTDB): domain Bacteria; phylum Bacteroidota; class Bacteroidia; order J057; family J057; genus JBCCCJ01. Next base: position 78,324 of record JBCCGK010000041.1, on the reverse strand, counting down.
TTGATTTAGGGACTGCCAGAAGACTAAGGTTCAAATACAAATTCCGCAACGAAATCGGTGGCAAGACAGGGACCACCCAAAATCAGTCGGATGGGTGGTTCATTGGCGTTACGCCCAAACTTGTTACAGGCGTATGGGTTGGGGCAGCTGACCGTCGCATGCACTTCCGATCTATCAAATATGGACAAGGCGCCAATATGGCCTTGCCGGTTTGGGCCTTGTATATGCAGGATGTCTATGAAGATGGACGAATCGGGCTGGACATGGAAGGATTCATCAAACCCGCGGGATTGGAGATCGATCTGAATTGCCGGGAAGTACAACGAGACTCCTTGCAAAACAATCAGCAAATCGAGAATCCTGATTCCGACGATTTTGATAGTTTCAATTGATACATGGTAGCTGAAGTTTTTTGGGAGGGGATTGACCCCCTTCACATGGATACATCCCTTCCTGAGAGGATTTTACGCAAAGTCTTTTCTGCTGAAAAGCAGGATTGTTTTTGCCAGCTCCCCCTGTCTAAATAGGAGGCAACAAGAAGCATAAGAAACTTCTGGTCCCCAGAATGAACATCCGCCATCGGGTTTAGGTTTCTGGCCAAAACCCGATTTTTTTGTGACATATTAGGAGAATTTCTTCCCCTTATCCCCCTGAAATTGCATCGGCCATAAGTTTGGCGAATTGATCGGGGCTACAAGCAAAAGCTGGTGCATGCAGGGAAGCCAGGTATTGCGCCATCTCACGATCATAAGCTGGTTTGCCATCATCGCTCAGACTGAGTAAGGGAATCAATTGTACGCCACTATATTGGATTTCTGCAAAGCGTTTCATTAGTTCTTGCCTGTTGCCGCCTTCGTAGAGATCACTGATCAAAATCAAAATGGTTTCCCTTGGTCGTTGGATCAAGGCTTGACAATACTGCAAGGCCTGATTGATATCTGTTCCGCCCCCCAGATTGGTGCCAAAAAGGAGATCAACCGGGTCCTGAAGATGTTCAGATAAATCTACAACAGAGGTGTCAAAAACGACCATTCGGGTGGACAATGCAGGGATACTTGCCATCACGGCACCGAAAATACTGGCATAGACCACAGAGGTAGCCATGGAGCCACTTTGATCTACACAGAGAATCACTTCTTTGAGTTTTTGCCCCTTTTTTCCATACCCAATCAGTCGGTGGGGAATGATACTTTGATAGTCCGGCTGATAGTGCTGGAGGTTTTTGCGAATGGTCAGATCCCAATTGATTTCGGAACTGCGTGGACGTCTTCTTTGGGATTGTTTGTTCAAGGCTCCCTTGATGGCCTGGGTAAATGGAAGCTGTAAGCGCTTCTTCAACTCTTCGACTACTCCCTGGACGACCTTCCGGGCGGTATCTTTGGTCTTATGCGGAATGATATTCTTCAAATTCAGCAAGGTCGCGATCAAATGTACATCTGGCTGAACTGATTCCAGCAATTCAGGTTCCAGGAGCATTCGTTCAAGCCCGAGACGTTGGAGGGCATCCTTTTGCATGACTTGCACCACCGAAGTCGGGAAGAATTGTCGAATATCTCCCAGCCATCGATTCAGATTAGGGGTAGAACTCCCTAGCCCCCCCTTGCGATTCTGTGCAGAATCATACAAGGCCTGTAGACTCTGATCCATCTGTTGCAAGTTCCCTTGCAGTTCTTGCCCGGTACCGTCTGCCTCTCCACCTCCTAACAATAAGCGCCATCGAGTGAGTTTGTCAGTCTTCATGGATTGATTTTTTAGGAAAGATAAGAAACTTTGCGTAAAAAATTAGTTTTATTGCTAATGAAAGTTGGAATTTGCCATTCAGCAATTTTGCCTCCATGGATTGGCCAACATCTAAGGTCTCATTCGAGTAAGACAAATGTCTCAATTTTTCTCTTGTATGAAGACTGATGTATATTAATTGGTCCTTTGGGAAATTCTGAGGCTGCTTGTGCTAAGCTAACCTCAGTGTTTGTTACAAAAACTATTGTTTTCTCAACAACCGTTAAACTCTCCAAATGAAATCTTTCTCTCTGTTTAGCATCGTTCTGTTTTTTTCCACTTTCTGCCTTGCTCAGGCCGATTTTCCTTCTCTCAGTCCCAAAGGAACAATCTCCCAAACTGTCGGGAATACCCAAATCTCCATCGAATATGAGCGTCCGGCTGTCAGAAATCGCATTATTTTCGGTGGTCTGGTTCCCTGGAACAAAGTATGGCGAACAGGTGCAGGCTATTGTACCAAAATCACTTTTGACAAGGAGGTCATTGTTGGGGGACAATCTGTAGCTGCCGGAACCTATTCTCTCTTCACGATCCCGACACCGACTCAGTGGACTGTGATTCTGAATTCGGATGTGAGTCTATATGGAAGCTATGATTATGATTCAGAGAAGGATGTGGCCAGATTCATAGTTCGCCCCCAGACCAGCCAGCGGTTTTATGAGACCATGACCCTGGATATCGATGTCGTTCCCAATGATGCTGTGATCTATTTTTCCTGGGCCAATATTCAGATTTCTTTTCCTGTTCAAACCACGACTGATCAGGAAGTGAGAGCCTATATCTCTCAGGATTTGTTGACTGGAACCTCTACAGATGCCGAGCAATATGTGCTGTTTGCAGAGTACCTTTTGATTCATAATCTTGATTTTTTCCATGCAATACAACTGACAGATAAAAGCATGGAATTAGAAGAGACAGAATATGCCTATCGGATCAAGATGGAGATCTTAGAGAAGATTGGCAATACATCAGAAGCCTTGGAGATAGCCAGGAAGGGGAAAGTCTTTGTGGAAGGAAGGGAATTTGGTTCTGAATTAGGGAAAGAACGAACAATCACCATCTGGCAGGAAGCGATAGATCGTATACAAAAACAGTTGGATGGGGATGAATAAAAGCTCATTTTTCCTAACTCACTAATGTACCAATAAACCTGTTCTACCTACAACCTTAAGTCTTACCTCCCTTTTGTGAAGGAAGCATTGAATCCTGGATGTTCATTTTTTTCTGTAATGAGGGAGACTTATACGTCTAGTCCTATAACACTGATCTGTTCGTCTTATTGTTGTCTATTAGGCTGATATATATTATTTCTTTTTTGACCTTCAACAAATGCGAACATATGAAATCTAATCTTTTATTTCTCTCTTTTTTTATTTGCATGTCATCAGGGAGCTACGCCCAGATCGACTTTCCTTCCCTTAGCCCCAAAGGCACACTTAGTCAACAAGTTGGTAATACAACTATCTCGATTGAATATGAGCGACCATCTGTCAGGAATCGCGTCATTTTCGGAGGTCTGGTGCCCTGGAACAAAGTATGGAGAACAGGTGCAGGCTATTGTACCAAAATCAGTTTTGACAAAGAGGTCATTGTTGGGGGACAATCTGTAGCTGCCGGAACCTACTCCCTCTTTACCATCCCTTCTCCAGAAGAATGGATGGTAATCCTCAACTCAGATGTGAGTTTGTACGGAAGTTATGATTATGATCCTACCAAGGATGTAGCACGGTTTCATGTTCCTTCACAAAGGAGTGTCCGTTTTTATGAAAGCATGACATTGGATATAGATATTGTGCCTAACAATGCTCAGATTTATTTTTCCTGGGCCAATACCCAGATTTCCTTTCCCGTTCAAACTTCTACCGATCACATAATTCAGGAATACATTGAGAAGGAGTTGATGACAGAAAAATCAGCAGATGCAGCAGTCTATGCCTCCGCTGCTGCCTATTTATTGGTGGAGGATCTTGACTTTTTTCGAGCCTCCTGGCTAGTCAATAAGAGTTTTGAGTTGGAAAAAATGGAATTTGCCTATCGGATTCAGATGGAATTGATGGAAGAAGTAGGTTATATGTCGAAAGCCAAGGAAGCCGCAGAAACTGGCCTTTTGTTTGTGCAGCAAAAGGACTTTGGTTCTGAGTCAGACAAGCAGCGGACCATTCAGCATTGGCAAAATGAAATAAACCGTTTGCAAAAATTGTTAGACTGAGAGACTGTTTTGGAATCTGTGCTGAGAATTTTTATGGGGTATTTTTTTCTCAGTTAAGGCCCTTTTTTGTTCTCATAGTGGTGCTATGGGAACAAAAAAAGCCGCAGAATGAGGAATACGCATACAAAAAATAAGTAACAGATTTCCAAACAGTCTCTCAGGAGGGGCACCAAGGCGAAAGGGGAGGTCAATGGTGATAAAAAGAACCTTTTTACACAGGGTCCTAAGCTTTTTACCTGTCTATATTAGTCGTAGCAAGCTTTGCGTCTTTCGCGGAACAATCAGTCTGATCCAGATCTCTGTCTTTTTTTGCTCTGATTGTTGGTGATTCTCAGAGTTGTGCCGTGACTCATTTTGATGCCATTCTTTTCGATATATTCTTTGTAATACGAACTTTCCCGCTTGCTGAGTTTGCGGCCATTGACTTTCAATCCTGTTCGAGTTGCTGTGATTCGGATGGTCTTCACAAAAGGTTTGACGAGACCATCATGCACCAGAGAGCGGGAGAGTGCCAACTGAAAATTTCCCATATTTTTGTACGTTTTGTACAATTCAGTTGGCAAGGCACCCATAATGGCCTCCCGTTCTTCTTCTTTCTTTTTTTCTTCCATCTTCTGATAAGCAACGGAAGCTTGAATTGCTTCCAGCTTTTTGAGAAGGTCTTCCATCTCCTCTTGTTGTCTAGTCGCTGCCTCTTTCAATTCCAACTCTGCTTTCATTTTGTCAATCGCTGGTTGTTGCAAGGCTTGCTTTTCTCTTGACATCTTTTCGATTGCTTCTGCCAGTTCTCTGATTTCCTGCTTTTGTTGAATAGATGTTAGGGCATCTTTCTTTTTTCCCACCTCTCGAAACAGCTCAAGGGCCTCCTCCATTCGTTTCTCACTTTTTGGTTCCTTGATCTTTTTATAAAACAGTTCCTCAAGTCGTTTAAGTTCCTGTTCCAGCAGATATAATTGGTCTTTTCTCGATTTTTCCTCAACCAACCTTGATCGCTCTTTTTCAAGCTGATCATTGGGGGTCAGACTGCTCGATTCATTTAGTTGTCTTCTGAGACGCTCAAATGTTAAGCTGGCCTCCTGCTGGATTTGGTAAGCTTGCTCCAGCGCACGATTTCTTTCTTTATTTATTTCGGCTTGTATCTTGTTCTGCCAGTGTTGACTACCCATTCTGTTCCAGGTTTCCTCATCCACTTCCTTCATATAGAGAGCGGTCACCCCTCTTTTGAACTCCTTGAACCAGACCTTTAGATCATGTTCCCAATAGAAGAGAATCGCTTCCCACTTTCGTTCCATCTCACTGAGAAATTGCCGCTGCTCCTCCTGGCTTCCTCTTGGTAAGCTGATAGATTGAAAAGGAAAAATCAGAGGAGGAGCTGGCGGTATCTCTTCGATGAGCAGAAGAGTGGGAGTCGTGGAGTCAAAACTGCCAGCTGTGGGAGAGAGAGGGCTGGTTTCGACTCCCGAAAGCTCAAGAGCAGGCAGACTATCCATTTGTTGAAAATCCATGGTCAAGGGGACGGTATCGGACTCAGGAGACTGTTCTTCTACTCCCACAGACAGGCTATCTATTGGAGGAATCACAAGATCCTGCTTACCCGATGTAGGCGGTAAGGGAGAGAAATCTGCCATGCTACTCATCAATACTCCCAACATCACAATCATGAGCACATGACTGAATCCTCCCGTGTTTCTTTGTTCGGGTTGAAGTAAGCGCTGAATCCTCCGAAACAAGGGTTTTCTATGTCCATCTAATGCAAGAGACAGCTTGGGTGCTGAAAGATAGCTCGCTTCCAACTCAGCCAAAGCCTGAGCATATTCCAGAGGCTTACCTGAAAGCTTGACTGCAACATCGTCACAGCAATGCTCTCTTTCTGTTCGGATCAGGTTGGAGATCCACCAGATGGCAGGATGGAAGAAGAAAAGTGTCTCTATGCCTGTCTGAAGGATATTCACCAAATAATCCCTGCGATAGATATGCGCCATTTCATGTGTCAAAATGGCTTCTATCTGATCAGGCGTCAGGCCACTCAGCATGGACAATGGCATCAGAATTACGGGTCGGAAGTGTCCAATCACCACAGGACTTCGCAACAGACGGGTCATCCGAAGTTCCGGGATGGGACTAATGCCCAGGTATTGAGCCAAGTCCTTTATCTTCTCCTGCCAGATATTTGCAGAGGCCTTGCTGCCCATATGGCGGATTCGCTGAGCATACCACATTCCTCCAAGGCTCCTGATGGAAAAAAACAATACGCCAGGAATCCAGAAGAAGGGTAAGACACTGATCCAGGTCCGCCAATCCAGCGAAAAGAAGCGATCGAGCATCCAGAAGGCAGATGTCTCCTGTCTTTGTTGAAGCGTACTCTGTTGTTCGGAAGGCGTAAGCGCTTCAATCGTGGGCACTCCCGTATGCTGAGAGAGCAATTGATGTGTTTGCGTTCGTTCACTCATCATGGTCAGGATCGAACTGATGGGAATCAACAACAATGCGGCCAGGGCCAGGGTATATCGGGTCTGAGCTGAACGAATTCCAAACAGCCTTAGCCCCAGTACCAACAAGATGGCAATCAAGCTACCTTGCCATAAGCTATGAATCAGGGTCCAGCCAAGTATTTCTGCCCAGGTGGTCTGGGACAATTGAAGAATAAATTCTAGCATGATTGTGGGAGATTAGTCTTTGTTTTCTTTAGAAATTTGATCCAGGTACTTACGAATTTCATCTAGCTCTTCTTGCGAAGAACGACGATTGCCAAGGGCTCTCATGATCAGTTTTTTGGCCGATCCCTGAAAGGCAGTGTCCATGAGTTTGTCCAGCAATTGTGTTTGGGCTTCCTCCTCTTCTATTAGCGGGTGATAGATGTGGGTTTTACCTGCCTTCTCTCGATCCAGCAATCCCTTTTCAAACATGATTTGCATGATCTTCAAGGTAGTGGTGTAGCCCACATCCCGTTTCAGATTCAGCGCATCATTGACAGTGCGAACTGTGGATGCGCCCTGTTGCCACAGAATCCGAAGAATGGCGAGTTCTCCATCGGTAGGTTTGGGTAGCATAAAAAATAAATTAGACTTTATTACGAATCATTTCGTAGAACAAGTATATACGAAAGAGTTCGTAAATGCAAATTTATTTACGAATTGTTTCGTAATAAGATGATAAAGTACTGTCTTGCAGCACCTTTATCAACAATTTCAGATTAGGTGGTATTAGCGTCTTCTCTTTTTGGAAGTTCTGCCTTGTGATTCTCGTCCCAGCAGTTTGTCTACCATTTTTGATTGGCCAATTCGAAGGAGTTTGTCCTTAATTTTCTGGCGGTTTTCTTTTTTGTACCAAAAGAAAAAGAGGTGCTGGTTGCGTTTTTCTTCCCGGGTCTTGGCTGTATAGACTGGCTGAAGGGTATAAGGATGTACACCTGTATAGTAGATGATGGTTGCAACCGTCATCGGTGTTGGGGTAAATCCCTGCACTTGCTCTAATTGGAACCCCATATCTTTGGTTTCGCAGGCGAGATTGGCCATGTCTACTTCTTCGCAGCCTGGATGAGAGGAGATAAAATAGGGAATCAATGGTTGGTCCTTCTTGTGCTTGCGGTTGAGTCGGTCAAAGCGCTTCTTGAATTCATGAAAATGTTTGAAAGAAGGCTTGCGCATGACTTTGAGGGTCGCATCTGAGGTATGTTCAGGAGCTACTTTGAGTCGACCGGCAATGTGGTTCTCCACCAGATTGTCCATGTATTCCTCCAGGTCATCCTTGTCCGCTTGCTTGTTGTAGGAATCTACCAATAAGTCGTATCGGATTCCACTGCTGACAAAGGCTTTTTTGACCTTGTCATGGGCAGCAGCTTCTTGATAAATTTCAGTCATGGGTTTATGACTGGTATCCAGATTATGGCACACGACAGGATGGATACAGGAAGGCGCTGTGCAACGATCACAAATCTCCTGCACCTTGCCTTTCATTTTGTACATATTGGCGGACGGGCCTCCCAGATCACTGATATACCCTTTGAAGTCAGGCATTTTGGTGATCTCATCCACCTCTTTGAGGATGGAATCTTTGGATCGTGAAGCGATGAATTTTCCCTGATGTGCCGAAATGGTACAAAAACTACATCCTCCAAAACATCCCCGATGCATATTGACCGAAAATTTGATCATTTCATAGGCCGGGATAGGCCCACGTTTTTTGTATTTGGGATGAGGCAGACGGGTATATGCCAAATCGAAAGAATGGTCTATATCCTTTTCAGACATGGGAGGAAAGGGCGGATTGATCACCAGGGTTTTGTCTCCAATGTTCTGAATAATTCTTCTTGCCTGGACTTTATTGGATTCCTGTTCGATGATTTTGAAGTTGGCTGCAAAGGCCATTTTGTCCTTCAAACAGCTATCATGAGAGGCAATCTCCACATCCGTCCATTGTTTGTTCTTGGGCAGATTCTCATCCGAATTCAACAAAAATCCTGTTTGCTTGATGGTGCGAAGAGAAGAAAAAGGAACCCCCTTGTTGAGGAGGTGCAAAATCTCGTACAAGGATTGTTCGCCCATGCCATACACAAGCATATCTGCACCACTGTCTGCGAGGATGCTGGGAAACAGTTGGTCGGCCCAATAGTCGTAGTGGGTGACACGCCGCAACGAAGCTTCAATGCCACCGATCAGTACGGGCACATCCGGATACAATTCTTTGAGGATCTTACAATAGACAGAGGTCGCATAGTCAGGGCGGAATCCTGCTTTGCCATCGGGCGTATAGGCATCTGTCGATCTTCGTCGCTTGTTGGCGGTGTAGTGATTGACCATGGTGTCCATACAGCCAGAGGTCACGCCGAAGAATAATCTGGGTTTGCCAAACTTCTTAAAATCCCGCAAGTCATCTTGCCAGTTGGGTTGCGGAACAATGGCTACCCGATAGCCAGCTGCTTCGATAATTCTGCCAATGACGGCAGGCCCAAAGGCGGGATGATCCACATAGGCATCCCCCGAAATGAGGACCACATCCAGTTCTTCCCAGCCGCGCTTGTCGACTTCCTTTTGGGTAATGGGCAACCAATCTGTGATGGGACGCTGAGGAATCATAACACAAAGATACGGAAAAAGCTGTAGCCTGGGATTCTTTCTGCTATGCTACTGCAAATTCTGTATGTTTCCGATGTGCTGGCGAAAAGTAGGCCAATACAATCTCGGATTTCTCAATGCCTCTCTCCACCAACCAATTGGCAATTCCTTCTTCCGTTCGATCCAGTTGAATCCAGATTTTGTCATGGATCAGATCCAAATGAAAGAGCACGACATGCACACGCTTCCCATTGTACCACCCTAGTCGGACCAATTGGTAGTGATGAGCCATAGGGTCCTGAATGAATTGATAGGAAAGGGAATCTTGTGGCAGTTTGAAGTAGTCTGCGTAGTCCTTGATTACCTGGAAGATAGCTGTTGTTTGACGAGAGATATGGGTTTTCTTTTCCATTTTGGCAAATGGGTTTTGGTGAGAACAGAAGATATCTTGCAAGTCAATAAGAGATGGGAGAAGATAATCATTCTCCATAAATCAAGCAAAACGAAGGTCAGAATCTATTTTCACCTATCAAATACCAAAAAATAAGCCCATTGGGTAAATAAGTAAGTAAGGGGACACAATTATTTGTGAGGGATATAGTGGGCATAGGGGAAAAAAGGGAGAAATCTTACCAATCAAGCCATTATTTCCCTTATTCCCAAAATCAACCCAAAGATTGTCCCCTTACTTACCTTTAGGATATTCCCACCCTACTTCATCTCTCTAATCCAATCCTTGATCAGGGCTAGCCCCTCTTCATGGACCAGTTTTCGTCCCACTTCTGGCATCATCACGCCAGGATCGACAGATTCCATACGATGAATCAGAATAGATTTTTCTGGTTTGCCGGGATGGATGTCATACAGGAATCCCCCTGAGCCGCGTCCAGCTGCTACTGGGGTTTTGTTGACGCCCAATGCACCCAGATCTGTCTGATGGATATCGAGAAAGAAACCCGAAGTATTGGCAGGGCCGTGTGGATTATGACAGTGTGCACAATTGATGTCCAGCCAGGCACGTGCACGCTGGTCAAGGCTGCCAGTAGAGGGATCATTCCACACAGCAATCCGGGGAATCTCTGCCTGCTCCTCTGGCAAATCTGTCAGAATATCTCGTTTTGCCCAACTATCCAATTGATTGGCCGTTCCTTCCCGATACTCAAAGTCACCATTGAGTTGTCTCGCAGATGGACCAATAGGACGCATGGCCCCATCATAGCTATGACAGCCTTTACACTGGTTCATATTCGGCATGGAGTAGGCCAGCTTGCGTTTCTTGCCAGAGGCATCGGTCCACTTGATATCCTTCGTATCTCCAGCTACTTCCAGAAATGCATCTGTCTGTTTGTCATCCCAATGATAAGGAATAGCTGTCCAGCCATCTTCCTCATGAATCAATAAGCGTGTCTCCAGAAGGTTGCGACCCTTGGCTGGTTTTCGTTCATCCGTATGGTAATAAAAGGTCTTGATAAGGACTGTTCCAACAGGGAAGTTGAGGACTTCTGTCTCATTGTATGGAACAGCCTCCCCTTCAGGCAACTTCACAAAGCGCAGTTTTTCGGCATAATCAGAAAACAAAGGCGTGTTCAGATCATAGGGAACGACTCCTTCTTCCGGTATTTGATCCGCTATATTTCCTGCAAAAAATCCATACTCACTCAGCTGATTGGGATATTGTTGTCTGACAGGATCGGGCTTGCCTGGGACAAAGCCCAATCCTATCGTAACAACAAGGGTGATCAACACATATCTCCACATGTGGCAGTCGATTAGTTATTCGCTGTCAATTCAGGTGCTTTCAATTCATTACGCTCACAATCAAAGGGAGCGACATCCTTAGAGAGACCTTTAAAATCATGTTCAGCATCCAGATTGACAAAGTCCGCATCTCCATTGTTTCGAACGCAGATTTTGAATTCGTCTTTGAGTTGCCCACTTTCATCCAGTGTTTCTGGGTCAAAAATGCCATCCAAGAGGATGTGGGGGACATCTTTTTTAAACTTGAGAAAGAACAGCGCACCTACCTTGTTTTTCAGAATGGGTTTTTTACGCTTACGCTCGTATACATTGTCGTGAATATAGATTCGAGTTGGAAATGGATAATATTCCTTGTCATTGATTGGCCGTTCTGTGAAATAATAACTGGCAATAGAGGTTGACGCAGTCTGGTTGTTGATGATCTTATTGTTGTAGACATCGACATCGCTGGCAGCCAAAATGATCACCCCACTTCCCGGAGGCACAAAGGAGACAGAATTTCCTTTGGGTGCGAAGTTGCGGTAGTTATTGTCATGAACATGATTGTCATACACCCTGACATTTCCACCACGCTTCTTCGGCAAATCCGGCAAATCAAATACCAGAATTCCTCCAGTATTTTCATAGGCTTCGCAATTGTATACATCAGCCATGGTAGAGTTTTCGATTTCGATCCCTGCCACATTGTGATAGGCCGTGCTGTTGCGAACAACGATATTGTGAGATTGTCCCACATAGATCCCAGCATCTGAAGCACCAATAGCATCACATTTGTCGATCAATACATTGGAACAACTAACAGGATAAAAACCGTAAGCCCCATTTTTGGTTTTGGGCTTGCCTGTCCATTCGGTCTTCATGTCATAAAAGACAATTCCTTCCGTATCCATGACCTTGATCAAATCGCCTTTGGCATCCTGAATAGTCAGGTGCATAATTTTGATGTTCTTAGAATTAGCGATTCTGATGCCTTCCGCTCCTTCTTTTTGCTTTTTGAAGGAGATAATGGTTTTGTCTTTTCCAGCTCCCATGATGACAACATTCTTTTTCTCATCCATAGAAATGCTCCCATCGGAGAAAAAGTTCCCTGCTGGAATCCGAATGGTGTCCCCTTCCTCAGCCATGATAAATTGCTTCTGGAGAGATTTTCGAATGTCAGTTGCAGCGTCATTTTGCCCAAACAGTATATGGGTATGAATGCCAAACAGACTGATCAGCAGAACATATAAGATTGATTTCATGATACAATTGTCAGTAGTGAAGAAAAATTTTGCGAAAAATACAGGATTTTTATTTATTGAGCAAGTACTCTATTTATTGAGAGAGTGCTCTATCTATTGTGATTTATGTACAGATTTATTCATGTTGCTGTACAATAAGAAACAGAACTTTCGATGGGAAGAAAAAGTATTGCTGCAATTCGCAGGAAAGAAATCCTTGAACATTTATTTCAGCTCATTTATGAGGAAGGGTTTGAGGCTGCCTCCACGGTCCGGCTTGCACGGAGAATGGACATGCCTTCGAGCTTGCTGATTCACTATTTTCGAACCAAGGAAGAAATGATCCATGCCTTGATCGAATGGATGATTGAGCAATATGAGCAGACATTTTTGCCCAGGCTAGAGGCTATTTCAGATCCTGGGGAGCGATTAGATCAGGTATTGTCAACCATTTTTGGGTCTGAGTGGGATGATCAGCAAAATGGGCAGGTATTTTATAGTTGTTTTCCTCTCATCTTTCATCATCCCAAAATCCGGGAACGGTATCAGCGCAATTATACTGGATTTCACGCCCATTTGCTGCACGAACTGAGCTTGGCAGAAGCAGCGCACATCATTCCCCCACAGGATTTAGGAAGAAGTGCACACCTTTTGATCGCCCTGGTCGAAGGATTCAATTTTTATGAGCGAATCAGAGATGACAAAACAGATTATGGCGCACAAGGAAAAGCCATGAAAGCGGTTGCAAGGCTGATCCTTGGATGTAAAGATTCCTAAAAAATTGTAAACATTCTCCTGTTTTCTCAAGTTATAAAATTCTGTAACTTGGGCTGTTAAGATATTTTTCCTGATACACGTTAGCGTATTTTCTTATTCTTTATTATTCAATCGGCTCTACATGGGTAGGAAAAGCAAGGCCACTGTCCGGAAGCAGGAAATTCTTTCACATTTCTATCAGGTGATCATTGATGAAGGATTTGAAGGGGCTTCTATCGCAAAAATAGCCAAGCGAATGGATGTAAATCCGAGCCTTTTGATCCATTATTTTTCGACCAAGGAATCCATGATACTGGGATTGATTGAGTACATCATCTCCACCTATTCTTCCCATATCATGCCTGATTTTTCTCGTGAGGCTGATCCTGCACAGCGCTGGGAGGATGTATTGGACGTGATGTCTCAGATCCAATGGGACCAGATCATGGACAATATTGTCTTCTACAGTTGTTACACCCTGAGTTTGAGAAATTCTGAGATTCGGGCGCAGTTTACCGCATTATATGATCGAATTTCAGAAACGTTAACCCAGGAGATTGGACATGCCAATGAAGCGGGCATTATTGAGGTAGAAGATCCTGGCAGGGCCTCAGAAATGATCATCACATTGATGGAGGGAGCCAACTTCTACCAACACCTTCGTCTGGGTGTCTCAGATCGTAGCAGCCGTGCCACTTTTCTTCGCAGTACCATTGTCAGTCTGATCCAAAGCATGTAGATTGCTGCCTCACTCTCACATCCATTTCTCACTTCAATGATCAGACCCTATATACTTGCAGAGACCAATTGGTTGGCTGTCAAGGATACCGCTTATGAGGTAGCCATCCTTCCCTGGGGCGCAACTGAAGCCCATAACTACCACCTTCCCTATGCCACAGACAACTATCAGGCAGACTATGTTATCGCAGAATCTGCCAAAATAGCCTGGGAACAGGGCCACAAAGTCATCGTCCTGCCTTGTGTGCCTTTTGGGGTAAATACAGGCCAGTTGGATATACAGTTGTGCCTCAACCTCAATCCCAGCACTCAATTCGCCATTCTCAAAGATCTGGCAGATGTGCTGGATCGTCATGGCATCCGTAAGCTGGTAATCCTGAATGGACATGGCGGCAACCATTTCAAGCAGATGCTGCGAGAACTGGGGGTTCATTTTCCCCGGCTCTTTAGCTGTGTCGTCAATTGGTATCAGGTAGAGGAGCAAGAACCCTACTTCGAAGATTTGGGAGATCATGCCGGAGAAATGGAAACCAGTGCGATGTTGCACATTGCCCCTCAGCTGGTCCTTCCGCTGGATCAGGCTGGAGACGGATCAGCCAAACAATGGAAAGTCAAGGCCTTTCGGGAAGGATGGGCAAGCTCCCAACGTCAGTGGAGTAAGGTGACGGCCGATACAGGGGTTGGCAATCCCTCTCAGGGAACTGCGGACAAAGGGCAGCGGTACCTCCAGGCAAGTATCCTCAAGATTGCTGAGTTCTTGGGAGAATTGGCAGAAGTAGATGTGGATGATTTGTACGCCTAAGAGACTGTTTGAACATCTGTCACTTATTTTTTGTATGTGTCTTTTTTCCTCATTCTGCGGCTTTTTTTGTTCCCATAGCACCACTATGAGAACAAAAAAGAACCTTGTCTGAGAAAAAAATACACCCTAAAAATTCTCAGCACAGATCTCAAAACAGTCTCTAAGAAAAGGATACTCCTTGTAACAAGAACGGCAAACAAGGCCGGAGACTACTGTGGAATCGTCAGTTCTTCCAGTTGTGCGTGGAGTTGATTGTTCAAAAACCCTATCCCAAGCATGAGGATTCGCTTGTGAGTAGACAAATATGCCTGATAGTATTGCTTGTCCTTGATTTGTGTCAAGGCCTTCTCTGAGAGCCTCTTCACATCTTTGACCTTGTTATCTGTAGCAAATTTGAATTCGATCAAGTAAATTTTGTCAGGAAGCTCAAGAACCGCATCGATTCTGCCTTTATTCGTTTCTTTTTCCAGCAACATTTTTGCACCAACTATTCGCAACATCATATAGGTTAAGGAATGATAGTATGCTTCCCTGGGGATATGAAGGCGAGCAGGGATATCAGACAGAAAACTCTGGAAATGTCTAACAAAGTCGTCAATATTCTCTTCTTTGAGGGCATCACGTACTGCCAAAGCTTCTGGCTGAATCTCAAATTCATCTCTTTCCTTGAATGCGGAAGCAAGATAGGTTAGGAAGGAGAATCGCACCTCTTCATTCGGATAACTCAAATAGTAAAAAGGACGCAGACCATCTCTGCCACTGCTTTCAATCGTCAAGTAACCTGTCTGATAGAGAAGAGGGATCAGTGGCAAATTCTTGACTTGCATGGTGCTGCCAGTGAGATCCACCAACTTTAGATGCTCAAAGGTTTCTGGAAGGTGTTTTTGCTTTTTGATGAGGTCCAGTAAAAATGTGGGCGTAGCTGTCGAAAACCAGTAATTTCGGAATTCGAACTCTGTAAACAATTTTAGGATAGAAAATGGATTATACAGACGGTGGACACCATCAAATGAGAACCCATTGTACCACTCCCGGATATGCGGCATCAATTCCTCAACAGATAAGCCAAAAGTGTGAGACAAATGATCCAGATGTTCCCCAAAATAGATTTCCAATTCCTCTTGTGTGAACCCCACCAACTTGCCGAAGGACTTATTCATGGAAATATCATCCAGATTATTCATCCCTGAAAAAACGCTGACCTTTGCAAATCGGCTCACACCTGTCAGCATCACAAATCGCAGCAGACCATCCAGGCCCTTCATGGTTCCATATAAATTTCGGAGGACTTCCCGATTCTCATTGAATTGGGCATCGTCGGTCAATGTATCCACCAAGGGCTTATCATATTCATCCACCAGAATAACTACCTTTTGCTGGTATTTGTCATGAAGTTTATGAATCAATTCCTGGAAGGCGGATGCAATATCAGGCTTGCTGAGAACGAGATCATACTCTTTGGCAATCAATTCCAGATCAGAAAGAAAGGTACGTCGAAAAACTTCCAGTCCGTGCTTATAATCAATTCGGGAGTAGTCAATATGCACAAGGGGGTAGACAGTCCATTCTGTTACCTGATCATATATACAGTCCTTTGAACAAATCTTTTTTCCCTTGAAAAAACGCTTTCAAAGTCGTCAACAACAATGACTTGCCAAATCTACGAGGTCGGGACAGAAAATAATATGATTCACTATTGATTATTTGATAAATCAAGTCAGTCTTATCCACATAAATCATCCCATTAGAAATGATCTTCTCAAAAGTTTGTATACCAATAGGCAATTTTTTCATTGCTTGAAAATACACAGATTTTGAATAAAAAGGGATTTCGCCCTATTCCGTCTGTAATTTTCCCCAAACCCTGAATAGCCACCACCCACCAAGACCTGCAATAACTGTAGAAATCAAGGCATAGCTTGTCTGGCCATAGATCCAAAATCCGGTTGCAAACAATGCTGCATAGACTGCAATACTCCCGATCAAAAACATCAGAAGCTCAAGCGGCAGATTGCTTTGATCAGATGGCAAGCTTTCACCATCTGCTTCAGCGCGCTGTCTCACAGCATTCCAGCCTGGACCTCCGGGCTTGATTTTGCGGTAGAAGTTTCTCAGAACAGCCTCATCATCAGGAGGCGTGAAGAATGTCGCAATCACCCATACAATGGTCGTTAGGACTGCGCCGAGGACTGTTTTTTGCCATGCAGCCAATTCGACCAATCCGGTTTGATCATGGAAGAAGGTCAAATAACTGGCAATAATGAGAGAGGCGATCATCGCAACGATTTCTGTATAGGCATTGATTCGCCACCAAAACCAGCGCAAAATATAGATCAATCCTGTGCCAGCTCCCAGCAAAAGCATCAGATTGAATGCCTGGGCTGCGTTGGTCAGAATCAATCCAAGTCCTCCTCCCAAAATGATGGATACAACCGTAAACATCCGTCCTGTCCATACCAATTCTTTGTCTGTTGCTTCTGGTTTGATGAATCGCTGATAAAAATCATTGACAAGGTAGGAAGCCCCCAGGTTGAGCTGCGTAGACATGGTAGACATAAATGCTGCAATGATCGAAGCAGCTACCAGGCCAAGCAATCCAGCAGGGAGAAAGGTCAACATCGCAGGATAGGCCACATCATGACCGAGTTTGTCTGCAGTAAGATTGGGGAAGGCTGTCTGTAAATCTGTTAGATTAGGAAAAATCACAATGGAAGCCAAAGCAATCAATATCCAGGGCCATGGCCTCAAGGCATAGTGAGCTACATTGTAAAGCAAAGTCGCTCCAATGGCGTTTCTTTCATCTTTGGCAGAGAACATCCGTTGGGCAATATATCCCCCACCTCCCGGCTCTGAACCAGGATAGTAAGAAGCCCACCACTGGACAGCCAATGGCACCAGGAGCACAGGAGCCCAGACCGAAGGATCTGACATATCCGGGAGCAGGGAGAGTTTGGTAGACACAACTTCATGGGCCAGCAACTCAGACAATCCACCCACGGCTTCCAAATCAAGGATATAAAAAGCTGCCCAGATCGCTCCGATCATGGCCAAAATAAATTGCACAAAATCTGTAATAATGACAGCCCGCAAGCCTCCTATCGCACTGTAGGCAAGTGTGATAGATCCAGCAATCAACAAAGTTGCCCAGCCAGGAAGTCCCATCAAAATTTCGCCAAACTTGATGGCCGCCAAAGAGACAGACCCCATCACCAATACATTAAATATCAAGCCCAAATACAATGCCCGAAAGCCCCGAAGAAAGGCCGCTGCGGAACCACTGTATCGCAATTCATAGAATTCGATATCAGTCATTACCTCTGATCTTCGCCAGAGTTTTGCATAGACAAATACGGTCAGCATTCCTGTAAGCAGAAAAGCCCACCAGCCCCAGTTTCCTGAAACGCCGTTTTGTCTCACAAGATCTGTTACCAGATTGGGGGTGTCGGCTGAGAAAGTCGTTGCTACCATGGACACTCCCAAAAGCCACCAAGGCATATTCCGGCCGGAAAGAAAGAATTCCTGCGCACTTGATCCCGCCTTTCGGGAGACCATCAGGCCGATCACCAGGGAAAGCAAAAAATAGGCCGCAACGATGACCCAATCAAGAGTAGAAAGAAAATTCATAGTGGTAGTTCAATGAAACGAAGCTATAAAGGTAATGATTTAGTTCGGGTGTATGACAACTTTCACCATGGGTTATGAATCCATCCTGCCAGGTAGCAATTCGTTGCTACTGCAAGCATAATTGAGACAAAAGAGACCCTACATCGATTTGGTTCAGAGAAGCTGTGGATACCATTCGGATGCTGAATTACCACAAATCCCGCTTTTGTTGACATCTATTCAGCATGTTCTTCATTCGGTTCTCCTTCTCCAAAGGCATTCACCCGCATGCTGACATTTGCCCTGATATCCATCCAAAATAGATTGTAGTCTCCAATATGATAATTCTTGATCGGAGAGATCTTGAAAGGAGAACTGGCCCACAAAATTCCTTTGTACACCTGAGCATCCAGACTGTGTGGCTTGATTTGTTTGTATTTGCTTCCCAAAAACCCTTTGTGGTTCTCTTTCCCAACATATGTGGTATCTCGTCTCCAACTGATCGGGTTAATCACGACAGCATCCTTGTAGTAGGTGTCAATAGATTCAGGGATCGTGCCTTTTTTCCAGGTACACCACCCCAGGACACAGCCAGTCTGGTCTGGACTTTCGCATACCGGCAAGTCCGAGAATTTGTTTTCTCGAAAGGGCCAACCGGGTAGATAGGCAGCAACCAATTGCTGCTGTAGCGGTTTCCCATCAAAAAATTCCTGCACAAGTCGAATGCCAAGGGCTGCCCCCTGACTATGGCCTGCAATCACGATTGGTCGGCCCTGATTAAAGTGTCGGAGATAATATTCGAAAGCCGTCTTCACATCTGTATAGGCCACATCAAGTGCTTTGTAGCGGGAGGCAGTATCTTCCGTAAAAAATCCACCAAAGGTCATCTGACGGTAGCGCGGCGCATACACCCGACAACTTTCGTTGAAGATACTTGCCTGATGGCGTACAGCCCATTCATCTGTTCTGGCATTGAGCTCCACGTCCAGCGCATTGGCATTCCAGGCAGTTTTTTCATAGAAGGTGGTGGGATAAATGAAAAATACATCAGCGATAGCATTAGCCTGATCTGCGGGGCTTGCCCCTTCGGGCGCTCCATCCCCAAAATCCTCTTGATCAGGATGGCAGGACCAAAGATACATCTGCGAATAATCTGGCGGAGGAGACAGCTGATAAGCTTCAAAAGGATCTTTGGGAGGTTCTCGCCTGTTGCAAGCCAAAAGAAGAACGATCGAGAGGAACAGGAAGAATAATTGTTTCATAATCAAGGACTCAGAACACGGATTACTTTTCTAATAATGTCTTTAGTCGAAGGTAATCTTCTTTGACAGATTTGGCTACCTTCCCTTTCATCAGGGGAGCAGCCAATTTGAAAAAGCCGCTGGGATCACCTTCAATCAAGGCAGAGACTTTGGTCCCCTGTTCAGTTTTTTCCAACATCCGCGTAAATGTGATTGGAAAAGACCCTTCTGGACTGCTGCCCTTGATTTTGTTTGGTCGGTCAAATTCCAGGATTGTGAAGGAAGAAACAATCTCTCTTCCCATAAACTTAGCGACCTGATCATAGGTTGCTTCCTGTACATGCGGCGGATCAGAAGTATAGCGACAGGAAAGCATTCCATTTTGCCAGCTCGGATTATTCTCCATATTTGCAATGAAGTCAAATACTTCTTCTATTGGACGGTGGATGATCACTTCTGTTGTAACGGTCAGCATGAGGGTTGTCAGTTAATAGGCTTTGAGGTTGAAGGTACAAAATGATTGAGATTGTCAAGAAAATTCTTTCATTCTCATGTACCCTCAAGGTAGTTCATATTTATCCAATCAACACCCATGGTTCGCAAAACTTCTCCTACTGGCTACTGGACCTTTATGTGCAACCCAAGGATCTGGGAAATTGATCGGTTTTTGGCGGCCGGAATGTCAGAAGATACCTACCGGATTATCCCCTATCAACAATCATGGTTCGAAAAGGGGCAACTTGCTGTCATTCGGGTAGGGATCGATAAGCGCACACGCATGGAACGGAATGGCCGACCCAAATTGGAGGCAGGGATATACGCAATTGTAGAAATCCGATCCAAACCCAGATTGCAGCTGGCAACAAAACCGGAATTCTATTTACAGGCTTCGCCCAAAGTCCTTCAGCCAATCCTCAGAGTAAAGATCCGTTTGTACCGGAATTTGCTGAGGTGCCCGATTCTTCTGTCTGATTTACAGTCAGATCCGCTGATTCAGGAAGATTCTTACTTGCTCAAAGGTTTTCAGGGTGCAAGCATGCCTTTGCATCCCCTTTCTTTCCAAAGAATTCTCGAACTTAGGGATACTGCTTCCTGAATAAGACATCACCCAGGAAGCTGAAAACATGATTTTTTAGCCTTCTACTAACTATATTCTTATGTCTACTTCTCACATTTACACCTATTGTCTTGCTTGCCTGATGTGCATACTGTTGTGTGTCTCCTGTGAACCTACAGATTCTGTTACACAATCCACATCTGGCCAAGGAGATGTTCCTACGCTTCTACGGGTTCAGATTGACGATACCTCTGAAGAGATCTCTGTCTTGCGGGAAGGAGAGAGTACAGCCCTTCTCACGCAGGTGGCAAAGGCCGATTTTCGCCCCTATATCCACCCGATCGCTTCACCTGATGGCGAAGGAGTTCTCACCGAATATAGTCCTGGACACCACAAACATCAGACAGGTCTGTACTGGGGATTTACTCGTGTGAATGGACGTGATTATTTTCACCATCCAGAAGGGGATTACTGGAAAAAAGTATCTGCCAGTGTGATACAAGACAGTGGCCAAAAGGTCCTGTGGCAAACCATTTATCATTTGCTGGATGAAGCAGGGAAACCAATCATGGAAGAAAAGCAGGTATGGACCATGCGAGAGGAGAACCATTCCTATCTACTGGAATTGGATTGGCATGGAAAGGCACTGGAGGACATCACCATTGGAGAATATAAATATGGAGGACTCTTCCTTCGCATGCCCTATAGAAAAGGCATGGATGCAGAAGTCCTGAACGCTGCCCGCCAAAAGAATAAACAAGCTGAAGGCCAACGCGCTCAATGGGTAGATGTCGGCATGCAAATTGAGGGAAGAAAGGATTTTGCGCATATTACCATTTTTGACCATCCAAACAATAGCGGTTTTCCACAGACATGGCGAGTAGATGGACAAATGGGCGTAGGCCCCGTTCGGGCAAGAATGGGAGAATGGAAGATCCAGAAAGGAAAAATGGAAATCATCCAGCACCAAATTTTGGCATATACAGGAGACTTTGACCAGGAAAGGATAACCCGAGCCTGGGAATCCTATAGTGGCAAGGGAGCTACCTATTCGACTTCTGACTTGTGGAGCATTGCTCGGAGCGAAGGCAGAGCTGCGAAATTTCTGACTCCACAGGCAGCAGTGGATACCATGAGCATGATGGAGGGGATGCAGGTAAATGTATGGGCTTCGGAACCCATGATTACCCAACCGATGGCATTTTGCTGGGATGACAGAGGGCGCTTGTGGATCGCAGAGAACAGAGACTATGAAAGTCGACGCAGCGGATTTTCCAATTCTGGCGATAGTAGAATTTTGATTTTGGAGGACACAGATGGCGATGGAGAAGCTGACACCAAAAAAGTATTTATGGAAGGGGTTCCTTTTCCTGCAGGAATCGCCGTGGGATTCGATGGCCTCTTTCTCGGGGCACCTCCCAACTTGCTGTTTGTCCCGGATGCCGATCAGGACGACAAGGCAGACATGGATGAGATCGAGGTCCGTCTGACAGGATGGGGAATCCGCGATCGACATGAAACCCTCAACAGCTTGCATTGGGGACCAGATGGCTGGTTGTATGGCTGTGAAGGCTTTGCTACCCCTTCCAAAATCCGAAAGCCAAATGGCAAAGGGAAACTCTATGGCCATAAAGAGCCCTTTCCAAAAGATTTGTTGGAAGCAGATGGCGTAGACATTGATGGAGGTGTCTGGCGATACCATCCAACCAAAGATCTATTTGAAGTAGTTGCACATGGCTTCAGCAATCCATGGGGGCTAGACTATGATGCCAAAGGACAGCTATTCATTACTGCTTGCGTGATTCCTCACATGTTTCATGTCATTCCAGGCGGACTGTACCATCGGCAAGGCGGGCAGCATTTCAATCCATATGCCTATACAGATATTCGCACCATAGTGGATCACCGGCACCGGTCGGCTCATGGCGGAGCAAGGGTCTATCAGTCCGATGCCTTTCCTGCCATTCATCAGGGCCGATTGTTTATGGCCAACATTCATGAGCATGCCGTCTTGACAGACATCCTCGAGCCCAAAGGCTCAGGCTATGTCGCACAACATGGTGATGAAGTTCTCCTGGCCAACAATGCTCAGTGGATCGGTTTCAGCATGGAAGTTGGGCCGGAAGGAGGTGTCTATGTGCTGGATTGGCATGATGCAGACATTTGTGGGAACGAAGTATTGCATAAGGAAACGGGTAGAATCTTCCGCATCATGCCAGAGGACAATCAGGCAAAGGACTTCAAGGGTCGCTATGAGGACCTGACCAAACAATCGGATGACTTTCTGGTGAATCTGCAAACCAGTCCAAGCGATTGGCATGCCCGTAGAGCCAGAGTGATCTTGCAGTACCGGGCGACCAAAGGAGAAGTGGGTTCTGATATGAAAAGCCGACTTCAGGAATTGCTCCATTCAGCCCCAAATGTTGACCACCGTCTTCGAGCTCTTTGGACCTTACATACGACGAATCTGATTTCTGAAAAAGAGCTGCGGGACTTGCTATCAGACAAGGATGCCCACATTCGAGCCTGGTCTGTGCAGTTGGCCAATGAAGATAAATCTGCTTCTGAACAGACCCTCAATAAGATGATCGACATGGCAAAAAACGATCCCTCGCCGGTTGTTCGACTCTATCTGGCCTCAGCCCTCCAGCGCTTGAAGATAGACGACCGTTGGGCATTGGCTGACGCCTTGCTCCAACATGCAGAAGATATCGATGATCACAATATCCCCAAGATGATCTGGTTTGGTGTTGAGCCGATGGTGGGAGAGAATCCTGAACGCGGCTTGTCTATGGCCAGCCAAAGCAAGATTCCTCTACTGACTGAACTGATTGCCCGAAGAGTCATCGATGCTGAAAAAATGGACCTGGTCGTGGCAGAAATTGCCAGGAAGAGCCCAGCCCAACTGTCCTTGATGACTGGTATGCGAAATGGCATTGAAGGCAGGTCCGACATTGATCCGCCAACCAATTGGGAGGCCACTTACGCCAGCCTTCAAGCCAACAATACAACCGCCCCACTGGCTGTAGAAATTGCCCAACTCTTCGGAGATGCCGAAGCTACCCAGCAGTTCCTTTCAACTCTTAAAAACCCCGCGGCCCCCATAGAAGAGAGAAAAAAGGCCTTGACCAATCTCGCCAATAAGCAAAATTCTGAACTTGAGGACATTTTGCCTGACTTGTTACATGATGGAGCGCTTCGCCTCCTGACAATCAGGGCTTGTGCTGCCTTTGATGGACGGGCGTTGGGAAGCTTATTGTTGGAAAAATATGACACCTTCAACCAAGAAGAAAAGGCAGAAGTCATTCAAACCCTTTCCTCCCGAAACAGATATGGGCGCGTGCTTACCGCTGCGATCAAGAATGGACGCATTCCCAGAAAGGACGTACCGGCTTATGCTGCCCGCCAGCTCCGCCGCGTCGTTGGGAACGGCTTTGTAGAAGTATGGGGCCCCATCGATCAATTGGAAGCCGAGGACGCTACTGAGAATCTGAAATATCGCAACCTCCTGACAGAAGGCGCGATTGCTTCCGCCAATGTTCGCAATGGGAAAGAGGTCTTCCAGCGAACCTGCTCTGCCTGCCACAAGATGTATGGAGAAGGCGGAAACATAGGGCCGGACATTACAGGCTCCAATCGTGCCAATCTCGATTATCTCCTGAGTAATATTCTCAACCCTAGCGGAGATATTCAGGATGATTATAAAATGGTGGTCATCACCACCAGAGACGGACGAACCTATTCTGGCAATATTGCTTCAGAAACAAATCGGCAGGTCTTCCTGCGAATCGTTGGGCAGGAGGAAGCTGTAGCAATTAGTGTGTCGAATATCCAATCCCGTGAGGTTACGCCTGTTTCCATGATGCCCAAAGGCTTGCTGAGAACGTTGAGCGATCAGGAGGTCCTGGATTTGGTGGCTTATCTGCGGACCAATGAACCGGTGGCAGCGAGGTAGGAGGAGAATTCGAACAAACAGACGATCTGGTTTTACTGGTTTTAGAAATCACTTAGCATAGGAATAGACCCGGCTCCGATAAGGCAGAAGCTTTCCGTTCTGGCCGCTGGAAACTCTCACCAGTTGGCCTTTGTGGTCATATTCTTTTGTTGACAAAGATTTCCTGTTACCAATCTTGTCATGGGTTTTTGTTGTTAGCAATTGATCCCATTGATTATAGGTATGCTGTACCTCTTTGACAGATTTGCCGAGTTGAAAGCTGATTTTTTTGACAAGTGATCCTGAGGAATTGAACTCATAAGTTGTAGATGTTTGGTTGAAAGAGGAGTGAATCAAGCGCCCATCTTGGTCGTATTCATTGGTTGTATGAGCTATTAATTCTAGCCCAGTGTTTGGCATACCTACATATTCTTTTTTGAGAATCTGATTTCCCAGAGGATCATATTGGGCGATGATTTTTTTTGTGGTATCTCCCGATGCAGAGGTTTTTGCTGAAAGGATGATCTGATAATTGGTGTTGAATTGAGTGAATTGAACCTCATACGGAGGTGTCTCTTTGTTCTGATAAAATTCCTCTCTTCTTGAATAGCTCGTCGAGTCGTGTAGGGAGAGGTATTGGATATATAAGGAGTCCTCAGGAAGAAAAAGTGTATCATTCGTCAGGCAAGTAGAGCAATTGAAAGAGAGGTAGGAAGTATTTCGAACTGTTTTGTCTTCACGAATCATCCGTCTATGCCAGATGGTTGGGGGGCCAAACAGTCTGGGAGAGACAGTTGTTTCCTGAATTACCTGACCTGCCTTATCGTACACATTCTTTTGGGAATAAGTGAATAAAACCTCATTTCCAGCTGGAATAGGTTCTTTTTTATAAAGCAATTTACCATCCAGGGTATACCTTGTTTCTTCGAGCAATTCAAGTTTATCCTCCTGTAGATATAGGAGTGTGTACGGCTTCGCTATTGGATAGGCAAATGTCTGAATGGTGGAATCTGAAGAGGTTCGATGAAACAGAGTCATTCTATGCAGTTCCTCAGTTTGTTCCTGCAAATCCAGGATGAGGGTTTGAGATGTAAGCAAACGACCCAGCGAATCATATGTCGAAAGACGTTTTTCGTATACATTCTCATCCCCTTGATTCAATTGAAAGAGGAACTCCAACTGCTTCCCATCTTCCCGAAATACTTTTTTCTGCTGCAATTGTTCCAACCGATAAGTAGTATTTGATTTGAGTTGTTGGTTGGGATGATAGATCGATTCTTCCCTCCAGATGGTATCTCCTTCTAACACTTCGATTTGAGACAGCATTTGGCCTTCTACTCCCCACTCCTTGATTTGATGTCCAGATTTTCCTTTTTTATATCCTTGACTGCGATTATTCCAGCTTAAACTTTCCTTCTCTGAATATTCGTAATGTTCCCTTGTTATCTGCTTATCCAGATCATAAGAATAAGACCATTTGGCAATTGTATCTTCCTTCCAGATTGAGTATTTGTATTGAAGGCTATCTAGATCATCATAAATGAAGCTTGTTTCCACGACTTCTTTCCAGGTCAAATGCCGAATTTCCTTTGTGATTTTTCCTGATGAATTCCGATACACCTGCTCCCATTTGGCCAGGATAAAAAGCTCTTTTGCTTCCTCCCAGCTCATCTCAAACCCATGTTCATACGCATAAAGATCTAATTTGGGAAAAACAGGCAATCCGTGAAATGTATGGCCCTGGTAGTCAAAGGTTGGGAAAGAATCCTGAAAGTGAACTCTTTTCATGGGGTACAATGCCAAAAAACTTTCACAAGTCCCGCCCCCTTGGTCCAATTGTTTGAGTTGCTTGAACAGGTAGATGGTCTCGTTTCCCCCGATTTGGACAATGCTTCCTCTGCCAATAGCTCCAGAGACAGTACGTGTATAAGATTCTATTTCTTGCCCCTTTTCATCGAATATCTGCATGCTTTCCAGTTGATCCTGCTGAATGAGTGAGCTAGATCGAATTTTCAAAGCTTTCCGAAAATCCTTCCCCTTCAGGTTCTTGTGCACTAATGCTCGAGGCAATGAATCAGGAACGGATTGACAGGAGAGAGGAAGGAGTCCTCCCAGGATCAAAGGCCCTAAAAAGAGGACAAGCAATTTTTTTGAGATAACATGAGATAGGTGTTTCATGGATTGTGTGTTGTTGGATGAATGAAGGATTCTATACGTTTCTATGTCATAGAGACTGATATTCTTATGGCATATGCACACAAATCTTTTGAATAGAGAATAGGAGGAAATCATCTCATCATCCACAAAACACACATACTAGCCCCTTGCGTCAGACCTGTGCGGAGTCTCTATCTCACATCCGTAGAAATCCTATACGCTCATGCCATCTTTCTTTATTCTCTTCTCCCAACAAATGGGATGTCTGCCTCCCTGACTTGCTGATTAAACGCATCCAGCCGTTCTCCTAACAAGTCATCTGCTGTTGCTTTGCGGACCTTCCATTCTCCCAACAAATCTGCCACCCTGGCTTCCTGTCCTTTGGTAACAGGCGGCTGAGCCCCTTCGATCAAGCCGAGAATATGTCGCAAATTGGCATCGAGCTGGTTCGGAAAATTGATCACATCCTGAAAAGTCTTTTGCTTGACCTGAATGAGCTGTGTCTCCAATTCATCCATCTCCAACATGATGGCCTCCCCACTTTTGACCAGATCCACCATCTTCTCCTCTCCTTCTTCGAATCGATCCAACAACCTTTTGATCTGAGACTTTGCATGTCGCATGTCTTTGACGGTCAGATAGATGTCATCGATGGCTTTGGCTACTTGCCGCTGCAAGGCTGATTTGTGTTGATACATCGTTTCACTGGCCTTCTCTCTAGGGTCAGGAAACACTTTGAATGTCTTAATACTGCTATCTCCTCCTGTGATGAGTCGTGCACGATAGGTTCCAGGTCCGGCTGAGTAGGTTCCTCCTCCCCTGCCATAAGGCATCAATCCCTTGATAGACTCGAAGGCCGGATACTGAAAATCCCATACCAGCTTGTTCATGCCTGCTTTGGTGGCGGCCTTGTTTTTCTTATCTGAGGAAGAATAGCTTCGGATGACCTCTCCCTCCTCATCGAGAATGTCCATATGTACCTCTACCTGTTTGTCCTTGAGGTAGTAATACATCACCACGCCAGGATCAGGATTGGTGCCTCTGGTGAGTGAACTATCATTGCGGCTCCCACCAAATAGATAAGCATCTTGAGGTTGGTAAAAAAATACATTTTCCTCCCCTATCCCATCATATAACTGGTGAAGGGGTGTCAGATCATCCAGCACCCAAAATGCCCGGCCTTGAGTGGCAGCAACCAGATCGTTTTGATGGACTTTGAGGTCTGTAATTGGAACCACAGGCAGGTTGAGCTGAAAGGATTCCCAATGTTGACCTTCATCGAATGAGAGGTACATGCCTGTTTCTGTTCCAGCGTATAGCAGCCCCCTTCGATTGGGATCGGCCCTTACAACTCTGACATGCGCCTCCTCATCAATGCCCGTAACCGTCCTTTGCCAGCTTTGACCAAAATCATTGGTCTGAAAAATATGTGGGGTGAAATCATTGAACTTGTAGCGAGTATAGGCTACATAGGCAGTAGCGGGATCAAAGGGTGAAACTTCGATGCAATTGGCAATGCCTTCCTCTACATTCGGGGGGCTAACATTGGTCCAGGACTTGCCGCCATCTTTTGTCAGATGAATCAGACCATCATCAGCCCCTGTCCAGATGACATTGGCATCATGTGGAGATTCAGCCACATACATGATGGTATGATAGACTTCTCCCCCTGCACCCTCATTGGTGATAGGGCCGCCACCCCAATCGAGATGTTCTGCAACATTTCTGGTGAGATCCGGGCTGATCTCTGACCAACTATTCCCTTGATCAGTAGATTTCAACAAGACATTGCCCGCATGATAGAGGACGCTTTTGTCATGTTGAGAAAGCAGGATAGGTGCATTCCAGTTGAATCGATACTTGACTTTCGCAGGATTACTGCCCAATCCCAGATAAGGATAAGCCATGATATCCTTGGAGGACTCCATCTCAACATCATAGTCTACGATGATCCCTTGATAGCAACCCGCATAGACATGACTGGGATCATCCGGGTCGAAGGCACAATACGCACTTTCGCAACCACCCAATCGATAGAAATCTTCATTGCTGATTCCTCCATTCTGCGTTTGGTTGGGAATGGCAAGACTGGAATTATCCTGCTGTCCTCCATAGAGATAATAGGGGAAGCGATTGTCTGCATTTACCCGATAAAACTGTGCCGTGGGTTGATTGCTTTGGATGCTCCATGTCTGCCCGCCATTGTAAGAGATATTGGCTCCACCATCGTTG
Source organism: Bacteroidota bacterium (assembly GCA_039029315.1). Lineage (GTDB taxonomy): Bacteria > Bacteroidota > Bacteroidia > J057 > J057 > JBCCCJ01. Next base: position 49,784 of record JBCCGK010000041.1, on the reverse strand, counting down.
GCATTGATCATGATCTGCGGATTTTCTGGATGAAACCATAAATCATGATTGTCGCCATGAGGCGTAGAGACCGTTTTGAAGGTTGCGCCCCCATCGGTGGATTGCATATACGGGGCATTGAGGACCACCACATGATCGGGATCTGTAGGGTGGGCAAAAATGTGCATATAGTACCAGGAACGCGCGCGAAGAACCCGCTTGTCATTGATCAATTTCCAGCTGTGGCCGCCATTGTCGGATCGGTAAAGGCCTCCTTCATTGGATTCAATGATGGCCCATACCCTTGATGGATTGGCGGGAGAGACAGAAATGCCAATCTTGCCCATCATGGCCCTCGGGAGGCCATTGGTCAATTTGGTCCAATTGGTTCCGCCATCAGTAGACTTCCAAATGCTGCTGCCAGGCCCTCCACTAAGCACCTTCCAGGGCAGTCGCTGATGCTCCCAAAAAGCTGCATACAAGATTCTGGGGTTACGGGCATCCATACTTAGGTCGCAGGCACCACTTTTTTCGTCTACAAACAAGACTTTTTCCCAACTTCCCCCTCCATCACTTGTTCGATAGATCCCTCTGGCAGATGTGGGTTGATAAGGGCTTCCCTGTGCTGCTACGTAGACAATATCCGGATTCCGGGGGTCGATTCGGACTTTAGAGATTTGACGAACATCAGACAGACCAACTTGCTTCCAGCTCTGTCCAGCGTCTGTAGACTTATATACTCCATCTCCATGAGAAGTCATCACTCCACGAACAGGCGCTTCTCCCATCCCGACATACAGCACATTGGGATCAGAGGGCGCGACTGCAATGGCACCAACAGATCCGGTTTTGACATACCCATCAGATATATTTTTCCATGTAGCACCTCCATTGGTCGTTTTCCACACCCCACCACCTGTTGAGCCGAAATAAAAGGTGTGTGGATCAGAAGGAACTCCACAAGCTGTAGTCGATCTGCCTCCCCGATGCGGACCTACATTTCGCCAGGAAAGCGCCTGATAGAGGCTGGGGGCATATGGTGTGTAGCTTTCTTGGGATTGAGTCTTTTTTTTCTTTTTTCGTTGTGCCTGCGTATGGATTGGAAAAAGGCAAGCCAGCAAAACCGAGATGAACAGAATGCGGGATAGGGGCATAGATGCAGTGGTTAGTTGTAGAAAGAAAAACGTCAGGAAGATACGGACAATCGGGGATTTTTGAGAGTATCACTCGAATCGGGTGTACGTCAGATTTCCCAATCAAAGAGATTGCCTTGTTTCAAAACCTCTTCCGCACTGCCCCGTTTCTCCTCAAAAAGAGAAACGACCCCACATGCTAGGAAACAAATGGGACATTTGACGTACACCCCTCGAATCCGTTGTTTCATTCAATATATATGAGCAAAAATATGTATGCATTCATTCGACCCAGCATTTTTATTTTGGGCCCTATCCTCTGCTTATTGGTCTCTCAGGTGTATGGGGTTGGGAATCATCAGGCTCCCGACTTACTGATCATTGAACAAGATACGGTTGAGATCCATACCTATCCTTATCTCGGATTTTTGTGCAAAAGGACGGATCGGGAAATTCCTGGGATGCGCCGAAGAGCCACAACAAAAGATCATTCAGAGTTCATAACTTATTTTTTTTACCATTCCGAAGTGGAATCAACGGACTCTTTTACCTGACAATCTCCGCCGAACATATCGGATCACCATGGGCAAAGATGGTTCTATTTCAGGTGTAAGATGTCTCGACCAACCCATCCCAACTTATGAAAAGTCAATCTTGAAATCTTTTGGAAAAAAGTTCCTATTTGATCTCTTGAAAAGGAAAGGGGAGGAAATGGAGGAAACCTTCGATTTTCTGTTTCAATTTGACTATCATAAACGAACCATCTTTGAACAGCAATTGGAACAAACGTATGACTATCGACAACGAAATAAGGGGATTCGGAGATAGATCCTGGCATTCCTATTGGGTCTTTCTCGTTTTGTATTGGAACATCTTTCCTCTCCCTGCCCAATGGATTCAAACACTTCCTCCTCACATCCAATCTGAGATCATCTGGTCGGCCGACCATGAGGAAGGAAGTTTGGCGGACTGGACCTATCCCGATTTTCAATATGCAGGAGGAGGGATTTTCAATACAGGTGGATCTGAGGTAGAGGTACTGGCTGGTGGGATGCTTACACATTCAGGCATGTATGCTGCCAAAGCGACGATCACCCAGGCATTTCAGGCTCAAAATGGTTCTCGGGCAATTCGCCTTATGCGATGGACAGACAGACCCTGGGATGATGGTGGAGATTTTATTCCTTCTGGGATGTACTATAGCTGCTGGTACTATCTCCCGCATAGCTATAATCCGAATAAATACGATCCCTGGGATCCGGGAGATGGCGGCTGGTGGAATATCTTCCAGTTCAAGTCTCACGATGCGCAGGATGTCAGTCAGCCGATCTGGACACTCAATGTCTGGCATGATGATGCTACTGAGGATATGTACCTCTATCTCTACAGCAAGGAGAATCCCCCACATTCCTATGATCCGGTTAGTTGGACCATTCTGCCCTCCCAACAATGGGTCCATCTGGAAGCCTGGTATCAATTCAATGATTCTGCACAACAAAATGGCGCATTGAAATTCTGGCAAGATGGCATGCTCCTCTTTGATATCGACAGCATTACGACTGTGCTCGAGGGAGGCTATGCTGTGTGGGGGATCGGAAACTATACGGATCACATCGTTGGTGATACTTCTGATGGTACAGCCACCATCTGGATGGATGATGCAGTTATTTCTGCGGTTCCGATTCATCCACATTTGATGACAACCGCATCTGAAGATCTAGCAGAGAAGCGTGATCCCATCAGCTATATCGGCATCACCAACAAACAATTGTATATCCAACTGACAGAACCGGGATTGGGCAGGCCTCTGACCCTGAATTTATATAGCCTGCAAGGTCAAGCGCTGCTGGAAACCCCGTTGGCGGCTTCTGACACACAAGTTGACCTCTCTCATTTGACTAGCGGTTTGTATATCTGCACAATTCATGATCCCGCTGGTAGCGTCTCCTTTTATAAATTGCAGCTTCAATAAGGGCCAGCAATCATCCAGAGGATGACTTATGATCTTTATATCCCAAAACATTGATAGACTTGATTGATTTGGATGCAAGGAGGAATACAGCCTGCTCCAAATCGATGTATCCAGGGAGGGAAAAGAGCAATTGTTGCAAAAAATGTTGATTAATCAATTTTATTATTTATATTTGAAACATAAACAATCACCCAAACACCAAAAAAGACACGCATATGGTTATTTTCATTGACACACTTACTGGCACCTAGTCTCCCTTAACGTTCACAAGTTCGCATATCAACGAACACCTATCTGGCCTGAGATCCTATTTGATATCGGGGGATGAAAATCTTATGCCCAAGAAACATGAATTCTTTTCAACTGATTACCCATACCGATCACAAACAATTATGCAAAAACTCACCTTTCAAATTCAGGAATTACTAGAAGGTCTGGAACACCTTCGGCACGAACAATTGGCCATTTTGCATCGAAATCATCTGGTCGATCCCAATCATATCGGGAATTTGCCATCGCGGGATTTGCAGGAATATCAACGCCTACAACGAGAAAGGAATGCGAAGGGAAAATATCTGGCGGAGTTGACAGGAACAAAAGACGATCTCAAGATATTGTTGGGACAATTATCACGTTTGATGGCGGAGCGTCAACGATTGCTGGATCAGAAGAGGATACAGAATCCGTTAGAGTTGTCAGCCACAGAACTAACAGAATTCACCCACCTATGGGCCAAATCAGATCGAATTGCAAGCCTCCTGGAGCGATTGTGTCGCGATCACAAAACCGGAATCCTAAGTTGTGGCAGATAGAGAGTTATCAGGATGCGGGAGTGATCAAGGATTCATTCTAACAAATGGTGCAGGAACAGTTCCAGAGAAAGATATTGGGTAAGCGGATTAGGACCAGATAAGCAATCAACAATCCTTTGGGTAGCATCTAGCCTTATATATGCCCGAGCGAATCAGGATTGAAAGGGGAGTACTTATGCCCAATCCGATCGTGTGAAAGGTATGGAGATATAAATGGAGTGTGGAGCATTTGATGTACTGTCGAGTTTATTCTATCCACAAAATCGTCTTCCACTCAAAGCCCTGTATCTCTAATCAGCTTAACTATATCCATTCCTTGATTCACACTGCTAAATAGGCCCTATCGTCATTGATTTTGTATTGCTTGGACGCTGTAAGCTTGACTAAATTTCCACATAGAATCATTCGTGACATACCTTATTGTATCCCAGGCAAATTCCTGTATTTGCTATTGAGTTTCTTAAGACTTGTCTTGGCTTTGTCCCGATAGAATGAGTCTAAGGATTTGGTCTTGAGGATAGACAAAACCTTGGTAGCAGAATCGCTTTGCCCAAGTTGAAGATAGGCCAGGGACAAATACCATTCTAAATCTGGTCTATATGTGGCAAGATTCCTCTGAGTCGTGAGGATTTCAACAGCTTTTTCGGCCTCCCCTAAGGCGAGAAAGGCATTCGCCAGATAGATATCGACATTAACAACATTGTATTGGTCTTTTACCCTTGACAACAAATCTACACTGGTTTGATAATCTTGATTCGCATAGGCATTGATGGCAATTTGATACTCAGCATTGCTAGAGTCCTGACTTCCCCTAATATGACCATTGAGAACAGGATATGGATCGAAGAAGGTATGAAACAATGCCTTATTGGAGAATCTACTCTGAACAGAGAAATAAACCATTGTGGTACAAAGCAAGAGTGCAAGACTCGCGGCGATGGCTATTCGTTGGTAAGAATGGGAAGAAGAAGGTTTCAAGCTCTGCCTCAGAGCAATGGTGTCTATCTCCTGCCGAAGGTCCATATGTCTACGGACTTTCAGAATTTGCTGAGCAATCTGGTATTGTTTGACTTGTTTTTGAAGTTCAGGCTGTTCTTGTAATTTTTTCTCAAACTCAGCTCGATCTTCAGTATCCATTGTTCCCTCGAGAAAGGATTCAATTTGTGGATGTAATGATTCCATTCCTTTCATGGCATCAACTGCTTAATTTACCAAATGGTGGGTGACCGTTTCATATGATGTCAATATAAGTCCAGGTATCTCAGATTAATTCCCTTAATGTACGACTTAATTCCTGATCTTTTCCGATGAGATTCACCAGCTGAGCCAAACTTCTGCTTTTGGTGATTCTTGCAACCGTGGGACTTTGATATCCCATCTTGTCTGCAATCTCCTTCATGGAGTACTTTCTCATCCACAATCGAAGAACTTCTCGATTTTTGGGCTTGAGACGTTTCATTGCAAGTTCGACCATTTCCCTCAATTCCGTGGTCATCATCAGCACTTCAGGATCAATCTCCTCCAAATCCATTTGGGTATGTTTGTTTTTAAAACGTTCATCTCTTCCGGCACGATCTCTTTTTTTCAGACACAACTTCTTAGCAATCGCCACCAGATATGTATATATCGTGCTATTATTCTTGAATCGCTGGTCGAGCACACTTTCGATGAGGTTCACCATGGCTTCATGGCAGATGTCCTCAGCATCTTCCTCTCTTCGATTTCGAAGCCACTGGAGAAGACGATCATTATACATGCCATACAGAATATGCATAGCCGTCGACAGATCTTCTCCCCCGCGGTGAATCATGTCAATCAATGCTTGATCAGAATATTTTGCCTTCATAGATATAGTCCGTGGCTGTGCATAAATGTAAACAGAAATATGAATATTTCTGTTTATCGATCTCAACCCTATGGTTTTGGGGACAAAATCGCAGGGAAAAATAAGAGAAGGAGGGGTAGTTCAAGCAGAAGTGTAGAGAAGGGTGAATAATTGATCAACAAAGAAGGTTCTCAGAAATTGTACTGCAAAACAGCGACTGGGGTTTAGGCTTTGGCAAAAAAATTTGTCAGATCTACCATGCTTGCTGATACAAAGCCAGAAAATCCGCCCTGCTGACAGCCTTGGGATTATTCGGATGAGCAAAGTCTGCGATGGCAAGGTCTGCGAGTGTTTCCAAATGGGACTCTTCTACCCCGGCATCACGAAGACGAGTCGGAATGTTCAGTCGCCTATTCAGTTGAAACAACGCTTCTACCAATGCTTCGCCAGTAGGTTCGGCCAAACCGACAGTACGTGCCATGCGTGCGAAACGATCTTCAAATCCTTCAATATTGAATCGCATTCCATAGGGGAGGTTGATGGCATTGGCTAGACCATGATGCATATCCAGCAGGGTCGATAGTGGATGTGCCAGTGAGTGAACTACCCCTAATCCCTTCTGGAAGGCTACAGCTCCCATCATTGATCCCATGAGCATATCGGCTCTTGCTTCTGGTGTTGGAGAATGTACAGCCGTTTCAATCGACCGAAAAATCAATCGAATGCCTTCCAGAGCAATTCCATCAGCCATAGGATGATAGTTTTTTGCCAGGAATGCTTCCATATTGTGTGTCAGGGCATCCATGCCTGTGGCGGCTGTCACATGTGGTGGCAGTCCATAGGTCAACTCCGGATCTGCAAACACTTGTTGAGCCATAAGACTCGGAGCAAACAAAATCCGCTTTTTCTTGCTTTCATCCTCTGAAATAATCGCACTCCTGCCTACCTCACTCCCTGTTCCAGAGGTGGTGGGAACCGTGATCAGCGGCGGAACTTCATTGGTGACATATTTGTCTCCGCCAATCAGGTCATCGTAGACAAACAAATCTTCGCGATGATTGATACGAAGCGCAATGGCGCGTGCGACATCCATAGCCGCCCCACCACCGATGCCAATGATACAATTTCGCTCTGAGGTGTCATAGGCATCGCCTCCTTTGAGTACATCAGATTTGATCGGATTGGCGTGCATGTCTGAGAAAACCGACACATCTATGCCTTTTTCTCTCAAATCACTCGCGATGTTCTGAAAAAAATCCAATTTGGCTACAGTAGGATCGGTGACCAAAAGAGGTCGAAGAAGACCGCTTGATTTGAGGTAGCCGGGAAGCTCTTGAATGACACCTGCCCCAAATCTGACAGGTGTAGGAAAGTTAAAGGTGTGGGACATGGAGGAATGCTTGAGTCATTGTTTCTTGCTGCAAACATACAAAGAGTCCCCACAATTTGGAATACACAAACACAGGAAAATCAGCTAGACAATCACGCCAAAATGTCCTTGATGAGTCTACCATGAACATCTGTCAGTCTTCGATCTATGCCATTGTTCCTTACAGTCAAGCGCTCATGGTCAATCCCTAGTAGATGAAGAATGGTGGCATGAAGATCATAACAATAGGTTGGGTTTTCTGCCACCTTATAGGACCATTCATCCGTTTGGCCATACGTTACACCTCCCTTAATGCCTCCTCCCGCTACCCAGGAAGTGAACGCAAATGGATTATGATCTCGACCTGCATTGCCCTGGCTACATGGCATGCGCCCAAATTCTGTTGTCCAGAACACAATGGTATCTTCCAACATGCCTCGCTGCTTGAGGTCAATAAGCAATGCAGCAGCTGGCTTGTCCATGCTGGCTGCCATTTCGCCATGATCCTTTTTCAGGTCTTCATGTGAGTCCCAATTCCTGCGAGGGAAGGCATTGTCTGCGCCACTCCAAACCTGAACAAAGCGGGTTCCTCTTTCCAGCAACCTCCTTGCAATCAGACAATTCCTACCAAAATCTGCAGTGATCGGGTCATCGATCCCATACAACTTGCGTGTACTGGCTGTTTCTTTTCGAAGATCGAAAACCTCAGGAGCGGCCAGTTGGAGTTTGGCAGCCAATTCGTAACTCTGAATCCGGGCCTCCAAACGGCTGTCTTCTTCTCTGCCTTTCAGGTGAGATTGATTCAGTCGATTCAACACCCTGAGCCCATCTGCATCCGCCTCTGAATTGAGGTATTCATCATCAGGTGGGAAAAGATCTGCAATGGGATTCTCTTCTGCGGGTCGTACGAGGGTCCCCTGATGGCTGGAAGGCAAGAATCCTGCGCCCCAGTTTTTGGGGCCTCCTGGTCCGTACCCTCTGGAATCCGGCAATACGACAAAGGTCGGTAGATTGTCAGTCATTTTTCCCAAGGCATAGCTCACCCACGCTCCAACACTCGGAAATCCTGGCAGGACAAATCCTGTATTCTGCATGAACGTGGCTGGTCCATGCACATTCGAAGTCGCAACCATGGCTGGAAGAAAGGCGATATCATCTACACATTGTGCCAAATGAGGAACCAAGCCACTTACCCATTTTCCGCATTCTCCATATTGCTTCCATTCCCAGGGCGAAGGCATCACCACCCCGGCCTTGCTCTGGAAGAGTTCTACTCCTTCTCCCACATCGAAGGCTTGCCCTGCTCGCTTGATCAATTCTGGCTTGTAATCAAAGGTGTCCACTTGACTGGCAGCCCCGGACATAAACAATTGTATGACCCGTTTGGCTTTGGGGGGATGATGAGGAAGGATGTCTCCTTCGGTCAACATATCCATCCATGAATGACCGAATAGATCGCCCATGCCCAACATCTGGGCCAGTGCTACTCCTCCTAAGCCACCGCCATAGCGCCATAGGAAGTTTCTGCGGGATAATGATTGAGATTTCATAACAAGTTCAGCAATAATCAATAGCAGGAGTGAGTCTGTCAGAAAATTAGACCCTAGTTGCATCAAAATCAACAGTGGGGCAAGCTTTGCTCTCGAAGATTCGTCGAAGTTGCTTCTGATGAATTGGGATCACTCTTTTGGAAATAGAATTTCTCGCTGTTATTTTCAACCCTTAGAGACTGTTTTGGAATCTGTGCTGAGAATTTTTATGGTATATTTTTTTCTCAGACAAGGCTCTTTTTTGTTCTCATAGTGGTGCTATGAGAACAAAAAAAGCCGCAGAATGAGGAAAAAAGACGCATACAAAAAATAAGTAATAGATTTCCAAACAGTCTCTTAGAATCAAGGCACACTTTTTCATCAATATCTAATTACAGTATCTACCATGAGAATACTACCAGCCTTTATTTCCTTTTTTTTCCTGAGTTTTTTCCTCTTTCAAGCTGTTGTTGGCCAATGTCTCAGTGGAATCTATACCGTTGGCGGATCTAGCCCGGATTACACTGAATTATCTGAAATTGTCACTGATTTGGAGACCTTGGGGGTTTGTGGTCCGGTTATTTTTGAGTTTAGGCCAGGAAGTTATACCACAACAAGTGAATTCCAGACAAAACTCGATTCTATCCCTGGCAATTCGGCCCTGAATTCTGTCACCTTCCGTTCTCAAAATGGAGATAGCAGTGAAGTGGTACTTCAAAGAACTCAGTTCTCAGACTGGATCATCAGTATGTGGCGGACCAAACACATCATTTTCGAGCACCTGAGCTTTGGGGTTTTTGGCACTTCTCAGGTGAATAGTGGATGGAATGTGCGCTTTAATAATGACAATGGAGATATCGTGATTCGGAATTGTGTCTTCTTGGATTCATACCAATTTGCCATTCATGATGTCTATGCTCAATTTCATCTCCACGGTGAGTTCGACAACATCTTGATTGAAAACTGTGCGTTCCAAAAAGCAAATCGAGCAGTGGATATCAATCCATATGCAAGGAGAGGAAATGTACAGATCATCAATTGTACATTTGAGCAGGAAAGATGGGGAATGAGATTGAGTGATATAGATAGTTTATACATTATCGGAAATGAATCCTCGAGCATTCTATTCAATGCACTCACTGTCAGTTCAGCAACCTATGCAAACATCCAGGAGAATGTCTTCAGAGATCAAGTCTCCTTAAATTCTATCGGAGATTCTACTTCCGTTGAGCCAAATATTCTTGCGAATAATTTTTGTTTGGGGAATGACTCCCGAAATGTAAAGATTTCAGGATGTAATTTATTTCGCATCGTTCACAATTCTCTTTATAATTCCCTAAATTCTTCTACATCAGGCTATAATCTGATGGTTATTAACTCTGATAATGTCGAGGTTCTGAACAATATTTTTGCGAAGGAGGGTCAGTCAGCCAGCATCATTTCCTTTGAGGATCTCTTTAGCAAGAACTTCTCCTTTGATTATAACGGCTATCAGAGGCCCGGCGGTTTTTTCTTTATGAATGACACGACGGGCTATTCAAGTCTCGCCCAATTCCAACAAGCTACAGGATCGGGGATGCACTCCATCGTCGATACCTTTCATTTTATCTGGGGTCCTTCTACCCTTCATTTGATTTTTACTGATTCTTCCAATCTTGATGTTTTTGATCAAGGAACCTATTTATCCTATGTTCCAAAGGATATTGATGGAGAATTCAGAGATCCAAATCACCCGGATATGGGAGCAGATGAGGTCTCTCTCCTTATTCCAAGTTTTGATCTGACAATGGCCAATGTGTTATTGCCTGATTCTGCCTGTCCAGGAGCCTATGATCTGTTTGTCGATATAGAAAATCTCTCCAATGCCTCTGTTCAGGACTACAATATCTACTTATCGCAGGAAGGGATCTTGATTGATAGTTTTTTGATTCGGCTACCAGCAACGTTTAACCCTGATACCAGCCTGGTGATTCCTCCAAACGCCATCAAAGATTCTATCTTGTTGCGCAAGGTTTTTATTGGGCCCGATACCACAGCTCATTTCCAGATGTGGGTCAACATGGGCAATGGAGTCGTGGATACGCTTGCCCAGAATGACAGCATTTCTTTTCAGCTAACAGGATTTTCTCAGCCTGATCTCCAGTTGCCCGATGATCTGAACTTTTGTAGTGGAGATAGTGCGACTCTTTCTGCTGCACCTGGTTTTTCGCACTATCAATGGTCAACGGGAGATAGCAGTCAGCAAATTCATGTTTCTCAATCAGGAGTGTATAGGGTAGAAGTAACAGATTCACATGGCTGCCAAAACAGGGGAATTGTTTATGCCGGAGTCTCATATCTCAATGATGATGTATGGATTAGCAGATCCACAGAGAATGCTTCCAGAGTACTGGAGGGAAATGGAAACAACATCCTGGTCGGTGGCCAGTTTGATTTGATTGGTCCTTATCAGCCTGGATTAGGCTTGTTTGATCTGCAAAGCAATCAACATATTCCGATTGACCGATCAAGAAGTACACATAATACATTCGAAGAAATCATTCCTGATGGACAAGGAGGCTGGTTCGTCATTACCGGAATTCAGAGGATTGATATGGAGCTGTATTACAGGCTTGTCCAATATGACTCTCTGGGCAAGCTCCTTCCGCTTGATATTGAAGCCAATGGCCTCATCAGAGACATATTGCTGCATGACAATCGCCTCTATGTTTGCGGAGCTTTCGATACCATTCAAGGCGAGGAAAGAATCGGCGTGGCTGCACTAGATCCTGAAACAGGTCTGGTCCTTGATTATGACCCAGACTTTTATCTGGCTGATATTCATCAACTCGCAGGCTATCATCAATCTGTGATTCTTGTGGGGAGAGTGAATCGAAAATTCAGCAGTAGAGACTATAATATTGTCATGACTGATGGTCATTCAGGAAGGAGTCTGCCAGATGAGGATTGGACCTGGATATATGATGAACTAGCGCCTCTAAGTTCCAGCCATATTTATGATGGAACAATCGTGGAACAGGATGGGGATTTTCTGGTCATCAAAGCTTATTGGACGAAGGTATTTAAGCTATCAAGCCAGGAAAAAATATTTGATGTAACGGGCTTTCCTGATGCAATGGGAATTCGCCAGAACAATCTATACATAAGCTATCCCGAACAGCTTGATCGATTGGATCTGAGCTCTCTCCAAGTGAGTATTTTTGTAGATTTTGTAGATCATCCAGATTATCATGTACAAGATTTCTCCTTCACAGATACCAGTGTCTTCGCAGGAGGATATTTTATGATTCAAGGGGATAGCATGGAGAAATCAGTCGCTGAGTTCGCTATCAGTACGGGAAATCCTACTTCTTTTTCTTGTTATGTGTTTAACCAAGAGAGCGATAAAGCATCTGTGAGTGCTTTGGATTTGCAATCACAACGCATATTGATGGGAGGAGGCTTTGAGAGCATAGGCGGGATGAAACGGAACAATCTGTATGAGTTCGACCTGGATACTCATAGACCAACTGATTGGGACCCCTCACCAGACAGCACTGTTTGGGCATTGGAATTCAATGATGGAGATCTTTATGTGGGGGGAGATTTTTCGGAAATCAATGGCCAAAGCCGGGATAGATTTGCAGCATTCGATAGTGGCTCTCAGTTGATCTCTCATTTGAATTATCCCATAGACGGAACAGTGTTAGACTTTGCGTTCACGGATACCAGTGTCTATATCGCTGGTGAGTTTGATTCGATCCAGCAAAGCAGAAATCATAGCTTAATGGCGGTTCACAAGCAGACAGGAAACATTCTTCCCTTTGAAAGTGGGGTGGGACACGACATTGGTCTAGGAGTTGTCACAGAGGTAGATGTCATTGATTCGGTGGTCTTTTTTATCGGCAATTTCTACCATGTTTACGATTCATTGGGGATTGCGAACGAGCGATTTTGTGATAATGCAATCGCCATGGTAGATGCCACTTCTGGTTATGTAAAATCTTGTCTGACTCATTTTTTTCTTGGCAATAGCCATAACATCAATGACATACAAGCTTATGATGGAAAACTGTATGCTGGAGGGATTTTGAAAATCAATCCGCCACAAGACCCCAAAGATATGATTGCCATCAATCCAGAAGATCTATCAATAGAAGATGTCAATATCCAGGTTGAGGGAGTCATCCGTAATTTTGAGATCCACTGTGATAAAATCTATTTATCTGGCAACTTTTCAAGTGTCAATGGAGAAGAAGAACAACATTTTGCCATTGCTGATTTTCCTTCAGGGAATGTGTATGATATATTTAATAATCCCGATACTGCTTCATGGAATCCTTATGGAAATTTCATATTTGCTCATCAGAATCGTCTTTTTGTCAGAACGACTTATCAAAACGATGCTGCTTATGATACCCGTGGCTTTGGGAAATTGTTAGAATTGGATCTGAGCTGCTATCATCTGCCTTCTCCTGATCTTAACCTGGATTTCAATCCCCAAATCAATGTCCTTCAGGTAGATTTTCAAAACCTCAGCCCAGGAACGCAAAACGACTATCATTGGGATTTTGGAGATGGAAATATGTCAACAGAGGACGCTCCTTCTCATACCTATGCGCAAGCTGGCAGCTATACTGTCCATCTATTCGCCTCTGGTGAATGTGGGAGTGATACAATTTCCAAGCAAATTCTGGTAGGAAATGTCGGGCTGGATGAACGATCTGAAAACAATTTTCGGCTCTATCCCAATCCTACTAGCGGACAGCTTAACGTATCCTTTTTCCAGCAAACATTTGGAGCAGTTGGACTGAAGATTTTTGATCAATCCGGGCGGCTGATCTTGACCCGAAAGCTGGAATTGCCTGCAGGAGAGCAAACCATTGATATCCATTTAGGCGACTGGCCTTCAGGCGTTTACTATCTTATGCTGGATCAGGCACAAAACCAGATCGGGAAGCGATTTGTCTTGTTAGCCCACTGAGTTTGTCACAATTGCTATTGTAAGCCGAAAGATGTGAAATGATGAATTAATCGATTTGTCAGATTTTCGCACAGGGCGGATCAACCGACTGGTTGCCAGTCGGTTGAAAAACCAATGTTGATAAAATCCGTTCAACAGAGGTACAATCAATCCCTGCTTCATGAAATTTTTTCAATTTCTCTTCAATCGTTCTCATAACGACAATTCTCGTTCTTCCCAAGATGGAGTCAATAGTTCTTCCCCCAAGGATGTCATCGGTCGAATTGCCAAAACGCTTACCCCCCTCAAGACCAGTGGCTATATAGAGCTAGATGGCAAAAAAATGGAAGTCAGTAGCGTAAAAGGCTTTATTCCCGAAGGCTCAATGGTAAAAATTATTGGGAAACAAATGAGTTGGTTTTTGGTAGAACCAGCATAAGTCTCAACAGATTGTTCACAAATTTACCTGAAATTCTGTCTCTGTTTTATTCTCATTTCCCGTCGCGTCCCTGGCTTCAATTTTCAAAAGAAAACTAGTAGTCAGTTTGACTTCTGGCAGGAAGGATTCCCGAATGCTAAATTCCTGAACATTGATTTGTTGTGAGGCTGTCCACTTGATCTCTCCATTGTCTGGGGTGAGGATTGTGAGAGAATAACTGTGAAGCATTACATCATCCTCTATATCAACTGCAATATCGATTGCTTGTCCATTGAGGAAAGAAGAATTCTCTTCGGGAGTAACAATGATGATGCTCGGGGCTAGTGTATCTGGCTGTTCGCAGGACAATGCCAAACAGATGAAAAGAAGAAGAAGCGACAATTGCGTTTTCATTTCTATCCGTCCAATTTCAAGACAGCGTGGAACGCACTCTGCGGCACCTCGACTGAGCCAACTTGACGCATACGCTTTTTCCCTGCTTTTTGCTTTTCAAGTAGTTTTCGCTTTCGGGAAATATCTCCGCCATAACATTTGGCCGTAACATCCTTCCGCATCGCTTTGACGGTTTCCCTGGCAATGATTTTGGAACCAATTGCAGCCTGAATCGCTACCTCATATTGCTGTCGCGGGATCAGTTCCTTGAGTTTGCGGCAGATAGATTTGCCAAATTCGAAGGCTTTGTCCCTGTGTATCAATGCACTCAAGGCATCGACTTGATCACCATTGAGCAAGATGTCGAGCTTGACTAATTTGGAAGCCTGAAAGCCAATTAATTCATAGTCAAAAGAAGCATAGCCACGAGAGATGGTCTTGAGTTTGTCAAAAAAGTCAAACACTACCTCAGCCAGTGGCAACTCAAAAATCAATTCCACTCTATCTGTGGTTAGATAGACCTGATTCTTGAACCGACCGCGTTTCTCAATGCACAATTCCATGATGCGGCCAATATAATCGACTTTGGTGATGACCTGCGCCCTGATGAAAGGCTCTTGCAATTCTGAAATGCGAGTAGCACGAGGGAGATCTGAGGGACTGTTGATGTCCACAACTTCTCCATCTGTCAGGACTGCTTTGAAGCCCACATTGGGAACTGTGGTGATCACCGTCATGTCAAACTCTCTCTCCAATCTTTCCTGCACAATCTCCATATGAAGCATGCCCAGGAATCCGGCCCGAAACCCATATCCCAACGCAGCAGAACTTTCTGGTTGAAAAACCAAAGAGGCATCATTAAGCTGCAACTTGTCCAGGGAATCTCTCAATTCTTCAAATTCCTCTGTTACAACCGGATAAATCCCCGCAAAAACCATGGGCTTGACTTCCTGGAATCCCTTCACCGCTTCGCTGGCCGGATTGTCTTTGAGCGTAATCGTATCCCCCACCTTGACTTCCTTGAGATTCTTGATCCCGGCGATCAGATAACCTACACTTCCGGTCTCAATGAACTTCATAGGAGTCTGTGAGAGTTGGAGTACGCCCACCTCGTCTACTTCATACTCCGCATTGGTGGCCATAAATAGCGCTAAGTCTTTCTTACTCAATTTTCCATCAAATACCCGAAAATAAACGATGGTTCCTCTGTATGGATTAAAAACCGAGTCAAACACCAGGGCCTTGAGTGGGGCAGAAGGATCTCCTTCGGGAGCAGGAATCACATCGATGATTTGATCCAGAATATCTCTAATGCCGATGCCATTTTTAGCACTTGCATGAATGATATCTTCTTCATCGCAGCCCACCATATCGATGATTTCCTCACTGACTTCTTCGATCCTTGCACTGGGCAGATCGATTTTGTTCAATACAGGAATAATCTCTAAATCGTGCTCAAGTGCGAGATAAAGGTTGGAAATCGTCTGTGCTTCGATGCCTTGTGCTGCGTCTACCACCAGCAAGGCTCCTTCGCAGGAAGAAATCGCACGTGAGACTTCATAGGAAAAATCCACATGCCCAGGCGTATCAATAAGATTGAGGGTATAGGTTTCCCCATTCTTCTCATAGTACATCTGGATAGCGTGACTCTTGATGGTGATTCCCTTCTCCCGTTCCAGGTCCATACTATCCAATACCTGGTTCGTCATCTGCCTCTCTGTCAGAGTAGAGGTCTCTTCCAGCATGCGATCAGCGAGGGTACTCTTCCCGTGATCTATATGAGCAATGATGCAAAAATTTCGAATGTGTTTCATACGCTCCGCAAATTTCGCCTTATCTGATTCATTTTACAAGTTATTTGCTGGTTTGTTTTGGAAGGGCTTAGATTGACAAGAAAAATATCTATCTTTTTGATAACGCCTTTCCCCTTTCCTGTATTCAATGGATAGACATGCTTCTTTCATATGCGCGGTATTTCCCCGCTCAATTCGAGCGTCTTATTTCTGGTCCAGGCACCCCTCATGTTCTGCTCTGGGACGCCAAAAACATAAACGAAGATAATTCCGTGCATTTTGCTTGCTTGTATGTAGAATCAATTCCATCCGTATGTTGAAGACTTTTTCTCAGAAGTATATGCTATTGTTTAGCCTATTTATGATGGCAAGCTGCTTCCTTTTGGGACAATCCTCCCAGACGCTCCATGCTGACACATTACAGGCAAGAAGCTATCTCCAACAGGCTAAGGCATTTTTTAAGGGCGCCAAACTGGATAGCGCGCTAAGGTATTACCGACTTGCAGAAGAGATTCATCGCCCACATATGCAAGGCAGTGATGATTCCGTCTTATGGGAGAGCTATTTGAATTACAAGTTGTATGTGATTGATTGTCAGAGAATCATGGGCAGCTACCAAGTAAGTTTGCTTGTTGCGAAAGAAGCCTTACAACAAGGGTTTGAACATCTTGGAGAGCAAAGTTTGACAGTGGCCGATATCTATAATGAGTTCGGCTTGATCCATTTTGATATGGAACAAAATGATTTAGCTCTGGATTATTACAAAAAGACCCTTGAGATTCGCCTGCCACTCTTAGGGGATTCTCATGTGCAAGTTGCCGTGAGTTATACCAATATAGGGGTAATGATGGCGAAACGCGAGGATTTGGATCAAGCCTTGGTGTATTATGGGAAAGCCATACCTGTGCTTGTCAATGCGCTTGGAGAAGACCATCCTTACGTCGCGATGGGCAATTCAAATGTTGCACATGTGTATTGGAAACAGGGAAACTATCAAAAAGCCTTGGAATATTTCCAAGAGGCCATGCAGATCCAAATTGATGCTTATGGAGAAATAGATAAGCGTGTCGCCTCAAATTACACCAATCTTGGGGGAATTTATTATCAGCTCGGTGCCTTTGAAAAAGCCTTGGAAAATCATCAAAAAGCCCTCTTCATCAGGCAAGAGATTTTCAAAACCTCCCACCCTCTCATTGCCCAAAGTATCCGAAACATTGGCGTCGTGCTTCAAAAAAAAGGAGAATGGGAACAGGCATTGGAAAAATACAGGGAAGCCTTGGACATCATGGTGGACGTGTTTGGGGAAGAGCATCCCAGTGTCGCCAACAACTATCATAGCATGTCCATCATATATAATCAATCAGAAGAATATGAGCGAGCCTTGGAGTATCAGCAAAAAGCCCTGGCAATCAGGAGAAAAGTCTACGGAGACACACATACAGAAGTTGCTTCAACGCTCATTAATATTGGCGGAACAAAATCATTGCAGCATGATCATTCGGCAGCAATATCATATTGTCGTAAAGGCCTCAAGCTCTACCAGGATGTCCATGGGGAGCTTCATCCGTATGTGGCAAATGCTAATTACTACCTTGCTTCAGCGTTCAACAAACAGGAAAATGCCGACAGTGCATTGACCTATCTGCAAAAAGCCCTTCGAGCAAATGTTCTTAATTTTGACGCGCAAGACTACAGGCAGAATCCTGAATTGACAGATGATGTATTGTCAGAATCAATTCTGGTCGAAACCTTATGGCTGAAGGCAGCGGTTCTGTCCAAAAGATATGACAGTCAACCGCATGCCCTTCCTGACCTCATCTTAGCCAGTCAGACGTATGAATTGCTGATTAATGTAATCGATAAGATACATATTGCCTATGATCGTGTAGATGATAAAGAAGATTTACTCCATAAAGCTGTATTCATCTACGAGGATGCGATAGATGTAAACAAAGTGCTAGTGGAAGAAACAGAAGATGATATATACCTGGCTCGCGCATTTCGGGCTGCCGAGAAAGGGAAAAATACCATATTGCTGGAGGCAATTCGCACCTCTGAGGCGAATCAGTTTGCGGGAATTCCGGAGGCTGTGCTAGAGGTGGAGCATCAATTGAATGCCAAGCTGTCCAGAATCCGTAGGTCTATGATTCAGGAACAGTTAAAAGGGGAAAAGGCAGATTCTCTTAGCATCAATAATTGGCAAGAATCATTGTTTTCTCTCAACCGCTCCAAAGATTCCCTTCTTCAGGAAATGCTCGCCTCCTATCCCTCCTATTTTCAATTAAAATATGACCGACAAACAATTCCCCTTGATGTAGTTCAAGCAACTCTCAATCCTCATGAGGCAGTCATTGAATATTTCTGGGGAAAAGATCATCTCTCCCTCTTTGTCATCAGTTCCACTGGGACTGAACTTATACAAAACCCTGTGGGAGATCTATTGTCTGATCTGTCAGACATGCGTACAATCCTTTCCGACTTTCAGCTGCCAATCAATGATTCTCTTCAAGCAGTACAATTTTCTGAATTTTGTCAGGTGTCCGTGAGATTATATCAATCCCTTATTTCTGACATCCTTAGCAATAAACCAGATGTCAAGACACTGATGATCGTTCCTGACAGAGAACTTGGATATCTTCCCTTTGAGATGCTGCTGACACATGAACCCAATGAAAGAACCTTTTCAAAACTCGCATATGAAGATCTCCCGTATTTGCTGAAGACCCATCAAATCAGATATGAATATTCCAGCACACTCGCCCTGGAAACAATGACTTTTTCACATCCAACAAAAACATATGCTGGATTTGCGCCCACTTATCCTCTTATTTCTTCTATGAATGAGCATGCTCGATTTGTTCAGGTGTTAAGAGGCACTCAGCCTGAATTTGCTGCCCTTCGATACAATCAACCCGAAGTCCAACAAGCAGCTTCTTTATTTGGTGGAGAACAATATCTGGGACCACAGGCTAGTCTGGAGCAGTTTCGGACACATGCTCCTGGCCACCAAATCCTTCACCTGGCTATGCATGCCTATGTGAATGACTCTCTGCCCTTGCTCTCTGGTCTGGTCTTCGCAAAAGGAGAAGATTCTGTTTCTGAACAAATCCTTTATAGTCAAGACCTCTACAATATGAACCTCAATGCAGACCTGGCCGTACTCAGCGCTTGCGAAACGGGCTATGGCAAAATCCAACGCGGGGAAGGCATCATGTCTCTGGCACGCGCCTTCAAGTATGCAGGTTGCCCCAATATTCTGATGACACTTTGGACTGCCGATGATCAGGCCAGTGGAGAACTCGTCGCTGATTTTTTTCATTATCTAAAAGAAGGGAAGAAAAAGGATGAGGCGCTGAGACTGGCCAAACTGGATTATTTGAGAGATGGCAAGAAAAAACATCCCTCCTATTGGGCGAATTTTGTCCTGGTGGGGGATGATGAACCCCTTGATACTGGCTTCCATTGGTGGATATACCTGCTGGGAAGTCTAATCCTCTTTTTCTTTGTGGTCCTCCTACTCCGGGCTGTTCGGAAGAGAGAAGTATGATTTTAAAGACATTTTCTACTCAAAATCAGGAAGTTTTCCCAGAAGCTCCTTAGCCATCTGCTGTTTGGAATGGAAGGAATTCTCTGCAATTCCCCTTAAGATGTCTACAGCATTGTCTTCCTGATTCAAACGGATAAAGGCCATGGCAGTATACCAATCTGCCAATTGCTTACTATCTCCCTTCACAAGCTTGAAAGCCGCAGCAGCAGCCTGCCATTGTTCCAGATAGAGATAGATGAGCCCTAAATTGAACTGCACATCTGATTGGCTAAATAAGGCTGGATCTGCTGTTTCCAGGAAAGATTCTAATTGCTTCTTAGCTTCCATATAGGCTTGCTGTTGATACAAGCTATCTACCTGTCGCAATTGATCCCGATATTGAAGCAGTTCGGCAGTTTGTGTCGTATCAATACCGACGATGTTTGTCCCTCTTTGCTGCCTCTCTTCGTACCCAAGCAAATTCGATTGCTCTTCTAATCCCACATACTCTGCATACAACAGATCAGGAGAATATACCTGGGATGGTCCGAACATCGTCCACAAGAAATAGCCAATCAACAACAGGGAAATGCCTGCTGCCACTCCTATCCATAGCCGAGGGAATATGGGTTTTATGACAGATGAAGGAGAACTTTGTTCCTTCCGTTCTTTAGCCACTTCCTTCACAAGCACTTCGAAAGCCAAAGCATCTGCTTCCAGGGGTGCCTTGGCAATCTCCTGATGGATTTGCACTTCTTGCGCAAATGCAGGATTCTCCTTGACCTGTAGCTCAAATGCAGCAAGTTCTGCCTCTGTCAGTTCCCCTTCCAGATAGCGTTCGATCAAGATATATTGTTCGTCTGAGATCATAGGAGATTAAGCTACTTGATGAAGAATTTCCAGATACCTTGGGTCAGAGCGCAGGGAAGCGATTAACTTTTTTTTGCAACGAGTACGCTTGACACGAATGGAGCCTTTGTTTTGCAGTCCCAGTTCCTCACTGATTTCAGAGTCAGACATATGCTGGCGAAAACTCATGTCAAACAGCCGATTACAATCATTGCCAAGATTGTCGATATGTTGCCATAAGAGTGAAGCTTTTTCCCGATCTTCCAGAATTTGTTCGATCTGATTCGTAAATCCTTCAGGCATCTCATCTGTTATCGTTTCCCGGCGATTTTTCTGTGATTGCCTCTGCCACAGCCGCTTGCAAATACTAAATAACAGGGTGTACAATTTACTTGTTAGTTCAAAGTCCGGCCGCTGCACCATGCGAAACAGAACCACCCCCAATGCTTGCTGAAAGACATCCTCTCCATCTTCAGCAGATCCTCCTTTTTTCTGGACCATCTGAATGATCCGACTTTGGTAGAGATCATAAATTTCATGTATAAGCGCTTTGTCCTGTTGGCGAATACCTTCAATGAGTCTGTCGTCGGGATGGGCCATGATGGTTCAAATCTGGAGAATAGGAGCACGTCAGAGCTGACAAAATTAAAAAAAGTTCAATCAGCTGTTAACAGATCAGTCTGTTGCTGCATGAAGAGGGAAAAGGTGGGTTGAAAGTGAGGGGAGCTACAATCATCGCTCAGCGGCAAATATAAACAACAAACAATCATTCTCATGAAAAATTTTTTGATCCTTCTGATTCTTGCTTCTGCTGTTTTTGCTTCTGGATGTCAATCCAACAAGTCTGAGTATCCGCCCAAAGAATTGATCATTTCGGTCTCAAAACAGCGCAGTTATGGAGGCCAATACAAAGGGCAGGCACGTGGTTTACATCTGGAATCCTATCGCGACGATTATACCCGAGAGATTGAGCTGTATTCCTTTTCTGGCAAGGTGATTCTTGCTGCGAGAAAGAATTTGGAGACGCAAACACTGTCAATTCAGTTTTTCAATCAGAAAAGAGAAATCTGCCTCTAAGAGACTGTTTTGGAATCTGTGTTGAGAATTTTTAGGCTGTATTTTTTTCTCAGACAAGGCTCTTTTTTGTTCTCATAGTGGTGCTATGGGAACAAAAAAAGCCGCTGGATGAGGAAAAAAGACGCATACAAAAAATAAGTGACAGATGTTAAAACAGTCTCTTAGCCTTCTGTCTCATAAAAAATTGAAAGATGGAAGAATCACGAACACATAATCAGCGAAAAAAGCAATCAAAGGCAAATGCTCAAGTTCTTTCGGAGGTGGAGGGAGAAGAAAAGATGGAAGGGATCGGTTTGGAACCTCCAAGCTTTAGATTTGAACAAAATTCTCCTGATAGTCAGAGGAATGTGGACGGCAATAGTGATCCCTTACAAAAGAAGCCTAATTCACTATTTCAAGCCGACAGACAATATACACAAGGAGAAAATGTCAAGGGGCCACAAGTATCACAATTTCGTCGCGCAAAAAGAAAGAAGAAACATCCAGCACCCACCTTGGCCTCTCCTAGAGCTGTTCAGAATGAGGTATTGGAAGATTTGGATATCGCTCAAAAAAAATTCCTTGATGCTGCAAATGAGACAAACAATTTGATTGATGCCATGCTGAAACAGGCCAATCAGAAAGCGATTCATCAGGAAGCTGAATCAGATTGGAAACAGGCATTGGATGATGTGAGGCGCTCCAAAAGAAAAAGCAAACTTGAACAAGTATTTGAAGCGGTCTCAACGATTGCAAATTTTTCCGCAAGCGTGTACAGCGTTTATAAGGCCGGACAAGCCATTCTTACATCCGCCAAGGAACTTCGGACGGCTCATAAACGGTACAAAATGTTCAAGGACCTGGAGTTAACAGGGGTGAGTAAAGATGAGAGAAAGAAGTTGAAGAAGTCAAGCATTGAACTGGCAAAACAAGGCGTGAAGGCCGGAAAAGGAGCACATAAAGCTGGCAAGGAAGTCTCTGGCGTATTTGCCTCTGCCCGGATTGACCCTGGAGTCCTCTTGGCCAAAACAAATGCACAGGCGATCCAACGAGGACATCAAGCGCTGGATAGGTATGTGAATTCCCAGCTTCAATTCAATATGCTGCAAGTGTATAACAAGGGGACGGATGCAGGTCAAAGATTTGCACATGGCTTAAAGTCCCTGAATCTGATCACTGTATCAGACCAAATGTTGTCCGAATCGGATCTAAACAAAGTAGAAAACCTCCTCTCAAAGATTCATCAACATCAACGCTCTTTCGACAATGCAAGCAAACGCATGAAGCAAATCTGGAAAGCTTACAGAGCAGGAGGTGCTGCCAGCATGAAACAGGGCAGCAGGGGATTAAGCATGTTCGAGAAAATTGCTGAATGGGTTCGGACCGGAGATCCTAAAGCCAAAGCGATTCATGTGGCGATGGATCAGAAGGTTCAACATATCGAATTCACAGGAACGGGAACCCGAAAGACAGGAGGAAATCTTTGGAAGAAAAAAAGATACTTCTACAAGTATAAGACCAGAATCCAGCAAGTTGATACAGGGGCATTGTTCATCACCAATCCTGATGTCAAAAAAGAGCTGAAAGGGCTTTTGGTAAAAAAAATAATCCCCATTTCAGGGTCGGCGGAAAAGAAAATGATCAAAGATTTGACATTAGGACCAGATGCAGAACGCTTCACCACCAGCCATAGCATGTGCAAAGCGCTGATGTCTTTAGGAATCAACTGGACAAAACTTGATGCCACCACCAGATTTCACCAGGGAAAAGACTGGCGGGAAATCGAAGAGTTTCAGGCCACTGACATTCATGATCATTGGTGGAAAAGCGATGAGTTTACCACTTTTTGGAAGGATGTACTAGGAGGACGATTTGCTTATATAGGAAAAAGTGCTTCCAGTTTGAAAACGATATCCGGCGCAACGAGCGAGGCCTTTGAGAACAGTGATGAGATCTATGACATCCGTTGATCCATTCACCTGTCCAGAAGAATGAATAACCAAATCACTCAGATATAGTTTCCCTTTTGAAAGATTGGGTGAGCCATAGATCTTACGTATTTTGACGCAAAATCTAAGGCTTATGAAACACCTGCACCTACTCTCTACCCTGCTGATCAGCTGTAGCTTATCCCTGCTATCTGTATCGGCACAAGAACTCACACAAGAATCCGCTATCCAATCTCTCACATGGCGTCCTGTCGGACCAGCCAATATGGGAGGTCGAGTAACAGACATCGTTGGCATTCCGGGTGATCCCAGCACCTATTATGTAGCTGGAGCCGACGGTGGCGTTTTCAAAACCACCAATGGAGGCACCAGTTTTGAGGCCTTGTTCACAGAGGAAGATGCCTACTCAGTTGGCGCATTGGCGATTGCCCCCTCAGATCAAAATGTGCTATGGCTGGGAAGTGGGGAAGGAGATCCCCGCAATAGTGTGGGCTATGGAAGAGGGGTTTATCGTTCTCTGGATGGCGGCAAAAGTTGGACCCACCTCGGTTTGGACAAAACAGAACGGATCAAACGAATTCTTGTTCATCCAGACAATCCAGATGTCGCTTGTGTCTGTGCACTTGGTCGAGAATGGGGACCGAATGAAGAACGAGGTGTCTTCCAAACCACAGATGGGGGCAAAAACTGGAAAAAAATCCTCTATCTCAATGAAGATACAGGATGTTCCGATCTTGCGATGGAAGAAAGCAATCCCCGCATCATGTATGCAGGCATGTGGACCTTTAGAAGAAAGCCCTGGCGCTTCGATGATGGAGGCAAAGAAACTGCCCTGTATCGGACCAGGGATGGTGGAGAACATTGGGAGAAAATAGGCAAAGGTCTGCCAGAAGGCCCCATGACCAGAATAGGAGTAGCAGTTGCCCAAAGTCAACCCAATACAGTATATCTCATCACAGAAATCAAGGATGGCGGAACCTTCTTTCGCTCAGATGATAGAGGCGACAGTTGGAAAACGGTCAACAAAGATCCCAGCGTGAACTTTCGACCTTTTTATTATAGTGATATTCGGGTTGATCCCACCAATCCCAATGTGATTTATTCACTCTCTGGCAGATTGTTAAAGTCTGAAGATGGTGGCAAAAAGTTCAACATCATTGCCAGGTCCGTACATGGGGACCACCAGTCTTTATGGATTGATCCCCTCAATTCCAACAGATTACTGAGTGGAAGTGATGGAGGCTATCAGGTCTCTTATGATGCCGGGAAGTCCTGGACCATCATTAACAATATTGAGCTGTCTCAATTCTACCAGATGGACATAGACAATCTCGATCCCTACAACATCTATGGAGGCTTGCAAGACAATGGAACCTGGGTAGGACCAAGCAATTCGCTGCACGAAGCCGGCATCCTCAAACGACACTGGAAAAAAATTGCAGGAGGAGACGGATATTATGCTTTGCCGATTCCCGGACAAGAGCATGAGATTTATGCCAATCTCCAAGGAGGCGTTATTTTCCATGTAGATACCCGATTTGGCAATGTCCGAAGCATTCATCCCTACCCCAACAAGATCGGATCAGCAGGAGACGCCATTGCCAATCACAACTATCGCTTCAATTGGGATTCTCCAATTCTCATCTCGCCACACGATCCCAATACAGTATATTTTGGTGGCAATGTCCTGTTCAAGACCACCACCAAAGGAGATCAGTGGGAGGTAATCAGCCCGGATCTCACCACCAATGACAAAAGCAAGCAGTTAACCTCCGGGGGCGAAATCTACCAGGACAATACCGCAGCGGAATTTCATTGTACGATTCTGACCATTGCAGAGTCGCCCAAGAAAGAAGGCGTAATCTGGATTGGAACCGATGATGGCAACATTCAGCTGACACAGGATGGCGGCAAGAGCTGGAATAATCTGAACAGTCAGATCAACGGTCTGCCGAAATTTTCCTGGATTGCCAAGATTCATGCCTCCAAACATGATGCGGGCATGGCTCTGATTGCTGTTGACAACCACCGATCGGATGATTTTCGTCCCTATGCCTTCATGACCACCAATTTTGGTCGAAGCTGGACCAATGTTGCAGAAGGCTTGCCCCAAAACGATTATGTCAAGGTCATCCGTCAAGATCCACACAATCCCGACCTACTCTATGCTGGAATGGAACATGGGATATATGCCTCCTGGGACAAAGGAAAGAACTGGACCTGTCTCAACAACAATCTTCCCCCTGTGTCGGTAAGGGATGTGCGGGTGCAGGCACGTGAGCGTGATCTGGTGGTTGCCACACACGGTCGCGGCATATGGATCATGGATGACATTCGGGCAATCGAGGAATTGGCTGATGGAATGAAGGAGGAGGTACACCTCTTCCCGATTCGCCAGGCGACGCGCTGGCATATGTATGGCCAGCTCGAAAATTTGGGAGATGCAACCTACAAAGCTGACAATCCAAAGATTGGGGCTTATATCAATTATTTTCTTCAGGAAGATCCCAAGGAATCAGTCCTCATCTCGATAGAGGATGAAAGCGGCCAAACGATTCGGACCATGAGAGATTCATCCGCCAAGGCTGGCGTGAATCGTCTGGTCTGGGACCTCAAACATGAAGGAGCGACTCCACTGGACAATCCCATCACAGGTGGATGGCGCTCTGGACCATTTCGACCATATGCAGCACCAGGGAGGTATATTGCTGTGCTTGAGAGCAATGGTCAACGACAACAACAATCCTTCATCATGCGTGGAGATCCCAGGATCAAGATGTCAGAGATGGAGTACAACCTACAACAACAAAGCTTGCTTGACTTGAGAGAGGCATTGTCCCAAACGCATTCGATGATCAACCAGACAGAGCAGTTGCGAGATCAATTGATTGACCTGAAGAAAAAAATAGACGTCGCAGAGACCCCTATTCCCTCTGGCTTGAGGAATCAAATCGAGCAGGCAATAGAGGAAAGTGATCGCTTGCGATTTGAGTTGAGGCGTCCACCTCCACACATGCCATACCGTCAACGCCCCCGCTTGAGAGGAGAAATCCGTTCGCTGATGTACAGCATCAATGGAGCAACTGCCAAACCCGTCAGTCAACAAACTGGAAGACTGTCTGAATTGCAATCAGAAGCAGCTGCCAGATCACAGGAACTACAACAACTCATCGATGGCCCTGTCTCCAACATCAACCAGCAACTCAAGGATCTGCCACAGGTAACTGTAGGTAAACTTAACCCGAATTAATCGAGCCATCCCGTCAATCCATCAAGATGCCCGCTTGCTGCAGCTACAGTAAGCGGGCTTTATGTAGGCAGAAGGATCGATCTCTACAAGGCAAACACCAAATTGACATCAACCAAATTATGCGAAATAGCATCTTTGGACAAAAACAAGAAGAAGGTGCGGTGGTGATTGTATCTAGCCTCCAGACCTATCTCTTTACCAGAGGAAAGAAGCTTCCGAATGCCAATGCCGCCGCCGATTCCGATTTCAGCATTTCTGAATTCAGGAAGGCTAAGCGTGGTTTGATTGGCAGAATTAGGTGGGACAACTTCCACTTCCTGTTTGAAACTCCGTTCTCTGAACACAATCAGTTGAGGGCCAATGAACAAATATGTTTTCCATGCAGGAGATTCCTGAAGAATTCCTTTAAAAAAGATGTTTCCCTGGAATTTATCAAAGGCTATTTTCGCATCCAACAAATTGCCATTCACAAGAGGCTTATCATTGATCTGTACACGTTCCTGTCGATAGATCAATTCAGGCTGAAGGTAAAATCGCTTGTTGAAGGGCGTTTCTGCTCGGATCCCAAGAAAGAACCCCATGTCTGGTTCTAATGTCTCACTGTTAAAGTAGAGTGAACTCGAGAATGGATTCACATTCGCATCCCGATTGATATCCGTATAAGCGATACCAGCGATGAACGCTATTCTTCCTTTGGGAAAAGAAAGGGGCTTGATCTTGGAATTCCCAGACGCCCCACAGGCATTATAGGCTTGAAGCAGTTCCTGAAAATCCTGCCATCGATATTGGAGTTCCTGTAATTGAAAGGCATTTGTTACTGAAGGACAATCCGTCAACATCTCCTGTATGGCCAGCTTATACCTACTTTTGGGAATAGAATAGAGTTGACCTTCCTTTTCTATAAACAAATAATCGGACCTGCGTTTGCTTGCCAGCAGGAGCAAGGAAACTGGTCCATCCACGGCGATCTCAAACAACATTCGCTGCCCTTCCCACTCATGGACTGCATAACTTGCTCCGTTTTTCAGATTGATCCGAACAATCCTGGAAATATCAGGACCACTCCCTTTGGTATCAATAGAGAATCTTGTCGCGTCAAAGATTTTTACAAATGCAGAGGTCTTGTTTCCATTGTTGAGAAGAAGATCTGCTGGTTGGACATACAATTGTCCGAACAGGTAGGCAGGAAGGCATATCAAGCCAAGAAGGAAACTGCACTGTATAATGTGTTTCATGATAGATAAGTATTATGGTTTCTCGAAGATAATGAATATCTCTTTCTTCCGATAGGATATTCATTTTTTTTCAGCCCAGGTGTCAGACAGCTTCCTGCCATGTTATTGTCGTCCATACGAAGAAAGACGCAAGGATAATTCCCTACGCCTTCCAGCTTATCTTGTCCAATTTTGCTATCTAGTGCACTTGTTGTTTTTGGGGGGAGTTCAGAAGGGTTCCGATTCTGCTGACCACCTCTTCGTCCCATAACATGCGATAATGTCCGACATGATCAATTGGAATTAGATTGGCTGCAGGAACCATCTGAGCAATGGCCGTCGAATTCGCATACGGCAATACTTGATCATACTGGTCGTGAATAATGGTCAGTTGGTCATGCTCGATTTCCTTCACCAATTCTCCAACAATGGTATCGGCAGGATGACGTCCCGCCACTTTTTCAACTCGTTTGGCAAAATTGTCAAAAATTCGATCATTAAATTTCATCATCCCTTGAAAAAATCTGAGGATGTCAATCAGGACATTGGGAGAGGTCAAAAAAATCAACTGATCGATCTTCCAGCTTTGCCCCGCAAGGGCATAAGAAGTAACGGCAGAGCCAAAGGAGTGAGACACAATCGAGAAAGGCTCTTTGGGTTGTAAGGCTTCCAGTAAGGCAATCAGAGCATCTGCCATGACCTTCAGATTGGTCGATGGCACGTCTGACTTCCCATGAGCAGGAAAATCCAGAGAAATCACCCGATGACCTGTTGCTGCAAGCGCTTTTGCGATCTCATAGAAATTTCCGGCATTTCCTTCCCACCCATGAACCAGGATGACCAATTGCCCATCTGCCTGCCCCAATTCATAGGCGTGAATAGGCGGATCCTGACTTCGAAGAAGAAAATGACGAGCTTCCTGATAAAAGCCCAATTCTCTTTTCCTGATTTTTCGATTCAAGGGTCGGCAGAACAAACGAAAGGCAAGTTTGCCCCCTACTGCTGCTGGGAGAATGGCGAGAAGTTTGAATAGGATTTGGATGGATGTGAGAATGGCATGCATAGTGAGAATGTTTTTGATGTGAGAAAAATATATGATGCTGTTTTTATGTGTTGAACCTAAGGAAATTTCAAAATATACCAATCGGTATATTTTAATATAAAAAAATATCACAATTTCAATTCTGTCGCAATCATGATATCAATTTGATCCAGAATATCATCCAACATCTCAGGGCTTTTTAGAGTTGTAGAAGAAAAAATCCCCCCCATAATCATCGAAAAAATCCGATTTCCATATTGTTCTGCATTGATGCCAGGGCGAATCTCCCCAGACTGAATGCCCTGCAGGATGGTCTCGATGATGCCCCCCTTGAGTTTGTGTATCACCACCTTTACCCGATCAAACAATGCAGGATTCAAGGATTTTGCATCTACCCCAACATTGAGGATGGTGCATCCTCCTCTTTGCATACAGTAGCCTTCATAATAGGTCCTGTAATAATCTGTCAGGGCCTGCAACTTTTTCAAAGCAGAGGATTTCGCATTCATCTGATCCGCCAGTGGCCAGATCAATTCCCTGATGTTGTAGTTGAATGCCTCCACGGCCAATATTTCCTTGGTTTTAAAATGACCATAAATCGCACCCTTGCTGAGTCCTGTAGCATGTTCGATTACAGTCATGCTGGTGGAGACATACCCCTTCTTTGTGAAAACAGGTGCAACTGTTTCCAAAATATGCTTACGCGTTCTTTCTGCTTTTGGGGTCATTGTTATTAAAAAAAATCTTGTCGGGCACAAAAATAAACCAATCGGTATATTTTTCAAAATTATTTGTGCCTTTTTTTACTTTTACTAGAAAAAATTGTAAAAAAGCCTGTCTTCATTTCCATCAAAATCTAAAAAGAATGCATAGAGTTTTCTACTAGTAGAAGTCTATCAAGCCCATGCAAGTCTCTGATTTGTTGCATTTTCTATCATACTACTAGACAAAATTATTATGGATGATTAACAGACAAGATTTACATGATTCACAAGATTGGAATTGACTGAGCAACAATATCTTAATCCTGTAAATCCTGTCTAACACACAAGCTTGAGTAGAAAAATGTCTCCTACTATGATTCTCTATATTAAATTTTGCATTTTAGCTGCTAACCGACTATCTATCTTGATCAAGCGATTGCCTACGCACTCATTTACCTACTAACTACTACTCTGCCAGATGAAAAACTCCAAGCTACTCGCTCCCAAAGCGCTTCCTTTTGATTTTGAAGAATGGAAACGCCAGCCATTCGCCCAACAGGTCAAAATGTTGTGTACCGCATGGGCTACTCAAGGCTATGGCGCACCAGCTTCTGCTTACGCATTTTATGTATTAAAAATTGGCTTTTATATCGGGATGTGGATGTTCTTTTGCTCTTTCTCGGCTGAGCTGGGAGGTGCTTCTGAGATTTCTGCCTGGTGGTTCAAAGCAGAAGCACTGCTCAAAGCTGTCGTTTGGAGTATGTTATTTGAAGTCCTTGGGTTGGGATGCGGAAGTGGACCACTGACAGCCAGATATTTTCCACCGATGGGGGGAGTATTGCATTTTGCTCGTCCAGGAACTATCAAACTGCCTTTGTTTCCTGGCATTCCAGTAATTGGTGGGGACAAGCGCAATCTATTTGATGTACTGGTCTATCTAGCCTTACTTGGCAGCCTGGGGCGAGCACTCATCTCAGCTGATATTCAGCCAGATCTTCTCCTCCCGATAGTGATTCTTCTACCTGTTCTGGGATTGATAGACAAGACCATCTATTTGGCAGCGCGGGCAGAGCATTATTTGATCGCCATCTTTTGTTTTCTATTTGTAGGAGAAGAAATAATGGGAGCAAAAATCGTATGGTGGGCCATCTGGTGGGGAGCTGCGACTTCGAAATTGAACCGCCATTTTCCAAGTGTAGTCGCTGTCATGATCAGTAATCATGCTGTTCTGCAATGGCCCTGGCTCAGAAAGCAGCTATATAAAAATTATCCAGAGGATCTCCGACCAGGCCGATTCACCAATTGGCTGGCCCATGCTGGCACCGTCGTGGAATATTCCTTCCCACTCTTGCTCATCTTTGGTGATGGCGGACCAATAACGACCATTGGGCTGGTTGTCATGTTCTGCTTCCACCTCTACATTACTTCCAGTTTTCCCATGGCTGTCCCTTTGGAGTGGAATGTCATTATGGTTTATGGGGCATTCGTGCTATTTGGCCACCATGCAGAAGTCTCCCCATTTGATGTCCATTCACCCTTACTTATCACAGGTTTGCTTCTTTCATGTCTGATAGTGCCAATCCTGGGCAATCTCTTTCCCAAATGGGTCTCTTTCTTGTTGTCCATGCGCTATTATGCCGGGAATTGGGCATACAGCATCTGGCTCTTTAAAGGGAATGGAGAAGAAAAGATGGATGAGCACTTGACGAAGGCCTCCAAAACAGTCTTGAGGCAATTGGATATGTTTTATGATAAAAACACAGCGGAATCTTTGGTTGCAAAAGTAATTGGATTTCGATCCATGCATCTCCACGGGCGAGCCTTGCAGGAATTGGTGCCCAAGGCAGTAGACAATGTCAAGGAATATGCCTGGCGAGATGGAGAATTGGTTGCTGGCGTGGCTTTGGGCTGGAATTTTGGGGATGGACATTTGCATGATGAACAACTCTTATCGGCGATCCAAAAAAGATGTCAATATGAATCCGGCGAACTTCGCTGTATCATGGTGGAATCTCAACCGATGGGTAAACCATATATGAATTGGCGGATTGTAGATGCTGCCGATGGAGAAGTGGATTCAGGGAAAGTGAAGGTGAAGGACCTCGAAAAGTTGCAACCATATCCCATTTTTGAATTCGCATAATGGAATTCCTTTCATGAGTCAAGCAGACGCCATTATCATCGGTTCTGGTCCCAATGGCCTCTCCGCAGCCATCGAATTGGCGCGCAATGGCGTGAAGCCTCTGGTGTTAGAGGCTTCAGAAACCATAGGAGGCGGAACAAGAACTGCTGAATTGACCTTAGCGGGTTTCAGGCATGATGTCTGTTCGGCGGTTCATCCAACCGGAATCCTCTCTCCTTATTGGCAAACTCTACCTCTTGAGGAATATGGACTGGAATGGATACAGCCGCCAGCTTCAGTGGCGCATCCACTGGATGGAGAGGAGGCAGTCCTGATGTCGCTTGATCTGGAGCAAACTGCAGAGAATCTGGGTGTGGATGGCAAGGCCTGGAAACGCATGCTTCACCCATTTCTCCGACATCCACAAGCCCTCCTGAGAGACAGCCTCAAACCACTGGGAATTCCACAGCACCCCCTCTTGCTTGCCCGTTTTGGCATGAAAGCCATGTTGCCAGCAACCACCCTGGCCAATTGGCAATTCAAGCGCCATCGGGCCAAGGCCTTGTTGGCCGGAAATGCTGCTCACTCGGTCCTTCCGCTAGATATGCCGTTCAGTTCTGCCGTTGGCTTGATGTTCGCGACCATGGGACATGTGGTCAATTGGCCTGTTGTCAAAGGCGGCTCGGAGAACCTCCACAAGGCCCTGGCTGCTTATTTGTTGAGCCTGGGAGGAGACATTCAGACCTCCAGGCCTATCACACAATTTGATCAACTTCCCGAGGCCAAGGCTTACCTTTTCAATACCGACCCCTTCCAATTGGCTGCTATCGCAGAAGCTGTTTTGCCAAAACGATATGTGCGCAGGCTTCGCAGGTATAACTTTGGCCCAGGGGTCTTCAAACTGGATTGGGCATTGAGCACTTCCATTCCCTGGTCAGACCCACGTTGTCTGAAAGCCTCGACGGTGCACATTGGTGGCTCCATCGAGGAGATTGCCAGAAGTGAAAGAGCTGCCTGGGAAGGAAAACATGTAGACAAACCATTTGTGATGCTGTGTCAGCAAAGTGAGTTCGATGCGAGTCGCGCGCCTGATGGCCAACACACCGGATATGCCTATTGTCATGTTCCCAATGGCTCTAGCGAGGATATGACTGAAGTGATTGAACGTCAAATAGAACGATTCGCTCCGGGATTTAAGGACATCATTCTCGCGCGAAATCACATGAGTACGCAGAGTTTTGCTCAATATAACGCAAACAATGTTGGCGGGGCGATCACAGGAGGCGCTGCGGACATCAGCCAATTGTTCAGCCGCCCTGTAGCTCGTCTGAATCCCTATTCTAGCCCGAATCCAAGCATTTTCCTCTGTTCTGCTTCTACTCCTCCCGGAGGTGGAGTTCATGGGATGTGCGGCTATCATGCTGCAAGAAGTGTGTTGAGACGACTCCACCGACAATCAACTCATTGAATCTGGGCAAAATTGGGACCTAATGCCTTTTGTCATGTGTTGAGGCCCCGCCTGCAAAATAATGACGATGAATACTCCAAAGTCCCTGGAAAGATTCGTCAGACGGATCTCCGATTGACAACAAGCATCTTCGAACACTCATGGCTGATTTCAGAATCACCTAAGACCTCTATTTCCCATTCACTAATAATCCTTACCAACGACCTACTCAAACTTGCCAAAGACTCAAACAGCAGGAACAGGAAGGAAGGGAATGTGTTATTTGCATTCATCAAGTTTAATCATCAAAAACAAATCACAATGAAAACTCTCGAAAACCAATTTGCAAAGGAGACAGGCGAAGAACTCTTCACAGATTCCTTCGAGGAATCCATGCAAGCAACGCCAGATTATACCAGCATGAAACATGCGATTCTTGCCATCGCAGATCCTGTTCCATTTGAGTCTCTCAAAAAATTCTACGGCCTGTCATAAGAACAGCATGCTGTAACAATGGAACACGGAGATCCTGAGCAGGGGGAAGATACTTAGCAGTTCACGCAAATTCTTTGCCTCCGCTCAGGATACAATCTCCAAACATTCACTTTCTTTCCCTACAATCAATTCTTTTTGCTTACCTACAATGAAACGATATATTTTTCTTCTCTATGGTGTTCTGGCCTATGTTGTATTCCTGGCCACTTTCCTTTACTTAATTGGATTCACAGGCAATCTACTGGTTCCCAAGGGAATCGATGGCGCTGTCGAAGTTCCACTCTGGCTAGCCATCCTGACAAATCTGGGCTTGATCGCTCTCTTTGGCGCTCAGCACAGCATTATGGCACGGCCCTGGTTCAAACAATGGTGGGCGCGCTATCTACCGGAATCCATTGAGCGCAGTACATTTGTCTTGCTTTCCTGTGTGGCATTGGTCGTGATGTTCTACTTCTGGCAACCCATGGGCGGCCTGGTTTGGACAATTAGTCATCCAGTATCTGTGGGCATCATCTATATGCTATTTGCCAGTGGATGGGGACTTGTGTTGCTCAGCTCCTTCCTGATCAATCATTTTGACTTGTTCGGCTTAAGGCAAGTATGGCTATATTTCAGGAAAAAGCCCTATACTGATTTGCCTTTTGACACCCCCTTATTGTACAAATTTATTCGCCATCCGCTTTACTTTGGAATTCTGCTGGCCTTTTGGGCTGCTCCAGAGATGTCAGTGAGTCGCCTGTTCTTCGCACTGATATTCACCTTGTATGCCCTCAAAGCTATGCAATGGGAGGAGAAGGATCTCATCAAGCATTTTGGCGAAACATACAGACGATATAAATCCAGAATTCCAATGATAATACCCATTCCATACATCATTGTAAAACGGAACAAGGTATCTGACTATGAGACAATTATGAAAAGTCATCAACAAGAGGCTGTATAGTAAACAACAGTTGAGCATGGCCATCATTCTCCTCCCTGATAGATATATCAGTCAATACGCAGAATGGTGAGACTTATCCAGAAAATTGACTCATTACAACTTAAACAACTAACAATCAAACACTTATCATGAAAGACAAGTGGAAGAAATATGGCAAAAAAGGGCTGGTTATGTATATTTGTTGGTGCAGCCTCAAGGGATTGTCTTACTTATACATTGCCAACGTCCTGATCTATTGATATTCCTTTAACCCTTTTTGAACCCCAAACCATCAAAAAGAAACATCAAACATATCTCACAAACATTCACATCCCAGTCCGGATGCAAACCATTCAAAAGGCTCTCTTTTTTGGATGGTTTGTATGTATTTGCATTCTAGGAGGATGGAGTCAGGTGCCATTTCAAAACCCCAAGATCCTCAATTCATTTACGGGTTTGCCATCCGATATGGTGACTGCTGTCTCGGTAGATGAGCAAGGAATTAGCTGGATCGGCACCAATAAGGGGTTGGTTCGGTTTGATGGAACGACAAGCGAAAGCTTCCAGCATCAGGACAAAGATTCTTCCAGCATCGTCAGTAATTATATTCATGACATTCACCCGGACTTATCCAATGACAAAATCTGGATCGCGACCTCCCAGGGACTGTCTGTCTTTGAGCTGGATAGCAGAACATTTCATAACTATTATCACGATCCGGAGAATGAGCATAGTCCACTAGACCATCAGGCACAAGATCTGTATATGGATCGAGAGGGAACACTCTGGATAGGGTTCAGGCATCTGGGATTCGTTCGCTATCGGCCTGAGACAGATGACTTTCAGCGGTATTGCCTCGCTGATCCCCATGAGCCTGAGCAGATGAATTGTGGATTCACAGCACGGCAGATTCAGGATGATTGGGAGAATGACAGCATCATGTGGATCACGACCACTCACGGACTCGCACGCTTCAATAAGATCAGTGGAGAATCAGAGGTCTTTTACAATCACAGGGAGGATCCAACCGAGGAGACTTTTGCGCAGAGAACGATCTGTATGCTCGTTCATCCTGCTGGAAAAATCTTCATTGGGACCTGGTATTATGGCATCTATGTGTTTGATATCGCGACCAAAACCTATTCAGACTTTGATCCCTGTTATCAATCTGGAGCTGGACCTTTCACAGAAGATCGCGAGGTGATTGTCAATATGTATATGACAGAAGATCAGCAAATATGGATCAGCTCCTGGCAGGGCG
Source organism: Bacteroidota bacterium (assembly GCA_039029315.1). GTDB lineage: Bacteria > Bacteroidota > Bacteroidia > J057 > J057 > JBCCCJ01. Next base: position 13,782 of record JBCCGK010000041.1, on the reverse strand, counting down.
TCCAACTGTACGATGTAGCAAGTAATTGCGTGGCATTCTCTCTTCCCAATCAGCGTTACCAAAAAATCTGGCACAGCGTTGACCACATTGATTCAGCCGGGAGAATCTGGAGCAAAACCACCATGGATGGCTTGCGGATCTATAATCCTCTGATGCAGCAATTTAAGATTCAGACTTTTGAAGATGCCGAGAATCCATATTTTTCTATTGTGAGAAAAATATGTGAAGATAGCCAGAGCAATCACCTCTATATCGCGCCTCAAACCTCCAAAGGCTTGTTTGTCCTGGATCTACAGACATATGACTGGCGGAAAGTCCTTCCCCCAACAGATAATTCTGTCCTGAATGACAAAACAACTTTTGTTGCCTGGGACATGCTCCAACTAGACAATGGGAACTATCTGGTCATGGAGGAGAATCAATTGCTTTTATACACGCCTGGAGCCAAGCAATTAAGACCGTATCCCATCCAGCCAGTGGCAGAAACTCCACGATTTCGAGGATTGCTCAAGGATCATCTTGGAGACATTTGGATTTCTGGGTATCGAGCTGGAATCTGGAGGCTGAATGTCAGCGAACAGCGGTTGATTTCCTATCAGCACGCCATTGATTCCCTGGCTCCCCAGCCTGTCGGGGGAGATTATATGACAGAAGATATCAGGGGAAATATATGGATACGCGAGCACAATGGCTTGTTGGTGTATCAGCGATCGAAGGATCAATTTGTATATATCGGCTATGACCCTGCTGATCGCAAAACCTTTCGGGGAATGGGCCCCATGGATGGAGATGAAGAAGGGGGCGTTTGGATTGCCACCAACCGACAATACCTGGGGTATGCCCATGCAGATAGCATCGAGAGGGGGGTAATTCGGCTGTATGGCAAAGAAGAGGGATTGATTGGGACGGGTGTTGGATTGGTAAAAATGTATAACAAGAAATTGCTTGTGTTTACAGAGCAGGGAATACAAGTGTTCGATCCTCAAACCAGAACCTTTGAGGATCAGTTCGATCTTGGCTATGGGTTGAAGGAATTTGCCGGAAATGCGACCTTATTGAAGGACGGTCGAGTGGCTGTAGGAGGAAGACGTTTCATTGCTTTGTTTCACCCGGATAGTCTCAGGACCAATCTGGAGTTACCCAAACCATATGTCTCACGATTTAAGGTATTTGATGATCCCTGGCTCTTGGACAATGATCCAGATGCAATTGACAGTGTTTTTCTGAGCTATCGCCAAAACTTTTTCTCCTTCGAATTCTCCTCCGTTGGCTATAATCTGCCAGACGAAATAAGCTATCGCTATCAGTTAGAAGGCTTTGATCAGGGGTGGCAGGACGGCACAAAGCGAAGATTTGCCTCTTATACCAATGTTCCTGGAGGAGAATACCGATTCAAGGTTGAAGCGATCAACAATGAAGGCTTGAAATCAGCAAGCCCTTCCATTACATATTTGCACATTTCAACTGTATGGTATCAGACCCTCTGGTTTTGGCTGCTGAGTATTCTGACAATCGCAGGAATCGTATATGCGATATATCGCTGGCGGGTAGGACAGGTTCGACAACATGAACGAATGCGGACGGAGTACGAACGCAAACTGGCCGATGTCGAAATGAGTGCCCTCCGGGCTCAGATGAATCCGCACTTCATCTTCAATTCTCTCAACTCTATCGAATACTATATCATCAGCAATGAGCCAGAAAATGCCTCGGACTATCTCAATCGATTCTCTCGCTTGATTCGATTGATTCTCCAAAACTCCAAGAGTACCCTGGTGCCCTTAAAAGATGAGTTGGAAGCACTGAAATTGTATATTGAGATGGAGAGTCTGCGATTTGACAATCTGTTTGAATATGAAGTGAGAATGGAGAAATCGATTGATATGGAGAGGGTAGCCATTCCTCCCATGCTCCTTCAACCATATGTGGAGAATGCGATTTGGCACGGGTTGATGCAGAAAAAAGAGGGAGAAGGAAAATTGAAACTGGACATTCGAAGACAAGATGGTCATCTGATATGCTCGATAGAAGACAACGGGATTGGACGAGATGCAGCCCGACAATTGAAATCAAAATCTGCAACCAGCCGCAAATCCTTTGGCATGAAGATCACCAGTGATCGATTGGCCATGCTGAATAGACTGGCTGGTGCCAAAGCATCTGTGCAGGTGTTTGACTTGCAGGGAGAAGATGGAGAAGGAATTGGCACCAGAGTAGAACTCGTGATTCCAATTTAGGGAGAGAAGGTATGAGGCTGGACTGCGAACTATTTTTCAACATAAATCATCAATTATACTCATCCTTTCCCCCATACTACCCAATCCATAGCCCTATGATCAAAGCCGTAATTCTTGATGATGAAAAGCATTCCGTAGCAACTCTTGCCTGGAAGATCAGAAAGTTTTGCCCCGATGTAGAAATCGTGTCTGAGTTCACAGACTCGCTTGAAGCACTGGAATATCTGAAGATTCACCCACCAGACCTTTTGTTCCTGGATATCGAAATGCCGCGATTGAATGGCTTCGAATTGTTAGAAGAGTTTGGGGAAGAGACCGAATTTGAAGTGATTTTGACGACAGCCTATGATGAATTCGGGATTCCTGCTGTCAAGGCCAATGTTCTGGATTATTTACTCAAACCCGTGCAGAACAAGGAATTGAAAGCTGCCATCGAAAAGGTAAGCAAAAAACTGGGGGATGACTCCAGAGTTTTGTTCTCCAATAAAGGAGAGACTGAAAAAAGCCGAACAAACAAAATTGCCCTGGCGACCAAGGAAAGCATAGAGTTCGTCGATCCCAGAGATATCATCTCATGCAGTTCTGATAGCAATTATACCATGATTTATTTGTCAGGCGGAAGGAAAAAATTGATTTCGAAGACCTTGAAAGAGGTAGAAAGTTGGTTGGCACCACACAATTTTTTCCGTACCCATAATTCACACCTTGTCAACCTGGATCATATCAAAGAATATATCCGATCTGATGGAGGGTACTTACTTCTCTCCAATGGCAACACCTTACCTGTAGCCAGAAACCGGAAGGATGACTTGCTGAATCGGATATAAACTGGCAAGGAGACCTGTGTATCCATTGCCATTGGGGATCTGCAAAACGGCAAAAAACTATCATTTTGAGGCGCAGGCTCTCATAAGAAGAAATATCGGACTCACTCATGGACACTTATGGATTGAAACGTCCTTGTTTATATCGAACAAAATTGTTCTCTCATTTTTTCTTAACAGCACGCCTCACACGCATGATCACACAGAAGAAACCCTACCGGATTGGTCTCATCGTGCCCAGTTCCAATACCACAATGGAAACCGAGATTCCCGAATTGTTGCGCAGGCAATCTTCAGGCAAAGGCTATACTTTCAGCTTCCATTCTTCCAGGATGCGCCTGAAAGAGGTGACACCTGAGGCATTGCGAGCCATGAATCAGCAATCCGCCAGATGTGTAGCAGAACTCAATGATGCCAAGGTCGATGCCATCATGTATGCCTGCCTGGTGGCAGTCATGATCGGCGGCAAAGAAGGGATGCTGGAAACAGACACCTATTTGCGAGAGGCTTCCCTTGAGTCGGGACAGCTTCCGGCAATCATCAGCAGTTCTTCGGCGCTTGTGAAGAGCATACAGGACCTCAAGGCTTCCCGAATTTCGCTCATTGCCCCTTATAAGAAGGCCCTCACCCGGCAGGTCATCCAAACCATCGAAGCGCACGACATCACAGTCGTCGATTCCCATTCCTTAGAAGTAACTGACAATTTTCAGGTAGGCCAACTGGATCCGTCTCATTTAGTAGATATTGCCCGAAACATGGATCTCAGTCAATCAGATGCTCTGGTGATATCCGCATGTGTTCAGATGCCCTCTCTTGCTGCCATAGCGGAAGTTGAGCAGATGATTTCCCTTCCCGTGATCAGTGCCGCAAGTGCCAGTGTGCATCAATTGCTAGGTCAACTAGATCTGATGCCAGATATTCAGTCGGCTGGCAGGATGCTTTCTTCTCATGCAGCCATGTTATCATAAAGCCATGACAACCATTATAGATATCAACAGCCCCGATGCCTTTGGGCAAATCATCTCAGCTATTCACAAAGCTCCTGTGATCGTCCAGTTACCTCGTGTATTTGTTTTGCTTGCTGCACCTACTGCAAAAGGGGCTGCACAGCTTGATCGTCTCAAAAGCCGTCAAGCAAACAAAAATTATGGGACAGCGATCGGAGATCTTTCGCAGTTCGTAAAACTGTCCAGACCAGACAGTTTGCCAGAGGAATTTACATCTGCACAGGACTTTTCCAGGCTTACTGGATGCTTTTTGCGCGTATATGTGTCTCCGCCCAACTTTGATTCGACAGTGATACGCGGGGGAACACATCAAGGTGTGATTCTGGAAGGAATTCATCGAAGACTCTTCAAAGACATTGAGCAATCCTTTCAGTCTGTGGACACTGCCGGAATATGGGGAGAACAGGCCTATTTTGCGCCTCTCTGTACCAGTTGTAATATCAGTGGTGATCCGAAGGGCTCAATCACAAGCTTGGATAGAGCCATCGAATTTGCCCAGGATCGACAGGTTGATTTATTGGTCACCTCTCCTAGTGCCAAAGGAGAAATGGGCTCCTATCCCATTTTTGGCATTTACAAAGATGGGATCCAAATCCACCGCATAGGGCCAAACCTGGACCAGTATCAGGCCATGATTCCCGGACACCTCAAGAGATGGTGAAGTGATTGTGTGAGCCTGGACTAGTTTCACCAAATCTCACTCAGACGCTAACAAAAGAGTTGCAAGACCTGCTTCTAAAATTGATGTACCAGCGTCAATTTGCCAATCAACTGTTGATCATGAGCAGGTTCTAGCAAAGCATCTATTTGGGTGTCATTGAAGACAACATATAGAAAGGAAAGCGGCAAGTATTCCCAACTGAATCGCATATTCCATCTTCCTTGTCTGGTCAAGCTGTTGTATTGATAGAAGGTAGAAAGCTGAACTCTTGGATTGAGCGCCACTCGTAGGTTGGCTGAATACAGATTAACCTGAAGATCTGCTTCGTTTAGCCCAATGTTTTGGAGGGCATTGTACTCATAATCGAAAGAAAGAGCTAAATGGGGCAGAGGCGCAAAGCGAGCAGCTCCCTTGATCGTGTTTCGTTGGCCATTGTAGAACTTGCCAAAATTGTAACTCGCACTCAATGCCCATTTTTTTGATTGGTCTGTGTTGTATTTGAGCAAATATCGGGTGTAAAAATACGATCCTTGATCAATCGGCAGTCCCAATGGTGCAAAGGAAAAATTGATGTTTTGCCAGGTAGGCGTTAAGGAAACTTCGACAAAACTATTGTCCTTGAACCAGGTATATATGGGGAAGATATAGAGGCTTGCCTGTTGAAATCGAGCGGGATCAAGGGCATCGTGATTGAGATTGACAAATGTGCCAGGGTCCCATCTTCGAATCCAGTTCATCTTTTTAGGCCGCCAGATATAATATCCACCTGGATTGTGTCTGATGACATTTTGTTGCCTGATGAATCCCATTCTGGGAGTATAGGCATCATCTGTATATTCTGTCACCCATCCATAATAGAAAGCGTTGCTTTGCTGACCAGCAAAAATCCTCCCTGCGAATCCTGTTTCTCCTGTCCGTTCATCGATAGAAGTAGACAGCAAATACTGGATATCCCACTGGCTGCTGGGACGGATCTGCCCATCAATGGTCAAGGTTGTATTGCTCAGGCCAGACAAGCTCCCGCCACTGTTGGCATCATCCACCCGCTGAGTGAGCATGACTCCGACATTGTTCTCTCGGCCATAATTCCGCAAATAGCGAAGCACCCCAAAATTGGCTCCTGGGGAATTTGCAGTAGCCCTTTGCCGGACAAACAAAGCCGCCAATGCCTGCTTGTCTGTCCGCTGGGTAAATCTGGCTCCGACATCAATCGGAGCGGGAGCAGCATTGAATTCCCCTTCCAAGCCGATTCTACGACTGAAAAAGGGACGAATGGCTTGTTGTTTTCCCCCAGCCCATATGCCTGAATTTTCGAGAAAAAACTGTCGCCGTTCAGGAAAGAAGATGTTGAAGCGTTCCAGGTTGTTGACAGCTCGATCCACCTCTGCCTGGGCAAAGTCGGTATTGACCGTGAGGTCCAAAACAGTATGAGGGTTGATGGCCCATTTAACATCTAATCCAGCTTTGGCCTGCCTATTTGCCTCTCCTGCTGCTCCACCTGCTTCATACTGAAAGAGACCATAAGGTTCTACCCGGATATTAGCAGCAGGTTTGGGGACTTCTATGCCCTTGAGTTTGGCAGCATAGGTCATTCGATAAGGCGTGAACGCCTGCGGAATAGCAGGAAAACTGGATACTTCTACCTCTCTTCTCGCATAACGAATGAAGGTTAGTCCCCATTCTACTGCTTGTCCCTCTTCCGGCAAATCATATCTGAGGGATTTGAATGGAATGGCAAACTCAACTACATAGCCTTCGCTGCTACGTTGACTCCGGACTTTCCACAAGGTATTCCAGCCGGTATCAAAGGTATTGCCATTGAAATTCTGCAAATCCCGCTGATTGCCATAGGGCGTGGTCATAAAGGCCTGGGCATATTGCTTCAAATTTTGCGGATCGAGGGAGATCCCAAAAATATCGTTTTCTCCCCACTCAAAATCCCTTCTCAAATCCTGCACCCGGATTCCTTTGATCCCTAGAGAGTCATGACAAATGGCACCGACATACAGGTATTTTTGATCGTATAACAGACGAACCTCCGTTTTGTACAGAATTGGCCCCCCTTGTCTGGGTTCTCTCCGAAAAAAATCCTGTATCACCTGCGCCTGCTGCCATGAAGCCTCTTCCAGGTTCCCATCTATGTGTATTTCTTCCGTTGTCTGAACTGCCTCTACAACAATGGGGTCATCAGGTGGTGGGAAATTGTCATTCTTCTGGCCCAAAAGACTTGAAGTAAACGCCATCATCAAGAATAGAAAAGCGATTTTTTTCATAACACACAGAATGATTGTCTCCTGGTCCCACTGCGACTAACATAGGGAGGAGGATTGGTTGAGAAAAAGAAGAATAAGAGACTGTTTGAACATCTGTCACTTATTTTTTGTATGCGTCTTTTTTCCTCATTCTGCGGCTTTTTTTGTTCTCATAGTGGTGCTATGAGAACAAAAAAGAGCCTTGCCTGAGAAAAAAATACACCATAAACAGTCTCAGCACAGATTCCTAAACAGTCTCTAAGACAGATCCGCCTGACCTTGTAAGAAACAGCAATGCTAAACGGTCTGAAAACGGGTTGTATGCCTCTTATTGGATGGTCAGCTTGAAGATCTCCTCCACCTTTAAATCTCCCGTAGTGCAAGTGCCATCTTTGACGCCTGACTGAGAAGCAGAACAAACATGGTCAAAAATAATCTTTGCTGTTTCATTATGAATGACAGTTAAACTGAGGGATAGATCAAATGAAAAAATGCTCAAGCTGGTCTTTCCTTCCATTGTATATCGGTCAGGTGAGATCGCACATGTGTAATAAGAAAACTCTACAAACATGAGAAGCAATCCCATCAACACAGCAAACCTCCGGACAAGAAATGTCTATATGATGCTAAAGAAAACACAGGAGCTGGTGGAGCTCTGAGAAGAAAATAGGAAGGAGGAGTAAGACCAAAGAAGTGATAATCCGGCAATTGCTCCCACTGTGCTGTAAATGTCGGGGTGAGGAGAAATACTGATTTCGTCGGCGCAACAATCGAAAAGATCAACTCGCACAGACCACAATCTACCTGGTTATGAGCAAATTGCATTTCGCCAGTGGATGTCTCATGTACCTCATGTCCCTCCTCCCAATTCAGGCAGCTGTGCCAATATTTAATGGGAAACACAAATGTGAGTGAAAGAAACAGGAAGAAGTGAGTAATATGTGGCAGAAGCTTTCTCACAGAGAATCCATATTGCGGTAAATATGAGAGCTAACAGTCAATAATGCAACATTGTTGCAGAATATTTTATCGAATCATGAAGCAGGAACAGATTCCAGCAACTTTGGCTGGAATCTGTTTTCCAAACGACCATACCCCCTGAATCTCAGCACGAATAAGTCCCATGCTTACAAGTATCGGTAGGCCATTTCTCCATTTCCGGGCTTAACAATTTACGTGATCAGATCAAAGCGGAATTATTTTTGTGGGACTGGCATTGAATGTACTTCTCAAAGAGAGCCTCGAGCAAGCGCATAGTTTGACCATTCATACTTAATTCACGAGTTCAGATGCAGTACATTCACCCCTACTTTCCACACCTCATTTGCGCAATCACCGCTTTTCTGATTCTAAGTGCCTGTGACTCTGGCATTCTCTCACCAGATGCGGCCACCTCAATCGCAGGCACAGCTACTATCCTGATTCTTGATGAAGAAAGCATTGACAATGGCAATGCGCCCAATGATTTTTCCGATATTGATGTCAATGATCAGATCGCAGACATTGGACTTCGGCTTCCGTTGACCTATTTTCAGGAGCACATTGGAGAAGAAATAGACCTCTATACCGGGCAGGTAGGAGATGAAGGCTGGTTTGCCCTCAGAACGATCCCTGCTGATTGGGATTCAACCGGGCCGCAGCAATCGGGACTCGAAAATTACTTACAGGCGGGTCCTGGACTCGGGACAGGCAAGCCGGATGATGATCGGGAAATCTTGCTAGACAATATCCCTGATGTTACGCCTCTACGGGCAACTGGCCTATCCCTCCTGCTAGACTCCACTGTCCTGGCAGTCGTCTATGACAGTGATGTGATGATCAACTATTCTCCTTTGACAGGCAGTCTTATGGGAGCGAATCTTGGATTGGTAGCATTCGATGTGTTGGAAGTAACGAAAAGAGAAGACGGTTCAGATTCCTCCTTGCCAAAAGTGAAGATTCGTATCAGAGATGTCGCGGATGTACAAGCAATGCCACTGAGACTGTTTCACCAGGCACCTGTCCCGACTTCTTCCTCAGATCCATTTGACATTGGGAATTGATTTCTGCTTTTGAAGAGTTAGTTGGAGCAATTGTGGGAATTGAGCTCGACCAGTCGGATCACTCAGGATGGGAGGAAATTCCTCCCAGGTCCGGCAAGAAACACGCACGACAGTACCAATCTGGCCTTGGGAAAATTTTCCCACCAACATCAACAACGCCTTCCCTCCTCCTCATTTTTGCTTCAAAAAACTCACTTTATGTTCCAAAGCCTCCATCTCTGTTTGCTGTCCCCGATCGCCTTGTTGCTCCATCCAGCTTAGCAATCGGGCTCGGAGATCCTTCTTTATTTCCTCATGTTCTGATTCCTGAGCCAGATTGTTCATTTCATAAGGATCGGTGATAACATCATAGAGTTCTTCTGCTGGTCTATGCTGAAATCGCTGAACCAACTCATCGGCTTCAGGATCGTTTTTTGCCTTGTCCACCCAAGTAGGCCAGAAAGAATTCCAGTCAGCACTGTTGACTGTCACATTGTTTTGAAATGTAGCTTCGGGGGTCAGGTTCATCACATATTTGAACTGTGCTGAACGAATGGATCTGATGCCATAGTGATCTGAGCCATTGTTGATGCCTCTGGTAGTCTGCACGCCAAATACGTATTGCTTATGTGCTGAAGCCTGCCCCAGGAGAACTGGAAGAAAACTTCTTCCATCCAGTGAATCAATCGGATCTCCTCCGGCCAAATCCACAAATGTAGGAGTTACATCTACATATTCGATCATCGCGTCACTGCTACTATTGGCAGCAATATGTCCTGGCCAGCGAGCGATAAAGGCAGTCTGTAAGCCATTGTCATAGCAGGTCCATTTGGCAAAGGGGAAGGCATTTCCTTGTTCACTTGTGAAGATGAGAAGGGTGTTTTCGGCTACCTGATGCTTGTCCAGCAAGGCTCTGATGTCTCCAACCGAATTGTCGAGATGGTTGATCTCTGCGAAGTATTCAGTCAGGCGTTTGCGGGTTTCTTTGGTGTCGACCAGATAGGGAGGCAGAATGATGCTATCAGGATCGTAAATCCCCGGATCTCCCTTATCCCAGGGAGTATGGGGTTCCCGGTAGCAAACGAAGGCACAGAAAGGCTGTTCCTTATCCCGTGTCATGAATTCTTCCAGGGCATTCAGGTCTGGATCTCCCCCTTTGCCAAGGTAGTCAAAGGGGAAAGATTCCTTGGGAGCAATGTGTTTCTTTCCTGTCAGGCCCACGCGATACCCTTCTTTTTCCAGATGGTGCACAACACTTTTGGTTCCTTTGCGGGCATAGGCATGATTGGGATAAGCTCCACTTCTCACTGGATAAATCCCGGTATACAGGTTGTGCCGGGTTGGAGAACACATGGGCGCGGCCTGAAAGCAACGCGTAAAACGCATGCCTTCTCTGGCAATGGCATCGATATGTGGGGTTTTTACATTTTGACTTCCATAGCATCCAATGTCCCGATGGGTAAGATCATCGGCGATGATCAGGAGGATATTGGGTCGAGAGGCTATCTGTATTTTGGACTGCGCAGAGGAAGTCGCGGGTGACTGGGCACAGGACACTGCCAAGCCAAACAGTAGGCTAAACAAAAAATAATTATTTTTCATTGTTGGATTGCTGATCATTGTTTTTCCTGCTTGACTGCTTCTCATTTCAGTTTCCAAACCGGATGATGACTGGGGCGTAACTTCGCTCTGGCCCTTTTGGAGGGGGAAAGAAGCCGATTAAAGGTGCTTCCATAGTTGTTCTCCTGGTGATAAACCTGGGCCTGCCAGGGATCTTCTCCCTTGATGCGAGGATCACCACTCGATTCCAGATGTGAAGTCAGGGCATGTGCCAAACTATCTTTGATCGTCTGGTACTCGGGCTCGTCTGCCAAATTGTTCACTTGACTCTTGTCAGCATGGATGGCATACAATTCCTCTTTGGGGCGTTTGCCAAAACTCAGATCATATTCGCGGGGATATTCCTCTTGGTAAGCCACCATAAAGGACTTGCTTGGGCAGGCATCTACATCTCCATGATTGGTCTTGTTGGAAGAAATGAAGTCCGGTCCTCCAGTGGGCCATCGGTCTGGCTCAAAGTTGCGGATGTAGAGATAGTCATGGGTTCGGATGGCCCGCATGGGATAAGTTGCTCCTTCAGGTCGGCACCAGGTATGGCGCTCCATTCCCGTAAACACCTGGGTTCTTTCTGGCACAATCTGGCCGCTTTTGGTAGAACTGAGAATGGGCATCAGGCTTTTACCAGTCATCTGATCCGGGATCTCAATCCCGGCAGCTTCCAGAAAGGTTGGCGCGAAATCAATGTGACTGACCAGATCATCTACGACTCGCCCCTGGGACAGACGATCTCCCCAACGAATCGCCAGTGGCATATGAGTCCCCCAGTCATAAATATTGACCTTGGCTCTGGGAAATGGCATGCCATTGTCTGAGGTTGCTACAATCAGCGTATTATCCAATTCTCCAGAGGCTTCCAGAATTTCCAGAAACTCAGCAATAAAGGTATCATACCACATGATCTCATAAAAATAATCCAGCACATCGGTGCGAATAACCGGAACATCCGGCCAAAAGGATGGGAGGTCTACTTGTGAGGGATCGAGACCAGCTTCCACTTCCCCTGCTTCAAAGGCATATTCACGATGAGGTTCAGTAGGCCCAAACCAGAAAAAGAAGGGTGCGCCATCGGGACGATCTTGAAGGAACTTGACAAAATTTGCGGCATAGTCTCTCGGATCGATCCCATAAGCGATATGACTTTCCTTCTCCATATTGTATTCCTTGATCAGAGGAGGGGTTGTCAGGCCAAGATAGTCCCACTTGCCGGGAGCCCAGCCTTTTCCAGTAAAGCCGACATGGTAGCCATGATCCGCCAAAAGATGGGTTACGAGAGGAATGTCAGGGGGAATAGACCCATACAGAATTCCTGCTTCCCGAATGCGCCAAATGTCTTGCCCAGTCAGTACTGAGCTTCTCGAAGGGGTACAGGAAGGACTGGTACAAAAAGAGTTGTTGAACAACACCCCTTCCCTGGCGATGCGATCAAAGGCAGGGGTGTTGATTTGAGGGTCTCCATAAGCGCCTACGTGGAGCCAGGACTGGTCATCGGAGATGATAAACAGGATATTGGGACGAGCGTCCTGCTCTTTTGGGCTGCTTTGGCAAGCCAATAGTAAAATCAGTATGATGCTAACAGGTAGAAGAGGTTTCATAGTAGTAAGGAATATGCATTACATTGCCCATACCTATTTGTTTGAGGCTGAGCGGCTAGGGATACTGAAGTCATATGCGGGGGCACGATCCAATTCTTTCTTAAGCTGCAAATAAGCTTTCTTTTGGGAATCAGAAAGATTGGCGACATCTAGTGTTTGAGTTTCCCACTTGTCATTGCGCATGTCGTAGAATCGTCCGTTGTGGTAAAGCTTATAATCAATGCTTCTCACAAAACGACCATCGTGTTTTTGCACCTTGCCAGGATTAGGATTATAGTGGATAAAAATGCTGGATCTGGGTGCATACGAATCAGGTGTCAGGGCTTTGAAAAAACTTTTACCATCACTTTTGGGAATATGTTGAATCCCTGCTGCTTCTGCCAGACTGGGAACAAAATCGCTGAATTCGACAAGCCCCTCTTCGATTTTGCCTTTTTGTCCTCCCCTGGGATAATAAGCTACCATAGGAACGTGGGTTCCGTTATCCAACATGCTACCTTTTCCTCCCTGATAGGGACCAGTGGTAGTTTGGCTAGTGATGTTTCTGGACGTGCCATTATCTCCCACAAACAGGATAAGGGTGTTTTCATCCAAGTCCAATGCCTTCAATTTGGATACGATTCGGCCAATGATTTTATCCGAATAGGCGACCATATCACCAAAATATTTATTATCCTGCTTATTCCTCATCTCAGGCTCTTTCCATGCTGGAGAATCAGGCGTTGGCACAAAGGGGCTGTGCACTAGGAGCATAGGATAATAAACAAAAAAGGGCTGCTCCTGATTTCGTTCTATAAAATCCAGAATATAGTTGGATACAATGTCAGGCCCATAATCATCCGTGCCTGTTTCGAGCAATTTGCCATTTTGATAAATTCTCGGATGCGCATAGCGAGAACCTTTTTCTGTCAACCACCAGAGGCAATATTCTTCAAAGCCCATCTGGTAAGGCCGATTCTTGTCCTGATTGTCTTTCTCTTTGGTTTTGACTCCGTTTAGCTGCCATTTCCCTGCGATTGTGGTTTTGTATCCAGCCTCCTTCATCATATGTCCAAAGGTTTTTTCCCCAGGATCTAAATAGCCGAAGTCTACATAATTTCTATAGTTGTATTTCCCTGTCATGATCTTGACCCGGGAAGGCGTACAGACGGGTTGAGAGAAACAGTGCGTAAACAATACACCTTCACGAGCCAAATTGTCCAGTACCGGAGTTTGATAAGACAAGGAACCATTCATGCTGAGGCATTCTACCCCCATATCATCAGCCATGATCAGGATCACATTGGGTTTTGGGGGAGGATTCTGTGCAAAAGAACAAGAAGTTGAATTCAGCACGACGAGTAAAAACACACAAAAATATCTCATGTTGATGAGGGGTATAATTGTAGGAGTGATCGAATAGTATGATGAGAATCATTTTAGAGACTGTTTTGGAATCTGTGCTGAGAATTTTTATGGGGTATTTTTTTCTCAGCCAAGGCCCTTTTTTGTTCTCATAGCGGTGCTATGGGAACAAAAAAAGCCGCAGAATGAGGAAAAAAGACGCATACAAAAAATAAGTAATAGAT
>JBCCGK010000040.1:0-91558 GCA_039029315.1 Bacteroidota bacterium | reverse complement strand
TTATTTTTTGTATGCGTCTTTTTTCCTCATTCTGCGGCTTTTTTTGTTCTCATAGCACCACTATGAGAACAAAAAAGAGCCTTGCCTGAGAAAAAAATACACCATAAAAATTCTCAGCACAGATTCCTAAACAGTCTCTTATATTTTTTACACAGCTACCTAATCTTCTGACTGGGAAAGGCGTGGGTTGCCGCAATGCTTTGCACATTCCTCAATTCCCGCTGAGAAAAAAAAAATAGGTATAAACAAGTCTCCCTTAGTTTGACTCAACCACTACTCCAATGACTCGCATCTCCTATTCATTCGCCTTAGTTGCTTTCCTGTTCTTGCTCTCTTGTAATACAAGCCGAGAAGAAATGAGTCTTGAGCCGCAATCTGAAGCGGAAAGACATATGCCAGAATTCGCGCTAGCCGGAGTTCAGGCAGGGAATGGTGTACAAGCCCAATTGTTCGCTGCCGAACCACTCATGGCCAATCCAACCAATATAGATATTGATCACCGAGGAAGAGTCTGGTATATCGAGAATGTCAATTACCAGCCTTCTTATAATCCTGACAACCTGTATCAGGAAGGCGGAGACAAAGTTGTGATTCTGGAGGATACAGATGGAGATGGTCAGGCAGATATTCGTAAGGAGTTTTTCCAGGATGTGCTTGTCGATGGAGGATTGGGAATCTGTGTATTGGACAACAAAGTCATTATTTCCTCTGCGCCCTTGATTTTCGTGTTGACAGATGAAGACAGAGATGATGTGGCTGATCATGTCGATACCTTGTTTACAGGAATGGGTAATGAGAAAGGCGATCATACGGTCCATGCTGTGAGTTTTGGCCCAGATGGGAAACTGTACTTTAATTATGGGAATCAGGGGCATCGTGCCCTGGACAAATATGGAACCCCCATCAAAGACAAGTTTGGCCATACAATCAATGATCGGGGAGTCCCTTATCGACAAGGAATGGTATTCCGATGCGAGATAGACGGGAGCAATCTTGAAGTATTGGCGCACAATTTTCGAAATAATTATGAAGTGGCAGTGGATTCCTATGGAAGCTTGTGGCAATCAGACAATGATGATGATGGCAACAAGGCTGTACGAATCAATTATGTCATGGAATATGGCAACTTTGGATTCCGGGACGAACTCACAGGAAAAGGCTGGGGAACCCCTCGCTCCGGCATGGCAAAAGAAATCCCTGCAAGACACTGGCACCAAAATGATCCAGGAGTGATCCCGACCCTTTTGATCACGGGATCAGGATCACCAACTGGGATCTGTGTCTATGAAGGCATGCTCTTGCCCAATGTCTTCCAGAATCAGATCCTTCATGCTGATGCGGGACCAGGCACCTTGCGGGCTTATCCAGTCCAAAAAGATGGAGCAGGTTTTACAGCCAGAACGGAAAATCTTCTGGTGCGAACTACGGATAATTGGTATAGACCTTCCGATATTTGTGTGGCACCTGATGGCTCTGTATTTGGAGCAGATTGGTACGATCCAGGGGTAGGAGGAAATATGGCTGGTGATACAAAAAAAGGACGAATCTATCGCTTAAGCCCAGATGGAGGAAAATACAGATGTCAGACCCCTGAGGTTGCAAGCCCAACCGGAGCTGTAGAAGCACTAAAGAGTCCAAATAATGCGACGCGATATCTTGCCTGGACTGCCTTGAATGGATTCGGCAAAACAGCAGAATCTGCCCTTATTGATTTGTGGAAGAGCAATAATTCTCGCCATCGGGCCAGGGCATTATGGCTGCTGGGAAGAATCAACACGGAATATGTCCAAACAGCTTTGTCGGATGCAGACCCCAATATCAGGCTGACGGCTATCCGTGCAGCCAGACAATTGATGCCGGATGCGTTGACCTCTATATTGCTTACTGCGGCGGAAGACCCCGCTCCTGAAGTTCGGCGGGAGGTGGCGATTGCCTTGAGAGAATTTCATTCCCCTGAAACAGCAGACATTTGGACCTCTCTCGCAAGACAATTCGATGGTGAAGACAGATGGTACCTGGAAGCATTGGGAATCGGGGCGATGGGGCATGAAGAAGAATATTTTCAAAACTGGCTGACATCTGTTGGACATGAGTGGAACACAAAGGAAGGCCGCCAAATTATCTGGCGATCTCGCGCCCCTCTGGCATTTGATTATCTCATTCGACTCATGGAAGATCCGCATATGCCTGCAGATGAACTGGCACCCTTTCTCCGCGCAACTGATTTTCATTCCATCCCTGATAAGGACGCACAGCTGGTTTCTATCCTGGGAATGGATAGAAAGGATCAGACTGCTTTCCAGCGGATGTTGTTGACACACCTCACGCCAGCCTATGCACAGTCCTCTCCTGAAGTCAAGCGAGTGGTCAAGCAACTCTTGCCAGAGTTGGCCGGGACAAAAGATTACCTGACTCTGGTGTCGGAATTGGAATTGACTGAGGAGACGGCTGCCTTGATGGAGATGGTGCTTGAGCATCCTGCACATGAGCTGGGTGTCAAAGCCTCTCACATCCTGATGTCCTGGAATCAATGGGAATTATTTGAATCGGCCATTCTAACAGACAACAAAGCCGCTATCATTGAAGTCCTCAAACATACTGGACATCACAAAGCCAAGTCGATTCTCAACTCCTTTGCGCTGGATAGAAAACAAGATATTCAGGACAGAAAAGATGCAATTGTCTCCCTCGCATGGAGTTGGGGATGGGAAGAGCGGATGAAGGACTTATTACAGGAGGAGGAGCTTGAGAAAGAAATGAAAACCATTGTGGCGAATCAACTCCTGATGGCTCAAAGAGGCACTGATCGCGAGGTAGGTATGGCATATTTGGATCAGCTGCCAGCTGGAGGACCTGCATTTGCTTCTTTGCAAAACCTGCTTGAAATGGAAGGAGATGTGGGCCATGGAGCCACTCAATTCAAGCAATACTGTAGCTCCTGTCATCAAATGGATGAGGAAGGAATTGATTTTGGGCCTGCGCTATCCGAAATAGGCAATAAACTAGGACGAGATGCCTTGTTTAGTGCCATCATGTATCCAAATGCAGGGATCAGTCATGGATTTGAAGGCTATGTGATCAAAACCAAAGCAGGGAATACCCTGACCGGATACATCGTAAGTGAAAATCCTGCTCAAGTCGAATTGCGCATTCCGGGAGGCCTAACTCAGACCATTCTCACCTCAGAGATCGAATCAAAAGACCCACTACCAATGTCCCTGATGACACCAAATCTTCACTTGGCGATGGGAGAGCAAGCATTGGTGGATATTGTAGATTATCTGGCAAACAAACGCAATCCTGCAACCTTGGTCTCGAATCCTTTCCAGGGAAAAATAGGGTATAGTAGAGAATAAGCACCGCTTCCCAAAAGTCCTTTTTCAGGAAAATCTGGTACAGGCGATCGAAACTTGCTATTCTATTGTCCGTTGAGGCATAGAAAATCTATCTATGCACAAACATATCCAATGGCTGCTTGGGCAAATCCCGGACTTGATTGACCGACAAGTGATCGATGAACAAACAGCCGTTCAACTCAAGAGTCATTTTGAACCACAATTATTGAAACGTGGTTCCAGTCCAGTGTTTTTGATTACCAGTTTGCTTGGTGCAGTCCTGATTGGTGCAGGCGTTATTTCTCTTTTTGCCTATAATTGGGAGCACCTCAGCAGAACCACAAAAACCATATTAAGCTTTCTGCCTATGATTGTTGCCATGGGCATATTTAGTTATGGGTTTGTTAGAAAAAAAGATTCCTTGGCATGGCGTGAAAGTAGTGCAGGCTTTTTGATGTTGATGGTTGGCGCATGTATATCTCTCATTGCTCAAACCTACCATATCGGTGGGACGATGACAGATTTTTTGAGAAACTGGATGCTACTAAGCATTCCACTCATCTATTTGACAAATTCCACACTTTGCGCTGTTTTCTATATGGCAGGTACGACTGCCTGGCTTTTGTCTCTCCAAAGTCTTTGGGGAAAATCTGAAGGAGCAGAGATATATTATTGGTTGTTCCTATTGGCTGTCTTGCCACACATTTGGATCAATCTGAAACAACAAACCTCCAGGATGCGTTCTACGATTCTGGGGTGGGGGCTTGGAATCGCATTGTGTATTTCTGTTCCCTTTTTGGTAGAATCTAATTGGGATGGAAAGATATTTTGGGCATACTCCCTCCTATTTTCTTTGCTGTATATCGCAGGCAGGTATTTCTACGCAGCTGCAGAACACGCCTGGCAAAAACCATTTCAGTTTTTGGCGGTGGGAGGTATATTCATTACCTCCATGATTCTTGCTGAGGGGAACTGGGAATATTTGATGCCAGAAGGGTTGGCAGAGATTATAGGGAGAGGGGACAGAGCCTTTTTCGGGTATGTTGCCAATTCGATTCTTGGTGGAATAGTTGTCCTGTTTCTGCTTATTGCTCATTGGCGATTCCCACGCCATGGTCTTCGACTGAATCTGTTTATTTCATTGTTTCCCTTACTCTTTGTGATATCAACTGCAAGCCTCTTGGGGACAGGAGATGTTTTGCCAATGATTTTGATGAATGTGTACCTATTGGCCCTGGGAATCTACTTTTTGTGGGATGGGATCAAGAAGGAGAAACTAGGGCTGGTCAACACAGGTATGTTATTCATCTCCTCTCTGTTGGTGATGCGATTCTTTGATGCCAATCTGGGGTTTGTGGTCAAAGGCATCGTCTTTATCCTTATTGGTGCCGGATTTATTGCTGTGAACATGTATTTATCCAAAAAAAGAAACCTATCCCATGCGTAATCAATCAACCATTCGAATTATATTCTTTGTTCTGGCCATGGCGACGTATTTGGCTGTTCCAGCTTATATGATTCTCGAATATGAGTGGCGCCTGGATCAAGGAGAAACCTATCGCTTCAGGACCAGACCCAAAGATCCCTTTAATCCATTTACAGGCCGGTCGATGGTACTTGGATTTGATCAAAGGCGTCTCTCCAAACATGAGGACTCTGAGGATCTTTGGAAAGGAGAATCCATATACATCTTGATAGATGTGGATGAGGAAGGCTTCGCTTATTTTTCGGATTATACCAAAACGATTCCGGAGGATCGGGCCTATATGAAGTCTGAATTGATTCATATAAGTAAGAACCATATTAAGTTTGACATTCCCTTTGACCGATATTACCTCAATGAAGCTATGGCTCCAAAAGCAGAATCGCTGTATCGGAAGATGAGCCGTGAAGACAGGGATGCGGTATATGTAGAAGTGAAGATTCTGGAAGGAGAGACCATTTTGCAAGACTTATATATCGAACACACACCCATCATTGAATTCATGGAATCAAGGGCTCAGGATTGAAAAACTGTTTTAGCAGTTTCGGAGCTTCCATGAGTATCTGTTTGCCAATCCTTCATAAAGGTCCTGAGATGACAGGGATTTTATGAAGGATTGATCGTTTTGGGAGAATCCTGAACAGAAGGGAGGTTTTTTTTTGATTATCTGAGAGACTGTTTAGGAATCTGTGCTGAGAATTTTCATCGTGTATTTTTTTCTCAGGCAAGGCTCTTTTTTGTTCTCATAGTGGTGCTATGAGAACAAAAAAAGCCGCATACAAAAAATAAGTGACAGATTTTCAAACAGTCTCTGAGCAGCTGTAATGGTATTTCGGACAAGAATCTGTGATTTAGGCTGGATTTATGTTGATAATTTGTAGATCTTTGGGCAAGCTGTTCCTGATCCTGGTTGTTTGCGTACTTTTACTTTATGCTAAATTTTCTTCCTCCCAAAGATTTGGGTGTCCAAATTTTTGATGGATCTGTAGGTAATGCTTGCTCTATTAAGGTTGTGATGTTGGTGGGGATGTATCTGTTCATCTCTCCCATGTTTTCCCAAGAACTATCTCCTTCACCTTTTGGCGATAGTATTCTTTGGAAAGGCCTTCATCCTCATTTGACTATTCTTTGTGCTGATTCCCTTGAAGGAAGGGAAGCAGGTACCATTGGCGAGATACGTGCTGCTACCTATCTGGAGCGTACGTTTGAATCAATGGGATTGATTCCACCCGTATTGACCGAAGAAGGGGACTCTTCTTTCCGGCAAGAAATCCTGATAGAATCCCGAAAAATCCAAAATGGATGGCTCAAGGGAAAAGGCAAGCGATGGGATCATCTTCAGGATATTGTTTTTTGGGCGGGCAGCACCAAAGGTCGTAAGCTGAGTTTGACTGTCTGTTACCTCGGAAGTGGAAACGAAGCAGCGTACAAGGATCAAAGGATCAAGGGCAAATTGGTGCTGATCCAATGCAAGATCTCGGAAATTCCCGAGAGAGTCCTTCTCGCCAAAGAAAAAGGAGCTGCCGGATGTCTGGTAGTCACAGCTGCTTCTCAGGAATCTTTCGACGGACAGTTAAGAATGTTTGCCTTGAGATCTCGCAATCCAGAATATCGGCTATCCAGCACCCAAACTGCGCTACGCAACTTCCCGGTAGTTGCGATTCCGCCTGATATTGCTGCAAAAATTCTGAACATATCTGTTGGTAAATGGCATAAAGGAGACATCTCTCCCAAGAAAGA
This sequence comes from Bacteroidota bacterium, assembly GCA_039029315.1. Lineage (GTDB taxonomy): Bacteria > Bacteroidota > Bacteroidia > J057 > J057 > JBCCCJ01. The sequence goes on along the minus strand of JBCCGK010000040.1, from coordinate 85,000 downwards.
CGGTCTGAAAATTCAACTCTTCATTGAGCAGGACAAGATCAAAGTGCCTGCTTATAATATCCTGGCCTATATTCCTGGAAGTGAACGTCCCGAGGAAGTGATCGTCTTGAGCGCTCACTATGACCATTTGGGGATGAGGAGAGGCAAAATTCATCCGGGTGCAGATGACAATGCTGCAGGTGTATCGGCATTGCTTGAAATCGCTCGTGCATTCAAGCGGGCAGAAGCAGCAGGATATCGACCCAGGAGGAGTCTATTATTCTTTGCATGTACAGCTGAAGAAAAAGGCCTACTGGGATCAAGGTATTATTCCAAACATCCTGTTTTCCCTTTGGAGCAAACCCTCGCCAACCTGAATATGGACATGATTGGTCATGTGGATGACGATCACCAGGACACGCCACGATTTGTCTCTATTGTTGGATCGAATTGGCTGTCGAGCGAATTGCACGCCATTCATGAACAAGCAAATTCCCTTTTTGTGCAATTGGAATTGGATTATACTTACAATTCAAAAAAGCATCCAGAGAGATTTTACTATCGGTCGGACCAATACAACTTCGCCAGACATGGAATTCCTGTGATCTTTTATACCAGTGGAGATCATGAAGACTACCATCAGCCAAGCGACATTGTTAAGCACTTATCCAAAGACCGGTTGGAGGGGGTCGCGCGATTGATTTTTTATACTGCATGGGAATTGGCATTTCGCGAACAGGCAATTTCAGTTGACCTCGACCCCTAAGGCCATGAACCATTGATACATAGTTTTATTCCTTTCGAACCTACAATTCTTCGATTCATCAAAGAGAATTCCTTATCAACGAAAAAAAAGATCATATTGGCATTGAAGTACTCATTTACCTATTGTTTTCCACTGTAGTACATCAAGTCAACGTGACACTAACTTTGGCAGAATGCGATCAGATTACCAGGACTTTTGGGCTTGGGCTTGCTCTTCGCTGAGAGTTTTCTTCTTATTGGTGGGTATTTTAGGCACATGTGGATTTTGTTTCTCTTTCCCCAAAGAAACAGAATCGCCTGACAATGACTTCCAATATTTTGGAGAAACTCCTCCAGATGTGGATGCTGATGAAACGGCAACATTTTTGTTCTCATTCCCAAGCAGCAATGAGAGCCACGCCTATGGTTCCTATCGGGTAAGTTGCGAAATACCCGCAGGTTTAGCATGGGAAAACTGGACCCTACGTAAAGGAACGAGGATGATTCATCCGGATGATATCCGGTATGATCAGCTCTCTCGTGAACTCACAGCCTATTATTCTGCCGATGGAGAGTCGCTCTTCTCTGGCACTGAATTGAGTGTAATTGTGAGAGGAGATTGTTCAGAAAGAGGAGTTAATAGCGGAGAAAGAGAATTAATTCTGAGCATTTGTATGATTCCTCAGAACCTTACTGCCCGTATGGCAGAAACATGTTTGATCAAAGACGAACGATTTCCTGTAACATTGCGATGCCCGGAAAATACCTGTCCAGAGGGAGGGATGATCTTCTATAATTTTGATTTGGAAAGAATCAACCTTGGGCAGTTAAATGATCAGATGGAAGGACTCGCTACCCAAAGATCTCAATCCAGTACCGAGCCACCGAATGTTTATCGACATACACAACGATTGATGTATGGTGATACCTTGAAAGGCTTATTTGAGGGAGTAGTGGCTGAAATTGACTCACCTGCCTTTTGGCAGCATGGGTTTGCCAGTTCAAGAATTGAGCATGGCGAGAATCTGGAACCTGTAGGAGCCAAACTCACGATTTATGATGCGTCTCTCAGGCGATATCTCCGTTGTGACCAGATAGAAGTAAGCACCTTTGAAGATTATCCGAACAGGATGTTCTTTTATGATATCACACCAGAGAAACTTGCAGAAACCCAGGCGAGTTTTATCGGGTATGTATTTGAAGGAAGGGACTCCGTATGGCTGGAAACCTTGTATCGCGTCCATAAAAATTTAGGAGACTCCATCCTGCGCGCTCAAGTTGAGAATAGATTTTATCTCAGTGATGTCGCCAATCCAACCAAGCGTTCCCAGGTCCATCAGTGTGGCAACCACGATGCCGCTATCACTCTATTGGGCTTTGATTTCCTGCTTGGAGAGCCCAGTCAGATTAATGTCTCTTACCCTTCTCAGGAAATCAGTCAACCTTACCGATTTCTCATTGGTGGGTCTGACATGTTTACTGGGGGAGATCCATTTCCATTTGAGTACCGCTATTTTGGCCATATCAAGCGAGCCCAAATGACTTTGCCCCCACATTATGAAGTCAGCTCTCTTTCCCTGGAGCATGAGGGAGAAGTCTATGAGCTTACTTATGAGGAGGTAGAAACCGAGCCAGAAACAGATACCGCTCTGATATGCCAGGAAGAACGCCTGGAATGGAACCTGGAAGATAGTTTTTTGAATTCCAGAGGAGATGGAATTCTGGGAGATGGAGAATTTCATGGAAAACTTCTGCTGAGATTGACCCCGACTTGCCACGTTTCTCCCGAGCATTTGGAAAAAATCAAATGGTCATTTACCTATGCACATTCTGGTTGGTTGAATGGCGGAAAAGAATCGCGTTGGTATCACAAAGAACCTGATCGCGTCCATTATCAGGCCCCACAACTCGGAATGACCTATTTTGATCCAAGTTGTCGCCTGGAATCCCATCAAATTTCCTGGGTGCTAAGCATCCGCAATCCGAAGGACAATCCCGTGGCTTCTCATAGCTGGATATATGTTTTCTCTCCTGATTCTGGCCTTGAAAAACAGATGTTGGTCGACTTGCAGGCTGGAGATACTTTACAAGCGATTCATCAACTCTACCGCCTTGGACAACTTCAGCCAGGAGAGGAAGTGATGTATGAGGTCTCTGTTCAGTATGAGGATGTGCCACCAGATTTCATCACTGTATATTCTGGATTTGATTGCAATGGGTATCCGGTTCAGGTGAATCTCCAGAAAGATTATTTTGCTGATCTAGACTTGTTCCCGAACCTGACAGAAGCTCAACTGCTGGAAATGAGAGGGGCTGAAAAGCAAGTGGAAGAGAAAGGGAATGATGAAGTGTATGAGGAAGAAGTAGTGGAAGAGTAAATTATTTTGGTCCTTTGACAATGTTAGTGGAGTCGGTAATAAATTCTTTCTTGCTCACTTATGACCTCTTCCCCACAGATCCCGTTTCTCCTTCATGAGACACAACCCGCCATCCCAGAATGCTTCTTCCACAACTTTTGGCAAAGAACTATTATTTTAAAGAAACATCAATCACAATCTCCTGAAAATATTCTTCTGAGGCTTCTGTCTTTAATTCAAATCTAAATACGCGTTCACTCAGATTCAGCTTGGCCGAAAGGGCTTTCTGGATACTGAAGATTTTCAAAAATGCCTGCTCCCGGCGGGTAATTTTTCCCTGACTGATGCTTTCCACGACGGTTTCTCCATCCACCAGGTAGGGCTTGTTCAAGCGGCTTCCCCACTCTCCATTGTATTGGATATAAGAGGGAGCTTCCATGATTTCTACATCATCCTGCATCAAAGAGGTGATCGTGATAGACTCAACCTTGTTCAAGTGTGGGCGCTTGGACTCATCCAGAATATCCTGGATAGTTGAGGAGATATGTGTGAGCATTTCATCGACAGCAGGGATCTTTCGTGGCAGATAGGCTTCTTCCTCTGAGGCAAATTGATAGACCAGTCTTACTTGTTTTCGTCCCGGAAAACTTTCAATGGACACATTCTCAGCCTGCGGATTCATTTGTCTCAATTGTTGAATCAAAGCTTGTGAGTTTTCCCAATAGGCCTGTCTCTTGCTGGAATTGTTCTTTGCAATTGTTGCAGAAGCTTCCTTTTTTGGTCTGACAATCTGTTTGGGCGTTTTGGGAGAAGCAGGTTTTTCCTTGGGTAGCGAGATGCCAGCAAGTGGGATTTGTAATCCAAATTCAAGGCTGTTGCCTAACCAGGCATGATGTTCTAGCAAGGCCGAGAAATGAACCTTTTCAAGTACTAGCCCCAAAATTCCATGAAAGCCACCACCTTGAGGTCTGAATCCTGCTCCAGCCCACAATTGATTGTCTAGCAGATAGACCCGAAGTCCAAGATCTACTCCACCACCTCCCAGAGCTTGTTCTCCCACCAATCCTTTCCACAATAAGATTGGTTCCAGACTCACCTGATCATTCAGGGGGAATTGTGCACCAATTGTTGCAAGAAGGTGTGTGCGTAATACGTATTGAAGGCCATCATCAAGGGCAAATGCTTTTGGAAGGTGAGAACTGCTCAATCCCAAATAAAGTCTGGATTGCTCTTGCTTATATTGATAAAAAAGGCCTACCCCCGCATCTGGAGATGTCTGTTGATATCCTCCGCCAAGGACGAGTGGATCTCCTTCTTCTGCCAGTTCCAGGGGCCCATCGAGATTGATTCGCTGGTGATGAAAGCCCAGGGACATTCCCAGAGAAAGCTGGTGTAGGGAAGAAGAGGGAAATAGATGGTAGGCAAAGTTGACTTTCGCATTGAGTTGTCTGAACAGATGTGCCTGATCGTGATAAAAAAAACCGCCAACAGCCAGTGCACCCTGATTGATTCGCTGACCCGAAAATCCAATAAGTTGAGAAGAAGGGGCTGATTCAAGCCCTAGCCATTGAGATCTATGACCGACAAAGGCTTTTGTTTGTGGGGATAGTCCTGCAACAGCCGGAATATACCAGGAAGGCTCATACACATATTGGGTAAAAACCGGAATCTGCTGGCCATAGAGAGACAATCCAATTGTCTGAGCGATGATCCCAAAGAAGAATACCTTTGTGAGCTGTGTATAGGTGTTTGACATGAACAATAAGAATTGAGATGATGGCCTGATTAGCGTAGCAAAGTGATGGCGCCAGTCCAGAGAACTTGTCCTGGATTGTCTACATGCTGAACGATGAACCAGTATGGGCCATCTGGTGATGAAATCCCATTTCTGAAATTGACACCATTCCATTTCTGAGAAGCATCTCCTTCAAAAATTAATCCGCCGCTTCTATTGAAAATCTGCACCTGATGCTCAACCATACTCAATCCCTCCGGGAGTACGACTGCCCAGCTATCATTGATGCCATCTCCATTCGGGGTAAAGAGATCGGGTGCAAAGAAGGTTCCCACGATTGGCTCCTTGGACACCTGAAATGAAAAATATAAGGAATCTTCACAGCCATTGGCGAGAGAATAAATCTGGAATTCGATCAGCGCTACAGTCTGACCTTCTGCAAGCCGAAAGACCCCCTGGAGAACAGAGTCTGTACCCGCCAGTGGGGGCGGATTGTCTAATTCACCAGTGATGTCCATTTCCCAACTAAACAGTACTTCTTCTCCAGGGGCTTGCAAAATGAGCTGGATCGAGTCTCCATCCTGGACTCCTTGAGGAATATTCGGAGTCACAGTGATCGTAGGGCTGGGATCAATATTGATGTCTTTTTCTGCATGTTTGATGCAAGTATCTATTTCGCTGGTCAGGTGAATCGTATAGCTTCCAGCCAGATTGAATTGTACCTCATGTGGTCCGGGGCCTGTGGCCATGCCTGGTATCGCCTCGGAGCCAAAATCCCAGGTGATCATCGCTTCTGATGGGGCCTGGGTTGATACACTTATCGTTTCACCTGCGCATATCCGATCTGAACTGAGCTGTAGGCTTGGCTCACTTGTTCCTGCATCTTCTTCTATGGTAAAATGATTGTTGCTATTCAGTGCACAATTTGGCTGACTGGTATATCGAATTCTAATATCATAAGTGCCCTGAGGCAGATTCTCAAAAAGTGGATTCTCTGTAAACCCGAATGTGTCATCATTAGAGCTCAGACGGTATTCAAGGGTTTCGCTTCCTTGAGCCATGATTTCTACGCTTGCAGGGCTACCGCAGAAGGGTTGCTTGACTTGAACAGAAGAAATGACTGGAAGACTCCTGACCTGGAGGGTAATGGTATCATAATAAGAACAGGAGGCGCCTGAATTCACCTCTACAACATAGCTGGTGGTCATGTCTGGTGAGGCAACGACTTCTGATTCATCTGTTACATTCAATCCGGTACTTGGTGTCCAGGAATAGGTGTAACTGGAATTATTGGGACTGGATTCTGCAAGCAAATCGACACTTTGGTCTTCACAAAAAAGATCATCTTGATTATTGCCCAGGGAAATAGAAACATCCAGAACAGGAGAAACAGTCAAACTATCCCGGAGAACCAGGTTGCCTTGACTTGTAGTTCCGACAACATTGAACCCTTTGGGAGCAGAATTGTCTGGCGTAAAGACTAAAGTGTTGGGAATGATAATCTGGAATGAACTTGGGGTGCGCGTGCTGTCAATCAAACTGGCTCCTTTGCCGCCGACTTTTGCACTGACAACAGCATCCAGACCTGTACCCAAGACGGTGAGTACCTCTCCGATACAGGCTTCATGGGGAGAAACATCTGTGATTTCCTGGGCCTGTCCGTATGAGATCACCGAACAGCAAGTCAATACAATGAGCACCCTTGACATGAAAAAAAATGGAATACTCTTCATCTGTCTCAATGATTTAGATTGAGAAATAGAAAAATGATGTAATCTGTTTGGAAAGCCTTACCCTTCCAGTGATTTTGCGATAAATTTCATTCTGGAGATACTTGAACGTCCTAATTGAATGATATCTCCATGTTTGAGTTCGTAGGGTTTATTCAATGGCAAAATCCTATTCCCTATCAGTGTTTCTGCATAAGGCTCCAAATAGACTGCACTTCCATCGTAGCTTAGTTTGGCGTGTTTGGGTTGGACTTCTTCATCTGGCCACTTGACAAATACATAGCAGCTGGAGTCTGATCCAATGAAAATATCCATTTCGGCTTTCAGCCATTTAGAAATGGGATTGACACGACTATATTTTACTGGAGAAATATATTCCAGTTCAAAATCTTCCAATTGACTCACTACTGTTACCACAATGATTCCCAGTACTGCTCCCAGAACAACAAAAGCGATGACCTTGGCCATTTCCAGCGCATCTGATAAGAAGGAAAGCCCAAAGAAAATATTGTAGGCAATGATTCCGGCAATCAAGCCACCCAAAATACCACGCGTAATTTCAATGGTGGATCGAATAGAAAGGATAATCCCGAGGAACACACCAAATAATCCCCAACTGATTAGGCCCCCAAGGTATTCATTTTCAAGACCAAGCACTCTGTAAATCAGAAATCCCCCCAGAAATACCAACAAGGAAAGAATTCCGCCAATGAAGGCTTTGATTATGATGCGCAGCCAGGAAAATTCACTACTCTGCCCTCGTTCTTCTACCCATGCCAGCGCAAATACCAACCCTAGCCCAAGGGAGAATCCCATCATAGAATCCCGTGCGAGTTGATAATCAGATTCTGGCGCCAAATTGGACATCAATGCCATATAAGGCACAATCGCGATATTTGTCAATATGGCCCATGCACCCCAGGAAATCAATCCGCCGAGGCTGCCAAACCACAACCAATTCAGGTTTTTGAATTTGCCTTGCTGCGTAAAGAATTGATAACTTTCCGCCTGGATATTTTCTCCATCAGTACAAGGAACCGCGCGATTCTGACAACCCGGATAGTTGACGCATTGGTAGTGGTTGTACTGCCAGCTTTCCAGACTATGCCATTGTTCGCATCTGGTTACGACCAACTCATCATCCATAAAGGCTTCACTGGTGATGGGGTCCATCTTGCGCCTTCCTTCCTCTTTGATATCCTTGTATTTTCGGACATATTTTCTTTTGAACTGAAGTTTTGTCAATCCCGGCAGCATGATACTGAGCAAAATCAAAAACCCGGTGACAATCAGCATGCCTGTCAGAATGACGACAAGCCAGGGAATATCCTTAAAATTGATTGGATTAGAAGGGGTTCCCAAAGAAAAGGATTCTGAATCCTCTGCATCCCCATATTTACTGCTGACCGTGATGGTTCTGATCTCTCCATTGTATACTTTCCTCTCATCAGGAAAAGTACTTGGAGGCACCAGACGAATCTGGTAGGTACCTTCTCCAATAGAGACGATTTCTTCTATCCCCATATCGATAGTATGTAGAAGATTGGGAGGGGTTCCCATACTTTCTGAAATCGAAATGGTGGTTCCATTAATACTCTCTTCACTCAAGATTCCGCTTTCAGTCTCAACCTGAAACTCGATGACCAATCGTTTTCGGGTCTCATCAGCATCGACTTTATGAATATCAAACGTAAAGGTCTCTGTATCTTCTGCTTCTTGTGCGAATATCCCATGCAGCCCGATCAGGCATATCAGGCTTAATAAACAAGTGATCTTCATTCGTCTTGTGTATCCAGTCAGCATATGTACACATGTTTTGGAGTTCATGCCATCTTCCCTAATTGTTTCCATGAAATCCATGTTGTTCTGTCTTCTTTATTATTGACTTGTCCAGTACTCTTTCTTGAAAAAATACCTGTATCAAAATTTCTGGTCAAACTGTCCAGGACGATCGCTACCTGAAAGGGTTTTTGGAAAAATCCTTCATGACTAGACAGATCCTGTTCAGAAAGAAATGGCGTATGTCCCGGATGAGTGTGAAACCACCCTACATTGACCAATTGAGGATGGGTATCTTTGATCTGATCCATTTCCAGCATCACCTGTGAGCCAAAGTCCAATAGAATCGGACTGCTAAAATCTACCTCTCTGGCCTGGATAAAGATCTCTATTGTGATATCATACAAGTGCGGGGCGTATTCGCAGAAGCGCCCCAACAAAAATCCACCAACCTCGGGCACAACCTCTTCCGACAATGATTGCTCCGCCCATCGATAAATGTCCTTCGCACAATGATGATCTATAAAGACACGTCTGACTTGGCTATCCTGAAAGTAGGTTTGAAGATCTTCCTCATGAAATTGGCCCCTTGCCACCAAAGTGGATAACTCTTCAGCGGAACTTGATGCGTGAGGGGACCTTGGACTGATCTTCATGGGTAGCGTTCAGAATATCGTATTTATTGAAGTCTTTGACCTTCTTTGGTTATGAATTCCTTCCAGCGGAACCAGGAAGGACTGATTCGATCTCGGCTATTATAGATATTGCCCTGGACATCTCTGGTAAAGAATGCCACATCCAGGTCCTGACTCTTGGTGTCTATCTCCATGGCCAATTGATAGTTGTTTTTGAAAAAACCTTCATGAATTCTCAAATCAGGCTGAGACAAAAATAATCCATGACCAGGGTGTGTATGGAACCAGCCGATGGTGACGAGATCCTCATGCATGTCTTGAATATTGGCCAATTCTGCCCATGCTGTTACACCAAACTCCACTTTGTATAAATCCTGCGCTTCTGCTGTGATCGGTTGAAACTTTTCTAATGAGACCTTATGTTGACCACTGGAGGCTTCTAGTTCATAGGTTCCCATAAGGAATCCACCAATCTCTGGAATCATATCGTTTTTCTCTTCCAAGAATTCATTGACATTGTGATCATAAATGAATTGGTTGAGGTCAGTGGCGCATTCCAGATGCATGTAGACTTCCCTTACTGCTGGGTTTTGCCATTGTGTACTCAGATCAAACTTCATATAGTCCGATGAGCCAACAGCTGAAAAACTTCGTTTAACAATGGGCTTCTCAAAGCTTGGTTGCTTTTTGGTAATCTTGAAAGTACTCTTTCTTTTTTGCGGAGACACTGGATTGTTGGGCGCTATTGGTTCAGGGCGAGGATCAACTTTTCTGGGCTGGCTGGAGATCGTAGTAGAGGAGGTCTTCTCCACTTTGTGAATTCCTATGCCAGATTGAGAGTGGGTACCTTGTTGTTCCTTTTGCCGTCTGGCTTCTTCCACTTTTTTCTGGAACTTAGCCTTTTTTCGTGCGTTCAGGAATGATCTCAGGCCAATAAGCAAGATCAGTGCCCCGGCAATGCCACCAATCAATTTCCATGGAAGTGGTTCTTCTGGTGGAACGATCCTGATGATATCATTGTCTCCATTTCTGAATACCGATTCTCCTTCAGCTCCCCTTTGGTCAACAAATCGAATGAAGTAACTGCCAGGACTGGTGGAGATGACAGAGGTATCTGCATTTGAGAGAATGTCTCCGATCACCAAAGTTGTAGCAGTATGTTGATTGCCGATGGGGTATTTATAAATAGGTTCTGTCTCCGTAAACCGAATAAATTCAGCAAAATAGGGGCCTTGTCCACCACTAATATTAAAGGTCAGGGAGTCTGTGAAGGGATTGGATTCGTCATGATATACCACAAAGTTTTGAACCGTCAGAGGTTCGAAGCGTGTATCGAGTTTTTGTTGGATGCTCTTGAAACCAGATCCTCTAGAATCTCTGAACTGAATTTTTAGTTGCTTATCTGGAGCAATTTCAATGGAGAAAATATTGGTTCCTTCGTTCCAATCTGTTGAGAGCACATCTTCCTGGCGACTTTCAGGGAAGACTTCGTGTGTCAATTTGCCTTTGACATACTTAAGCTCCATCAAGAACAGGTTCTTGTTGAAATTATCTCTCTGGCTCGATAGGACCTTAATAGGAGATTTGTCAGCCAATATTTGCAGAACCAAATCGGTATACTTGCCGTCGGCATATGTTCTTAAGTATTCGTTACAATCAACAATTCTCCCTTCATTGACAATTCTATCGTATAATTCCTCTTCTGAGTTTTTGTTGCTTGAAGAGGAGGAGGAAGAAGAAGTCGTGGGAGGATTGGTTTTTCTTTTTTCTTCTGCAATTCGTAGGGCTTCAGCTTCAGCATCTTTTTTCTCCTGCTCCAGGGTAACAATGATACTCTCTGCAATCTCTTTGTATTTTCCGTTGGGATACTTTTGAAGATATTGTTGGTAATATTCGATATTATTAGAATGGGTCCCCACCTGTTTTTCCCAAAATGTATCCTCCTCATTTTCAGAATCTGTCTGACTCTCCTCTGCGTTTGCGGTTGTCTGTTGCTGGGATTCCTGTTGTGACGTGTTTTGTGAATTGTTATTAGAAGCAACAACAGGATCTGGTTTGGGGGGAGGAGGGGCTGTTTCTCCTACATTGATGCTTACAGATCTTTTGAAAGAATTATGGACATCTGCTGTCGCTCCTTTTTCGACTACGCGATAGGAAATAAGGACGGATGTACTTCCAGAGGATAAGGGGGTAAACTGGGTGCTTTTTGGGGTTGTATTGTCGGGTTTTAAGACGATTTTTTTGACTTTGACTTTCAGAATGTCTCGATTGCTCACCCCAATATCTCCCGGTTCAATGACAATATTACTCGAGAAACCACTTGTCTCCCAATTCAGATTTGAGAAACGAACTTCTATGAACTCACTTCCTTTCCCAGTAAATTGGACGGGCGATTCTCCTCCGGGAAGCGGAAGAATATCTCCATCAATGACGGCCGAGTAGGCCACTTCGAAAGAACCTTTTTGGACTTCACCATTGCCGTCGGTGTAATTTACCTTGACCAATTGTTGGCCAAATCCCAGGCCTGGGAGCATTATGGCGCAGATGAGCCACAAACAACAAACCAGCAATTTGCTGATCTGCAGGTGCGATCTTGCAATCATATGGGTAGATATCAGATCTACAGAATGATGATTCGTTTGCATATTAGCCATAAGCTCTTTGCCGACTTGAAAAAATAAAATACAACCAGACAAGACCTCCAATCTCAAGTATCAGTAAGATTAACCAAAGATAGCTTCTATCTCCATCTAATTCGATGGTTTGCGGAGCTTCTACAGTTTCTGTTCGCCTTTCATCCAGAAACATAACTTTATACGCACCTCGTAATTTTCTGTCTGGATCCATATCGAATTTTGCCACCTTGGCTGTGGAGGTTCCTTCAGGCAAGGACATTTGCCATTTGGTTGCTCCAGTTCCTGTTTCTACCACTCTGGCAATATACGGGGGCCGTCCTCCCACCAAGGTAAAACTCACAAATTCTTCTTCTTCGCTGAAGGCTGTTACCTCCAACGGTGCTCTGGTGGCATCGATGATGAAGGTGTTTTTACGCTCAGATGCGTCGCTAATCGTGATTTCGTATTTCTCGATTTGTCCTACTTTGGTAACAACTTCGATGTTTTTTCGATCCTTGAAGGTCACTTTGAGGATATCTCCCAGGTATCGCCATGTTTGGGGATTGTCTTGGGTGATGTCCTCAATTTGAGAGGTATCCCCACCTGCAATCCTGACTTCTGTCAGGCGTATGGGCGGAACAGCATATTTGATATTGCTAGAGAATACATTGGGCTGATATGGATTTCTGGTAAAGGGCAGGATGTCAATACTGGGTAATCTTTGGATTGCCCGCTCTCTGTATAAGCCTTTTTCCCCATAGGTGTCAAGGTAATCCATACACCTTTGTCCAATCTGTGTGGTATCCGTTGCATCTCTACAGGCAAACCAGGCTCGTTGTTCTTCAGTGGTGTCTCTGGTTACCGGTGGAGGTGTTGGGGTCGTACATGATCCTAGCCGAAGCTCTGCTTCAGGTACATAAGAACTTTGGTATTCTCCTTTGTTCCACACCCGAAGGAAGTCGCGGTATGCTGTGCACAAATTGCTGGTACGAGCTTTTGTCCATGCCGCTTCGGATAATCTCTCCAATGCCTGAAGCGCAGCTAGGCTATGGGCATCAGAATCAAGATATCTTTCTAGACATTCCTTGGAGGGATTGGCAATACAAATGTCCCACTCTCTGTCAGGAGGCGGTGGGACATAACATAGTTTGTTTTTGAGAGCGACTGCCTGGGCCTGAAACTGACTTTCGGGATAATCTTGTAAAAATGCTTTGACATCTGCACAAGAATTCTTTGCTCTGGCAGCATTCCATGCTGCTTGCGGGTAACGAATTCTGTATTGACCAATAGAGATTTTTCCTGCTCTTTGGGTAATCCGACCATCTTTGGAATCCACATCGAAATAAATGGTCCATCTACCTGCGCCATTTTTCTGAATGGGAAATTGCAGTTCCCCCACAGAGCCATTTTTTCCATCGATGATCATATCCTGTCTGGGAGAAGAAAGGCTTGCTTGCTTTCGAAGAAGGGAAGCTCGAACTGCAAGTTCGTTGTTCCTGTGTTGGAACCCTTTATCAAATTTTACATTTTCAAACCTGATCAAAATGGAGCCTGGATTAGAACCAGCGACTTCTAAAATGATAGGATTCGGCACCTGGGAAAAGTTATAATCACTTTCGCCAGGACGAATCTGAATCAGACTAACATCTACTGTTCCACTGAAAACTTCTGCATCTTCCCCATTGGTTTGAGAATATTTGAATGGGATGGTGCGCTGAGCCAGAACCCCTTGTATAAACAAGAGATAGCAGGTCAGGAATACAGAAGCAATATATAGGGAGTACCTCATTCCCAATGTTATTTGAATATATGGCAAAAAATCTTGCCTCAGTTTTACCTGCGATTGATTTTGATGGAACCTCCCAAACCTGAAGGTTTGGAACTTTTGGTGTCCCTCGGTTTTTTGATGGTGATTTTGGGCCTGCTTTCTCCTTCCTCTTTGTCTGCTGGTGGAGGTGGAGGAGGTGTCTCTTCTATCTTGGCTTCAACTACAGGAGGCACCTCTTCAGTGGGAACAACTTCCGCTGTAATGATCTCGGCCTCGCTAGCTTCCTGCTCTTCGAAGAGGGAGCTATCATCCACCACGATTCCTTTTTCCTTGTTGACAATGTCGTTGGGTTCGGCGAACTCTCTTATCCAGCGGGCCACTTCTTCATCTTCCGGGAAGGGAGGTACTTGTTCTGCATGATAGTTCTTGTATTGCAAAATCTCTCCAATCCGCAAGGCAAGCATATTGAGCAGAAACAATTTTCCGAACTCACTGGTATTTCCGCAAATTCTGCCTTTGAAATTTCCCTTCCACTTGATGTTTGGATGCCAGGCCGGCGTATGCATGTAAATTTTGGCAGCTGCGGTGGTTGGAAATCCTGCCGGGAACGAAACCTTCACCTCGTGGTAGGACTCATATACGGGATTTTGTTGCTCATCAATCCCTACAATGCTTTTCACATGATACCCAATGATATAATTTTCTGGGGGAAGTTTGCCCGGTTTATCTATCGAATAGGTAATCCTGTTGGTTTGTTCGCACAGTTGAGCCAGTGCCAGATGTTCCTTTGCCAATCGCCGGTCTCGGGGATTGCGGAACCGCTGTTTATCATAATGCGCTTTTAGTTGGTCGTATGTTTTCCCGTCCATGGTGGTAGGATTGTGTTAAAGGTGTATTCATGCAAAGCCAGCGACAATATTTGGCATTAAGAGCAGAGTATTTCCATCTTTGATCCCCAAATTGAAAAGACTTTGGCCCTGGGCGACTTCTTGACCAGTCTCCTTAGAGACGAGTTTGTATGTGTAAGGATTTCCCTGGGGATCGGTTGTAGGAACAAGGCCATTGTTGAGCAGTTCTTCAATGATCTCTTTTCCGGTAGAATAAAGAGGCAGTTCCACATCCAGTTCGTCTCCTCCTGGCATCAGGCGAATGATGACGCTGATCACTGTGGTTTCATTGTAATTGGACATGAGTATTAGTATCTAAAGGGTTGAATCTAAGGTTTCTTAATTGGTGGGAATTATTGAAATGAAAGAAAGGCTTCATCACCAGTGAGTTCTATAAAGTGCATATCTGCTTCTGTGATCACCCGCAAGATATGGAGAAAAGGAACACCAACTTCCTTCAGGGTCAAATCTTTCCTGGGAAAATCCTTGTCTATAATATTGGTGTCTTTATGGATCATCAATTGATCATCAGAACTCAGATTGAATGTTGCGAGAATCTCATCTGACAAATGAGGTTGTGGGACAACAATTTCATGAATTTCTTCGCTGTTTTTGCCTCCCATCGCCAGAATGATTTCATAATCCAATTCAATTTTTGGATTTTCATCTTCCAATGTCTCACGCATCCATTTCAATGCAGCCTCAATGGTCATATTGGCACTCAGTTCAGGCGCTTCGGTAATAGGATCATACAGAAAATGTGCCATACAATCCTCCTGAATGGGAGCAGATTTGTAGAGGAAGAAAAAATTATTCATTCCCTCATAAAAAAAACGCTGCCCAGCCATGGATTTTTCCTTGTTATCATGAATGATTTTCAAGGCTTCCTGTACTTGCATGGCAGCGATGATGGAGGAAGAAATGGGCGTAGTCGGAATCCGGCCTACATTAGAGTTGCGTTTTGCGACATCAGGGCAACTCATCTTGACTTTGATATTGGCGCGATCTGCATCATTGAGTTCGCACTCATAACAAGAAGTACCTGGGGTATACACATTGAGTTGACCTGCCAAATTTTCAATGGCACCATCTACCCAGGTTTTGTTGACTTTGTGGCAATGCCGATTGATGAAGAGGCGGGCTAGCCGATTGTCGAGGCCTCCGATCACGACATCCATCCGGCGGAAGACACCCAGACCTACATCCAACATGATGTCTCCATTGATCACCTGACATCGAATGGCAGGATTCAGTTCTTTGATCCGTTTTGCTGCGGTTTGAGCTTTGAGGCTTTTTGTTTTGACATCGGACTCTCTGAACAAGACAGAGCGACACAAGTTCGAATATTCTATGGTGTCAAAATCTACAATCAATACATTTCCTACTCCCAACAAGGCCAGATTTTTCAGAATTTCATTCCCCAATGCACCAGCCCCGACAACCATGATCTTGGCTTGTTTGACATCCTCAGTATTCCACCAGGACATCATCTCGAACACTTTATAGTGATTTTTGCCGATGTCCAGAGAAACCTTCTTTTTGCTCATGTTAGGGATGGTTTGTGTGAGTGTGTTGGTATAAAAACGATCTACAAGGTATAAAAAAATAATTAATCCTCCCTTGGGATATCTGGACTCTTCGTACTACTCCCATGGGAGCAAAGAGAATCAACTAAAATGAATGAGGAAAAGCAGGAAAGGGAATATAAGTACAACGAAGATAAGAAAGAAATCTTGTTTTATTCTTTATTTTGGTAATTTTTGAGGAGATCCCTCATGATTTATATGGAAAAACTCGATCAGACTGACCGCAAACTTCTGCAACTCCTTCAGCAAAATTCACGCCTGACCATTAAGGAGCTTGCAGCCCAGCTTCATTTAACCACTACTCCTGTATTTGAACGTATCAAACGGCTCGAAAAAAATGGGATTATTGATAAGTATATTGTTCTGCTTGACAGAGAGAAAATAGGCAAATCTCTTACCATTTTTTTGCAGGTGTCTTTGCAAGAACATCAGCGGGGGGCCTTGGATGAATTTGTAGAGCAGGTCATCCAGTTTGAAGAGGTGATGGAGTGCTATCACATTTCTGGAGATTCAGATTTTATGTTGAAAATCATCACTGAGAATATGGAGACCTATAATGAATTCGTCCTACAGAAATTGTCCCTGATTCCACATATCGGGAAGGTCCGAAGCCAATTTGCCCTCTCCTGTAGAAAGTATACGACAGCGATGAAGATCTAGCATCATCCATATTCCTCCCATAAGCACCATGTCAGAACTTCTGTAGTTGAATCATTTTCGGCTTCCTGTAGGCAGAATCTCTGTCATTTGCTATTTAGTCCTCATGTGGTCTCAGTTTTTAACTGCTACCTCCACCATTGCCCATTATTCTTCTTGAATATCCCGGCTTTCATAGCAGGCTGACTGCCTCTACAGGCTAAACCATTGTTTCTTAAGCTGTATATGTCCAAAAAATGGAATTTCTCTCCAGTTTATGGAGAGAAATTTTTCTTGAGAGATGTATAAATGTCTCATTGTTAGGAAATTGTAAGTGTGGGTATATTCCTTGGCATAAGAGGGGAAAACAAATGATGATGATTCTAGGAGACCTGACAAATCTTCATATTCTTTCAAATATGGATGATACACTTCCTTGACAAATTCTAAGCAGGGACTTTTTTTCCCTGAAAAGCTTTACGCCCATTACTGCCTCTGCATTCAATGGACAATCGAATTGCTGGATTGCCTCTTCATTTTCTTTCCAACCTTGGTACAGTAAGCAGTCTATGACGACATGCTCATATACACGGATAGGAAGGAGTTGATCTCTCGGATTAAGCAATTTTCCTTGTGTTATGTATTTCGGAATTTACATTTAAATAATTATTCAATAAATCGTATTTATGCACTGGGATTTATTGATCGATTGTTCAATTATTATGATTCATCGCCCTGATACTTTCAATTCTGACATCACTTTCTTTCGCATGTACAAAAATCTAGGCATCAAATTTTTATTTTGGATTTGTTTAATAGGAATCCCCTGGCATGTTCAAGCAGATCCCTGGGACCCCCCTTCTGAGCAAGATATTCAATTGAGTGGTCCGGAAGGGATTACAACTGGTATCCAATTATGGTTGGATGCCAATGAATCTGGTTCAATTTTTCAGGATGATGGGGGGACAACTCCTGTATCATCGGATGGAGATCCTGTTGGATATTGGGGAGATATGTCGGGAAATGGGAACCATGTTACGCAATCATCTTCAGGTAACCAACCTGTGTATCGACCTTCTGTCTCAAATTTTAACGGAAAAGGTGCGATTGATTTTGGCACGGATGATTTGTTGGAGTATGTCATGGGAAGTTCCTATCAAGGGCCTTATACGGTCTTCATCGCCCTGCAAAGTGATGATGCCTCTCCGGCGACCAATGATGCATTTTTTGCTTCAGATAACAGTTCTTCCACTACCTCTATGCAAATTGATTATGATGGAGGAAGCAACAAATTTCGAGCGAAATTTAAAAATCCAGGCACAGCTGTAGGATATTTTGGGACCTTTGGCAGTGGAGATTTGAAATTATTTTCTGTCTGGCATGATAGCACGACAGCCTATACCTATAGTGATGGGGTGAAAGCAGATTCCGCAACTACATCAGAAGGGGTCTTTTTTGATCGCTATCGATTGGGGGTGAACAGAGCCGGGAGTCGATATCATGATGCGCATATCGCCGAGGTGATCGTGTATCATCGAGCTCTTACAGCCTGTGAAATCATGCAGATCAACTTTTATCTAGGCCAAAAATATGGTCGGGATTTTTTCGATATTCAGTCGAATTATGACTATTCTGCCAGCTTCGGTCAGGATATTAATGGAATTGGAAGGCTCAGTTCTTCCTGTATTAGCACGCCAATAGATACCACGATCTCTGATCTTGTTACCTTATTGAGTCCATCCAGCAATGATGTGCAAGGAGAATTCATCACAACTGGTCATGATGGAGGCGGATCAGCAGAGTACAACTTTAGTCATTCCACCTACACCAAAAGACTGACGCAAATCTGGAAAATAGATGAAGACGGAGATTTGGGAACGGTAACAGTCAAGTTCAATATCGCTGGTCTTGGGCTTGATACAAATGACCTCAACAACTTTGCGCTATTGACGGATACCGATTCAGATTTTAGTAATGCCAGCGCAATTACCAGTGGTCTGAGTTATAGCAATGATACAATTACCATTACAGGGGTTAATTTCTCGGATGGAGCAACCTATACTTTGGCTACCTCCCGCGTCAGCATAGACCTGACGCTGTCCTCCGAATCTCAGGCCTGTCAGGATGGGGTAGTTCCCTTTTATCTATACATCTCCAACACAAGCGGAGCAACCGCCACAGGAATCAGTGTGTCAGATGTATTGCCAAGTGGGTTTAGTTACTATCAGGATACTGTAGAAATGGCAGGCGGAGCGACATATGATTCAACCGCTCTTCCAACACATGGTGCGACGGGAACAGTTACATGGGGGACCTTTGACTTACCAGATAGTGGGACTGTGGTCATTTCATATAGCTTGCTGGTGAGTTCATCACAATCGTCAGGTTCTTATAGCAACAGCATCACAGGCTCTAATGCCGTTTTTTCACCTAGTTCTGTTTCACAAGCTGTAACTGTAGGCGGAGCACAATGTTCCTCGCCAACAACCTTTAGCTGCGAACCAGCTTTTTATCAAACTTATCGAATCAAGACCCAGCCAGTGAAATTTGCCAAACTGGATCCCAATGATGGCTCTTATGATGAGATCGCCAACTTGGATGTGATGGTGAACGGGATGGGATTCGACGTGAATACCGGTATGGCATATGGAGCCAATGGAAAATACTTTGTGAGTTTGACTGCTGATGGGATCGTAACGGATTTGGGGATTACTTTTGCCAAAAAATGTTATGTCGGAGACATGGATGACAATGGGTATTGGTACGGTCGATTGGGAGGAACTGGAGGCGATATGGTAAAGATTCAGGTATCGGGCCCAACACTGGTTGCAACTTATTCTGGCCAAAGCATGCCTGGATGGGATATGGCTTATAACCTGGACGGGAATTTTTATGCCGTTCACAGCAGAACCCTGTACAAGTTCAATACTACCACCAATACCTCTTCTACGCTTGGGTCGATTACTGGTGCTACCATTCCGAATTCCGGTTATGGTGCACAGTGGACTGGTGCAGACAGTATGTTATATATCTCCAATAATAGCACAGGAGAAGTTTTTAGAATCGATATCAATACACGAGAAGCCAGACTGGTAATGACTACTACCTCCGGCTTGAACAAAAACGATGGATTTTCCTGCCCTACACAGGTCGCTGCTGTCTATGAACTGGATTATAGCGATAACAACGCAACAGGACAGGCGAGACATCAGGTATATTCCAAAGATGCAGATGCCAATGGAATTCCCGATTATGATGCAGTGTGGCTGGGAAGTCAGGTCGGCTGGGAAGTGAGTGATCCTTCGAATAGTGATGCGACAGGGGATACATATGATGATGGAGTTACTCTTCCCGCATATTTTACACCAGGATCTTCCAGCGATATTGACATTACCCTCAATACCAATATCAGTAGCAAACAAGTATACTATGGCCTGTGGATTGACTGGAACAATGACAATACCTTTGAGGACTTCTATAGTGGCTCCAGCAGCATAAGCAGTTCTTCAACACTGTCTCAATCAGTCAATTGTCCTATCAGTTATATCGGGTCAAAAATCAATATGAGGTGCCGTGTTGCAGAGAGAGCTTTGATCAGTTCGGAGTCTACAGGCGATATTGTGGAAGGAACAGGGGAGGTCGAAGATTATCGAACAAGTGGGCAACCCTATCTCAACATGACCCTGGAGGGGATTGATACAACTTGTTCTGATGGTATTATCCCTTATCACCTGACGATCATCAATAACAGTGGAATTACAGCCACAGGAATTAGTATTTCAGATGTGCTTCCGTCAGGCTTTAGTTTCATTGAGGATACCATCTACTATCTGGGTGCCTCGACCAATGATTCCACATTGCTCCCCTCTGGCGGAGCGACAGGTACGATCAGCTGGACAGGCTTCAATATTCCTGATAGCGATAGTGTGATGATCTCCTACTCTATTTTGGCAGGAAGTTCGATGAGTGATGGCGATTATGCCAATGCCGTAACGGGTTCCGGGAATGGGATTATTTTTGCCAACAACAATTTGTCTCAGTCTGTGAATATCAGTGCAAGTATTTGTAATAATCGGAATACCTTCGATTGCGAGCCAGCATTTTATCAGGTCTACAAGAAAAAAGGTGAGTCAAATAAATTCGCCTTGTTGAATCCAGATGATGGTTCCTATACCGAATTAGCAGTATTGGATGCGAATGCCAATGGACTGGGCTATGACAGAACTACCAGTATGGTATATGGGGCCAGCGGCACAAAATTTATCAAACTGGATCAGGATGGCATCATCACCGATATGGGGATTACCTTCTCAAAAAAGTGTTTTGTAGGAGATATGGACACTACAGGTTTTTGGTATGGAAGAGTGGGGAGTGATATTCTCAAGATTGATGTTTCTGGCCCCAGCCTGGTTGCAACCTATTCAGGGGAGGGCATGCCTGGTTGGGATATGGCGTATAACCTGGACGGAAACTTCTATTCAGTTCATGGAACCACCCTGTATAAATTCAATACAACTACCAATACCAAATCGACTTTGGGAACAGTGAGTGGCTCCCTTCCTGGTGGGGGATATGGAGCACAATGGACTGGCTCGGATAGTATGTTGTATATTTCCAACAACAATACCGGTCAAATATTCAGAATCGACATTGACGATCTGGAAGCAAGACTTGTCATGACTTCGACTTCAGGCTTGAGACTTAATGATGGCTTTAGTTGTCCGACAGAATTGCCAGATGTATATAGTTATGATTTCGGAGACAAGAGTGGACTACCAACGACCACGAATCTGGTCTATACCATGGACACACCGAGTGAAGGAATCCCGGATTTCGAAATGGTCTGGATCGGAGATAGAGTTGGGTTCGAACTCACCGATCCCTCCAATGCGACAGCGACTGGAGATACGTATGACGATGGTTTGACAACCCCAAGTATCTATGATCCTGGAACCAGTGAGGATTTGACCATTGCGCTCAACACCAATATGAGTAGCATCAGTTGTTACTATGGTGTCTGGATTGACTGGAATGCAGATGATGGGTTTGATGCGTTTTACAATGGGTCAAGTACCATCAGCAGTTCTACAGATGTAACTCAGGCTATCACAGTACCAGCAGATTATGGAGGGGGACTGATCACTTTCCGAATCAGAGTAGGAGAAGAAGCGATTGTGCAAGCAGATAGCAGTGGAGGACTGTTGTTGGGTGAAACCGAAGATCATCTGGTCCTGGGAACCATTCCAGCTTGTTTTACCTTCACAAAATCTACTGGAACCGGTCTGGAATCAGAAGCGGAAAATACCTGGGGAGCTGCCTGGGGAGATTATGATGGGGATGGAGACGAAGACTTATTAATTCCAGATTTCTCCCATTGGAAGAGTAGTAGAATCTATTCCAATAATGGGGATGGCACCTTCACTTCAGTATCTGTAGGATCGCCAACCGCCGACAAAGGCTCCAATGTTGGCGGCGTTTGGGGAGATTATGACAATGATGGAGACCTGGATCTGTATACGGCCAACAATGTCCGATTGGAGAATAAGCTGTATGACAATGACGGTACAGGCAACTTTACCACCTCTTCAGATTCAGTGGCATCAAATTATGAAGGCTATTCACATGCTGCTTCCTGGGTAGATTATGACAATGATGGATACCTGGACATCTTTGCCACGGATTATATGCCTACCAGATTCAATCAACTCTTCAAGAACAATGGAGATGGTACATTTTCGCTGGCCCAAAATGCCACAGTCAATATGGAGGTGCAACCCACGTTGAGTGCAGCTTGGGGCGATTATGACAATGATGGATTGATAGATGTGTTTGTGCCAAATGCGGATGGAGAAAATAATTCACTCTACCACAATAACGGAAATGGTCGGTTTAGTCTGGTCAACTCAGGAAGTGTGTCCAGTGATGGAGGGAATTCCCATAGCGCGAGCTGGGCAGATTATGACAATGACGGAGACCTGGATTTATTCGTCTGCAATGCCAGTAATCAATTTGATTTTTTCTATACCAATGATGGCGATGGAACCTTCACCAAAAACACCAGTCTGTCAATTGTAACAGAGAATGGTCATTCCTTTGGGTCGGTATGGGGAGACTTTGATTTGGATGGAGATCTCGACCTCTATGTTGTCCATGACAATGGCAATCCGAATTCGTTCTTCTTCAATGATGGGGATGGAACCTTTACCAAGGATACCCAACTTTCCATCAGTACTGATACCGAAAATTCTGTCTCGCCTACAGTGGTTGATTATCAGAATGATGGAGATTTAGATATATTCATTGCCAACAACGGCTATGAATCGAATTCTCTATACATCAATGATGCAACTGGCTGTAATAATCATTATGCCTGTTTTGACCTCGTAGGATCAGCCGCGAATAAGGATGCGATTGGAACGATCATCAAGGTAAAAGCTACCATGAGTGGATCTCCTACCTGGCAAATGAGGCAAATTACTTCTCTTTCTGGTGGGATTAGCGCCCAGAGTAGCCTGAAGGCTCACTTTGGTGTAGATGATGCGACCACGATTGATTCAGTGGAGATTCGTTGGCCATCAGGCTATATCCAATATCTGACAAGCTTGAGTGCAGATGCCTGTACCACCATCGTTGAGCCTACGGGCGGAACAGTAACATTTTTGGCCTTCGTTGATGCCAATGGCAACTGTACCTATGAGGCCGGAGAGACCTTGCTGCCAAATATCAGTGGAACAATCAGTGAAATTGATCATACCATTGTTACTGGAGCAAATGGAGAAGTGGTAGTCAATCTGAATGCAGGATCTTACACCTATATTGAAGATATCCATGCAGACTATACCCATCCTTGTTACACCTCCAAAGCGTTTACCGCAACCAATGGAAGTTCGACAACTGTATATCTTCCGCATCAGGCAACTTGTAGCTATCCAGATGTTTGGGTAGATCTGTCAGGAACGGCGCAGCGTGTCGGATCACGCAATACCTATCGACTGAGCTACGGGAACGCAGGGATCGCGACGGCCATTAGTCCCGAAATAGCAGTTACTTTCGATGCAGATTTGACACCTGTAGCAGCAGATGTTGCATGGGACAGAGTAGAAGGGGGCAATACTTATATCTGGGAATTCGATAGTTTGGTCTCCTTTGAATCTGGGATCATCACTATCACGGACTCAGTCTCTATTCTGGCCACCTTGGGAGATAGCGTATCTGTTACGGCTACTTTTCAGAATCTCTCCAACGATTGTGATCTTACTGATAATTCAAAAACAGAGACCAGAGTGATCGTAGGTGCGATTGATCCAAATGATTTGTTGGTCCTTCCCAAAGACACCTTGATGAAAGGAGACTATCTGACGTATCGGGTTAGATTCCAGAACGTCGGAACCTTCTTTGCAGAACACGTGGTGGTTCAGGATACGCTGCCCGAATCCTTGGATATAGAGACTTTGCAGATTGTGGGAGCCAGCCACTTTCATGAATTAAATATCCTGAAGGATCGCATAGTCGAGTTTAAGTTCGATTATATTTTCCTGCCGGATAGTGGGATGAATGAGGTAGAAAGTCATGGGTTTGTTGAATTTACCATCTCGGCCATAGAGAATGTTCAGATAGGAGATGTCATAGAAAATAGAGCTGCTATTTACTTTGATAATCTGCCTCCAATCATCACCAATACCACAAAGACAATTGTGTGGGACAACAATATCCCTCTCTATTCTTCTACAAATCCGAACTCCACCAGCGTCGAAACTGAAGTTCTGGAGGCAGAAGAACTTCAAAAGCCTGAGGATCTTGGGCATGATTTTCCAACCGTCTTCCCGAATCCTGTCAGTGATATTGCTGTATTGCGATTCAAGGGTCATATGGATCAGGGATATCAAATTTCCATCTCGAATGCTGTGGGAGGGGTTCAGTTCAGAACACATGGAATGTCCACAGGTGAGGTTCAGAACTTTATCATTTCGATGAGGAAATGGCCTACAGGTATTTATTTTGTAATTCTTGAACGAGGCAAAGAGAAGAAAGTCCTCAAACTGATCAAATCATAAGGAGAGGCATCCTGGCCAAGTGCCATGAATGGATAGCTAGCCCGACTTGTTTGAAAAAGCAAGACGGGCTAGCTCTTTTGCTTCATCTGCTATGCTTCTTGGACTTTTCTTACAAGGGTAATAGAAAGGGTTGAATTCGTCTGGATAATTCCTTTCTCACCTCTAATTATGTGATCAATTTCCTCACTCTGGGTGGATATCTGCTGGTCAATCAGATCCATACCCATTGGACCAGATTTTGAAAAATGAAACGACTACCAATCCAAATTCATGGAATTCTAGCTGTCTGTTGGGTACTGTTGGTTGGCAATATGTCCGCTAAGCCATCTCCTGAACTTCGACTTAATCCGATGGCCTCCTTTATCGGATTACATTCAGCAAATGAGGACATCGCTTTTTTCCACCACCTCAAAAGGATTCTGGCACCGAGCCTACTGGTAGATGTATCCCTGGACAATCCTGCCCCCGGAGCTACAGATCAATGGTCATATAGAATCCGATATCGATGTGCATCAGTAACCGAACCTTGCCAGGATGCCTACATTGATCTGACCTTACCCTTGGGAGCTAATTCTGCTGGTTTGCCGGGAGTAGGAGGCAATGTATCCAAGGTTACCAAAAGTGGAGACGAATCCACCGGGGTGTATGTACGCCTGGATCTCCAATCCTCGGGCTTGTCGTATTTGGAGGCTGGAAGTTCTGGTGCGTTTTCGATTGTGGCTAAGTGGGAATGTGTGGCAGAAGGAGAAACCCAAACGCCAACTGCCGGGAGTTCGATCAATTTGGTCAATCCTGTCGTCTTTCATGAGGCGTCTGCTTCCTTGACCGCTACTGATCCATCTTCCATAAGTGTTCCGGTGAGAAATGCTTGCCCTCCTCCTCCCTCCACTTCCAAGGATTTTACCAAAAAAGACAATGAAGGCGGAGCCAATATCGTACAGGCCAACGGAACTTTTGAATACAAGATTATCCCCAAAAGTCCTGCAAATAAGCAAATCGAATATGTCGATAACATTCCGTCAGAACTGGAAGTGTACAACTTTCGACTCGATCGGGCAAAATGGGGAGGATGGAAGATTCAATGTGATTGTGGGAATGGATTTGTAACCATCCGAACATCAAAATCCAAAAACATGAATGCCTACTCCTGGGTCAATGGGCAAAAAAATAAAGCACATTTTCCCAATCTCTATGGAGAAGATGATTCGACTGATACTGGATGCGACGGGCTATATGATCCTAATTTGCGCCAATATGTATTGAAAGGACTCAAGGCAATCAAATGGATAACAGCGGATTCAGGCTATCAGGAAAATGAAGATATTCGGATCTATACCCGGGTTCTAAGCAATACCTCTGCTGGTACGACGATTCAAAATTGCTCAGATGCAAGCTTTGTAGAAAAGGATTCTTTACTTGGTTCTTCTTGTAAAGATATTACAGTGGTCAGTGAGCCCATTGTCCACAACAAGGTTTCTATCAAGGGGAAGTTTGGGACGACAGATGTTTCCCAACTTTCTGGCTATAACAAAGAACCTGATGATATTCTGTACGAAATCCAGCACACCTATTTGAACATGAATGGGGCCAATCATACTGGATTTACCATTACTGATACCTTGGACAAGGGACTTAGCTATTATACAACAGGTCAAAACCCCAATTGGTATGGAATCAAGTTCTCTGTTTGGAAACATATCCCAAGCTCTCTGAATCTGCAAAATCAGCCCGGATGTAGCAATCCTGTTTTTTCAAAAACGCTCTTGGATGATGGTCGGACAGTCCTCAAATGGGAATTCCCTGCATGTACATTTGCCGGAGGATTGTCCCATTCTTCCAATCCCCGAATTTTCATTTACTTCACTGCGCGTTATGATCGCACGATTTCCCTTCCCTCATCCAATTATTACAGTCGGGTAGAGGTCGATTATGGCAAGCAAACCTGGAAAAATACCAAAGGAGGGAAATTGGCCAATACAGTTATCAGCACAACAAAAATCAACCTTGGGTCTTCCTCTTCTTTTGGATCGGTAGGGAGCGTTGACTCAAAGAAATGGATCAAGGGAGAACTGGATTCCGATTTTAGTCGCTATCCGAATTTTGGTTCTACGAACAATGATGGAGAGGCAATCTATGAAATCTTTGTCTGGAACCTCACTGATGAGCCCGTGACCAAAATGGATATCGCAGACAGACTTCCCCATTTGAATGATTTTTCGCTATTGGGAGGACAGGCCAGGGATTCCAAGTGGAGCATGGAACTGGATTCATCTATTCGCATAGATGTCTTGAGTGTTCCTTCCAATACCTGGGTTCCTGTACCTGCAGCAGATCTTCCATTGGGTGTGATGTATGGAAATGCCTACAATTCCTGCTATCTGGATAACAACGACTTCGTTCGAGCAGATCCGGCGCAGGCCAATCTCCCTGCTGGGTGTAGCGATATGGACACCCTTACTCAGTCCGAAGGAGCGAAAACATTTGCATTCAGATGGGAAAACACAGCCAGTCCACTTCAGTTCGGTCAAGGCTTGAGAATTCGGGTAAAAGTTCGACAATTGACCGGGGAACTAGACCCGGCTTCTGGGGAATTGGCCTGGAATTCATTTGCCTATACAGCCACACAAAAAAACAGCGGAGAATTGTTTTCTTCAGAACCACTCAAGGTCGGTGTACAGATGGTGGATGTCGCTACTACAGCCTCTATTGGGGATAGAGTTTGGAAAGATGCCAATGGGAATGGGATTCAAGATCCCGGCGAGGAAGGAATTGAAGGAGTGGAATTAGGATTGTATGAGTCTTATGGAGATACAGTAACTATCGGAGGCTTTCCTTATCGGGTCAAAACCGATTCTCTGGGTACTTTTCTGTTTAATGGACTTCCCATGGATTCTACCTATATCATTCGATTGGACAGAGATGCAGATTTTGTCGGAGCAGGTCAACTGAAAGGATTGCTTCTTTCTCAGAAAGACGCAGGTGCCGAGGCTGCAGACTCTGATGCCGCCCTAGGCAACAATGCCGGAACGGATTCCGGTGACAATCATCCCGAAATCAGTGCTGCCAAAACGGATACCTCCTCCATTCCTTATAAAGACTACGATTTCGGATTTTATTCGCCTGTAAGTCTAGGGGATTTGGTATGGGTAGACGTGAATGAAAATGGCCAACAAGATGAGGGGGAACCCGGCTATGAAGGCATTTGGATATTGTTACTGGCAAGTGATGGATCGGTTCTGGACAGTGTGCAATCAGATACGATAGGAAAATATGCATTTACCAATCTTCCGCCCTCTACCTATTCATTGAAGGTAAAAGGACTGCCAATAGATACAACCATTACCTTTCAGGACATGACCGGGGAAGATCAGCTGGATTCTGATGCGAAATCGGATGGAACGACAGATCAGTTTGTTTTGAGCACTGACCTCAATACCATGGACATTGGGCTGAGAGCATTGCCGCCCGGTCCTGCCTCTATTCGTGGCAAAGTCTGGGATGAACTGACGACCTCCAATGGCAAGATAGATCCAGCTGAAGGTAACATGAAAGGAATCACAGTACAACTCCTCGATGATGGAAAATTTACCATCGGATCTACTCAGACAGACAGCAGTGGTGCCTATTCCTTTGAAGACCTTGATCCGAGAAAGGATTATTATGTGCAATTTGTCTTGCCAGATACCTTCATGTCCTTTGCTGTTCCGGGAGAAGATATGGATGTAGATAGCAGCGGGATCACCGCCTTGATCTCTCTTGAGGAGGATCAGGATACGATGGGAATAGATGCAGGAGTCATCGGTCTGTTTTCAATTGGGAACCTGGTATGGGCAGATGCAGATGCCGATGGCCTTCTTGATGTCGGAGAAAGTGGAATCAGTGGCGTCTCTGTATACCTCCTGGATGGTGCATCGAATGCTGTGTTGGATTCAACAATCACTGATGCCAATGGAAAATATGTATTCTCCGGACTTTCAAGTGGATCTTTCAAGGTTGAGCTCAACATTCCGGCAGGCTACCGGTCTTCGCCGGATTCGGTCGATGCAGGAACCCCCAATGCCCGAGACAATGATGACAATGGAATAGGAACATCCTTTTCTGGGAAAGCCCGAAGTCAGCAGATCACTCTGTCTGCTTCAGGAGGATCTGCTTCAGACGCCAATTATA
This sequence comes from Bacteroidota bacterium, assembly GCA_039029315.1. GTDB lineage: Bacteria > Bacteroidota > Bacteroidia > J057 > J057 > JBCCCJ01. The sequence continues at coordinate 56,328 of JBCCGK010000040.1, read as the reverse complement.
CTGAAAGCGATCATGGGCAGTTGATCAATGGTGTTGCAGATTTGACCTCTAACCCCAAGGCTTATTACACCGTGGACTTTGGATTTGCTATCCTGCCATCATCAGAAAGTAATTGTCTGAATGGGATAGATGATGATGGGGATGGGAAGATTGATTGCGCTGATTCCGATTGCTATTGCAAGGTCGTGAGCCTGACGATTACTGTCAATAGTCAAACATCTATTGGACCAAGAAGCATTGTTCCCATTCACCTTAGCCTGATCAATGAAACGGGAGACGACGCCTTCAATGTAGACATATCAGATGTGCTTCCTACCGGATTCAGATTTCTGTCAGACTCAATAGAATATAGCAACGGGGCAAGCAATGATTCATTGAATCTCCCAATCTTTGGGGACAGGGATACCATTCGATGGGCTGGGTTGAATATTCCCTCTGGCGATACGATTCTGATTTCTTATGCGATTTTGGCAGATTCCTCCCTGGCAGATGGAACCTACAAAACGCAAATTACCGCCAGCAGGGCGAGCCTCAATCCCTCGACTGTATCGGTGACGATGACTTCTCTTCAGACGAATACCAGTGATCCCGAGGAGTACATATGCGATCCCGCATTTTTTCAGGTGTACAAAAAGAAGCGACGTCCTAACTATTTTGCCAAACTCAACCCAACTTCTGGCGAATACCATGAACTGGCAGTGCTGGATGCCAATGCGAATGGTCTGGGATTTGATCCACAAACAAATTTGGTGTTCGGGGCAAGTGGGACTCGATTTATCCGATTGGATAAGGATGGGAGGATCACAGATCTGGGAATCAATTTTGCCAAAAAATGCTATGTAGGCGATATGGACCAAAGCGGACATTGGTTTGGGAAGGTTGGCAATGACATGATCAAGATAGATGTCAGCGGTCCTGCCATCGTGGGGACATATACTGGACAGGGCATGCCAGGTTGGGATATGGCATATAATCTGGATGGGAAATTTTATGCTGTTCACGATAACAAGCTCTATGTGTTTGATCCAAATACCAGGACAAAATCTTATTTAGGCAATCTGATTGGATCAAATTTGCCGACAGGGGGATATGGCGCACAATGGACAGGCTCAGACAGCATGCTCTACATTTCTAACAATAAGACAGGAAAAATCTTTCAGGTAAACATCCAGAGCAGGGCTGCCACTCTGGTGATGCAATCTACCTCTGGCCTTCAGTACAACGATGGCTTTTCCTGCCCAACTACTTTGCCAGCAGTATGTGGGCATGACTATGGTGATTTTAGCCAATTTGGTCCAGCACTTAGCATCCTTCCGACGCAGGATGCCAATGGAGATCAGATTCCCGATATGGATGCCATCTGGTTGGGGAAAACAGCATTGCCTGATTCAATCGACCTATCCAATGAGGATGCATCCGGAGACCCCAATGATGATGGCCTCATATTGCCCAAAAAGTACAAACCAGGCGGGACAGTAGATTTTGACATCACTGTGAATACCAATATGACCAACAAAAAAATCCACTATGGTCTATGGGTGGATTGGGATGAGGATACGGTTTTTGATGCCTTCAGAACAGGAACAAAGACAATCAGTCAGTCAAACACCCTGACTGAAACCCTGATTGTGCCCCTGGATTTTGCCGGGGGAGACATCTCCGCGAGACTCCGAATAGCGGAAAATGACATCAAAGAATCAGATGCAACAGGGAATTTGGGCTTGGGAGAAACCGAAGATTTCATGGCCAGAGGTTCTTTGCCTGCAAATGTCAGCTTTGCCAGATCCACAAATACAGGCCTTGAGACAGAAGCTCAGAATACCTGGGGAGCTGCCTGGGGGGATTATGACAATGATGGAGATGACGATTTGTTGATCCCGGATTATTCTCACTGGAAACCGAGCAGATTGTACACCAATAATGGCGATGGTACTTTTACCGAGACTTCCGCAAGTGCGCCCACATCAGATCGGGGGTCCAATGTCGGAGCCAGTTGGGGAGATTATGACAATGATGGAGATCTCGATATCTATATGGCAAACAACGTTCGAATTTCCAATAAGATCTATATCAACAATGGAAATGGAACGTTCTCATCTTCCCCTGATCAAGTCGCAGGAAAATATGAAGGCTACTCTCACTCCGCCTGCTGGGTAGATTATGACAATGATGGAGATCTGGATGTGTTTTCCACAGACTTCATGCCTACGAGATACAACCAGCTATTCCAAAATCAGGGTGATGGAACCTTTGTGAAGGCTGCTGATGCGACCATTAATATGGAAGTGTTTCCCACCTTCAATGCAGTCTGGGGAGACTACGACAAGGATGGATTGATGGACGTATTTGTTCCCAATCTGAGGGGAGAACACAATTCACTCTATCATAATGATGGAAACGGAAAATTCTCCAAAGTTACTTCTGGGTCGATTTCCAGCGATGGCGGTAATTCTCACAGTGCCAGTTGGGCCGATTATGACAATGATGGAGATCTGGACTTATTTGTCTGCAATGCCAGTAATCAACAGGATTTCTTCTATGTGAACAATGGAGATGGAAGTTTTACCAAAAATACCAGCCTGACGATCTGCACAGAAGTGGGACACTCCTTTGGATCTGTTTGGGGAGATTTTGATTTGGATGGCTATATCGATCTCTATGTCGTAAGAGACAATGGCAATGCCAATTCCTTGTTCTTCAACAATGGAGATGGGACCTTTTTGAAAGATGAGACCTCTGTTCTCTGTACAGATGCCGAGAATTCCATCTCGCCTTCTTTTACAGATTTCGACAATGATGGGGACCTGGACATTTTTGTCGCCAATAATCGATACAAGACCAATACACTCTATGTCAGTGATGCCTCAAGCAGAGGAAATCATTGGGCAGGCTTCGATCTGACAGGAAGTCTATCCAATAGAGATGGCATTGGAGCCAGGGTTCAAGTCAAGTGTACCATTGGTGGCGTGAAGACCTGGCAGAGTCGCCAATGTAATGCCCTATCAGGCGGAGTCAGTAGCCAAAGTTCCAGCCGGATTCACTTTGGGCTGGCTGAGTCTTCCAGCATGGATTCAGTGGTGGTGTATTGGCCTTCAGGTTGTGTGAGTTATTTGACCAATCAGTCAGCTGATACTGTCATTTCCATTATCGAACCTCAATCAGCGGATATTGTCTTTCTTGCCTTTCACGATAGCAATGACAATTGTATCCTGGATGCAGGAGAAACCCGAATTCCCAATATCAGTGGCAGAATCAGCCAAATTGGACATCAGATAGCCAGTAACCAGGACGGCATCGCAAGACTCAATTTGGCAGCAGGTAGTTATCAATTTGTCCAGGATACCATTGACAATTATACCCATCCTTGCTTTGTCAATCAGACATTTTCGGTAACAATTGGACAGGCAGATACCATCTTTTTGCCACAAAAACCAGATAGTACTGGATATGATGTCTGGGTAAATATTTCGGGAACTGCCCAACGGAGAGGATTGAGAAATACTTACCAGTTGGCCTATGGAAATGAAGGGACTTCCACGGCGAACGATGTGGAGGTGGCGGTGACTTTCGATCCAGAGGTGATTCCCCTTGAATCAGATGTGCCGTGGGACCGGAAAGTTGGCAGCAATACCTATGTCTGGGAGTTTTCATCTATAGACGCTTTTGACAAAGGCATCATCAGTATCACTGACTCTGTTTCTGCTCTTGCAGCCATGGGCAGTATCAAACAGGTATCAGCTACATGTGCAGAGGCAGATCAGGATTATGATTTATCTGATAACAATGCTGATTCCTTTGAGCCAGTTGTTGGACCTATTGATCCGAATGACATCCTTGTTTTGCCTAAAGATACCCTCATGAAAGGCGATTTGCTGACCTATCGCATCAGATTCCAGAATGTTGGGAGTTTCTTTGCTGAGAATGTCATCATTACGGATACTTTTCCAGAATCATTGGACCTGGAATCTTTGCAAATCATCGGGACCAGCCATTATCAGGAGATGGTGCTCAAAGGAGAGGGCATTGTCGAATTCAGATTTGAATACATCATGTTGCCAGACAGTGGGATGAATGAAGAAGAGAGTCATGGATTCGTAGAGTTTACCATTTTGCCCTATGAAGAAGTTCATGTTGGAAAACGGATTTACAATCGGGCTGCGATTGTGTTTGATAATGAAAAACCCATCATCACCAATACGGCCAAGACGATTATATGGGACAAAAATATTCCTGTTGGGTTTGAAGAAGAGTATTCACAAGGCAATGCGGTGGAAAACGGGGAAGGATCTGCGTCTGATCAGAGAATAGATCCCTTTGTGGAGGTCAATGGACAGGTATTGGCCTTTGTGTTTCCTAATCCAGCGGAATATCTCGCCAATCTCAATCTGAAGGGAAAACCCAACCAATCCTTTAAGATTCAGATTGTAGACTCCTTTGGAAGAATGATGTTTCGTCGAGAAGTCAAAACGATGAACAATCAACACAGCATTTATCTTCCCATTCAGCGATGGACAGCTGGATATTATTACATTCATGTAGTTTCAGGAGACGAAAGCCAATATGTGAAATTCGTCAAGCAGTAAGTAGACGGTTAGCGTTGAGAGACAAAATAAGGCCAGTCAATGCTCCTGTCTCAACAGACCGAACCTTGCCTGAACAACTTCCAACATGCGTTCATTTTCCGCAGGGCGCCCTACGGAAACTCTGACACAGTGTGGCAAGCCAAAGGATGCCAGGTGTCTGACGAGAATTCCTTTGGCCTGAAGATGCTGGCAAAATTCAGTAGCTTTCTCTTCACTCTCCAGGTCCAGCATGAGGAAGTTGGCATAAGAAGGCGCGTACCGAATCCCCATCTGCCGGAAGGTTTGTGAAAATCTGTCTAACCAGATCGCATTGTTGGATAAAGTTTTTTGCACATGGGCTTCGTCTTGCAGAGCTGCTACACCTGCAGCTTGAGCAAGCAGGTTGGGATTGAAGGTCAGCTTGACTTTGGTCAATGCTTCGATCAAAGGGACAGGTCCGATGGCATATCCAAGCCTCACACCAGCCAATCCATATGCCTTGGAGAAAGTCCGCAGGGAGATTACATTCTCATATCCCAATCGGGTGCTATCGGGATAGGCCGCACTCATATACTCGGCAAATTCAAAATAGGCTTCGTCGACAATGACCAAAATGTGCTCAGGGACTTGGTCCAGAAATTGTTCCAACTCCTCCTGCGGGATCATCGCTCCTGTAGGATTGTTGGGATTGCACAAATAGATCGCCTTGGTATGAGGGCGAATATTGAGGAGAAGTTTGTGCAAATCAAACCCATACTCCTCTGTCAGGGGGACCTTGTGCACAGGGACCCGATTCATTTGCGCCATCGGATACAAAGACACAAAGCTGCCTGATGAGGTCAGGATGCTTTCTCCAGCTGAGAAAAACGCATTGAAAAGTGTGGAAAGGATGGCATCTGATCCATTGCCAAAGACAAGCTGATCAGCCTGAATCCCTAAGTGTTGGGCAAGTTTGGTGCGAAGCTGCTGAGCTGTAGGATCCGGGTATAAAAAAATGCGTTCACTGGCTTCTTTGATGGCCTCGACAGCCATAGGGGAGGGGCCAAAGTTGTTTTCATTGCTACACAGAACGATGGGTTGCTGCTGCAATACCGCATCACTGGCCTTCCCTGGTTTATAAGTCTGAAGGCTACGTATGTTTTCTGGAATGTGAATCATAAGGTTCCTCTTAATTCTTGCTCCCGTTCAATGGCTTCAAATAAGGCTTTGAAATTCCCTTTGCCAAAGGATTTTGCTCCTTTGCGCTGGATAATCTCAAAAAAGAGGGTAGGACGGGGGCAGAGAGGTTTGGTAAAGATTTGCAAAAGATATCCTTCTTCATCTCTGTCAACAAGAATGCCCAATTCTCTCAGAGGAAGCAGGTCTTCATCAATTTCTCCTACCCTGTCCAGAACGGTATCATAATAGGTCTTGGGCACTTGCAAAAATTCCACCCCTCTCTCCTTCATCTGCCGGACAGTGTCAAGGATATTGTCCGTTGCCACTGCGATATGTTGAACACCAGCACCACCATAAAAATCAAGATATTCCTCTACCTGAGATTTCTTTTTGCCTTCTGCTGGTTCATTGATTGGAAATTTGATCCGGCCATTTCCATTGCTCATGACTTTGCTCATCAAGGCCGTATAATCTGTGGAAATATCGTTGTCATCGAAAGAGACCAGTTGGGTAAATCCCATCACATCGGCATAAAAATTCACCCAGGTGTTCATTTCATTCCATCCTACATTCCCAACCATATGATCAACGTATTTGAGTCCTGTCTCAGAGGGAGAATAGGAAGGATTCCATGCTTGATAGCCAGGGAGAAAACAGCCTTGATAGGCAGTTCGCTCAATGAATAGATGCACGACCTCTCCATAGGTATGAATACCTGATTGGATGATTTGTCCATATTCGTCTTCGATAGTTTCGGGCTCAAGAAACGGGCGGGCACCTCGCTTGACAGTCTGATGAAACGCATCTGTTGCGTCATCCACCCAAAGGGCCACTACTTTTACCCCATCTCCATGCACATCCAAATGTCTGCCAATATCACTCCCTGCTACCAAAGGAGAGGTCAATACGAGACGGATTTTGTCCTGGACGATGACATAGGATTCTCGATCCTTTCGGCCAGTTTCCAATCCTTGATGTGCCAGAGATTGAAAGCCGAAGGCGGTCTTGAAAAAATGAGCAGCTTGCTTGGCATTGCTAACATACAACTCAATATAATCTGTCCCTTTCAAGGGGAGGAAATCCTGCGCTTGAGGAAATATTTTTTGGATAGAAGATGGTTGGGTGAGGGGCATATATGTATCGATTTGATTAGAATTTTATTTTGTTAAAATTACATATTTGGGGTAATAGTTATGCGATATGATGAAAATTTAGAATTATTTACTTTTACAAGAGATGTTATAGAATATTTTACTTAGCTCTGCTGCTTGAACATAGAAAAACAGGATATGATTCTGATGAATCAACCAAGCTGGGGAGAATAGCAGGAATTTTATTTTCTTTTTTCTCCTATCTTTGTTTACGCCAGGTTCATTTTATTCACAATTCTTACCTACGTCTGCTCCATGGAAACACCAACAAAAGCACGTGCTGAAGCAATGACTGACGCAATCAATTCATTTGCATTTAAGTTGCTGAAATCTATCCCTGAGATATTTGAGGAAAATTCAGTTGTCTCTCCCTTTTCTATTTTTCAAATGTTGGGGATGTTGTATATAGGGACAGCAGGTCAAACCAAGCAGGATCTTGCCAACTTGTTGGAACTCCCTGAAGACATGCAGCCTGAAGAGTTCGGGTGGTTGAATCATCAAGGAGAGAACTCTGATGCTGAATGGCTGGTTGCCAATGGCATTTGGCCACAGATCAACTTTGAGCTCAAAGCTGAATTTATAGATATTTGTCAGACGCATTTTCAAGCGAGGCTTGAATCACTGGATTATGTTGGTCATGCGGAACAAAGTAAGCAGAGAATCAACGGCTGGATTAAGGAACAAACGAAAGGATTGATTCCGTCCCTGATTGAAGAGGTAGATGCCTCCACGGCTTTGGTGCTCACCAATGCTGTTTACTTTTTTGGAGAATGGAGAGAAGGGAGTTTTGATTCAGATGATCATGTAGAAGATACGTTTTTTAAAGAAGATGGGAGCACGATTCTTGTCACGTATATGACCAAAACCATGAACCTGTTTCATGCCCAAGATGACAAGACCGATTGGATATTCATCGAATATCGGGGAGGCTATGGATTGCTCCTGGCCTTGCCTAAGCCAGAATACAACTTAACACAATGGTTGGCTGAAGCTGAGCTGGAGCAATTGGAAAGCACCTTTAGGCATCTGCAAAGGACGAATGCAAAGATCTACATGCCTAAGTTTTCCTGTTCAGGAGAGTGGGATTTGTTGAGTTGGTTGAGAAAACAACAGATCGATCTGGGGCCGAAGGGAGATTTTTCAGGAATGCTCTCTTCAAAACCAATTTTTGTCTCTGAATCCAAGCATAAATGTTCCATACAGATAGATGAAAAAGGAACCACTGCTGCAGCCGCCAGCTCGCTGATATTTTCTCGCGGAGGATTTTTTGGACAAGCCGAAGAATTCAAGATTAACCGCCCTTTTGGTATGTTCTTGTTGGACACTCAAAAAGGGGTTATCAATTTTGCAGGCGTGATTCGAGAGCCAAAGATGTAAAGAAAGGACAGCCAGGTATTTTTGGGACAATCAGGCTTGGCAGACCGTTCATTTTCCTGAAAATAACCGATCAGTTCCTTGATATCAATCTGCTGTCTGACGGAATTGAGTTTCTGATTTTCTGCCTTCAGGTTCAGGAAAAAGCTTTAAGTAAAAATATTTGCCATTTACATGTCAAAACATTATAATTGCATAAATACTAACTTTAGCTTTTGTAATGTCCAAACCCCCAACCCGTCTGGTTGTATCAAAAACCAGGGAATATGGCTCAGAGGTTCCGAAAAGAGAAAGAATCTATGGCGTAGAAAAGTCTGGATGGGATCTCGAAAAGATCAAGTCTGCCCGGATTATGGTAATTGGGGCAGGAGCGCTGGGTAATGAGGTGTTAAAAAACCTGGGGCTGATTGGTGTAAAAAACATCTTTTTAATAGATTTTGATATTGTGGAGTGGGCAAATTTATCCAGATCTGTTTTATACAGAGAAGAGGATTGTTCGGGGGATATGGCTAAAGTGGAGGTGGCAGCAAAGCGCCTGAAGGAAATCAATCCAGAAATCAATATTCAAACTGCCAATGCTGATATTACCATTGACATTGGCTTGGGAGTGATACGAAGAATGGATGTCATCATCGGATGTGTAGACAATCGGCTTGCGAGATTGTACATCAATCGATTTTGTCATTGGTTGGGCAAGCCATGGATTGATGGAGGAATTCTGGATTTTGGGGGGCAAGCAGATGTCTATCGACCCGGAGAAAAATGTTATGAATGCAACTTGAGCAAAGAAGCCTGGGAAAATATCAGATTTCGAATGGGATGTGTCGATCGAGCCAGGCGATATGCTTCTTCTGGCAGGGCAAATACAATCCCACTTACCTCCTCAATCATTGGGTCTATCCAGGTACTGGAAGCCCTAAAGTTGATCCAGAACCCCGATGGAAAATTTTCCTTGGGAAATGCCCAGTTTTTCTTTGAGGGATTGAGCAATGAGTATTTGACACTTGCCAGTGATCCCGTAGGGAAACGATGTGATAGTCATACCAGGTTTACGGACATTATCTCGTCTCCCCTGACACATAGCTCAACAGTGAAAGAAATGTTTGCATGGTTGCAGCGGCATTTTGATCATGAAGATGTGGTCATAACATTGCATTATGAATTGATCCTTTCACTGATAACAGAATCTGGAGATCAGGCCATTGATTTTGTCAAGCCCCGACCACATGTCAAAGATGATGAGTTGACGGCTATGGCTATTGAAATCGGAGAAGAAGTCCTCATTCATGAGCATATTTCAGAGATAGAGCCAGATTTTCTCTATCCTGACTATTCTCTCTCAACCCTGGGGATACCTCCACTCCATATTTTGACAATTATTGCCAATGGAGAAGAATATTATGTAGAGCTTACCGGAGACGAAGCATATTTGAATCAACCTCAATAATCACACTTCTTTTTTCAATCATCGTAAAATTATCCTCTATGTTCACAATATCAGTCAGCGTACCACACCTCCAAAAAGAATATGATGTGGAAATACCTGAGCATTCAACGGTTGAAGAATTATATGAAGCACTTACCGAAGAATTAGAATCAGAATCCAAACAATTAGGCAAGAGTGTGTTTAAACTGTACTCAAGAGATCTTTCCAAAAATATCTATCCAAGCTTTACGCATGAAACCCTGGAATCCATTGGCATCAGAAATAAGCATAGAATTTTGATCCAAGTGGATATGGACCCAGGTGCAAATATTCTCCCCTAGCAGCTTAACCTCTTATTCTCAAACGTTATGCAATCTAGCGATTTCCCTATTATTGAAGGACCCAATTATGATCTTGGCAAGATTCAGAAAGAGTTTGTCTTTCGAAGAGCTCAGGAACATATATTCCTTCATACGCTTTATCAATCGAACGCTAGTTTGTTTCACTATGAAGTCCTCAAAAAGGATAGGAGAAAGCCCAATGTCCCGATAGACTACCGGGTCCATTATTTTATCAGATCCATCATTGGGATAGAAGAGGATGAGTCTCCTCAATATCAAGATTCTCATGTACTTCGAATCCAGTTGCCTTCTAATTTTCCTTTGCAGCCGGCGATTTGCAAGTTTGAGACCCCCGTATGGCACCCCAATGTCAAGTATACCGGCTATAGGAAGGGGCATATTTGCACCAATACAGAAGGGTTTGGGAGTTTGTTCTCCCTGGACCAGTTGGTCGTTCGAATAGGAGAAATGTTGCAGTACAAAAAGTATTTTGCTATTCCTTACCAAGCGCCATTACCTGAAGACAAAACTGTTGCAGCATGGATTCGCTCCTATGCAGAAGTTCAGGGAATTGTGAATAAAAATACCGGGATCGTATTAGATGACACAGCCTGGATAAAAACCTGGGAGTTATCTGATAGCAAAAAGAAGATTCGAATCATCAAAAAAAAGAACTCAGCAGATCAAAATGGTTCTTCCCCGGGAATCAGCATCTCAGAAGTGTAAGCAATTATGATCCAAATTATTCAGTTATGGTTCTTCTTTCCTTTGGTTCAGTGATGAGTTGGTTGAGGTATTCCCTATGCCTCTTTCTTTGTTTGGGGTTGTTGGTAGGATCAGGCTACGGACAAAGAAAAATTGTCATCAGCTACCAATTCGTGGACGGAGAGGGGAACAAATCCACTGAACAATCTGAAGAAATCTATATCAGCAAAGAAAAGATTCAGCTAAAAGGGACTGAAATCCCAATCAGAGATGGGAGTATCTATCTATATGATAATAGTGATATCGACAAAATAAAATGTTCCCTCTTTGCTAAGCCGAGTGAAAAATCCATTCTGATAGAAAAATCCATTTTTGTAGGAAATGGGAATTTCCTTGATTTTCAATTAACAGGAACAGGAGCAATTTCAACCAAAAGAAACAGACAACAACGATTCAAGATTACTCAGAATGGCAAATCCTTTCATGATTTTTCCATTTCAAATAATGGCAAAGGCGCTCTGGTATTTGATTTCCAATATGAGAAATATCAAGCAGCTGATCTTGTGTTTACGGGGGCAACTAGAGGTTCTTTGTTGTATACCATCAGATTTTTTAAGCTAGAACATGATGAGATCAAAAAATTAGGAGATTCTCCTAACGGAATTCATGACTTGATTGCATTGATGGACGATTATCAGCAATTTTGGCAATTGCAGCGTGGAAGTCCTGATCCGCAGAGCCAACAGATCCTCGAGAGTCTTATTCTTATCAAAGAACAGATCATCAAATGGGAAGATAGCTATCGGAAAAAAGCAATTGAGCGATCTTCCTTCCAACCATTGGTCGAATATATCAGCCGATTTGGCAAGATCTCCGGAGGCGGTGCTGATCTCGACAAGTACAAGGACACTGCACTAGCCGTTGTGAAACAGGAAGACGTTTCGACTTGGGGATACCTTGACAAGAATTCCCTTGACCAATTGATCAATTATAAACATAACTTTTGCGATACACTGGCAAAGTATGGCTACAATTGTCAGTACAAAACGGCGGTCAACAATCGGATAAAAGCCCTAAGAGAAGCGGAAGCGCACAAGACATTTTGTGAATCCTTGTGTGAGGTGATTCGCTCAGAGACGTCAAATATAGAAGCCAAAAAGACTGCCTGCGAAGAGTTAGGATCCCAATGTCCTGATCAAGATTGTGATGGGGAATTGAAAGAGATGTGTGATAAATTGAAAAAGCCACCGAAAAAGCAAACAACCAAAGGCTGCGAGAGGGAGATCGACTCTTTTGCATCAAGATGGGGACAGGCAAAAAGCAAGTATCCGCTGGACTCAGTGGAAATGGACCTTCTGTTGGGAGATATAAGCAGTTTGTTAGAAAAAAATGTGAACTCCTCCTGCAAAGAAAACCTTCAGGCGTTGCAAGCCAGAATCATCCCCTACACCAGGGATATTGTGATATCAGCCCATAGAAGAATATCTCAGACCTCAAATGCCGGTGGGAGAACTGAATTCGTCGCCAATGTAGAATCAGGGAAAGAAATTCGCTTGCTGGGGGTCTTTGATCCATCACTGGATTCAAGTGCTTCTAGGGTTGCACTAGATACTGCTGGCCTTGATTCTACAGGCAGACTTACCTTTTCGGTCAATTTCAACTCTGAACGGGTTCATGTTTTTCTTGGAGCGATCAATGGAGATATGGATACCATCACTTTTTTCAGAATGGCCTTTGAGGCCATAATGCTGACCGATTCATCAGATTTGTACATCTTACTTAGGAATGGTGTCCCTCCCTATCATTTGATTTTTGAGAAGGAGGGAGAAAAGAGATATTATCCCCTGATCCCCAAAGATTCCATTGCCATCTTTCAGGAAAAAAAGCTTTCACAAGATATGAAAGGGACCTATAACTTATACGTCCAAAGTGGCCTTGAACTAAGCAATGAACCCATTTCTACCTACACCATTTCAAGGCCCTGGAATAATTGGTGGATCCTGTGGTGGCCTTTGATCATTGGGCTGAGTGTATTTATTTACAGAAGAAATAACCCTCTCAAAGGCTAAATCAGTGAATCAATGGGTCTACATATGGTGTCTCTGTTGTGTGTTCGCGAGCTTAAGCGTTGGAGCAGCTTACTGCCAAGATGAATATAAAGGGAATTTTTCTTTTCAGGATTTGGATGGGACAGTCAAGCAGGTGTCATATGAAATCGCAACTGAGGGAGCAAGTATAGATGGCAAAACCGGAGCCATATCGATAAGCGATATTGAAAACTGTGAGATTTTCCTGCAAGGTTGGGTATCCCTTGAAATAGAGAATGCAGAGTCATATTGGATTCGCTTGTTTGATAGCAAATCTTTGATTGAAAAGAACAAAGAAGAAAATGTTAATCTGGTTTTACCTGAGTTTATTTTCAAATTAGGCGCTTCCTTCGATACCCTTTTGGGCCTCAATGAGAACATTAGGGGGGAATTATATCTAAAAGGCAAAAAAGATTCAGTATTCGCTACTTTTTCCATTCCGATTCACATATTGCCGACTGCTCGTGTACCTGATCCGCCTCCAGATACAAGTGAGACACCCACAAATGATTCCTCGAATTCAACGGTAGTTCATGAAACAGCCAATGGAGGCCAGAACGTACAGGAAGAAGGGCAGGATTCAGGAAATGTTGCCATTCCAACAAAAGACCCTGACCCAGATCCAGAACAAGAGACAGGAAACGATCCCAAGAACCCAGATCAGCCTGATCCGCTGCCGGAAGACAGTACGAATGAGCCCTTGACCAACCCATTTCAAGTAGACTCTACAAACACAGTTTTGAAGGGGGACAATACAGGAGTGATCGATTGGATCGGAAATTTCTCCCTGCCCGAAATCCCACCAAGATATTGGACGCTCATTTTTGTCTCTGGGGCAGTTCTGCTCCTGCTTCTCATTCTCGGAAGAAGAGCAAGGAAAAGAAAAAACGAACAAGGAATGAAGAGAAGATCCTTAGAGGAAACAAATGAGGGAAAGAAGGAGACCAAGGAAAAAGAGGAGACGCAACAATCAACAGTGTCTATCCAAATAGTGGAGCCTCCTGTCATTCAACAGAGAGCCGAAGTGGCTTCTTTGGAAAAGATCCTGAAAGATGACTCCTTTCTCAAACAAGATTTGAGAGAATATTGGGAAGATACAGCCGTGCAGACAGTCTACCTCCACCGAGACAGCCAGCAAGCCATTTTGCAGTGGATTGAGAAGCATCAGGAGGACGAGATGGAGCTGGATATGGATCAGATAGAACAAATCCCTGAAATAGGTGGATTTCTGCTCGGGAAGGTCTTTGGAGAAAAGCCCTATGAACTCGTGATCACCAGATTTGTTCCGATAGATGCCGACGCCCAAAATCGATATACCCTTACTTTCGGAGGATTGGCCTGGAGTCAGCTGGATGATGCTATGCGAGAAAATCCAGATCTGAAGCTGGTTGGTTGGTTTCATACCCATCCTGGACATGGATTATTTCTGTCTGAGGCTGATTTGAGAGAGCATAGTCAGCTGTTTCGGGAGTCTTATCAGATTGCGATGGAGGTCGACCCACTTTCAAGAGATCCTAGACCCAAGTTGGAAACCGCCTTTTTCACCTGGAAGGAATCCAAAGAAGAGCTCAACAATTCAGGTGATCGAAAACAACTTCATCCGAATGAAGAGGAGACAATATTTTTGCCCTGGCAAGGATTGGAGAGTATCGGACAAACAGAAGAACCTAATCAGGAAGAATCAACATGAAACAGCTAGAGAATCTCGCAATCTGCTTTTTGTTCTGCTTTTTTGTGGGCAATTCCTGGATTGTTGCACAGGAACCATCTTTGCAGATTGATACTGTCTATAAGACCTCCCCTTATATCACGATTCACCTCCAGGCTGAAAAAAACGGCAAGAGTTTTTATCAATTTGATGGTCAGAATCAAGAATTAAAGGCTTTTGAGACGATAAAAGGAAGTCGGCAAGAACTAAAAATCAATTATCTTGGGAAGGTAGAGAATCAACATACCAATGAAATATATCTCCAACTGAAGGTGGATTCTACGAAAGATCTCCATCGGGAAAGCAGAATCTACACAATTGAATGGTATGAAAACGGTAAACCAATTACCCAAGATCTAAAAATCAAGAACTGGTCTTATATCCAGGCGTTCAATCTCAAGTCTGGAATGGGATTCTCGGAAGGTTTTACCTATGGGATATTGATCTTACTCTTGTTGCTGTTAGCATTCAGTGAAGGAATACCGATGCTGAAACTGAGAGAATTCAAAAAAAATGTGATCACACATCGAATATTCCACCGAACAACAGGCTTCAGAAGACATCATCCCATCAAAAAAGGAGAACTGCTCCCAGATGATGAACTCCTGGTATATTTATATCCAGACAAGTGCGAACTGAAAGACAAATGTGGGACAGCCTTGAGTGTGTGGAGAAGCAAAAACTATCAATGTCAAAATTATCATGAATGCCACAATCGAGCAGACATTGGTGCTGGACAATTTTTTCAACAAGTTGATAGTTTCCAACTCTTCAACTGGATTTGGTTTGGTGCTGTAGGAGGATTCCTTGGATGGATCGTCTCCAATTTATATACCCAATTGTTTGCCCCTTCAGACTTTTGGGTGAGTGTCAGTTGGGGAGTAGGTTTGGGGTTCGGGATCACATTAGCCCTCTCATGGGCAGAAGAAGTAGGACCGGGTCAGCGGATTAGGGAAGCCTGGCCCAAAATTCTTATGCGGGCGGTCGCAGGCGGAATCATCTCTGGACTGTTATTTATGCTGGGGTTTGGAACCTTTGAGAATCCCGGAATAATTGGACCCTTGATCTGGATGACCTGTAGTGTCGCGCTCGGCTATCTCATGTCTGTCCGTTCGAGCCTTTCTACAAAAAGAGGAATAATCAGTGGATTGATAGCGGGATTATTGTCTGCGATTGTCTATGTATTGCTTCTCATCACAGAAGGTCCCGCAGACTTTATTCGTCTTCTGTCATTCATGAGTATGGGACTGGTCATGGGGGGCCTAATGAAAGGGATCTCCACCCGACTCGAAACCATCCAACTGGAAGTCATCTCTCCTTCCATCAAAGCAGGGTTTATCACCGCCATAGATGGCTGGCTACTTGAAGGAAAAATGGTTGTCATTGGAAATGATCTCAAATCCAAAAATGTGCAGGTGCGGGTGAAGTGGTCTGATGACGAAGTATATCCGCGACATGCAGAGATTTATGTCAACAAGCACAAGGTCTTCATCAGACCCATCAAGGAGGCTCTGATTTGGGTCAATGGACAGATATATGAGGATGGAGCGTCTTGTCCGTTGGAGGGGGGAGATGAAATACGATTGGGAAGAAAGGGGAACACTGTTTTCAGATATATTGAGAATCGGAAAATCCAAAAAGGGATATTGGTATGAACTTTCATCAAATCTATGCGTCGTTGGGATGGTTGATGCTAATGATCGTATGTCTCAGTAATGGCATGAGTCAGTCCATTAGTTTCTCTCCTGAACCTCCAATGTATTTTTGTGAAGGAGATACATTTGTCATCTCTGCTGAAATTACCAGAGGAGGCAAAGACTTTACCTCATTTAATTGGAAGTATATCAATTCCACAACGAGTGGAAGTGGCACTGTCTTGGTAGACGCAGACGATTCAGTAATTGGAGCTTCTGGATCATTAGTAGGAGAAACCAGCAGTGTTTTTACCTTAAGTTTGACTGTAAATAATGCGCAATCGTGGTTAGATGCTACCAAGTTTAGATTGTCTTTAACCCCGACTAATGGTTCTCCAAACACCTTTAATGATACCAGAAGAATCTTTATAAGTTCTGCTCCAACCACCCTTGACAGCATTACCACCAATCCAGTTGGGCGGGAAATTTGTGAAGGAGAGTCTATCGAACTCTTCGTCTCAGAGTCAGACCCCAATGCTGGTCCTAAATCCGACATCAAGTGGTATGATGGAAATCCAAGTTCGGGAGGGACATTCCTGGGAAGTGGCGAGAGTATTCCTGTCAGTTCAGCAGGAACTTACTATGCGCGAAGAGAAGCCTGCAATGACAGCTCAAATACGATTGAGGTAACCATATCAGAGACCCCCAAGTCTGAACAAATTACAGATATCACAGCTTCCTCAACGCTTATTTGTCCTGGAGGAAGTACCACCCTCACAGCCAATGGAGGAAAGGAAGCAGGAGGAAGAGTAGAGTGGTATAGCGATGCAGATGCAACCCAAAAAATCAACGAAGGGAGAACCTATTCATATGTAGACAATTCTGGAACCACGACCACCATTTATGCAAAGATCGTTTCTGATTCAGATTGTATAGATGAAGATGTCCTGCAAGAGATCACCATTGACGTATATGGCAGGCCAGATGAACTCAACAGCATGACAATCGATCCCTCCTCCATTTGTAGGGGCGAAAGAATCGATCTTGAAGCTAGGGGAGGGAGTACTGAATCTTTTGAAAACATCTTTTGGTATATAGATACTGCCGGGAATTCTTTTGATCAGGGCGAAATGATCATGAGACAACCAGATAATTCCACGACCTATTTTGCCAGACGAGAGAATACGGTCTGTGAGAATCTGGCTTCTGATTTTGTTGATAATTCAGTGGTGGTCACAGAAGGGATTTCTGCCATGATTGACCCCTTTGATGAAACCATCTGCATTGGAGGAAGTGCTGATTTTTCAACAGCTTTTACCTCACCCAATGCCACTTACCTCTGGGAGTTTGATATGTCCGCCATGCCCTCCACCATCAGCGAGCAAGGCCCTTTTCCTGTTCAGTTCCCGGAAGCAGGGACTTTCCCGATCCGATTGAGCATTCAGGATGGGCCTTGTAGTCTTGAAATTCTAGATAGTATTCATGTATTGGCTATTCCAGAGGTTGAGATTACTTCCAATAATTTGTTATTCGATCCACCAAATACCTTTATCGTCTCTGAACAGGCAACTGTCCGCTTAGAATTCAGTACAGATCAGCAGAATGTTTCCTATTCCTGGATCATTAGACAGCTTGATGGAGATCTGGTAGATGACCTACCTCTGGATGGGGATGAAGATATTTTGCAAGTGAGTTGGACATTTATCACACAAGAAGAAGGAAACGAGGCCAACTTGCAAGGAGAAGTGACTGTGATGAATGAGGCTTGCTCGGTTACAGAAGAATTCTTCTTACATCTTCAGCAATTGATGTTTGTCCCGAATTTGTTGACACCCAATGGAGATGGAGTCAATGATACCTGGGATATCCGATTTGCTGGAAATCAATCAGAAGAATCTGACTATCTGATTCAACTCTATAATCGTCAGGGAATATGTGTGTATGGCTGTCAGCAAAGTGTAAGCATTACTGATGCCAGATTTTGGGATGGGAGTGGTATCCCGGATGGCCCTTACTTTTATCTTATGAGTAACAGAAATGACTCCAATTTTCATAAAGAAGGATCTCTAACCATTGTGAGATGAGACATATTCGTTCAAGGATTCAACACGGGATTCTCAGAATTGGCTTGACTGTCGGTTTTGTTAGCTTTCTGCTTGCAAGCGTATTGGGGCAAGGAGAGGCTTATTTGCCTATTTCCTATAACTACCAGTTTGAAAATCCTGCGGCTCCAGGTTTGCATGAGAAGCAGCTCGCTTATATTGGAGGGTATCGGAAAAATTGGGGAAAATGGCAGGAATCTCCCAGAACCTTATTCGCCGGGTATTCCCATTCCCTCAATAGTAAGATGTTGGGCTTGGGTGCTTTTGTTGTCAGTGATTATGCCGCTCTGTTGAGACAAAATCGACTGCATGTATTTGGGGCTTTGCATCTCAACCAAAAGAAAAGTAATAAGTTCTCCATAGGAGTCGCTGCAAACATTCATTCCCTTAGACTTGCTCAGGGCAATGTCATAGATAATATTGCTTTAGAAGGGGAAAGTGGATTGAAGGTTTATTTGGGGACAGCTCTTAACTATCATAGAAGCTATGGTTCCAACAAATCTTATGTGAACCTGATGATCAACCTCCCGCAAGTCTCTTCCGAAACCTTGATTAAGCTTTCTGAAGCTGAAGGGGGGCAACAGGCCCTTACTGCTCACTTACCGGGCAACATCATCGTCCAGGCAAACCTAAAACAGCAGATACCAAATAAATCGGCCGCTATTCTCGCTTTTTTTCGTCTTCACTCACAAAAAGGCAATCAGCAAATAGATAGATTTACTTCTTTAGATGCTTCTTTGGGTGTTTCTCTGAGAAATGATGCGTTTCAATTTCGTTTTGGTGTAAGGAATGTCCAACGAAATCAAATCTATGGGGGAATAGGGGTGAATGTTGGTCGATCAAACTTGTCCCTCCAAGTAGAACCTGATGGCTCCTTGGGTCCAACATTTAGCTGGCAATCCAAAGATCCTGATGATAAAACCTTATTTGAGTGGCAAAAGTGGAATGCTTTGGAAGGAAAGCTGAGACAGGAAAAAATAAAAAATATAAACGTAACGGTATTTAATATTTCTGGCTCAGACCATACCCTGATCGCCTATAGTTTTGAGGAAAACAGGGATCGATCTATGGACCTTGTGGAAGATAAGGTGATCACTCAGTTGATCGACATACCCAAACTTCTCAAAGTAATTGATCAACTTATTCAGGAAATCCAGCAGGATAAGGGGCAGTTGTTGGAAATAAATTATATCGCAGAAGTAAATCCCAACAGAAGTAGGAAAAGTGGAGAGGAGTTCACCAAGGATGAACAATTGAATGTTGATTATCTCAAAGAAGGGAGAGTTCAGGTAAACAAACAGGTAGAGAAGGGAGACAGGCTCAATCCGGAAGAAATTGCAGCTGTCAAATTATTTTACCTGAATAAAAGATTGGATGATTTGAGGAATGAAAAAGTGAAGTCTATTTTTCAGGTAGAAGAAAACAAAAACCTGAAAAAAAGAAGAAAGATTACGATCGAATTGAAAATTCTAAGCCCGAATTAGGAATTTCTATCCCTTTTGAGCCTGACAGTAATTTTGTCAATAGGATCTCTCTCTCTAACAAATTCTTTTTCAATGAACGTAATTCGATTTGGAATAGCGGAATCTCTTCTGGCAGGAACAGGCATGCGTCCTTTTGCTTCCTGTATGGCTTCTTCCAAGGCTTTCAGCTGAATGAGAGAGGCAGATAATTCTTTTTCCAGGTTTCGAATATTCGCTTTATCCTCCATTTCATCAAAGATATTGGAAGTGTGAATGTCCGATATTTCCTGTTCAATGGGGGAAATATTGCTCACTTCACGAATAGAAATCGATTCCTTGGTGGATTCGTTTGCTAACAGGAATTTTGCCAGCTTCTGCTTGGCTCGATTCAAAAAATTCTCTTGTTTCATTGTAAAAGAATTGCTTCCATATCAGAAATATAAATAAAATCGATTACATTTTCAATTGGGAGTACAATCCATGTCAAATTTAGGGAAAAGAGACACAAGGATAACCATAATTGAAGACCTTTTCCAAAACAAAACTCTCTGACAACACAATTTTGTATGTCAATGTAAGAAAACCTGCCCTTCCTCAGACTAAGTCTGTATCATGGCTATACTGGATACAACTGACTTTCAGGAATTGGTTCAACAAAATCAAGCAAGAATTCTCAGACTCTGTGCCTTTTATTCACCAGATGCTGATGATCGCAAAGATTTGTACCAGGAGATCCTGATGCAATTGTGGAAATCCTGGGAACGGTTTCAAGGAAAATCAAGTGTCCATACATGGATATACCGGATCGCACTCAATACCGCGATTACGCATGTTCGCAAGCGAAAAAGGCATGAATATACAGAATTGGACCAAATTAGCCCCCTGCGTGTGGAGGAGGATATAGCCTTTGAAATAGACAAACAAACTCAATTGCAGGCATTGAAAGACGCCATCGATCGATTAAAACCTCTGAATCGAACCTTGGCCCTCTTGCTACTGGAAGGACTAAGCTATGAAGAAATGGCTGAAGTCACTGGCATGACTGTCAATAATGTTGGCGTACGGCTCAACCGGATCAAAAAACGATTGTCTTACCTCTTACATCAAAAACAATGAATCTGGAAACATATCAACAACTTTGGCAATCACAGCAAGCCTCCCAGGTGGAAGAACCCTATTCCACCAATCCCTTGACCGTACCTGCATCTGTCCAAAAACAATTGACCTATTTTGACAAAGAACAACGTCCGGGCCAGGCACTTGGCGGAATTTTTTCCTCCCTCATGATCGCGATCTGTATGGGAGTCCTGGCGGGCGAACACAAAATTCTTGGTCTCGTTGCTGGTATGGGGGGGATGGCCAGCTTATTCTATACATATGTCTACTTTGTCATGAAACAAAACCCGATCCGGCCGGATGAGGATCTACACAGTTATTTGCAGAAAAGTCTCAAGAAAGTCAGTCTGCATGCAAGAGGTTTGCAATTGGCTGGGCTGGGAGGTGGGGCTTTTATGGGGGGAATGGGGATCTACTTGTTGAGTCAATATCAATCCGGCGAATTATCCGGGAAGGAGTTCGGAGGATTACTCGCTACATTGATCATCTTTGGAGGAATCGCGGCAATGCTCTTATGGTGGTATCGAAATCAACATCCCTATCGTTCTGTTGAATTGAGAAAAAGATTAGCAGAATTATTGGAAGAATTCAACTCATAGGATGGCTTGAGAGTGATTATTCCTGCTTTCGAACGAATATACTTAACCAAATTGCACGGGATAAACACAATACATAAGGGGAGGAAATCAAAATAAGTGCCCCTATGGGAATGATGTAATGATTGGCCTTTCGTATTCCGGCAAAGTACATGCTGATCCCAATGAGAGTTGCTGCGACTATTTGAAGCGCATAGCTGATCATCGCAGCCCCAAAATAGAACCCTGGCTCGATCACATAATCCTGATCACAATTGGGGCAAGTTGGCGGCATTTCCCCCACTGATTTGAGTGCATATGGATTTTGATTGAGAAACAAGTTCCCTTTTCTACATCTGGGGCATTTCAAAAATAGAATGGCTTTCAGGAGAGGTGGGCGTTTTTGTTTGGTTGGAAGATTTTCCGACATATGATTGGTTCAAGTAAAACCGCAAGTTCGGTCTTTATCCGGAATTTGACCAGCAAAATGTGCATTTTTGGATGAATTTAACTCTACTCTTTCACATTCTTCCAAATGAAACACCTTTTGTTATTTCTCCTCGCTCCTTATCTCCTCCTGCTCCCACAATGGATGATGGGGCAAATAGATCCTGACAAAATCACCATAGCCAGAGACAGTTATGGGGTTCCGCATATCTATGCACAGACTGATGCCGAAGTTACCTATGGATTGGCCTGGGCAACAGCCGAAGATGATTTCAAAACCATGCAAGAACAGTTACTTGCTGTCAGAGGAAAGTTGGCCGAGGTTCAGGGCAAAGCCGCAGCTCCCATCGATATTGTGGTGCAATACATGGAGCTAGATGCGTTAGTTGATAGCAAATTTGAGAAAGATGTGTCTCCTGAATTCAAAAAAATACTGGAAGGCTATGTAGCCGGAGCGAATGCTTATGCGGCCTTGCATCCAGATGAGGTATTGCTCAAAAGTTTGTTTCCCCTGACCTCCAAAGACATTCTGAAGGGGTATGCAATGGGATTGGCGCTGATGACAGGCACCGATGGGCATCTCAACAAAATATTGAATGGAAAAATTACTGCCTATGAAGGACAACTGCCAAGAGGATCAAATGCCTTCGCGATTAATTCCCAAAAAAGCTCGAATGGCGAAACCTTCCTGGCCATCAACTCTCATCAACCCCTGGAAGGATTGTATTCCTGGTATGAAGCTCATCTGATCAGTGAGGAAGGGTTGAATATTCTTGGCGCCACTTTCCCAGGAGGGATCACCATCTTCCATGGTGTCAATGAACATTTGGGATGGGCCCATACCATCAATGGCCCTGACTTTGGAGATGTGTACAGATTGGTCATGCATCCGAGCAAACCAAACCTATACAAGTTAGATGGAGAATGGCTTGAGTTGGAAGAATTGAAAGCCAAAACCAAAGTCAAAATTGGGCCATTGAAACTGGCAGTCTCCAGAAAATATTATAAAAGTAAATATGGATTGACGCTGAAAACAGATGCTGGCGTATATGCCCTCCGATTTGTGGCCAACCAGGATATCCGAAGCGGGGAGCAATGGTATCGAATGAGCAAAGCGAGGAATTTTCAAGAGTTCAAGGCCGCTTTAGCCATGCAAGGTATTGCAAATACCAATATTGTCTATGCGGATGACAAAGACAATATTTTCTTTATCAGCAATGGCCGCATTCCCGTTCGAAATCCTGCCTACGATTGGAGTCAGGTCTTGCCTGGAGATACCTCCGCAACCCTGTGGACAGATACCTACCCGTTGGATAGTCTTCCCCAGGTATTGAATCCCCCTAGTGGATTTGTCATCAATACCAACCATAGTCCATACAATGCGACAGCCAAAGGCCAAAATCCAGAACTCCCTGCTAGACAGTGGACCATGGGCTTTCGTACCCATGAAAACAATCGCAGCCTTCGATTGCGTGAACTCATCGAAGAGAGTGAAAGGATCGATTATGAGCGATTCAAAGAAATCAAGTATGACTTGTTTTATACAGATACGATTTATGATCCATTCGCAGTCAATCTGCATGATCTTACCACGTTTGATTCTGATGATTATCCAGATCTCAAGGAGACAATCATGCTCCTCAACGAGTGGAACCACAGTACGGACACCAGCAGTGTAGGGGCGAGTCTGTTTATTCTGGCTGTGAGAGATATTTTTAGAAAATTGGGAAAAGAAGACAGGCGAAAACCTGGCAATCGACTCAATAAAGAAGAAATGCTTGCAGGTCTTCGACATGCCCAGGAACATCTCATGACTTATTTTGGGACTGTACGAGTCCCGCTTGGAACACTTCAACGCCATCGTCGTGGGGAGGTCGATCTGGGCTTGGGGGGTGGCCCCAATGTGTTAGCTGCCATGTATTCAGATAAAGCAGAGGATGGAAGAATTGTGAGTCAGGCTGGAGATTCCTACATCGAATTGGTCCGGTTTACCAAAGATGGACCAGTCATCGAAACCGTAAATGCCTATGGTGCCTCCGCGAAGCTCGAAAGCCCACACGCAACCGATCAAATGCAGCTGTTTGTCCAACAAAAAACCAAACCAATGACCCTCGATTGGCAGCAGATCAAAAAAGAAGCCAGGCGAATCTATCATCCAAAGTAAATAAGTAAGTGGACACATGTATATTTGGGAATCATCTTCCACCCTCTCACTCTCCCGCCAGCGGGAGACAGCAGCCCACAAGGCCAGGAATCAACGATTTCCCCCTTTGGAGGGGGTTGGGGGAGGAACAAGATCCTACAATTTAATTGTGGCCTCCTACTTATTTGGACAAAATTAAATGTGATAAAAATCTAATAACTCACTGTCTGACAGCCCATTCAATATTCATAATTCTTCATTCAAAATTGTCTCTTAACACTCAAAAAATAAGCATTATTTTCCTCCTGTTCCTAAATAGCGAGGAAGCGAGGAGAGAGCCACCGAGAAAATCCGATAGCCAGAAAACCCTTTGGGCTTTCTGGCTATCATGTATTCAAAGAAAAATGTTCTTCAAAATGATCCTGCCTACATCACCATGGTCGTGGAATCTTCACGGATGAATAATTTCTCCAAATCCAGTTCCGTCAACAGGGCATATTTGCCTTGGTTTTGCTCTTTCCACTTCTCAATGTTGATTTGAAGATTCTTGATCTTGGTTCTTGGCTTGCCACCCAATGCCACGCTCAATATTTTGAGCAGAACTTTGGCGTGTTCATAGCGAGCCATGGTAGGTTTGCGAAGCTGACGTTGCAAGCTGAGAATAAGCTGGTTGGCGAGATCAAAATCTTCCATCACAACATAAGTGAGGGCGAGGAAAAACTTGATATCCAGATCCATATGAGTGTGCTTCCTGAGATTCACTTCATTGCGAAGGTTGTACAGGATTCGCGCTGCCTTCTTATAATTCTTGCCAACAAAATGCGAATAGGCCATGAATTGGTGGAAGTTCACAAAGAAAACAAGACGATATGGCTCAATCTCAATTTGGCTGATATAGGTATCAACGTCTTTGATCAGTTGTTCTATGGTGTTTGTTCGGATGTGGTACCGCAGCTTTCGATGCAGGAATAGAGAAGTATTGGCATTGAAATGATAGCGGGTCATCAATTCCTCAATCTTGAAATCAAGAATCTCGAAGTAGATCTTGGATTTGTCCCGAATATTGTTGTTGTCATAGTAGACAAAGCGCAGAAAGTTGAACAGGATGTTGATATTGAGATAGAAGGCATCGTCTTTGTATTCCCCTAAAATCTCAAATGATTTTTCAAACATCCCTTCTACATCCTCCACTTCACACCGAATGGTATTGGGAATCTCAATGAAGAGTTTGGCATAGATATGAATGATCGCTTTGAAAATATACAAGCGATGAGAGTCATACAGATTATTCAGATTGTCAATCTTCTCCATTTGGCGAATCATGTCATTGAAATCTTTCTCCTTCCGTGAAAGAAAAAAGGAATCAAATGATCTGAAAAACTGTACCACCAAATCGACGGCCTTATCCATCGCTACTGCATAGGCAACCTGCTGATTGTAGCGGCTTTTGTAATAAGTATGATTGTCATCAAAGGCATGCAGGTTTTGCAATTCTTTATAGACAATCATCAGGCCGTAGGGAAAATCAAATTTCAACAACTCCTTTTCGAGCTTCCGAAGCGCGGCAACAGATATTTCTCGAGGATTATTGAAGACGAGATCATTGACATTGAGCACCCTACGCATGACATGGAGATTGGAGTCTCCAACACGATTGAGCAAAAAGGTCTCAATCTTCTGGTTAAGACGAGACTTCAGAACATAAAAAGCAGAAGGGGAAATGTCGAATTTTTGCAGAAACTCTTTGTCAGGAGATTCTGGATTTTCACGGATAATTTTCAAGAAGGCAGCACTTTTGTCAGCCTTATTGGAAGTAAAGGTTGTGTAAATTTCAGTAAACTCTTCGTCCGTCAGTTGGCTAATGATCTTGTACAAATCCATGAGAATAGCATTTTTATTTGGGCCAATTGTGCAGGCCAGCAGAAAAAACGAAAAATGATGACCTGGAAACTCAATTTTGCGTAGTCGTTTTTCAATTTACAAAAATAATTTTTCGATTTTAAGAGTTGAAAAACAAATTTACGCAATTCAATTTTTAAATTAGAAGGGTCTGGAAATCACTTTTGCAGGTTATGTTTTCGAAATTATTGCTTGCGTCTTAATTTTCTAGTAAAATATGGCCGCATTTATTACATCTACTTTCTCAATGCTATTTTTCTCAAATCCTGCTTTTTCTGCGATAGCTTGCTGATTCTTTTGGAAATCCAGGCTTGGAATAGGAAAATAGTACGATGTTAAGGCGTATGGGGATCCTTCTTTTTTGTCAAACAAATGCTCGGAATAGAGGTCCCAATTACCTGAATAGAAGAAAACCTGATTGTTCAACATTTTTCCTTCCATTTTCGGATAATTATTACTGATAGATTTTTTGATTCTTCCATTCCCTTGTTGACAAACAACGCATCTACCTGAACCGTTCAGCCACGCTTATTGTCCACTGGACATGATTTTACTTGTAGGTTGTTCGGAGAGCCGTACCTTTAGAGCAAGAAAAAGTCAAAGAATCTAACATCAGAACTTTTTCACTTGTTATCCAGCCTTATCCTACGGATTTCTTTCTGAATCCCCCTTTTACCCATTGAAAGTTTGTTCAGGGTCTCCTTGGACCTGTATCCATGTATAAGTTTGGTGTGGTGAACACACTGGAGATGAATTCCCTATGTCTCAGAAGTTCCCAGAAAAATTAACAAAATGAAACAGTTTATCCCCTATCTTCTCACAACTATTATTCTCATTGCCTGTTCTTCTGTTCGGGCTCAGACCTGGCAATTGGTCGGTTCTGCTGGTATTTCCGCTGGAGATGCTCATGATGTCAGTTTAGCTCTCAGATCAGATGACACACCTTATCTGGCTTATCGAGATGGCTCAGTATCTGAAGAAGTGACTGTTCTGGCATTTGATGGAAGCAATTGGAATGCAGTAGGGACTGTCGGTTTTTCTGCTGGAAAAGGTGATTATGTCGATATTGAGTTTGACAATACAGATGTTCCTTATGTCGTCTATAGAGACTATGCGAATTCCTTCGCTGCGACGGTTCATCAATTTAGTGGAGGAAGCTGGTCTACCCTTGGTTCTGCTGGTTTCACCCCAGGAGGGGCCTCTTTCACAGATATGGCCATTGATGGTACTACGCCATATGTCGCTTTTTCAGATTTTGCCTCTTCATTAGCTGGCAAAGTGAGTGTGATGAAATATAGCGGTGGTGCATGGGCCTATGTTGGGACGGCTGGCTTTTCAGCAGGGAAAGGATTTGACATCAGCATTGAAATTCATGGAGGAACTCCATATGTATCTTACAGAGATCAGTCCGAATCTAACAAGCTGACTGTTATGAAATTTGAAAGTGGAAGCTGGTCCGTAGTTGGAACTGCCGGATTCACACCTGGTTCTGCAGAATATTCAAATCTTGTGTTAGATGGTAGTGGAAATCCATATGTAGCCTATCAGGATGGTGCTTTGGGTACTTCCAAATTATCAGTTATGACTTTTCGTGCTGGCAGTTGGATTCAGGTTGGAGCACAAGGCTTTTCTGTAGGGGAAGCAAGATCTCCTGATTTGAAAATTGATGGTTCAGGAATTCCTTATGTAGCCTTTAGGGACTTTGGATATACCAATAATGCTGTTGTCATGTATTTTGACAATGGGACCAGTACATGGGTAAACTATGGCAATCCAGGATTCTCTGCGGGGCTTTGTTCAGATGTCAATCTCGAAATTGCTTCTTCAGGCAGGCAGTTTGTTGCCTATAAAGATCTGACTACCTCCAATAGAGCTACAGTCAATGATATCGTCAGTGCTTTTCCTGTGGAGTTTGACAAATTTGAGGGAGTTGTGAAAAATGGGTACAACGAACTAAGCTGGAGCACTGCCTCTGAATTGAACAATGATTACTTCGTGCTCGAAAAATCTCAAGATGGAGTGGAATTTCAGGCTGTCAATCAGATAGATGGAGCGGGCACCTCTCAAGCTAGCCTTAACTACACAACAAGAGATTATACCCCATTTCCAAAATTGACATTCTACCGACTCAAGCAGGTGGACTTCAATGGGACATTCTCCTATTCACATGCCATCCGGCTGGAAGGATCAGTAGAAGAAGCCAAATTCATGGAAGTATTTCCCAACCCCAGTAGAGGACAGTTCCAAGTTACAGCCGTACTGGGTTCAGAAACAGAAACATCTAATCTAATAAGAGTAATGAGCTTGCAGGGAAAGGTTGTCTATCAGAAATCACTTGAGCGATCGGCTATGATTGGCCATCAAGTGACCCTCAATCACCTTACTCCTGGATTTTATTTTGTGCAGGCAATCTCTGCTCATAATTCCATCCAGCAAAGAATCCTCATCCAGCCTTAACCTTTGGCGATGAGCGTAAGAATTCTCTGGTTTTTTTTTCAATCAGTTTCCTGGTACATCCATCTGGATGTACCAGATTATGTTTTATGAGACTTGTTTTTCTTTTTTGTCTGGCATTCCCATACATATCGCTACATTTTGGACCGGAATGTCGTTCTTTGGGTAGAATTTCATGTAGATGATCCCCAATGATATTTATGAAACGACAGCATTCCATTTTTTTCCTTTTTTCCCTGATTGGGATATCAGTATTGTATGCACAGACTCCGCCACGCAAAAGCAGTTTTTTTGTATATGAAGGATACAAGTCTGATGCCTATGAATCCTATCAGTTGACCTCTCAATATGTAGCAATGAGCGATGGCGTGGACTTAGCGGTAGATGTCTATATTCCCACGGAAGGACCCGAGAAACAGGAATTTCCTGTGGTATTTCTCTATACTCCTTACAACCGTTCCTTCATGATTCCGGGCATGAATCCTGTTCTCCGGCTTGCATCCAAGGCAATTGGAAGAGGATGGGGGCCAACTTATGGGCTTCCCGCTATCTTTGAATCAACTGAAGTTCTTTTGCAACATGGATATGTAATCGTGGCGGCTGATATGCGTGGCACGGGTGCCTCCTTTGGTTCGCAAATGCCACTCATGCCTCAATTGGGAAAGGATGGGAAAGAATTGGTCGACTGGATTGCGAAGCAAGCCTGGTGTGATGGTCAGGTCGGAATGATGGGACCCTCCTATTTGGGATGGAGTCAGTTTGCAACCGCGGGAAATCAACCAGAAGCCCTCAAATGTATCATGCCAGAGGTCATTGCATTCGAAACCTTTACAGGTGCGAACAAGCCTGGAGGAATCTCCGCCACAAGATGGATAGAGGGCTTCAGCAATCGCCTGGAAGAGATCAATCGCAATTATTATAAGTTATCGAATTTTGTGTTGCCCGCTGTACCTGTGATAGATGAAGATGGCGATGGTAAACGCCATGACGATTGGCCAAAACTGGATTCCATTGCCTTATTTACCCAGCAACATCCAAAGTACAAGGATGGAAAATCCAGAAACCAGCATGTGTATTTGGAAGCAACCAGGCAACATCTGGACAACATCTTAATTTCCACCTTTCTGGACAGTTCCCACCAATATCTGGATAGCAAAGGCCCCCATCCCTATGAAGATGTGAATTTCAGGCAGGCAAGCGCTGGAGGTTTTGCAGCCAGGATTATGGAGACCGGGATTCCTGTATATCACGTTGGGGGTTGGTTTGATGGCTTTTCCAGAGGTACAGCCAAATTCTATGCAACAATGGCAGAGAGCAATCCCTCAAAGTTGATGTTCGCTCCCCGCTTTCATTTTCCAGCTGTTCCCAAGTCTTATCAATCCTTTGTGGACTATGAAGGAAACTATATGGAACAATTGACAACAGAGCAGCTTCGATTTTTTGATAAATATCTGAAAGGCATAGACAACGGTATGGAGACCGAAGCTCCTGTTCATTATTATCTGATGCATGAAGGCTGGACCTCGGCCGAAGCATGGCCACCCAAACAATCTGTCATGCTTGATTACTTTTTGGCTGAAAATTACACTTTGCAGCGTGATGAGGAGGCAATTGGGGAGGGGAAAGACGCATATAAGCTAGATTTTTCTGTAAGCTCCAATTATGGAAAGAAGGAGCTGAATCGATGGGTTATGTTCGAAACCCCACCCAATAAAGTGATGGACAGACAGAAGGCGGATGAAGCATGTTTGCTGTATGAGAGTCCAATACAGTCCACTGATATATCCATGGTAGGCCATCCTCTGGTACATTTATGGGTGAGCTCCAACCAAGCCTATGGCGATTTTTTTGTATATCTATCTGATGTAGACGAGAAGGGACAGGCAACCTATATAACCGAAGGACAGTTACGGGCAGGTTGGCATCAACTTCACGAAGATGATGAACAAATCGAGGGGAACATAGATGTACAACCAGAATTGCCCTGGCATGGATATGAGGAACATCAGTGGACGGATCAGGCCTTGGCTGATGGAAAAGTAATTGAACTGGTATTCGATCTGATGCCTGTTGCCTGGAAAATTCGGAAAGGGCACAAGATTCGACTGTCAATTGCAGGAGCAGATGCAGGGAATTTCGAACTGAATCCCCATTTGTGCCCAGGATGGGAGCAGGAAAACTGTCCCGAGACCGTGATACAAGTACATCGAAGCTCAGAATTTCGATCCAAAATTCAATTGCCTATTCTTCAGCCAAAATAGAAATCCTTGATCGGATATTGAAAAAAGAAGTATTTTCGCTTATGCCAGAGCTTGTGAAAGCCATAACTTGCCCAAGTTGCGGAGCGCCAACTGCTTCCAAATCCCCTCAGTGTTCCTATTGCGGAAACTATCTGCTGCATCTTACGCCATTTGAAAGAAAAGCGGCACCTGAAAAGCCTGAAGCTGTTGATACATCCATTCATTATTTCAGATCCCTTAAGCATCTATACCGCTTGATCATGTATGCGGGGATAGCGATGGCAGGAATTATCTATGTTGTGATGTTCGATTCCTTGTCAGAAACAGAGTTGGTGAACATTTCTCCCATTTGGTTTTTGTTGATCATCTTTGGGACTTGTGGATTGTATACCGAAAAAGCAGTACTTCTCATCCTCAACCGACAAGCCGATACCTTTGCTGAGGCCCTGAATAAGGCGGTCTCTGAATTGAAATCTCCCGTAAGCATTGTATTGGTTTATGTGGTTTTCTCTCTTCCCTTTCTGATATTTGGTGTGAGAGAAAGATTTTCTTCTCCGCTCATTATCAGTCTGCTGACAACACTCTTATGGGCAGGAGCCTTGTATTTTTTTCTGATAGCGATTTTTCCTGAACTCTAAATGATCCCCCTCCGACCTTAAAAATACCCTTTTGGGAAGGCTTTTTTTGCAATCCAGCAGGGATGATTCCATTTTGACCGCAAGTCAATCACACATCTCAACATGAAATCATCTTCATCAACCCTTTTATTCCTGGCTGTCGGGGCTTCAATCATTCTTGGAGTCATTGGCTTCATGATGTTCAACAAACAACATGAGGACTTGAATGCAGCAACAGCTGATATGACAATTGAGGCAGCAGAACTCTTTCAGGCATTTGAGCAGGATGAGACCAGCGCGAATGCTACCTATCTGGGCAAATTGTTGGAAGTCAATGGGGTGGTTCAGGAAATCACTGAGACAGAAGGAGGCGGAGTCCTGCTTGTGTTGAGAGAAGAAACAGAAATGTTCGGAGTCAATTGTGCATTCCTCTCATCAGAAAAATCTGCTATTTCTGCCATACATATCGGATCATCTGCCGTTGTCAAGGGAATGTGTTCCGGGGCGACGATAGGTGGAGTTGACCTTGCCAGATGCGTGCTAACTCAATGAAGCAGGCTCACCTATCCTCAATATTAGCATCTTCTCTATGAATGACTATATCCGCTTTTCGATCCCTGTTGTACTGGTGGTCCTTCTTTTTCTTGGAAGCATGTCCTCTTGTGTGCATCAAGCTCCTACCAAAGATTGTGGAGGAAGCGAGATCCCGGATAACTGGCCTTGTTTGACTCGTATTACGGCTTGTGGAGAAACCATTTATGGCCCTCCATTTTCCACTGACACCACCGATTGTTTATATATCACAAGCTGCGGAGAGACCATTATTGGAGAACCCGTCGATACGATGGCCTGTGATGTTGGCTGTGCACCAGATACCTTGTATTATGAGCAGGATATTGTTCCGATACTTGAGAGCAATGATTGTCTGGCTTGTCATACAGTTGCCAATGATTTCAGAGGGGTTATCCTGACCAGTTACGAACACCTCATTCAAAGCAATATTTTGATTGAAGGAGACCCTGATAACAGTGAGTTGATCGAAGTTGTCATCACCACCAATACCCAATTGCGGATGCCACCACCTCCAGATCCGGTAATGCCTGATCACGACATTGCTGTGCTGAAGGAATGGATTCGACAAGGCGCCAAAAACCTGGCCTGTGATCTTCAAAACTGCGATACAATCAGCCTTAGCTATGCAACAGATATTGTTCCTATCCTACAAGCGGATTGTATTTCATGCCATACTTCAGGCGATAATCCTGGCGGAGAGGTTATTCTGAACACCTATGCGGGAGTGGCAGAAGTCGCTCAGGATGGGAGCTTACTTGGATCTGTTGCGCATTGGACCGGATTTTCCAAAATGCCAAGGAATGCAGACCCTCTCCCGGATTGTGACATCATACAGCTCAAAAGATGGATTGCCAATGGTTATAAAGACAATTAGTGACATGCAGACCTATTTGATCCACATACTTATTCTCTTCCTTAGCTGCCTGATGATAGCTGGATGCTACTATGACAATGAAGAAACGCTCTATCCACCTTTGCCA
This sequence comes from Bacteroidota bacterium, assembly GCA_039029315.1. Classification (GTDB taxonomy): domain Bacteria; phylum Bacteroidota; class Bacteroidia; order J057; family J057; genus JBCCCJ01. Next base: position 23,573 of record JBCCGK010000040.1, on the reverse strand, counting down.
GATGGGGTAGAGTCTTGTGAGACGAGTGATCTTACTTATGCTGGCACCATAGTTCCTATCATGGAAGCCAGTTGTTCTACCCCTGATTGTCATGAAGGAAATACACCGGCAGACAATCTGGACCTTACAGTCTATTCAGAAGTAAGACAAATCGCAAATAACGGAAAATTATTTGGCGTAGTGGCACATTTGGCAGGTTTTTCCAAGATGCCCAGGAATGGCAACAAACTTTCTGATTGCCAAATCAATCAAATCGACATCTGGATACAGGAAGGGGCACAAAATAATTGAAGGATCGAGACCAGTGGATCGGCATGAAGACAACAACATTCAACCCTTACACAGATTTATCATGAAAAAAATTCTGTTCATATCATTCCTGATGCTGGCAGCTTTGTCTGTACAGGCACAAAAATATTTGACAAAGGCAGGCTATATCTCCTTTTTTTCCTCCACCCCAATTGAAGACATTACAGCAGAAAACAATCAGGTGGTGAGCATTCTCAATGTAGAGAATGGAGAGCTTGTCTTCCAGGCCCTCATGAAGTCTTTTCAGTTTGAAAAAGCGTTGATGCAAGAGCACTTTAATGAAAAATACGTGCATTCAGACAAATTTCCTAAGGCAATCTTCAAAGGAAAAATAGCCAATATGGAAGAGGTGAATTTTTCTGAATCTGGTACATATACTGCAAACATTCAGGGCGAACTAACCATTCACGGGGTGACAAAACCAATGGAAACTGAGGGGAAAATAGAAGTCAAAGATGGAGAGATTCTTGCAGAGGCAGCATTTCCATTGACAATCGCTGACTGGGAGATAAAAATTCCTTCAGTCGTGAGAGAGAACATTGCCGAACAAGTAGAGACCAAAGTCAAAATGAAATACAAGCCATTCGGTAAATAAAGACATTCTGTATAGGGCATAAGGAGGTAGTGGGGTATGGCTTTGTGGTTAGGGACATATTTTCCACTTTCCTCCAACCCTATACTTTCGCGCAGCAGCATCCAATCTATGGCAGAATGAAAGGAGAAGAGTTCTGATTGTGTGCCAAGACATGCGTTTTGAATTAAGTGAGGCAAATGAAGACTTATTCAAGAGTGGTAGAATAGCAACTGGAATGAATTAATTTGCTACAACTTTATTAGCTTCGAACATGACTAAAAACATTGTACTTTGCCTGATACTGTGGCTGTCTTGCCAATCTCTTTTTGCCCAGGATGAATTGATGGAGTTGTTGGGAGAACTGGAAGAGGAAACGGTAGATTACACCTATGCCACCTTCAAGACTGTCCGGCTGATCAATGGGCATTCTATTGAAATACCTGCACCAGGGGTTTTACAATTGATTATTTCTCACCGATTTGGAAGAGTAAATGGAGGCCCATACGAATTTTTTGGATTAGATCAGGCCAATATGCGTCTGGGGTTTGAGTATGGCATCAGCAATCATTTGGCAGTAGGTATAGGAAGAAGCAATGTCAATAAAACCTACGATGGGTTCGTGAAGGCCAAAATTCTTCGTCAGAGTTCAGGTAAGCGGACCATGCCGATCACTTTGGCTGTCATGTCAGGGATTGCGCTGAATAGCCTCAGATGGTCTGATCCCACGCGCGAAAACTTTTTTTCCTCTCGACTTGATTTCACCCATCAACTCTTGATCGCCAGAAAATTCTCAGATAGACTTTCCTTGCAGTTGATGCCTACCATGATTCATCGAAATCTGGTAGAAACCGCCGAGGAACACAATGATATCTTTTCTATTGGGGCAGGGGGGAGACTTAAATTGACAGGGAGCCTCACCCTCAATTTTGAATATTTCTATGTCCTTCCTGATCAATTGCCCGAAGGATTCACCAATTCGTTGGCTGTTGGTTTCGATATTGAAACAGGAGGACATGTGTTCCAGTTGATGTTCACCAATTCTCGTGGAATGACAGAGAATCTATTCATTGCTGAGACCGATGGAGATTGGACTGCTGGTGATATTCATTTTGGGTTTAATCTTGCGAGGGTTTTTACGGTCTCCAACAAAGCCCGAAAAAAGGGCAAAGAAAATCCCTGGTGATCATCCTGGGATGTTTTGGGAGAATTGATTGGCCATCGAGGTGTAGCGCAGCCCGGTAGCGCGCTTCGTTCGGGACGAAGAGGCCGGTGGTTCGAATCCACTCACCTCGACAGATCCGCTACTTTTTTCTTTTCCTCTCATGTGTGATGCATGTACACTCATGAGCTATATTGTCCAAATTGGGCCAGGTTTGGTCTGTTGACTTTGGTCCGAATCTGGTCTGGAGATGGGGGAATAAATGAATATGTTTGAGTATACAGAATATGTGAAAAGACAACAAACTCATGGACAGGTTGACGACAAGCGTTTGGTTAATAGATGACGATCCTTTGACCAATTTTATTCACTCTACACTTCTCAATCATTACGATGCTTCGATAGAAGTCAAGGAATTCTCATTTGCCGGAGATGCCTTGAATGCATTGAAGAACGAAGCGAATAGACCTGATCTGATCTTTTTGGATATCAATATGCCCGAAATTGATGGGTGGGATTTTTTGGACAGCTTTCAGCCAATGAAAATCAATACACGCCTGATCATGGTTTCTTCCAGCATTTACATCGAAGATATCAAGCGTGCAAAATCATATGAGGCAGTGGAAAATTTTGTCTCCAAACCCCTCACAATTGAGCATCTAACCCATTATATTCCTAAACAGCAACACATAAAACTGTAAGGGGATTCCCACAAAAATTCGGTTGTCCATATGTTTCCTCAATGGGAATGGATATATTTGCCATTCGATATGCAATCGATATCTTATGGATTTTCTGTTGAATGCTGATCACCTCAGTGCGTTACAAAATTTTTTGCTACAACGAAAATGGATCGCACCTGCGGAAGAGTTGATTTCTGCTTCCAAACCTGGAGAAGGAAATATGAATTATGTGCTGAGAATTCGCACTAACTTCCGCACATTTATTGTCAAACAGTCCCGCGACTATGTAGAGAAGTATCCTCAAATTCCAGCACCGAGAGAACGTGTTGTGATTGAGGGCCAATTCTATGAACTCATTCAGGAAGATGAACTCCTTCGTGCCTATACTCCTGAGTTGTCATACTTGGACGAAGCCAATAGTCTGATCGTTTTGGAAGATTTGGGAGAGTCTACAGATTTCTCCTTTCTCTATCAGAAATCCAACCAAATCGAAGGAGATGACCTGAAAGAGATTGTGCACTTTTTGTCTGTATTACACAACAGATTTAATACAGACTTTGTCGACCCATCCATAGTCAATATGTCGATGAGAGAGTTGAATGCGGAGCATATATTCAACTTTCCCTTTATGGAAAACAATGGCTTGAATCTGGATGATGTGACCCCAGGACTTCAAGCTGTCGCCATGAAGTATAAACAGGATCAAGCTCTGAAAAAGAAAGTGAAGGAACTCAGTACACACTATCTCAACGATGGCAATACACTCCTACACGGTGATTATTATCCCGGAAGTTGGTTGAAAACCCTGGATAGCGTAAAAATCATTGACCCAGAATTTTGCTTTTTTGGACCCGCAGAATTCGATTTGTCAGTAATGCTGGCACATATGAAGATGGCTCAGCAGTCCCCCGAATTGATCCAGATGGTTCTGGATCGTTATGAGACGCCCAAAAAATTCGACTGGACCCTGGTTAAGCAACTGGAAGGAGTCGAGATCCAGCGACGATTAATCGGACTGGCCCAACTTCCTGTAGCGCTCGATCTGGACGAAAAAACCGCTTTGCTTGAAGAAGCCTTTGCCTCAATCATGGAGTAGGTGTTTGACCTGCTTGTTGCGAAGATTGTTGCCAAGATTCTGCAGGTGAGAGATAGAGCTCTCCAATTCGTTCAGGATTGCTTCTGAAAGACTATCTTCTCCAGTAGGACTTTGGCCGCCCAAATAGGATTGAATCTTTTTCAAGCCCTCTATGTTTTTCCTGATTTGAGACATGACCCGTAGCTGAATAAGCTGTGATTCACATCCCGGGTCTGCAAACAGACTTCGGCTTTTCTCTAATACTTTGGGTAAATGGTCCAGCCTGGACTTGTCCAGTATTTCTGTTATGCCTAGTCCGAGAAGGTTCACTTGATCCTCCTGGCATATTTGACCCGGACATGCCAGGAGAATGAATGGAATATCCGGGAACATCCGTCTGACAAATACAAGGGCATCTTCAATCGAAGTTGTATCAAATGTTGGACCGGATAGGATGACTTGCGGAACAAATTGATACAATTGACGAATAAAGGCCTGTTTGGTTTCGACACTTTTCAGGTGTGCTGGATGTTGAACCTGTTGGAGCGCTTTGAAGATGAAGACAGTCTCTTCAGGCCGTTCTTCTAAAATCAATACACGTAAGGGAGAAGTTGTATCTAGCTGTTTGATTCTCAAATCCATGAAGGAAGATTATGCTTAACTGGTCCCAACCACAAAGGGGCGAAAGGAAATATTCACTGAGTTAAGTAAGAGATGTTTCATGAATAATCGTCAGTGTTGATTGTTGATCAGGCTTCTAATAGCATTAGCACACATAGGTACCATCTCTACATCGGATCTCCAAGTTGAGAAAGCAGGAATCTTACATGCCAAAATTGAGTAGCTGTAAGATTGTGTGGTCAAAATGCCTTATATTTACCCTCAAAAACTATGGCATATATTCATCCAATTAGATTCATTCTTTTCTGTGCAATATGTGGACTGATTGTCTCTGGATGTAAAAAATCTGAATTCATTGATACCCCAGGCACAGACGATCCGACTTTTCAGTATGAGTTGGTGGAGATGGAGACCAATTATGGCAATGTAGTGATTTGGCTCTATTACCAAACGCCACTCCATCGTGACAATTTTCTCAAACTGACCAATGAGGGATTTTATGACGGGCTGACTTTCCATCGAGTCGTAGATGATTTTGTGATTCAAGGAGGAGATCCACAAGGAAATGGAACAGGAGGACCCGGTTATCAGATTGATCCTGAATTCTTTGATGAACTCAGACATGTGCAAGGAGCTGTGGCAGCGGCCCGAACCGATAATCCTCAAAAACGCTCTAGTGGCTCTCAATTTTATATTGTAGAACCAATAGGAGGGGCGCATTTTCTGGATGGAGAATATACCGTTTTCGGGCAAGTCATCAAGGGGATCCCTGTTGTGGAGGAGATTGCTGATCAATCGACAGATGGAAATAGCAAACCGCTTGATGATGTACTGATCAATCAAATGCGAGTTGTCTCTTATACCGCAAAAGAACTGTCAGATCAATTTGGATTTACTGTCCCCTTTTAGGGAGGGATCTATCCACTGTCAACACCAAAGCCCCGGATTCCACAAGAAGGAATCCGGGGCTTTTTCGAGAGGAAAGATTTGATTAATAAACCTTCCCGGAATTGCTTGGTTTTTTGACTGGGGTAGTGCTGCCTCCACCTGCGAAGTGTACTTCACCAGAACCACTGGTCTGGACGGTCCGAGAAGAAGGATTGCCATAGCAAACGATATCACCTGCACCTGAGACGGATGCAGTCAAGGCGTCTGAGAGATGAACCTTGACAGAGCCAGAACCACTGATTCCTGCCTTGCCACGACGGGCATATAGCTCTTCTCCATTCAAATCGCCTGAGCCACTCACGCCCATGTGCACCTCATCTGCAGTTCCACTCAGGTTGATATCAGCAGAGCCTGAAATGCCACAGTGCAATTCGTTGACTTCAATGGCTAGCACGATATCTGAAGCCCCACTTGAACCAATATCCATTTTGTGGGTCCGAAAGGTAGATTTGCCAATCACATCAGCGGCTCCAGATACATCTAGTTTGTCTAATTCGGGTAGGGTTACATAAGCCTTCATCGTATTGACTTTCCGAAAGTTGCCTTTGGTGTGGATTTTCAGAACGCCATTTTCAACTTTGGTTTTGATGTGAGGAAGAACATTGTCGTCAGATTCAATGATTACCCTATAGCTACTTCCCTGGGTCAGAATGACATCAAAAGCGCCACCGACCTGAACGCCAGTAAATCCAGAATGATTTCGAGTTTCTTTTTGGACGTGGCCATTGCCGGTAATGTTTTGTGCCAAAACGGGAATACACAAGAGCAGACCTAGGCAAATAGCCATGAAAGCGCGTGCGGAATGTTTCATGAATGGAAGAATTTGTGATAAAGAATAATATAGAAGAGACCGCCAGTGTGGATTAAGGGTTGCTTTCTTTCAATTCTTTCAGCAACTCATTCAATAGATCAATTTTCTTCTGGTAGGTGGAGGAAAGACTGTTCATCAATCGTTCATCCAGCGAATGTTCTTTTACTGCATCTTGCAGTTCTTCCAGGGCTCTATCGAGGCGGGCAACATCCTCCATATAGGGGCCCATGAAGATATATTTATCAGGATTGTAGGTTCTGACCTCTTTTAGCAACTCCTGAATGTTTGATTCGTATTCTACTTCCTGTTGGGGCCATTGAGCAAGTTTTGCATCAATCCCGTGAGGGAAGATTTGTGTTTCGATGATATCACTTTGGGTTCCCGGATGAACATCTTGTTTCAGCCAGAAAGCCGCAAGTCCAACTCCCAGTAAAATAACAGCAGCAGTCTTCCAATACTGAAAACTGCTTTTCCATAAAGATTTAGGGGCAGGAACATCTAGTTGGTTTTCAATTCCTTCCCAAACATGGGCCCCCGGAACCTCGATATCGAGTTCCTCTCGATGTGTGTTTATATATGATTCAATTTTATTCCACATAACACATTTCCTTTTCCGATAATGAAATCGGCCTTATTCTCGTAATCTGATTTTTAACAATTTTTTTGCTCTGTGTAGTTGAGATTTGGATGTAGAAACAGAAACGCCCAAAATTTGACTGATTTCCTGGTGGTCATATCCTTCCAGTTGATAAAGATTGAAGACAACCCGACATCCTCGAGGGAGTGTTTTGATGGCTTCATGGACTTTTTTCGAACTGAGGAACAGTTCCCCTTCTACATATCCTTGATCTTCTGCCTCCTCGGCTAATTGAGGAGGGATCGGTTCGGTATTGATCTGAGACTTGTTGAGATGACTCAGACACTTGTTGACGACAATTCTTTTGAGCCAGGCCCCGAAGGAGGCTCGACCGGCGAAGGTGTGTAGTTTGCTGAAGGCATTAATGAAGGCTTCTTGCAAGGCATCTTCTGCAGCAGCTCGATCTCCGAGCATACGCGAACAAATGTTGAACATCGCTCTGGAATACAGCTCGTATAAGCGTTTTTGAGCTTTGCGGTCACCCTGTTTACAGGCTTCAATAAGATCAGCGTGGATATGGACTGTTGAAGTATTCAAGATCATTGTATCGGCTTACCAAATTAACAGACGATGCCATTTGGTGAAGGTTGGAAAAAATAAAAGAAACTCCTCAATTTTTTGCAAGTTTGGGGTCGAATTTATTGAATAAATGATATGTGCTATGGATATGACTCATTCGATTAGCTTTATTACTGAAACTGCTCCTGGCTTGCTTAAGCAGCTCACGGAGGATTCTGTTGCAAGATGGGGCATTATGCAACCCCAACATATGGTTGAACATCTCTCAGTCTTATTTTATCTCTCGAGCAAAGATGTTGGATTGGGAGTTTTGGCTGGGCCAGAAAAAATTGGCGTAAATCCTGATTTGGTCAACAATGATGAAGTTTTCCCTCGAATGATTCATGGAGTTGGCTTGAAAGTTGGAGAAACTGAATCCTTGCGATTTGCTAGCCTGGATGAAGCCAAACAGAAGTTTTTGAAAGGTTTGAACGGCTTTTTCCGATATTTTGAGCAGCATCCGGACCATACATTGGTCCATCCTGTTTTTGGACCTCTGACTTATGAGCAATGGCTGCGATTCCATCATAAGCATATTACACATCATTTTACCCAGTTTGGATTGATTGCTGAATAAACCCTTCATTAGCTAGATTCATGCCTCGACCAGAAAAAATGAAATTTTGTCCCCAATGTGGCACGCCTTTGCAACTGGCACAACATGGAGGAAAAGAAAGAAAGGCTTGTCCGGATACAAGCTGTGGCTATGTTCATTGGAACAATCCCATTCCCGTTGTGGCAGCGATTGTGGAACGGAATGGACATGTGGTGCTTGTCAGAAGCATTGGATGGCCAGCGGGATGGTTTGGACTGGTTACGGGCTTTCTTGAAGCTGGCGAAACCTCTGAGGAGGCTGTCTTGCGGGAGGTGAAAGAGGAAATTGGCATTGATGCCACTTTCGGCAGATTTATAGGTGTCTATCCATTTCGGAGAATGAATCAGGTGATTCTTGCCTATCATGTAATGGCCCATGATGGAGAAATAGAGCTGGATACTACAGAACTGGAAGGATTCAAAGAAGTCCCAATTGACACGGTGGTCCCCTGGGCGGCTGGTACGGGCTATGCGCTGCGGGATTGGCTCCGAAGCAAAGGAATTGAGAAAGAGCCAATCAAGCTTCGCCGCTAGCTTCATCTCATTAGGACTGACCCCTTGTCTGGATGCAGGATCAATTATTTCAGAATTTGATCAATTACCCAATTGGTTCGGGCAGCTGTTTTGCCGGTGCTGGGCGACTCCCCTTCTCCTCGAAGTGCTTCATTGACAGACTGGATCAGAGGTTGTTGGATATGTGTGGGATTCTCAAATGTCCAACTTTGCTCTCCTTGACTGGTGGTGAGCAGCAAGGGATTGTTGTCAAAGGTCGAAAATCGAATACTCCCTGCACTCCCAATGATTTCAATGAGATCTTGTCTCGTTTCCGGGGCGGCATTAAAACACCAATTTCCAGATCCCAAAGCTCCGGAGCGAAATTGAAAACTCGCTGCTACCACATCTTCAGCTTGATAATACCCAGCTTGATTCGTTTTGATGCCTTGTGCCGCAATGATGGGACTGATAAGATAATCCAGAATATCCAGTTGATGTGAGGCCAAATCAACAAAATATCCGCCACCAGCAATTTGTGGATTGACACGCCAGTTATTTTCAGATCCGGCCAGGTCGACATCTTTGGGAGGATGAAAGAGTTGAATATTGACACATCGGACCTCTCCAATGACTCCTTCCGCCAGGAGTTCCTTGGCTTTAACAAACAATGGCAATCTTCGTCGATAATACGCCACAAAAAGAGGCAAATCTTTTTCCTCAAAAGCTGCAACCATAGGCTGACATTCTTCAAAGCTTAACGCCATGGGTTTTTCGACATAACAGGGCTTGCCTGCTTGCGCCACCATAAAGGCATATGCCTGATGCGAACTGGGAGGGGTGGCGATGTATACCGCATTGACATCTGCATCATGAATCAGGGATTCAGCATCCTGATACCACTTGGGAACATTGTGCCTTCGGGCATAATCTTCCGCCAGGGCAGCATTTCGCCTCATGACTGCCACAAGTTCTGAATGAGGAGCCTTATACAAGGCAGGACCACTTTTGACTTCTGTGACATCTCCACAACCGATGATGCCCCATTTGATCGTATCCAAGCTTTTCATAGAAAGAGATTCTTGCCTACAAGATAGGCTTATTCTATCTCAAGCACATCATCGATGAAGTGCAAAACGCCATTGGTCGCATGAACATTCAGGAGAAATACTCCTATCGTGTCATCTATGACAATAGAATTAGTTGGTCCAAGGACAATCTCTAGTGGCTCCCCGGCTAACTGAGTTGGAAATTCCTGCGGGAAACTCAGCATATTCAATTCCTCTGCATCCCGCAATGTTCTCAAAATGTGATACTGGATCATGTCTTCCAGCTCATTTTCAGAATAATCATCCAGATTCTCAACTCCTGGTTCTTCATCAAAGAAATTTTGCCAAACCTCATCTGGAGCTGCAAAAACGGTAATGCCTGTTCCTTGTTCTTGCAATAGGGGAGCTAATCCTCCTTTCTCTGCTGCTTCCAGGAAGATGCTGAAATTTTCATTTTTTGCTAACACATCATAGGCAGATGGGGGGAGCAATACTTCATCAATGGTATGGATCAATCCATCTGAGCCTTCATTGTTTCTTGAGACAATTTTCGCAGATTCGTTCAGGACAATATTTCCCCCATCTCCATTCAGATTGAATAGCATGGTGATTGCGCCTCCATGAATAGAAGCTGCCGGAGTGGTGAAATAGCCCGAATTCATGTCGGATGTTCCAATTTTTCCCAGCTGCCGATGATACCAAACCAATTGATTGATCGTCGTATCATCCAGTTCGCTATAGTCACTGATTCCCTGTCGAACTTTGAAGCTATCGAGCGCTTCATTTGAAGGGACAAATAAAGTATAAATAAAGCCTCCATCCAGATCCACAGTTCTACCTGCAGCACCTGAGAGGGCCATGTATTCAGAATATCTGCTATTCCCTTCCAGAATTTCAAGAACTGTTGGAAGATCTGCAGTGTCATTGGGCAGACATGCACCAAATCCTATGAGGAGAGTTAAGCCACATACAATGACAAGCTGTTTGATACGCAACATATGATTCATAACAATTTATCCAATTCACAAATAAGTATTTTGCCGCAAAGGTAGGACAGTTGAGTACAAAAACTCAAACGTGAATAGAAATTGATCGTTGCTTTACCCTTGAAATTGAAGATTATTCGCTTGACATCAGTCGATGAATTTCCTGATAATAGGAATCAAATGTGGACATATTTTGTTTCCATAAAGAGGATAGCTGAGCTTCCAGTCCCGATTGGGTGGTGAAATTGGCACTGGTGCGAAACCTCAGATCCCCACTCTCAGGATTGAAAGCAAAGGTGCCAACAGCAATTTCGCTATTGATTCGATTGGTCCAACTCGTCAGGGAGGCATTGGTTTCTTCACTGGCTTGAAGTGGATAGAGAGAATATACAGCTACTGTTCCCTGATCTTCCCAGACTTTTGCCTCGCAACTCCATCTACCGTTTTTGCCTGCATGGAAAAATCGAAGGCTGCTTTTTTCACCCAAAGAATATTTGATTCCTTTGCCATCCAACATTCTGCCAAATGCTCCGAGGAGTCCGCGAGGAGAGCTGGAGACGGGCTGATCGTCTTCGATGGGGGTACTGGGAGTGAGCCGTGGGTTATCTTTCACAGGCCAAACAGCAAATATTTGTCCAGCTTCTCCAAATTGAATGTCAACCTCTGGGGCATCTCCTTCTCCACCATCAGGCCCTTTCTTGAGATGAATCTCCATATGATTGAAATCGAGATCTTTTGGGCCAATACCTCTGGCTTGCATTTGGGGCAGGATATCATCCCATAGGGTTCTGAATCCAGTCATGCCACCTGGATGTTTTTGAATGACACCTAAACACAACCAACTGTCGACTTGTAACAGGATATCTGGCTCAGTGGCACCGGGCTGCGAGGCCTCCCAGGAGAGTGCTTGCAACAAAGTGATTGCATCCTCCCACTCCCTAAGCAATCCCTTGAAGCGATAGATCAAATCTGGTCTGACGGTTAATTCCATCTGCATGCCTAGAGAAAGGACAAATGTGCCACCTTTCATCGGACCTTTCAATTCTTGCTGGAGGAAAAACCAATTGTTCAACTCTGCTTGTCGAAGGATGGCTGGGGTGACTTGAATCAGGATTCTGCCCTCTTCCTCTCCTTCTTCTGCCGCAACGAAAATAGGAGCCAAATGTGGAATATTGTGATACAGGGTTACTGACATAGGATAAATGATAACTAAGGAGTAAAACCAATAACAAGCAATTGTTGGGAATAAGCTGTAGGAAGGAAAAATGATTTCCCTAAGGAACAGGAAAAAACAAGATGTAACTTTTGCGCCGAGATTTGTGCCAGATCAAGGAAGAAAAAATGAGTTTGGCGGGCCAATCGAGCTTTTTTCTGACGCTGGGATGGTGCAAAAGATCAAGCAAAAGCACATAGTTGTTTTTTGACTGTTCCTAAGTTAACGAATTTTTGCTTGATATCGTTATGGCCATACCACTTCAATCCAGATGAGGAAGGGCTCTTTCGATGATGGCCTTAGTCTGTATTCCTGCAGGCAATGTTCCAAAACATGAAAGCGACGACTGTGTCAATCTGGATGTACAATATGCCTCAGCAATTTGAGGATTGCCAGATTCCAGCAGAAAAGAAGCCTGAAGGGCTTTGGCCAGAAATTCAGTCAGCTGACGAGCAGCATAGGGCGTCAAATGTTCGATTTGAAGAATTGGCCACAACTTATCTAGAAATTGATCATAATCCTTGTTCAAATGTCGATTTTTGGCGAGTGTTAGGTGAAGCACTTCCAGAGATTCAGGATTTCGGCTAATCGCTCGTAGCACATCCAGACATTGTACATTTCCGCTGCCTTCCCAGATAGAATTTACAGGAATTTCCCGATACAATCTTGGAAGGATAGAAGCTTCTACATACCCATTGCCGCCCAGACATTCCATTGCCTCCCCCATCATATGCACCCCACGTTTGCAGATCCAGTATTTTCCAATAGGCAGCAGCAATCGCAGCAACAACCGCTCTTCAGGATGTTGGGTATGATCCAAGGCCTTGGCTACCCGAGCGGTCATACATAGTGCTGCCTCTACTTCGAGGCACATATCTGCCACCACATTTTGCATCAGGGGATGATCTATCAGGTATTTTCCCATGACCTTGCGATGGCGGATGTGCTGTACTACTTCGGCGACCGCCCGTCTCATCAAGGCTGTAGAGCCGATCATGCAGTCATATCTTGTCAGGGAAACCATCTCAATAATAGTCGAGATTCCTTTCCCTGCTTCACCTACAAGTTGCGCAAATGCCTGATGGAATTCAACTTCACTGGAGGCATTGGATCGATTCCCCAGTTTGTTTTTGAGTCGCTGGATATGAAAACCATTTCGACTCCCGTCTGGTCTCCATCTCGGTACCAGAAAGCATGACAGACCTTCCTGGCTCTGTGCCAATGTCAGAAAAGCATCAGACATGGGCGCAGAACAAAACCATTTATGACCGCTAAGCTCATAATCTGAGCCTGCCTGATTGGCTTGGGTAGAATTGGCCCTGACATCAGTTCCCCCTTGTTTTTCAGTCATAGCCATCCCAATGGTTGCCCCTTTTTTTTGAGAAACAGGAAGGCTGCGGGGATCATATTGCTCGCTCAGGATTTTGGGAAGCCAGCTTCTTGCCAGAGATGGTGCTTGTTGTAGGGTTGGCACACAGGCAAAGGTCATAGAGAGCGGGCAGCAACTCCCAGCCTCGTTTTGACTATGAAGATAAAATAGGGCCATCCTTACAGTATGAGCACCCGGACGGGGATGATTCCAGGGAAAGGCATGAATTTGATGGCCTATGCCAGCTGTCATCAATTCGTGATAGGCAGGATGAAATTCGACCTCGTCTATGCGATTGCCAACTCTGTCGTGAGAATGAAAAACAGGTGGGGATTGATTGGCTTGAAACCCTTTGTCTATCCAGACTTGGGTACCTAATTGATGCCCATAGGACTCAAGCTGAGACAAGGCCCAATTGCCTTGATTTTTTTCTACTGCCTCTTGAAGCGGAATGTCCGTTTCAAATAGATGATGGTTTTCGAGTGGAGGAACCTGGTTGAAGACATCGTGGGTTTTCATACCGAAATATGTGAGGATAAAAACAAAAAGTGCCTGAAGCTATGATTGTACTTGGAAAGGCTGACATTCCCAAAAAATATTTCGAATTGCCTGTAAGAGTTTGTTATTTGTACAGCAGTGAATCTCTCACATTTCTACCTTAATCTTCACTCCATGACCCAAGAACAAATCCTGGAATATGTGGCTCAACATGAAGCCAATAAAGTCAAGCTCGCGATTGTGGATATCGATGGAATCCTTCGAGGGAAAGTCATTCACAAAGATAAGTTTTTCAAGGTAGTCGAGGATGGATTTGGATTTTGTGACGTAGTGTTTGGCTGGGATGCAGCGGACGTATCCTATGACAATGCGAGAATAACAGGATGGCATACAGGATATCCAGATGCACAGGCCCGATTGGATTTGCAAACTTTTAGAAAAATTCCCTGGGAAGGGGATTTGCCGTTTTTTCTGGCTGATTTTGTCAATGGGGAAGGAGAAGCTCTGGCAGCTTGTCCACGAAATTTGCTCAAAAACATTCGCATGCAGGCCAATATGGAAGGATTTGTTCCTTTGTTTTCACAAGAGTTTGAGTGGTTTACTTTTGAAGAAACTCCCCAAAGTCTGGAAGCAAAGCAATTTGTCAATCCAACCCCCATGACGCCAGGGATGTTTGGCTATTCCATTCTAAGAGGGTCCTTGAAGAGCAGTTTCTTCAATGATTTGTTTGATCTGTTGGGAAAATTTGATGTTCCACTTGAAGGATTGCACACAGAGACTGGTCCCGGTGTGTATGAAGCGGCTATCCTGTATGGAGAAATCATGACATCTGCGGACCGGGCGGCTTTGTTCAAAACCGCTGTTAAGGAAATCGCTTACCGACATGGCTTAATGTCTACATTCATGGCAAAGTGGCGGGAAGATTTGCCAGGATGCAGTGGACACGTTCACCAGAGTCTGTGGGATTCAGATCAACAACAAAATTTGTTTTATGAGGCCTCGGATGAGAATGGAATGAGTGATCTGATGAAAAGCTATGTCGCTGGGCAGCTATACTGTTTGCCACATATTTTGCCGATGTTTGCTCCCACCATTAATTCTTATAAAAGATTGGTCGAAGGAGCCTGGGCACCTACCACTATCACATGGGGAAGAGACAACCGCACGACTGCCCTGCGCGTTCTCACAGGAGGAGCAAAATCAGCGAGATTGGAAACCCGCGTCTGTGGATCAGACACCAATCCCTATCTAGCGATGGCAGGATGTTTGGCAGCAGGCTTGTATGGAATCAGACACAAGTTGACGCTCGATCAACCCAAAGTTGTAGGGAATGGCTACGAGGAATTTCGCTACGGTGTACTTCCAAGGAATCTGGCAGAAGCCACAGCAGCGATGAAGGCTTCTGATTTGTCCCGGGAATTGTTTGGTGAGGGATTTGTGGATCATTTTGTTCGAACAAGAGAATGGGAATGGCGAGAATTTTCCAAAGCCATTACCGATTGGGAAATGAAGCGATATTTTGAAGTGATATAATTGTCTCATTCAAGCCAAGAATGCCTCCACATGAATAAGAAAAACAATCAACAACTGAGTCGCTACACTCAGCTTGGATGTGGAATCCTGCTTGTTTTCTCTCTCCTGGCACTCAAACCTGTTTTCTTTTCCCCTACAGGCATCGATACACCGGCACCCATCGAGCCATTTCTGAATGGCAAATTGCCTGCTGAAACGCCTACTGGATTAGGAGCAGTCGAAGTTGTTCCTGCCTTTCCGAATCTCAGTTTTTCCAGTCCGATTGCCCTTGTGCAACATCCACATGCAGACACCCTGCTGGTGGCACAACGCTCCGGTCAGGTGTATGCGTTTCCACATGATCCCGAGACCTCAGATAAATCTCTATTCATGAATATCTGGCAGAAGGTAGGCTTGATTTGGGACGCTGGTTTGTTAGGCTTTGCGTTGCATCCCAATTTTGGGTTGGAGGGAATGCCAGGAAGTACCTCCTGTTTTGTCTATTACACAAGCAGAGATTCCAGCGGAGGTCATCAGCCTGACAATTGGGAAAACGGAAGCTGCGAAGGGAGATGGTATGGGAGTTATCTGGTGTTATCCCGATGGGAATTAGCAGAAGGATCTTTTTCTGTTGATCCGGGATCCGAGCAACTCTTGTTTCGGATCAGGGCCTACAACGCTTCTCACAGAGGAGGAGGGTTGACCTTTGGGCAGGACGGTCATCTGTATGTGAGTATTGGAGATCAGTATCGGAATGTCACTGCACAGGATCTGGTCAGCAATCTGGATGGAGGGGTCTTGCGGTTGGATGTGGATCAGGACAGTAGTCGGAGTCATACAGTCAGGCGAAAAATGCCTGAACATGCTGGTCAGGAAGATGAATTGACGGGAAATGGATATCTGATTCCCAATGACAATCCTTTCTTGAATACAGATGGAAATAGTTTTGAAGAATACTTTACGGTAGGGCATAGAGCTCCTCACCGATTGACGATGGACCCGTTTACTGGCAATTTGTATGTCGGAGAAGTGGGTCTGTTCAAGCGAGAAGAACTCAATAAGATTGTCAAGGGAGGAAATTATGGGTGGCCCCTTTATGAGGGGACTTTGAAACATACCACCAATTACTGTAGCTCCAAAAGTGTAAGTCTGGATTCGGGCCTGTATACGCCTCCACTGGTGGAATACTTTCGGGATGAAGCCAATTCCTTGATCGGTGGCTATGTATATCGAGGGAACAAAATTCCAGCCTTATATGGCAAATATATTAGCGGATGTTATTACCAACACAAGCTGTACGCAGTCGACCTCACCAATGGGACAAAGGAATTGATTGCTCCATTTCAACCGAGGTATCAGATGTCATTTGGGCAGGACAGAGCAGGAGAAATTTATTTGTTGGCGCAAGGGGGAAGGAAACCCATTTATACCTTGCAGGCCAGTGAAGGAGGCGAAGCGCCCCCTCAATGGTTATCAGAGACAGCTGTGTTTCAGGATTTGGATAAGTTGATCCCGGCAGAAGGCGTACTGCCTTATGCCCCTCATGTTCCATTTTGGTCTGATGGGGCTGTCAAAAAAAGGTGGGTGGCCATTCCCAATGATGGGGTGCATGATTCGCCAGAAGAACAAATTCAATTTGAAAGAGATTTGGCCTGGCGTTTTCCGCTGGGATCGGTGTTTATCAAGCACTTTGACTATCCCATTCAAACAGGGCAGGGGACTGAATACAAAAAACTGGAAACCCGTTTTTTGGTGCATGGTGCTGATAGCCAGTATTATGCCTTGAGTTATCATTGGCTGCCAGATGGGAGTGATGCACAATTATTTTTGTCTGGCAAGAAGGAGACTTTTGCTCCGGACCTAACAAATCCTAATGCAACCATCACATGGTCCTATCCCAGTGTAGCAGATTGTGGGAGCTGTCATAGTTCAGGCAACGGAATGATTCTGGGAATGAATGTTGCCCAAATGAACAGTGAATACCAATATCCACAAAGCGGGAGATCGGCACATCAACTGCTTACCTTTAAGCACCTTGGAATCTTAAATTTTCCTGATCTGATTGGCGTGCAATTTCCTCAAAACTACCCTCTGGAAGACAGATCATCCACCTTGGAGCAGCGAGCCAGATCATATTTGGATGCCAATTGCGCCTATTGTCATCAACCTGCAAACCCCAACAGAGCCGTTTTTGATGCAAGGCTTGGTACCCCATTGGAGGAACAAAACCTGATTTATGGTCAGCTTACAGACGCATTAGGAATAGATTCTGCCTATGTCATTGTTCCGGGAGACGCTGACCGATCAGTCTTATACCGTCGCCTAAGCCTGGCGAATCATGAATATGCCATGCCGCCACTTGCCAAGAATCTTGTGGATACAGAGGGGGCAGAACTGGTACGAGCCTGGATTGAAAGCTTGAATCCAGCGGATTTTGAACCGCCTGTCCTTGCCGACCCCATGGAACTGGAGTGGGGGGAATTCACTGCTCTTCCTGGGGCCGCAGTGATGCACATCAGTTGGAATACCTATCTGGAAAATTCTGTTGCGACCTTCCAAATCCAATTTTCCAGAGATGAACAGCTGTATGAAGATCTTCTGGAAGTTGTTGCCAATGGAACCCCAGGCACACAAACGTTTTATACAAATCCTCACGCTCCTCTATCACCCGGAAGATATGTCTATCGCGTGATTGCGCATGGGAAGGACGGAACCACCCGGATGTCCCAAACATTCTCCGCCTGGATCGAAAGTCAGGAGGCTGGACTTTGGTTGTACCCGAATCCTTATGATCGTTCTGGTTCTCTATCTCTAGAAATCCAATTGCCAACGAGTGCTGATGCAGAATTACATATGACCAATGTGCAAGGTCAGGAAATCTGGCGCCGCAAATTGCAGGACCATGAGCGATTTTATCAACTATCGATAGCGCCAATAGACCTTAGCCCTGGCTTATATCTGATGCACCTTCGAAGCGGAAATTGGCATGAGAGCAAAAAAATCTGGATAGAATAGAAGCAGAAGGAAGAGCCTCTTCCATAATCTAAGCTGAACATTGCGAAGAATGTCGAACTATGAATATTCATTATCAATCGAAGCATGGCTGAAGAAACAGTTCCACTGTGTTGCTTCTGAGGTCAGTTTGGGATCCATAAAATTGGACATATTTTCGATTCCTGTCTTTTTGAAATCAATCCTGTTATGCTTCTTGATCGGAGGACAAACAGGATTGGCACAGACTAAGTATTGGGTTTTTTTAGACAGTGAAGAAAATCAATATCAACTCTCTGCTCAACCAGCTCTCTCTTCCTGGTCCCAAAAGAACAGACTTACACATGGAATCCGGCTGGACGATCGTGATTATCCGATTCCTGAAGACTTATTGCTTCCGTTTTGGAAGGAAGATATTCCTATTCTAACCAAGTCCCGTTGGCTCAAAGCTGTGTCTGTTCGACTCAATGAGAAACAACTACACAGAGTGGCAGAATGGCCAATGGTCAAAAAAATCCTGCCGGTGGCAAGAGGTTCCAGAATCGCAAGGATCGCATCTGATTGTCCCAATGTTCCTCAACAAGGAACGCATTGGAGACAGCTCAATATGATTGGCCTGGATGTGCTACATCGAAACGGATGGACAGGAGAAGGGATTCGTATAGCCGTTTTTGACAATGGATTCTATCAAGTCGATCATTTGGAAGCTTTTGAGCATGTGTTCGAAGAAGGAAGAATGATTGCTACCCGAGATTTTGTCAGTCAGCAGGAATCTGTGTTTGACTCCTGTCTTGGCTGTACACATGGAACGAATGTCTTCTCTCTCCTTGCAGCCAGAATGCCGGGACAATTGATAGGAGCAGCTCCTCATGCGAGTTATTTGCTATTTCGAACGGAAAATGATTCTTCGGAAACCAATCAGGAAGAAGACAACTGGATTGCGGCTGCAGAATATGCTGACAGCATCGGTGCAGAGATTTTTACTTCTTCATTGGGCTACAATCAATTTGACAGCGGGCAAGTCAGTTACACCAGAAGTGATTTGGATGGCCAAACCGCAATGATTACTCTGGCCGCTGATATTGCCGCTTCCAAAGGGATGTTGGTCCTTACCAGCGCAGGAAATGAGGGCGGTTTGGGGGTGACTGTACCTGCTGATGGGAAAGAAGTCCTGGCCATTGGAGCGGTGGATGAATGCGAAGAATATGCCCCATTTAGTAGTCGAGGTCCCAGTGCTGATGGGAGAATCAAGCCTGATTTAAGTGCGATGGGAGACCAGATTCTGATGTTGGGACCTGAAGGAAGAATCAAACAAGGGTTAGGAACCTCATTGGCAACCCCGCTTGTAGCAGGACTCGCTGCCTGTCTGTGGCAAGCCTTTCCTGGAGCTTCCAGAATAGACATTGCCGAAGCCTTGCGTCAATCTGCTAGCCAGGCTGACAGGCCTGACAATCGATTAGGCTATGGAATTCCTCATGGCGAAAGGGCCTTTCAATGGTTGAATACCTTATATCCAGATTCCCAGCTGGATACATTACAAAAGCTGCATTATCGCTCTCCTTTCCTGGAGAGCGACTTCCTGATGTATCCCACTCCCAATGATGGGAAATTCTATCTGGCATATGCGGCAGGGATTGGAAGTCTTGAAACAGAGGTAAGAATTGAGGATTTATTGGGCAGAACCCTTTTCACTCTGGAGCATACAACCGGACCAGGAGAAACGCAGCAATTGCTGGACTTATCCTTGAATCAAGGGGTGTATCTCATTCGGATCATTGGAAAAGAAAGCGGCAGGCTTTTCTTTAGCAGAAAATTCATTGTGAACGAATCACAATGACAACACACTTCAGCAGCTAAAAAAGTTTGTCTTTTCCTTGCTTTCCCTTACCTTGTTGCAAACCTTTACCCCCTCATTATGTCGCTCCTCTTCCAAAGTTTCGGTGCGTGGCGAGAAGCTTGTGAATCAGCTTCCCAGCCCCCGTGGCAACCTGTATTGGCCTATGAAATGGTGCAGTACGACCGCTTAGAACAAGATATTTGGGACAAACTTGCTCAAGCATATGCCGTGATGAAAGATGCTGTAAAAACAGGTCTTGAAGCGGATATGCGATCCATTAGTGGGATGATCGACAATGGTGGCAAAAAAGTACAACAGTCCACCATCCAGGTATTAGGGCCTGAGTTTCAGAAGCTGCTGGCTTATACCCTCGCTGCAAAAGAGGTTAATTCCTGTATGGGGAGAATCGTAGCTGCCCCCACGGCTGGTGCTTCTGGAATCATGCCTGGAGTCCTGACACTGGTGGAGGAACTACATCAGATTCCTCAACAACAACTCCTGGAGTCTATGTTGGTAGCAGCAGGAATTGCCTTGATCATTGAGCAGCGAGCCTCTATCGCCGGGGCAGTTGGTGGATGTCAGGCCGAGACAGGAACTGCAGCGGCAATGGGAGCAGGAGCCATTGTGTATTGTTTGGGAGGGAATCTCGATCAGATTTTTGAATCTGTAGCGATTACGATTATGAACATGCTGGGATTGGTCTGTGATCCAGTGGCAGGTTTAGTAGAAGTGCCTTGTGTTAAGCGAAATGCATCTGCCAGTGTTATTGCCTTTGCCTCTGCGCAAATTGCCCTGGCAGGGGATTCTGCAGTTATTCCTGTAGATGAGGTCATAGACGCAATGGGAGAAATAGGCGCTTCAATGGA
The DNA here is from genome assembly GCA_039029315.1 of Bacteroidota bacterium. GTDB lineage: Bacteria > Bacteroidota > Bacteroidia > J057 > J057 > JBCCCJ01. The sequence continues at coordinate 2,791 of JBCCGK010000040.1, read as the reverse complement.
AGATCGATATAAAGAAACTGCACTAGGGGGCATCGCAGCTTCTCCAACTGCACAAAAAATTGCTGAACAGGTTTTGATAGGGGAAGCAGAAGTTGAAGATTCATAAAGCATGCATTTGTGGCAATATTTTTGTGTTTGAGATAGCAATACCCCAGCTGCTATTGTTCTGGTTTTTGACTTCCACTTCATCAAATCTATGAAAAAGCTCTTCGCGATTATTTTTACTAGCCTTCTCTCTTTTTCTTTTGTGCAAGCAGATCACATTTTAGCTGATTTAGATTTCTCTTCAGGGGACTGGGCGTTGGTAGGAGTTCCTGTGCACAATTATAGAATGTTACCGATCCAGAAAGATCTTGGAACCTTTATCACCAAGGATCTGGATTTATTAGAGAATATTCAGAGCCAATGGGATTTAGACCTCACTTTTGATGACAATTGTGATTATCACTATTCATTGAAATTCTACCAAAATGGGAATCTCGTTCGGACCTTATCCCTCAATCTATATTGTGGCTATATCACATTAGATGGGATCTCTTATTCCTTTCACCCAAATGATTTTTCTGATTTTGCCAATCAGGCCAAGAAAATCTCCTGGTCGAGAATCAGTTTCCGAGACCTTGGATTATTGAGGAAAGCTGTTGTTACCCTGGATCAAACTCCTGAAGTATATTGGTATGAAGATGTCCAACAATATACCTATTCTGGATTTTGCATGATCAATGTGAATGGTTTGCCCTGGAATACAGACCTTGATTCTCTATATCAGGTGGTCAACGACAAGGTAGCCGCAAGAACAAGATCTACAGATTTTTATTTGCAGAAATACTTTCACATCTATCAGGGGGATCAGTTATTTGTTCGCTATGTGGTTAATTGTGAAGAATATCTGGCACAAAGACTAGAGGGAAAATTAACTCTTGATTGGCGTTCCCATCTTCACAACCGTGATTCTGTATGGATTTTGGCCATTGGGATTGACCAAAAGAAGTATCATAGCCTGATGCGTGAATGAAATTGGCAACGATTTCTTTGCTTCGTTGCGTTATTGAGATGTAATTTGGTCTCAAATCAACAATACATCTATGCACAACTTACAAAGAACCATCCTCCTCTTCATCTTTTCTCTGGGAATTCTTCTGGGATATTCACAGACCCTCCAGGTCGGTGGGAAGATTGGTGGGACAACCGTTCTTCCCTCTGATCCCGCAACGGGAATTGTTCAGCCGGGTGGTACTGCTGGAATGTTTGCTGACTACAAGGCCCGAAGATATCGAATGGGGGTGCGTCTGGAGATGAATTACCAAAACAGAAGTCCTTTGGAAGGAGAACAGTTGACCTTACCGGCTTTGGCCAAGGTAGGACTGGACAGGCAAGGATTGGTCAGTGTACATGTCGGTCCTTATGTTGGGGTCAATCCTGAAGAAAAAGGTGCCCTGCACAAAAACAAGTTGAAGGTGAAATGGGGCTTTATGACGGGGCTGGATCTGAATATTCCTTTGACAAGAAAAATGATCCTTATCTCAGAAGCACGTGTCAGTCAGGATCTCAGCGGGAATCCCCCCACTCCCAAAGGAGGACATTACCTCCCGGCAAAATCGCTTCAATTGAGTATCTCCTTTGGATTGGCATACCGGATCAAGCATTGGCGTGAAAAACGGAAAGGAGAAGCTTCCAAATAAAAAAAGTTCGCAAGGCCATTTGGCCTGCGAACCCTCCTATGAACCACAACTACTGCTACGAAATTTTTCTCATTATTCTACAATTCCCGCCTCTCTGAGCTGCTCAACCAGTGCTCTGTATCTTTCCACATATTCATGCGCCTCTCGATGTCTGTTTTTTCTGTGAAGGATGTCAATGGTATTGCGCAAGACTTGTAACACAATTTCATGAACCTGGGCTTTCATTTCTCCTGGAGGTACCTGATTGCGTCTGAAGGCTTCTTCTATGTACATCACTGATGCTCTGGCAAGAGGTCTACCTTTGTTGAAGGCATTGTACATCTGCATCCGATGTTCTTCAAAAGAAATAGGCATAAAATTCCCCTGAATGCTGATCCCGTCGAGTTCAATCCCAACCCTGTATCCTACCAGGATGGCAATGCAGGATAAGCTTACCTGGCTTCCTTCCTTATGGTCGAGTACATACAAGAGATTGTCAAACAGGTGATTTTGCTCCCCATCTATCGGAGATCGAAACCCTTGCTCCTGAAATAGAAATTCCATTAAGCTGGGAATGTCACATCCATGGTTTGAGCGCAGAAATTCCCCAGCCAAATCATCCAATTGGTCCTTTATCCTTTCTTCTTGTCCTTCGAATTCAAGGCCTGCCAAACCGATCAAGGCATTTTCCAACTCCTCTTTGTTATCTCCTTTCCCTACCCAACTCATCCATGTCCCGCCATAGGAATGCTGATGGAGTTCCTGAAATATCTCTTCCAGGATTTCTCGACAGTAATCATCTAAGGTTGTCTGAAATGGCTGTACCTCTTTTTCAAGTGCTGGTCCAAAACTCAATAAAGCTTCACGGACGTGGTCGCGGACGGTGGTGGAATCATCTTCAAGAAGGGAAAGTAAAAAGGGTAAATCTTTTCTATTCGGCATCGGTTAAAAATTCAACATAGTATTTCGACACACAATGTTAACCACGTAATGGTTTATTTGAAAATAAATAAAATATGAAAACTAACATGGTGTGTCGAAATACTATGTTGAATTTTTAACCGATGCCGAATAGAAAAGATTTACCCTTTTTACTTTCCCTTCTTGAAGATGATTCCACCACCGTCCGC